>JAEZTL010000031.1 GCA_023421395.1 Bacillota bacterium | reverse complement strand
TTGGTGCTGAAAGCGGGATTCGAACCCGCACGCCTCGCGGCAGGGGATTTTAAGTCCCCGGTGTCTGCCATTCCACCATTTCAGCCCGCGCCCATCATTATACGACGGTTTCGCCTCGATGTAAAGCGACGAAATCGTTGAAAACGCGGCGCGCCTTACTCTGGGTGCAACTCGAAGTCCCGCAGGTACACGGAAGCTGAGCGGCTCATCTCCCGGCTGAAGTCGCTCATATACTTGCGCGTACAGAAAGCACGCACGGATTCCTCAAAGGACCTTGCGCTGGCCATGCCTTCCGCGCGCTCCTGACTGACCCACATTTCTCTGAGCTCATCGTCGGTCAGGTCGCGGAAGCGGTTTTCAAACACGATGTACTTATTGTCAAACCGGGCCGGCTTGACCCGGTCTTTCTGGGACTGAGTAGGATATCCCATCACCAGCATCGCGGCGGGCATCAGATGCGCAGGCAGATTCAGCATCCGGCGATGCTCCTCGCAGTTTTCCAAAATGTCGCCGATGTAACAGCTGCCGAGTCCAAGGCTTTCCGCCGCCACCACCGCGTTCTGGGCGGCGATGCATGCGTCGGCCACCGCCAGCATCAGGTCCCCCGGGCCGGCGGGCCGGGGCGACTCGCCCGCGAGGGCATAGAGCCTTGGCCAGCGCCTCGCGTCCGCCAGAAAGATCAAAACGATGGGCGCGGCGGCGATAAAGTGCTGATGGTCGCAGGTGACGGCCAGGCGTGCCTTCAGCGCGGGATCGGTAATGTCAAGGATCGTGTACAGCATCTGGTTCCCCGCGGTGGGCGCTTCGAAAGCCGCCCGCAGGATAGTCTGCCTTACATCCTCTGGAACAGGCCTGTCTTCAAAAACGCGGACGGATTTACGGCGATAAAGCGTTTGAAGTGTTTCGTTCATGGGCATCCCCCTCTCACCGCCTCTGCGGCTTTTTCATTATATCACAACCCAATCCAACGCTGTACGCTTTTTCCCTTGTGCCACGTCGCGTTTTGCGGTACAATGGCAAAGTATATGGGGAGGTATCGGGATGAACATCCTGGTGAGCGCATGCCTTTTGGGCGCGCTGTGCCGGTTTGACGGCGAACGCATCGCGGATGAACGCGTTGTGGCGCTTTTCGACCGCCATACGCTGATTCCTGTGTGCCCTGAGATTTATGGCGGTCTTCCCACGCCCCGGCCGCCCGGGGAAATTATCGATGGCCGCGTATACGACAAGACCGGGCTGGATGTGACGGAGCCATACGCATGTGGCGCCGAAGCCGCGCTGGCGTTTGCAAAGTTGGCCGGATGCCGCTACGCGGTGCTTAAGGCGCGCAGCCCGTCCTGCGGCTCGGGGTATATCTACGATGGGAGCTTTTCAGGAAGGTTGATCCCGGGTGACGGACTCACGGCGGCGTTGCTCAAACATAATGGCATTGCCGTACTCACGCCGGAGCAGTTGGACGAAATCGACTGACCGCAGCGAACGGAGGCGAGTAATTTGAAATTGATCACCTTTCTCCACAATGGGCGTGAGCGCGTCGGGCGGCTGGAAGGCAACCGCGTTTGGCCCATCGAGGGTTGCGGTTCCATGCTGGAAGCGATCCGTACTGGTGCGAAGCCGGAATCGCTCCGCTCGTTGAGCGCGCTCTCTCTCTTTTCGGTGGAATTGCTCGCGCCGATTCCCGAGCCCGCGCAGGACATCATCTGCCTCGGGCTCAATTACCGCGCCCACGCGGAGGAATCCGCCCGGTTCAAAAAAACCGTGTTCGAGCCTGCGGACGCGGCGGTCTATTTTTCCAAGCGCGTAAATCAGGCGCTGCCGTCGGGCTGGCCCATTGAGAGCCATGCGGATCTGGACACACAGCTGGACTATGAGGTGGAACTGGCGGTCGTGATTGGCCGGGACGCCCGCAATGTCCGCAAGGAATCCGCCTACGAGTACGTTTTTGGCTATACGATCCTCAACGACGTAAGCGCCCGCACCCTTCAGGGCAAACACAAACAATGGTACTTTGGAAAGAGCCTGGACGGCTTCACCCCCATGGGGCCCTGCATCGTGACCGAAGACGAGTTCGACCGCCCCCCGGCGCTAAGCATCCGTTCCTTTGTCAACGGCGATATCCGGCAGAGCGCCAACACCTCCGAGATGATTCACGACATCCCCTCGATAATAGCGGAGCTCTCCGGCGGCATGACGCTTAAGGCCGGCACCATCATCGCTACCGGCACCCCCGCAGGCGTGGGCATGGGCATGCAGCCGCCCCGCTTCTTGAAGCGCGGCGACGTGGTGCGCTGTGACATAGAAAAAATCGGCGTTTTGGAAAACACGGTGGGGTAGCCGCCGCGGCGCGCGGCAAACCTGAAACGGGAACTTGATCCGGAGGTTTGAAATGGACGAAAAAAAACGGGGCGACTGGATTCTACGCTTTGTCAAGGGCATTTTCATCGGGAGTGGTTTCATACTGCCCGGCGTCAGCGGCGGTGCGCTGGCGGCGGTGTTCGGCATCTATGAGCGGCTGATCGCGTTCCTCTCCAATCTCTCCAAGGGGTTCAAGGAGAACGTGCTGTTCTTCCTGCCGGTGGGGCTGGGCGGGGTTTTCGGCATGTTTCTGTTTTCATTTGTAGTCAGCTATATGCTGGGAAACGCGGAAACCTACACACTGTGGTTCTTCATCGGCTGTATCGTGGGCATGCTGCCCGCGCTCTTCCGGCAGTCCGCGAAGAAGGGCCGTAAGCCCTGGCACCTCGCGCTGGTGGCGCTTACCTGCGCCGCTTCCTATGCGCTATTGATGGCACTGGAATCCATCGTAGCGGTGGATATGCCCAAAAACCTCCTCACCTGGCTGATGGCGGGCGGCATTATCGGTCTGGGCGTAATCGTGCCCGGACTCAGCCCTTCGAATCTCCTGGTGTACATGAATTTGTACAAGCCCATGGCCGACGGCATCAAGGGAATGGATCTCGGGGTCGTGCTGCCGCTGCTCGTGGGTGTGGGCGCCTGCGTGGTGCTGCTGTCCAAGCTGATGAACTATATCTTCTCAAAAGCCTACGCGGTGCTCTATCACTGTATCCTGGGGTTCGTTTTCGCCTCGACGCTGATCATCGTGCCCTTTGACTTTAACTACCTGAGTCCGGGCGGGCTCGTATGCCTCGTCGCTTTGGTGGCGGGGGCGGCGCTGGCGCTTTTTATGAGCAGGCTGGAGGATCGGTACAAGCCGGAGAATTAATCCAAAAACGCGAAACCCCCGCGATGCCGCTTTGCATCGCGGGGGTTTTCCGTTGCGACTAAAGGCCCGCCTTATCCAGTACCCGGGCCGCGGCGGCGTTGGCTTTTTCCGTGAGCCGCGCTTCGTCCACGCCGGTAAGCCTTCCGTCGCGGGCGACGATTCGGCCGCCTACCGATACCAGTTTCGCGGGAGCGGCGTAGCCCACCGTGGCGAGAAACGCCTTGGGGTCCTGGCGCGCCCCGGCGCACTCCAATCGGTTCACATCCACGAGGAAAAAATCCGCCGCCTTGCCGACCTCGAGTGCGCCGATGTCCCCGCGACCCAGCACCTCTGCGCCGCCACGGGTGGCCATCTTCAAAAACTCGTACCCGTCCGGCGCGCCGCCGCTCCAGGTGAGCCGGTGAATGAGGTAAGCCGCGCGGATTTCCGCCATCAGGTTCGATGCGTCGTTCGAAGCGCTGCCGTCCACCGCCAAACCCAGCGGAACGCCCCTCCGGAGCAATTCGGGAACCCGGCATACACCGGAGGCCAGTTTCATGTTGGACACCGGACAATGGGCGACGCCGGTTCGCGTTTGGGCCATCAAGTCCAGCTCTTCATCGCTGAAATGAATGCCGTGGGCGTACCACACGTCGCTGCCCACCCAGCTGCAGGATGCCATGTATTCAAGCGGGCGCATGCCCGTTTTTTCCAGGCAATCGTTCTGTTCGTCCATCGTTTCGCACAGATGGGTGTGCATCCGGACACCCAGACGCCGGGCCAGCACGGCGGTTTCCTTGAGCAGATCCGTGGTCACGCTGAAAGGCGAGCAGGGCGCCAGCACCACTCGCTTCATCGAAAATTCGGAAGGGTCGTCGTGCGCCTCTACCAGCCGAGCGCTCTCCGAGAGGATATCATCCACCTTCTCCACCAGATCGTCCGGTGGCAGCCCGCCGTCGGACTGACCACGGGACATGCTGCCCCGGGCGGCGACAAGCCGAACGCCCAGCGCCCCTGCGGCGTCAAACTCTCTATCTAAAAAACCCGGCGCGCCGCCGGGGAACACGTAATGATGGTCCATCACCGTCGTACAGCCGTACTTCACCAGTTCGCCAATGCCTGTGATGGCGCCGTAATAGACCCACTCCTCGTCCATGTGCCGCCAGATCTCGTACAGCGTGCGCAGCCAGTCAAAGAGCTCCATACGCTGTACGGCAGGCATGTTGCGTGTAAATGTCTGATACAGATGGTGATGGGTGTTGACAAGCCCCGGGTAGACAAACGAACCCCGGGCATCAATCACCGTGTCAGCGTTTGGCGCACGGTCGCCGATCATGCGGATGACCCCATTTTCGGCATACAGGTTGGCGTTCTGAAGGACGCGGTCATGGCCGTCGACGGTCACAATCGCGTCCGCGTTCCGGATCAGGATGGACTGCATCCCTTTTCCCCCTACCCCAACGAATTATTCCGGGCACAAGCGCCACGGGGCGCGAGGTTCGCTTCGACATCCGAAAGAGCGATGCGCGAAAGGCTTTCCATACAGGTCTCGTTCAGCGTTTCATATACGCCGTCCATCGCCCGCGCCATGCCCGAAGCCACCATGCAGTGCATCTTCGGGTCTCCGGACCGCCACGAGGCAACGACCGGACGCTCGTTCAGCGCTTCCGCCACCTGCCGGAGCGTGACGTTACCCGCCTCCCGCAGGATGCGGTAGCCGCCATCTGCGCCTGGCCGCGCATCCACCAGCCCGGCCTGGCGTAACTTCGCCATCACCTTGCGCACGCGCGCCGGGTTGGTGCAGATGTTCTTCGCCAGAGCCTCGCTGTCCACCACCTCGGCGCGCGCGTCCAAATACACCAGCGCGTGGACCGCCACCGCGAATTCGCCAGTCATGCGTCCATCCCTTTCCCGCAGGAAAACTTATTGTTCGGTTTCGTAAGGCCAGTCGATGATGCCGCCGAAATCGTACGCCTTTGTGTAGCCCATCGCCACCAGCTTGTGGGCCGCATCGCTGCTGCGGCGGCCGGAGCGGCAGTAGATGAGAAGCTCCGCGCCCTTGTCGGGCAACGCTTCGGGCATCTGGTCCAGGATCTCCTCATTGGGCACGTTGATCGCGCCGGGAATGTGGCTTTCGGCGAATTCCGCCGGCGTCCGCACGTCGACGATGACGACGGGATCGCCGCTGTCCATCCTGGCCTTGGCTTCCTCGGCCGTGATCTTATGGTACTCCGCAGGGCCGGGCGTCGCCGTGGCCATGGGTACCGTGACTGGCGTGGCCGCCGCGGACACCGCAGTGGCGTTATAAGCGGAGCAGTTCCGCGCGGAAGCGCCGACCGCAACCAGCGCGCCGGCGACGACGAGCACCAGCACAATCCAAAGCACATTACGCATGTCATTATCCTCCATTCGGTAACTCTATGAATTACAGTTTGTAGGATCAGCATAGCGCGCGGTCCGGTTTCTGTCAAGCGTTTTTCTCGTTAATCCAGCCCGCGACAATGGCCGCGCGCCGAGCAAAATATCGCTTGAAGGATATGCGTTTCAGTCACGCACGATGGCCGCCAGAAATACCAGATCCCCGCCGCCGGTGTTTTCGACGGAGTGGCCGAAGCCGCTCGGGGTGGACAGGGTATCCCCGGCGGAAACGGCGACCTTCGCGCCATTGTCGTCCGCCATGCCGGAACCGGAGATAAAATGGAAAAGTTCCGTCTCATTTTCATGGACGTGGTAGCCGATGGACGAGCCCGGCGCAAGCCGGATTAGGCTGTAGAGCCGAAGGTTCTTCGGAATTTCCCGCACCAGCGCCGTCAGTTGTGCCGAGCCGCTGCCTCCACGCATGTGTTCGCGAAGCTCGGTGGACTGGTCTTCTTTCCGGTAAATCATGGGATGCGCTCCTTTCCTGGTTGAGGGGATGGTTTTCCTGCGGCGGCCGGTTTTGGCCGCGAGCGCCGGAGGAAGGAGAAACGGTTTCGATCGTAGTCAAGAAGGCCCTCCGCCTTGAGCCTGGACAGCTCCGAGGACATGGCGCTCCGGTCGACGCAGAGGTAGTCCGCCAACTCCTGCCGGTTGAAAGGGATGGCGAATTCGCGGGAACCCGCCTCCCGCGCCTGCTCCAAAAGGTAGGAGAGCAGCTTGTCGCGTGTGGTGCGCCGGGAGAGGTGGCGGATCTTCGCGCCCAGGAGGATATTTTTCCGCGCCAGAATCGCCATCAGGTTTTCGATCAGGCGCGTGTGGAATGGGCAGGCGGCGGGGCAGGTAACCAGAATCTTCTTCACGTCGATCAGGAGTACTTCGCTGTCGAGCACCGCTTCCACCGAAAACGGCATGCGCTCCGCGCCCGCGCAGGCGAACGCCTCGCCGAAGAGGTCCCCCGCCTCTACCCTGCCGATGATGGTGCGGTTGCCCATCGGGTCTTCGGCCAGCACCTGCATCGCGCCGGACTGGATCATCCCTACGGACGGAGCGTCGCCCGCGGCGAACACCGTCTCCCCCTTCTTGTACCGCTTCCGGACCGCCTGCAGGCAGCCCATCAGGCTTGCGAGCTCCCGTTCATCGATGCCGGAAAACAAACGCTCCACTTTTCGCCCTCCTGTTGGATTTCCAACAGACAACCCGAGGTCATTGTACTAAAATGATACCGTAAAGTCAAGGAGGTGCCCGAACATGTTGCGCAAAATCATTCGAATCGACGAGGAAAAATGCAATGGCTGCGGCGCGTGCGCGGCAGCTTGTCATGAAGGCGCCATCGGCATGGTGGACGGCAAGGCGAGGCTGATGCGCGAGGACTATTGCGACGGCCTGGGCGACTGCCTGCCCGCCTGCCCAACCGGCGCGATCACTTTTGAGGAGCGGGAAGCACCCGCCTACGACGCCAAGGCGGTGGCGAGCGCAAGGGTTCAGACGACGCCCCGCGCCGCCCACGCCCACGGCGGCTGTCCGGGTTCGATGGCCAAGCGCATCAGCCGTACGGCCGAAGTTCCGCCGGAAACGTCCGCCGCCGCGCCTGTCAGCCAGTTGAACCAATGGCCGGTGCAGATCAAGCTGGCGCCGGTCAACGCGCCTTACTTCAAAAACGCGAACCTTCTTATCGCCGCGGACTGCACCGCCTATGCCTACGCCGACTTCCACCGCCGGTTCATGAAGAACCACGTCACGCTGATCGGCTGCCCGAAGCTGGACAGCGGCGACTACGCCGACAAGCTGACCGAAATCCTGAAGGCGAACGACATCCGGCGCGTGACCGTGGTCCGGATGGAGGTTCCCTGCTGCGGCGGCATCGTCCACGCGGTGATGGAGGCCATGAGGCGCAGCGGCAAACTCATCCCATGGCAGGTCGTCACGCTGTCCACCGACGGCGAAATCATCGACGAATAAGTAAATACCGGAAAAAGTATTAGGAGGAAAGAATCATGAGCATGTTTTGCTTCCAGTGTGAACAGACAGCGGGCGGAAAGGCCTGCACCGGCAGCCAGGGCGTATGCGGCAAGACGGATGAAGTGGCCCTCGATCAGGACGGCCTGACCCGCGCGCTGATCGCGCTGGCCGTCGTTGCCGGTGAAAATCCCCGCCCTTCTTCCGTGCGGCTGATGGTGGACGGACTGTTTACCGCCGTGACCAACGTGAGCTTTGACAGTGAGAGCGTCCGCGCGCTGACGGAGGAAGTTGCGCGCGAAGTCACCGCGCTGGGCGGCGCGGTTCCCGCAAATGACGCCCGGGTGCTGTCGCTGTGGACTGAAAACGAGGATGTGCGTTCGCTGAAATCGCTGATCCTGCTGGGCCTTCGCGGCACCGCCGCCTACGCAGCCCACGCCCATGCGCTGGGCCTTGAGGATGACTCCGTCAACGCCTTCTTTTTCGAAGGCCTGCGCGCCGTGGGGAGCCCCGATGCCGACGCGGGTGCGCTGCTGCCGCTGGTGCTTAAGACGGGCGAGATCAACCTCAAGTGCATGGAACTGCTGGACAAGGCCAACACCTCCGCCTATGGCGCGCCGGTGCCCACCACCGTGCCGCTGACCATCGAAGCGGGGCCGTTTGTCGTCATCTCCGGCCACGACCTGAAGGACCTTGAACTGCTGCTCCAGCAGACCGAAGGCCGCGGCGTCAACATCTATACCCATGGCGAAATGCTACCCGCCCACGGCTACCCGAAGCTCAAAGCCTACCGGCACCTGAAGGGCAATTTCGGCACCGCATGGCAGAACCAGCAGAAGGAATTTAACGGCGTGCCCGGCGCGTTCCTGTTCACCACCAACTGCCTGATGCCCGTGCGCCCCAGCTATGCCGACCGCGTGTTCACCACGGGCCTGGTGGCCTACCCGAGCCTTGTAAAGATCGGCGAGGACAAGAACTTCGAGCCGGTGATTCAAAAGGCGCTGGAACTGGGCGGCTACAAAGAGGATCACCCGATGACAGGCATCAACGGCGGCGCCACGGTGACCACCGGCTTCGGTTGGAATACGGTGCTGGGCGCGGCGGGTCAGGTGATCGACGCGGTCAAGGCTGGCAAGCTCCGCCACATTTTCCTGGTGGGCGGCTGCGACGGGGCGCGCCCCGGCCGCAACTACTACACCGAATTTGTGGAAAAAACGCCCAAGGACACGCTGGTTTTGACGCTGGCCTGCGGCAAGTACCGGTTCAACGACCTGGAACTGGGCACCGTCGCCGGCCTGCCCCGCCTGATGGACATGGGCCAGTGCAACGACGCCTTCTCCGCCATCAAGGTGGCGGTGGCGCTGGCGGACGCTTTCGGTTGCGGCGTGAACGACCTGCCGCTGACCCTGGTGCTCTCCTGGTATGAACAGAAGGCCGTCTCGATCCTATTGACCCTGCTGGCGCTGGGTGTGAAGAACATCCGTCTGGGCCCGACGCTTCCCGCCTTCGTATCCCCCGCGATCCTCTCCTACCTGGTGGAACACTTTGCAATCGCACCCACCACCACGGCCGAGGCGGATCTCAAATCCATCCTGGGATAACGCAACCTCAGAATGCAAGGCCGCCGGATTTCCGGCGGCCTTGCGCTTTACGCACCGCGCGATTTCTGCTATCATGCGTTCAGGAGGTGGCGACGATGACGGTCGAGTCTATGATGGCGCTCTCCAAAGAAGACCTGCCGCGGGCGGCTGAGGCTTTGAGCGCGGAGGACATCGCTGCGCTCGTCAGTTTTCTGGATCTGAAGGCGGACGCACCGCGCTATCAGGCGCTGCAGCTCCTTCTGATCCGCTCCGTGCGCGTTCCGGACGCGCTTCCCTACTGGCCGAAGTTTTGCGCGATGCTCTCCGACGCAAATTCCTACCGGCGCTCCATCGGAATCCTGTTGCTGGCGGAAAACGCCCGCTGGGCGGGCGCGGGCGCGCTCGAGGTGTGTCTGGACGACGCGTTGAGCCTGATCCGCGATGAAAAGCCCGTCACCGCCCGTCAGGCGATCGCGGCGCTGGGAAAAATCTGCCAGGCGGTCCCTGAAGCCACGCCGCGCATCGCCGCCGCGCTGATGGACCTGAACCCGATGGACGTGCGGGAGACCATGCGCAAGCTGATCCTCATGGACGCATGCCGCGCGCTCGCGGGCATGCGCGGTGCGCCGGGGCTTGCGGAATCCGTCGGCGCATTTTTCACCGTTCAGCTATCCGGGCAAATTCTCGATAGAACGGCGAAAAAGGAGCTTCGCGCGCTGATGGCCGAATAAAGAGCGCGCCCCTTTCCGGCTGTCCGGCAAGGGGCGCGCTCTTGTTGGGCCGTCAATCCAGGTGATAGACTTCGGGCATGTCCGCCCACCACTCGCCGGGCGCACGGGTTTCCAGCGGCTGCTGGCAGGGTTTGCATTCAGCCCACCACGCCTGAGTCTTGGGATCGGCGGCCATTTTGGCCATGTCGGCCTCGTAGTCATCCCCCACGTACTCGTAGTAGCTGAAGAGGAGCCCGTCCTTGTAATAGATCGAATAGTTCCGGATATTGCATTCCTTGATCATGGCATTGATCTCGGGCCACGGCGCCGCGTGAAGCTTCCTGTAATATTCCAGCTTCTCGGGCCTCACGCCGATTACCGACCCAAACCTCTGAACCTTACCCACAAAGCCCTCCTTACCAATGCCCCGCGCCCGATACGGACGCGGGGCAAAGAATGATGGATGTGAAGCGTCACAGTCTGAATTCCCTGGGGGCTCGGGGGCCGCGCCCCGATTCATTCAAGGCAACCGGAGGGCGGCGCGTACGGCCGCAGGTTGCTTTCCGCTTCGTGCACGGTCCCGCCCGTGAGCCTTCGGCTCACAGGGCCTGCGCCGTTTCCCGGCAAATGAAAGCTGCTTCGGCAGATTTCATTTGCGCGCGCTTGCGCGCTATTACCACTGCGGCGGATAGAAGCCGTCCACATTGTCCTTGGTGATGATGTCCTGCGCCAGGTAGCCGATGGCGGGCACTTCCTGTCCGGCAAACCACTTGGCCATCGAGTAGCACACGGCGGCGCCGTCGCCCTCGGCGGTCTGGTAGTTGATGGCCAAGAGGTCGCCGCTCTTCACAAGGTCCATGCCCTGCTTGGAGTTGCCGGCAGCCACGACGAGGATGTCGCTGCGGCCTGCTTCCTTGATGGCGTCGATGGTGCCGATGGCCTGCGCGGAGTCGTCCGCGAGGAAGATGGCGTTCAGCTCGTCGCCGAAGCGGGTGATCCAGTCGGACACAACCTGCTTGCACTGCACGGCGTCAAAGCCGGGGGTCTGGATGTCGAGCGTCTTGATGTCCGGCGCGATCTTCTTGAACTCGGTGATCGGGCCGTAGGTGCGGGCAAAGTAAGGCGAGGTACCAGCGTTGTGGGTGATGTAGCAGACGCCGCCCTTGTTGCCCATGGCTTCGGCCAGTTTGTCAGCCAGGAGGCGCATCTGGCCCCAGTCGTCCGGGCCGGTCCAGGAGATCATGTACTTCATCGCGTCGGAGGTCGGGAGCGTATTGGTGCCGAACACCGGGATGCCCGCCTCGTTGATCTTGCGGAACTGCTGCACGGCGGATTCGGCGTTGAGCGGGATCAGGCCGATGGCGTCCGGACGCGCGTTGATGGCCTGGTCGATCAGCTGGTTCTGCACGTTGACGTCCCAGTTCGGGCTCCAGGCCTCAAGCTCCATGCCGAAGAACTCGCAGGCCTTCTTGGCGCCGTTGATGTAGGCGGTGGTCCAGGGATGATCGCCGTGGACGATCAGGATCACCTTCTTGCCCTTGGGGCCGTCGGCGGGCGAAGCGGGGATGTTGACCTTGGTGTCGGCATCCCAGCCGGCGTATTCCATGTCGTAGTAGCGGCCCGCATCGTCCTCGGCCAGCGCGGACGGATCGGCGGGGCGCTCGGGGAAGTCCTTGACCGTCAGAACCGGCATCAGCACCTGTCCATCGGTGGACATTACGCTGGTGGGATCGGGCAGATCGACCGCGGCCATCGCGGCCGGGGCAAGGGCCATCATAAGCGCCAGGGCCAGTAACAGGACTCTCTTCATTTCGTTTCCCTCCATCGATTATATTCACCCACAGGGGGTAAACCCGCTATTTGGCGCCGGAGAGCATCTGTTCCCGCTCGATGACCAGCTGCGCGCGGATCCCTACTTTGCGCCTCGCGAAGTAGTTCGTGGTGGTTTCGTAGAGCACCACCGCAGCCAGCACCACGCCGTTGGAGAGGATCTGAATCTCGTACTTGCCCACCAGGGCGGTCAGGACGTTAAACATGGCCATCAGGCCCAGCACCGCGATGAATGTCTTCCACACGCTGCCGCGTCCGCCGTCCGTGGCGGTTCCGCCGATGATCGTCGCGGCCAGCGCCACCATCAGCGGCGCGATCCCTTTTTCACCCATGTTGGGCGCGGCGGAGGACTGGGCGATGGCGAACAGCGCGCCGCCAAGCGCCGATACGAAGCCGGAGATCGCAAACACGCCGATCGTGGTTCCCGTGGCGTTGACGCCGCCCAGCCAGGCTGTCTCCAGGTTGCCGCCCACGATGTAGACGTTCCGCCCGAAGCGCGTGTTGTTCAGGATCACCGCCAGCAAAATCACCACCGTCAGCGCCACAATCACCTTGGGCGTCAGCGGAAAGGGTTTCAGGAACTTGTTGAGGAAGTCGGCAAAAGCGTAGTCGCCCTTATCGCCGATTTCCGCGCCGTTGCAGTAGATGGACATGATGCCTTTCAGAACGAACTGCATGCCCAGCGTCACGATGAAGGAATGGATCTTGCCCTTGGAGACGAGCAGCCCGTTCAGCGTGCCGAACAGCGTACCCGCCACAAGCGCCACGGGCAGCGCCACGGACCAGGGCATCTTCTGCAGCGTATGGATGCCCATCACCAGCACCGCGCCCAAATTCGCCATATAGCCGACCGACAGGTCCATATGCCCCGCGATCATGCAGATGGTGAACCCGATGCCGATCATCGAATACAGGATGGTGGAGTCCAGAATCGACTTCATGTTGTACATCGTGAAGAAGTTCTTCGCGAAGATGCCGAGCACCATCATCAGCGCGACCAGAAGGTATGCGCGGTTCTCGTCGATCCGCTTGGGAATGGACTTCCGCTTGTGTCCGGCCATCAGCTTCGCCCCAGCTTTCTGTCGGAAGTGGTGTTGATCCATACGATGACGAGGAACATCACGCCCAGCACCAGATACTGCTCAAACGTGGACACGCCGACCAGGTTCATGATGTTGGACAGAAGCCCCATCGTCAGAACGCCGCCGAAGGTGCCGATCAGGTCGCCCTTGCCGCCGGCCAGCGTCATGCCGCCCAGGAGGACCGCTGTCATCGCGCGGAAGTCGTAGCCCTCGCCGTTGTAGTAGGCGCCGGTCTTGGAGATGGAAGCCAGGAACAGGCCCGTGACCGCCGCACAGAAGGATGAGATCAGAAACACGGTGACGATGATCTTCACGATGTTGATGCCCGAAAGCCGCGCCGCCTCGTAGTTGGAACCTACCACCTTCAGCTGGTTGCCGAAGGCCGTACGGGTCAAGACGTACTGGCCGATCAGGAACATCACGAGCATCACGAGCACCATGATGGGGACGCCCAGAAAATCCGACCGGGAAATCGCGAAGAACGCCTCCACCGCCGGAGTATCGCCGGCGATCACATCCGGGTAAATCTGGTTGCCGCCGTAAAGCCAGCGCACGATGCCCGAAAGCACGAAGTTGAACGCCATCGTCCAGATGACCGGGTGCGCGCGAAGCTTGCCGATCACAAGACCGTTGACTACGCCCAGCACCGTGCCGCAGGCAATGCCGATCAGAAGGCTCGGCCAGAAACCCAGGCCGATGAACGTGACCGAGATCATGCCCGAAAAGGCGATGGTCATCGGCGCCGACATGTCGGAGAAGTTGGCGCTGAACACCACAAAGCTCATGCCCACCGAGGTGATGCCCAGGAGCGACACCGCCTGCACAACGGCCATGAGATTTCGCCCCGTCAGGAATTTTCCCGGCGCCAGCAGAATGCCAAGGACCGCGAGCAGCAGCACGATCACGTATACGCCCAGCCGGTTGACCGCCAGGGTCAGGCGGTTTACGCTGCGCCTGCGGCTGTCCGCGGGCGCGGCCTGACTATTCATGGACATGCTTTCCCTCCCCGTTCGCGGCCAGCAGCAGCGCGCTCTCGTTGATTTCTTCCCGCTGGATTTCGCCGATCACATGGCCGTTTCGCAGCACCACCGCCCGGTCGCTCAGGCCCACCATTTCCGGCAGGTCGCTGGTGATCAGGATCACGGCGCTGCCGCTGGCGGCGAGATTTTCCACTGCCTTGTGGATGATCTCCTTGGCGCCGATGTCCACGCCGCGGGTAGGCTCGTCAAGGATCAGCACACTGGGCCTGGTCATCAGCCACTTGGCCATCAAAATCTTCTGCTGGTTGCCGCCGGAGAAGTTTGTCACCGGGCGCCCCGGCTCCATCGGATAGACGCTGAGGGCCTCCATCAGTTCCCTGACGTCCTTCGCGCCCATCGACGGGTTGAAGAAGATGCCCTTTGAAAGCCTTGGTATGTGGGCGGCCACCGCGTTCTCCCCGGCGGTCAGACGCACAGCCAAGCCGTCGTACTTGCGGCTTTCCGTCAGGTATACCACGCCGGACTGGATCGCCTCAAACATGTTTTTGAAACGCACGCGCTTCCCGCGCAGGTAGATCATTCCATCGTTGTAGGCGTCCACGCCCACGATGGCGCGGGCCAGCTCCGTCCGCCCGGCGCCCGCCAGGCCGCAGATGGCCAGCGTCTCGCCCTCGCGCACCGTAAAGTTCACATCGTGGAAGAAACCCCAGCGGCTCAGGTGCTCGACCCGGAGCAACTCCTTGCCGACATCCGGACTGCGCCGGCCGTAAAATTCGCTGACCGAGCGGCCCACCATCAGATCCACGATTTCGCTGCGCGTGGTCTGGCCGGCGTCATACGTGCCGCGCTTTTTGCCATCTCGCATTACGGTGATGCGGTCGGCGATCTCGAACACCTCCTGCAGGTGGTGCGAGATGTAGATGATCGCGATGCCCTGGGCCTTCAAACGATGGATGATGGCGAACAGTCGCTTGACCTCTTCGTTGGACAGCGCCGACGTGGGCTCGTCCATCACCAGGATGCGCGGGTTGTCGCCCAGCGTTTTCGCGATCTCCACCAGTTGTGCCTCGCACTGGCTGATGTCCGAAACCGGCATCGACGGGTCCAGATAGGAAAGCCCCACTTGCTCGAGCAGTTCCGCCGCCCGCTTGCGGACCGCCGCGCGGTCGATGAAAATGCCTTTTTGGGGGAGCTTTCCCACCATCAGGTTCTCGGCGATGGAAATCGGCCGGGCCAGCGAAAGCTCCTGGTAGACCATGCCCACACCGCGGGCTTTGGACTGGGCCGGGGTGTGCAGCGTCACTTCGTTTCCGCGAATAAAGACCTTTCCGGTATAGTCTGAAAACGAGCCTGCCAAGAGCTTCATCAGCGTGGATTTTCCCGCGCCGTTTTCGCCCACCAGCGCGTGCACCTCGCCGGCGAGCACGTCAAAATCCACGTGATCCACCGCCAGCGTGCCGGGAAAAGACTTGGAGACCCCTTCCATGCGCAGCGCCTCGTCGCAGGGCGTCGTCCGGCTCATCGCGCATTCCTCCCTCCGGGATTACGAATCCTTTACCATTATAGAGCCTGACCGCCGCCGACACAGTTGATTTTTCTATGCATCTATGCTGAATTTTTTAACACTTCGCGTCGCGGCGCCGCGCCGCGGTTTACGAAACGCGCGAAATCTGATAAGATTCTTGGCAGACTCCAGGAGGGGAAAGCAATGTACAAACTGCTGATTGTCGAAGATGAGGATATGCTCCGGGAGGCGCTGCTGGCCGGCGTCGACTGGGCGGGCCTGGGCTACGAAGCCCGCGGCGCCGAGGACGGCGAGCAGGCCTTTGCCCTCGCGCTTGAATTCAAGCCCGACATTGTTCTGACCGACATCCGCATGCCCTTCATGGATGGGCTGCAGCTGTCCGCGAAGCTCAAGGAGGCGTTGCCCGGCACAATGGTGGCGATTCTGAGCGGGCATGACGAATTCGCCTACGCGCAGGAGGCGCTGAAGCTGGGCGTGCGTGAATACCTGCAAAAGCCCGTGCCGCCGGAAGACCTGGTGAAGGCGGTGAAGCGGCTGGAGCGGCAGGTGGATGCCGCCCGCGTGCGCGAGCATCAGATGAGCCGCATGCGGCTGCAACTGGACCAGGCCATGCCGCTGATGCGCCAGAAGCTGCTCAATCAACTGCTGGAACGGGAACTTTCCCAGGCGGAAGCCGAGGACATGCTGCGCTTCGTGGGGACGCCGCTTTCGGGCGAAAGCTTCACCGTGTGCCTGATCGACTTTGAGCCCGAAAAGGGCGCGGCGCGGGACGGCGCGCTCATCGAATGCGCCGCGCTGGACATCGTCAAGTCCGAGGCCAAGACCGACGCAGCGGTTTTTGAACTGAACCGGGGCGGTGCGGCGCTGATCTACTGCGCACGAACCAAGTATAAAGAAAAAGAGCGCGCATTCGTCGCTGCGCTGATCGAACTGATCCGGGGCGAGCTCTACGAGCAGCTGGACCTTGCCACCACCGCGGCCATCGGCGAACCCGTAGACGAATTGAGCGAGCTGAACCGCTCCTACCTCAGCGCGCGTCAGGCGCTCAGAAGCCGAGCGACGCTGGGACGCTACAACACCTACGACGCCTTTGAGCGCCGGGAGGAGGCGCGGCTCTACCCCTTCGACGAATCCAAGGAACTCCTGACCCGCCTCAAGCAGGGATCAGGCACGGAACTTGAAGAGGGCGTCGTCCGGTTCTTTGAAACGCTGCGTTCGGCGGGCATCCTCTCCGTGGAGAACCTCCGGGTGCTCACCATCGACCTTTTAAACGGCGCCTTCAAACTCCTGACGGAAGCCGGCAAGGCCGATCCTGCCCGCGCCGACGAGGCCTACCGCCGCGCTTTCGCCGCGCAGTCGCTGGATGACTGCCGGGATATCGTGCTGGATCAGCTAACCGAAGCCCACCGCCTGATCGAGGAGGCCCGGTCCACCTGCGGCAACCAGCTGATCGAGGGCGCCTGCGCCTATATCGCCCGGCACTACGCGGATCAGGACATGTCGCTGAACGCCGCCGCTGCCCATGTGTTCGTAAGCCCAACCTACCTGAGCATCCTCTTTAAAAAGAAACTGGGGGTCACCTTCATCGATTATCTGATCAACCTGCGGCTGGAAAAGGCCAAGGAACTGCTTCGGGACACCGCCAAGCGCACCTACGAAGTCGCGGCCGAAACCGGCTACGGCGACCCTCAGTACTTCTCCGTCTGCTTCAAAAAATTCACCGGACTCACGCCCACCGAATACCGCGCGCAGCACCGCTGACACGCGCTGAAAACACCGCGGCCATTCGCGCGCAAACCCGGCCCGAGGGGAACGCCATGCGTAAAAAAGCAACGCAGCTTCGCACCCAGATGACCGCCCTCTCCTTTGCGGGCGTTTTTCTCATCTGCTTTCTCATCGCGCTGATGGCGGGCGGATCCACCAAGCGCGCGCTGGTGGACCGGGCCGAGCGGGACGCGGCCGCGATGCTCACCCAGGTGATCCGCAACCTCGAATACTATCTGGACGACATGGAGAAGCTGGCCGCGCTCTCGAACGTGCAGTCTTCGGTTCTGCGCATGCTTGTCAACGACACGGATTTCCGGCGCAATCAGTCGCAGTACTATGAAAATTCTCAACAGGTGCGCGCTATTCTGACAGACCTCAGCCGCCTGCGCCCGGAGATCACCTCCATCACCATCGTAGGGCAGAACGGCTCGCTGGCGGATACCGCTTCGAATCAGTTTTCCACAGGCCAGGCAACGGAGGATTGGCTCTCCTGGTATAGCGCGGCCCTGAATAGCGGTGGAAACAGCGTGTTTCTGCCACCTCACCAGATCACCGACGTCTACGGGCGCGCCCAGAGCGTCATTTCGCTGACCCACCCCATCATCATCTCCCGCGGCGCGAAGCCGCTGGGCGCGATCTTGATCAACCTCTCCACCGACACGCTGGCCGAGATCTGCGGCGGCGCGGGCACGCTGGAGGGCGGCTACATATTCATCGCCGACGCGGCGGGTAACTACGTCTACCATCCCGATCCGGCCTACCAGGGTGCGCAGCGCATCCCAACCCCTTTGCCGGACGACGAGATCAAGCGCCTGGCGCTGTCCGGAGAAGCCTCCTTTGCCTATGGCGACCGGCTGGTGCTCTCTGCCGCCATCGAAGCGCCCGGCTACCGCGTGATCTACGCCATGCCCCGCGCCCTCATCACCGGCGCGGCCGACCGCGCTCAAACCCAACAGATTCTCTTTGGCGCGCTGGCCTCCGCCGTGATCGCACTCGTTCTGTCGCTGCTTCTGTCACGGCGCGTTTTCCGCCCGCTGGACAGGCTCCGCAAACTCATGGGCCGCGTACAGAAAGGCGATTTCGACGTGCGCGCCGACGACACGCCGAAAAACGAAATCGGCGAGCTGGCCGGGGGATTCAACGCGATGATCGACCACAACCTGCGGCTGATGCGGCGGATCATGGAGACTGAAAAAGCCAAGCGCAAGGCGGAACTGGACGCGCTGCAATCCCAGATTACCCCCCACTTCCTGTACAACACGCTGGATTCCATCGTCTGGATGAGCAATTACCGGCCACAGGTGGCGGCGGCGATGGCGGACGCGCTGGCCAAACTTTTCCGGCTTATGTTGGGCGGCGGCGAGGACGTCGTGCCCCTCAAACAGGAATTCGAACATGTGACCCAGTACCTCAAGATCCAAAAGATGCGCTACGATTCCAAGTTCGAATATGAAATCTCGCTGGACGAGGCGTGCCAGATGATTCGCGTGCCTAAGCTGATTTTACAGCCTCTGGTGGAAAACGCCATTTACCACGGCATCAAGCCCACCCGCAAGAAGTGTCTTTTGAAAGTACTGGGCTTTTTGGACGGGGACGAGCTCGCGCTGATGGTGATGGACGACGGCGCGGGCATCGGCGAGGCGGATCTATCCCGCATCCTGACAGCCGAACGCGTATCGGACAAGATGCTGGGCGGCGTAGGCGTCAAAAACATCAACGAGCGCATTCAGCTGTACTGCCCGGGGAATTACGGCCTCGGTTTCGTCAGCGCGGAGAATCTTGGCACGGTGGCCATCCTCAGGCTGCCGGCCTCGGGCGTAAGCGCGCCGTCCCCCGCCGCGCAATGATAAAAAATCCAAACATTTGTTAAGATTATTGTGTCACGCGCCGTGCCCCCGCCCGTTTATAATGCTTACAACGACCGCTGAATGTAGGAGGAACCATCATGAATGATAAGGTTGCCGCCAAGCTCGACCGGCTGGAAAAGGCCGTCCGGGGGACGGGCCTGCCCGACAGGATCCCGGTGGGCGACAATTTCTGGACCGGATACCTGCTCCGCGAGCGCGCCCTTCGCGGTTCCGACTTCGATCCCTACCTGTTCCACGATCTGGACTACGTGATCGTCACCCCCAATATGGACCCGAAGATTCAGTCTTTCGAGGTGCTGGAGGACGATGGCGTCAACATAAAGCTCAAGACCGGCTTCGGCGCCACCATCCGCAGAAGCGGCACCGCGCCGATGCCCCACTTCGACGCCTTCTCGGTCAACGAGCCGGAGGAAATGGAAGCCTTCGAATTTCAGAATCCCCGCGACGCGCGCCGCTTCACCATGGGTGGCGACGATCAGATCAACGGCCTGGGCGACGCGATCAACCGCAACATTCCGGCATGGACCGAGCGGCTGAAAAAGTACGAGAACGACACGGTGCTCTTCGGTTCCGTGTGCGAGGCCTACGAATACCTGTGGCGCTGCATCGGCACCGTGAACTCGCTGACCTGGCCGCTGGAGGAGCCGGAGCTTTTCGGCGATTTTGTGGCGCGCATCGGCGACTTCCTTTGCGACTTCACCCGCGCGCAGATCGAATACGGCCAGGGCAAGCTCCGCGGCATGTATATCTGGGGCGACGTAGCCTACGTCAATGGCATGCTCTTCAGCCCGAGCCTGTGGCGCACCTTCTTCAAGCCCATCACGAAGCGGCTGATCGACATCTGCCACGAAGCGGGGCTGATGGTGGTCTACCACGGCTGCGGCAACGCCACCGCCATCTACGAGGATTTCATCGGCATCGGCCTTGATTCCTATAACCCCCTGGAATGCAAGAGCCACCTGGACATCGTGGAACTCCGGCAGCGCTTTGGCTACCGGCTGGGCTTCGTGGGCAACATCGACGTGCGTGAGATGGAATCCGGGGACAGGAACCGCATCAAGCGAGAGGTACTGCACAAGATGCTGGGCGCGGTCGACGGCCGCTGGGTCGCCCAGAGCGATCACTCCGTCTCCTCCGATGTGGCGCCGGAGAGCTACGCCTACATGCTGGAAGTCGTGCGCGAATACGGAAAATACCCGCTGGACCTAAACCGCATTGAGCGGGAGTTGAAGGCGCTCGATACCGCCCGGACTTGACGCACCGAAAAGGAGGGCCGTACCCTTGAGCCGCTATCTCAACCTCCGGGACCGGTTCGGCCTGGATTTCCCGGACAGGCTGTCCATTGGCCGCCTGCCGGAGTCCGATCTGGCGCTGCCGGGAAGTGATATCGAACGCCTCCGCGCGCTGGGCCGGCGCAAGATGGAATATGCGGCACAGCCGGTCATGGACGAGCGACGGAAGATCTGGCGCGCCGCCAACGACCTCCATATGATCCGCCCGCCGATTTTCGTGGACGAGATCTGCTGGACGGAAATCGATGACCCCGCCCTCGCGCTCCATTGCGCCCATCCCTTCGCGCGTGAGCTGGAGGACCTTATGACAAAAGAGCTCTACGTCGCGGATCACGCGCTCTCGGATCAGATTGTGGAGCCCTTCATCGAAAACCCGCTGGTGGTGTACGACAGCGGCTTTGGCATCGACGAGGTGGTGGACGTCCGCTCCACCCAGTTCAACAGTGAAATCGTATCCCGCCATTTCCACGTGCTGATCGCAACCATGGACGATGTGGAAAAGATTCGCGAACCGGATGTGGTGGTGGACGCGGAGCGCACCGCCCAGTACGGCGAGCTGCTGAGCGAAATCTTTTCCGGCATCCTGCCGGTTGTCACAGTGGGCGCCCGAGGGCTTTGGTTTACGCCTTGGGATTACCTGATCCGCGTGATGGGTGTCGACCAGACCTTCGTCAATCTCTATGACGAGCCGGAATTCGTCGAAGCGGTGGTGCGGCGGTACGTGGACATGGCGATGAAGCGCATGGAGAAATACCGGGGTCTCGGCATCTGGGCCAGCAACAATGCTCCCGTTCGGGTGGGTTCCGGCGGCTACGGCCTGGTTTCCGCGCTGGATGCGCAGGAGGCGCATCCCCTCGCATGCCCCACGGATCAGATGTGGGGCTGCGGCAATGCTCAAATCTTCTCCTCCGTGAGCCCGGCCATGCACTGGCAGTTCTCGCTTCAGTACGAGATGGACTGGCTGAGGCAGTTCGGCCTCGCCTATTACGGCTGTTGCGAACCTCTCTACGGAAAGATGGATCTGATGGACAGGATTCCCAACCTCCGCAAGGTGTCCATGAGCCCGTGGAACAACTTCGAAGCGGCGGCGGAGCGCTGCCGCGGAAAATACGTGATGAGCTGCAAGCCCTCTCCCGCCGTGTTCGCCGGGGATTCCTTCGACGAAGGCGAAGCGCGGCGAGCCATCCTGGACATTTTAAAAGCCACGAAGGGCTGCGCCATCGAGCTGGTGATGAAGGATATCTCCACACTGCGCTTCAAGCCCGAGCGTCTCCACGCCTGGGGCAAGGTGGCGCGGGAGACCGTAAACGAGTTTTGCGGATAAAAGATTTGCCTTCAAAGGGGCGCTTCATTTCATGAAGCGCCCCTTTCACTTCCCCGGCGGAACGCTCAGACACCTTGTCAGCGTGAAGCGCCCTGTGCCGGGGTTGCCGCTGGCCGCCTCCAGCGCATCCAGATCGTTGAAGTGCCACCATTCCGAAGCCAACGGCGTCAATCCGGCCTTTGTACAGTAGGATTGCAGTCTGAGCGCGGCATCGTTCATCGCGGGCGCGGGGGCCGCCTGCCGCCAGGCGGTGCGAGATTTGGAGTTGACCGGCGCGGTAAATGCGGCGGAGGCCCGGCTCAGTTCCTGGATGGGCGTGGGCATTTCGTACCGCCGGGCCTCCGTTACGCGGGTGTAGCCATAGGCCCCGGAAACCGCCTGGGTGGTTCTTGTCGTCTTCGCAAGGCTCACATCGATGGCTCCGCCCCGCTGATGGTTTGACAGCCGCGTCGACGCAAACCACGAAAGCGTCCAAGGGGCGGTGGAGATGCCCTTCATCACGGCCGGGTTTTCATCCGCCAGCTTTACCAGCGCGCGCACGATGGTCATCTGCACGTCGTAAGGCCGGTACGCCTCATAGAGGACCAGCGTCTCGCCGTTTTCAAGCGCCATCCGCTGCGCTGCGTAGACCTTCTTCGCCATGGTGTAAAGCACCGGCATGATGAACTGCTTTCCTCCCAACCTGGTGTTTTCCTGCTTGCCGGGGTAGAGCGCCTTGCCGGTGACACCGGGCAGCGCCATCCCGGAAGAACGGACCACGGAGGCATAGGTATTGGTTGCGTCATAGACAATGGAGGGTACGACGTCCGGCAGGTTGACGAGGCAGTACTTTCCGTCGAGCCATCCGGAGGCGTTCTCCGTCCGGACGCCGAGCCAGCCTCCGGACATGCCCGTGATCGCAAACGGCGCGCCCGCCGCCAGCTGCGCCACGGCTTTGGAGGCGGCGTCGGGCCGTTCGCGCAGCTTCAGCGGCGCGCTGGCGTACCCGGAGGCCCCTTCGACCGGTAGCTCAAAGCCCTCGGCCGTGAGCGGCGCAGGCGTGAGGCTGGGGACAGGCGTGGGCGTTGCGGATGGCGCAGCGGAGGGCGAAGCTTCGGCCGTTGGCTGCGGAGATGGCGAGGGCGACGCAGGCGGCTCGGGCGGCGTCAAAGAAAGGTAGCGGATCAACGCCGGCACGGCCAGTGCCATAAGCAGCACCGCCAGAATAAGAACCGCCCGCCGATCCCTGCGCATGCGCTCCCTCCATTCCGCCTTCTCCGTATGATCTTTCCCTTGCGCCCGCCGGAAAATGCGCAAAGCGCGCAAACGCGCGCTTTGTCCTGTCGATTGCGGCCTTCTACATTCTTCTCAGCACGTAGATCAGGCGCTCTTGCCCGCCGATATCAACGGTTTTGGCGAGTTCTAACCCTTTGCTCTCCAGCAATTGACGGGCCAGCGTGTTCTCCGCCCTTGTGGTCGTCATCACATATTCAACCCGCTCGGGCAGCGCCTCCATCGCCAGCCGGAATAGACGGCTGCCGATGCCGCGCCGCCTGTGATTTGGCGAGATCACCATCGTGTTGGCGTGGGCGACCCGGTCCAGCATGTCGTCGGAAAAGCCAAAGTGTCTGCCGAGGTTCATCCTCGCCTTCCTGCCGGGGACGGAAAACGTGACAAATCCCACCAGTGTGCCGCCGTCGAACGCTCCGAAGGCGTAGTTTTCAAACTGAAAGGCACGTTCAATCAGCGCGCGGCTGCTCATGATGAAGAGTCCCTGGTCGTGTTCCCAGCATCTTTCCTGCAGCTTCAAAATTTCTTCAACGTGTCCGGCATCCAGCCGGGCATACCGGTACTCCATGTTTCTCACACTCGCTCATCCCGGATGGGTGCATGGGCCTTCACTCGCAGCGTATGCGCGCGCCGCGCATACGGTTCCCGGAAAGCGACACAAAAAGCGCGCCCCGCGGTACCGCGGGGCGCGAACGAAACCTTTGATCCGGCTTTGCCGGACGGTGCGCTATTGCTGCGCTTCGCGCTTTTCGCCGATGGAGAGCAGCAGGTTCAGCAGGATCCCGAAGACCGCCGCGCCGGCGATGCAGGGCACGTTGATGCCGAAGAACGGGATCGTGCCGCCAAATTTGTACTGGCCGCCGATGGCGATGACCATGATGCAGGCGATGACGGCGATATTCTTGGAGGAGAACATGTCGGTCTTCTTCTCGATCATGATCGCGATGCCCTGGGCCGCGATGGCTCCGAAGAGGTACACTTCCAGACCGCCGATGACCGGGGTCGGGATGGCGTAGATGGCGTCGATCAGCGGCGTGAAGCAGGAGATGATCATGGCGATGATCGCCGCGCCGATGAGGACCGACGTGGAGAATACCTTGGTGATGGCCATGGCGGAGATGTTCTCGCCGTAGTTGGTGCCGGCGGGTCCGCCGATGAAGCCGGCCACCATGTCGCCGATGCCGTCACCGATCAGGTTGAGGCCCAGCTTGTCCGCGATGTTGTAGATCTTGCTCGAGCCTTTCTTGCGGGCCAGGTCATTTACATAGATATCCAGCTGGAACACATGGGCGGTGGATTCGGGGATCGTCGCGATGGCGATGGGCATGATCGCGGCCACGGCCATCCAGGAGGGCTTGGGCAGCGTGAAGATGGGTAGCGCGAACAATCCGCCGCCGGTGGACTCCGGTGAGAGGTGGCGGAAGAAATCGAGCCCGGAGGCTTGGCCAACCGCATACGCCACGAGGCAGCCCACAATCGGGCCCAATAGCAGCGGCAGCTGGCTCAGAAAGCCCTTCAGGTATCGGGAGAAGAGGATCGTAGCCAGCAGCGTGGTGAGCGAAACCACCCAGGCCAGGTTGGCCGCGGTCATCTCGAACCCCACGGGGATCGCGTTGGCGCCGAAGCTGGCGGCGTCGCCCAGCGCGTTTCCGGCCAGCGTCAGGCCGATCACCATGGCGATGGGGCCGGTGACGGAGGCGGGCAGGATCTTGTCAATCACTTGCTTGCCGGAGAGTTTAACCAGGAAGCCCGCCGCGATGGACACAAAGCCCGACATCACGATGCCGAACTGAGCGGTGGCGATCTTGTCGTTCAGCGAGAGAGCGGCGATTTCCTTCTGCGCCATCAGCGCCAGGATCGCAGACAGGTAGGAAAAGCTGGAGCCGTAATAGAGGGGAAGCTGGCGACCGGTAATCAGGACAAAGCAGATGGTGGCTAGGCCGCTGGCGAAGATCGTGGTGGATACGTGGAAGCCGGTTAAAAGCGCCACGGCGATCGTCGCCGGGAACATGACAACCACTTGCTGCAGCGCGTAGAGCAGCAGCTTCCATACCGGCGGTCGCTCGTCCGGCAAATAACCGATCGTCTGATTCTGATTTACCATGTCAAAACTCCTCCTCTATACGAAACGCCGTCTCTGGCGTTTTCGGCGTATTTACGGCTTTTCCATCAGCTGGATTTCGTCGCCACCGTCCGTCTCCTCGAGGCGGACATGCACCAGCTCCTCCCGGGTGGTCGGCACGTTGAAACCCACAAAATCCGCGCGGATGGGCAGCTCCCGGTGGCCGCGGTCCACCAGCACCAGCAGTTGGATGGATGCGGGCCGCCCCAGCTGCACCACGGCGTCCATCGCGGCGCGCGCGGTGCGGCCGGTGTACATCACATCGTCCACCAACACTACGCGGCGCTTTGCCACGGGAAAGGACACGTCGGTTCCGTTCAGGCGGGCGGAATCGCCGATCTCGGAAAGGTCGTCCCGGTAGAGCGTGATGTCCAGCGCGCCTACATCCACTTCCCGCCCCGTCAGCGCCCTGAGGTTGGCCGCGAGCCGCCGGGAGAGCGGAACGCCTCGGGTCCGAATGCCCACCAGACACATGTCCGCGCCGCCGTTTTTATCCAGAAGCTGGTGCGACAGGCGCATCAGCGCGCGGTCGATCTTCTGCGCGTCCGCCAGGCATGCCTTGAAGCGCATGAAAATCACCCCACAAAAAAATGCCTGCACGCATGGCGGCAGACAAGATTGGCACACGCGGGCATACACCCGCCCTATGAGCATCTTGTCGGCATCAATGTACCGCCCTTAAAGAGCCCGTTCCGAGAGATTATAGCACGTGTGCGCCTCGTTGACAATCAATTTTTGTTACATTTGTGTCACAATTATGCAACTCGACAGCATATCTTGTGCCTTTGCCGAAATCAGTCCACCGCATGTGGCGCTCAACCGCCGCGCATGTTGCGTTCTGACAGCGCGCAGCCGGGCCGAAGCGTTACAGGTCCTTCCTAGCATAGATCGCGTTGGCGGTGAAAAACGAAGCGGCGTTCGCGATCAGCGCGCCTGCGAGAAACACGCCGCCGACCTGCCCGTCCGTGAATCCGGCTTCCGAAACGCTGAGCGCCCCCTCGGGAACCAGGCCGCTCAACGCAAAAACCACGAAGAAGAGCAGGAGCGCCACATACCGCGTGGATTGCGCGCCGAAGCGGTAGGCCAGCGGAAGCGTGACGCCGATGTAAACGCTTGCCGCGAAAAGTCCCATCGCCGCCGCGGAAAATGTAAGCGCCGGAATCCGATCGAAGCCCGCCGCCCTCGTCAGCGCCCAAAGCAGCAGGTACAAGAGAATGCAAGCCGCGAAAAGGAGCAGCAAAAGCAGATATTTGCTCATCACCATGTCGCGCCGCCGGATGGGCAGCGTCGTCATTAAAAGGTCAATTTTGTAGCGTTCATCAAGCACCAGGTTGGTGGAGAAGAGCGCGTAGACGCTGATGGTCACGCACAGCATGAAAAGACCCGCGCCGTTGACCGAGAAGATAAAAGCGTACGCCACAAAGATGGCAAATCCAATGAGCACATATTTTATGTTCGCGGTGAGCTCTTTTTTAACCAGCCAGAACATGTCCGTCTTCCCTCCTCACATAGTGGAGCATCAGGTCTTCGACCGTCGGCCGTTCGAAAATAACCTGTTCGCCCAGAAGCCTCTTCGCCGCGGCGCGGTCGGCCGTCAGCGCGTCGAAGCCGTACTCCCCCTCCCGTACACCGACGAACAGCGCGCGGGCCGCCTGCGTTAAGAGCGATCCCGGGCCCTTCACAATGGCATGCCCGTCCAGCAGTTCGTCCTTGGGCCGGTCGAAAAGCAGCCTTCCGTTGTGGAGGAGCGCGATCCGGTCGGCAACCTTGTCCAGATCGGATGTGATGTGGGTTGAAAAGAAAACTGATTTTCGTTCGTCCTCAATCACGCGCCGAAGGAGTTCGAGCAATTCCTCCCGCACCAGCGGGTCGAGGCCGGATGTCGGCTCGTCCATGATCAGAAGATCCGCCTTGTGGGAAAGGGACAGCGCGATGGCATATTTCATCCGCATGCCCTTCGAGAGTTCGGAGATCTTTTTGCCCTGCTCCAGGCGGAATATGGCGATGTAGCGCCTGTACTCGCGCTCATCCCACGCGCTGTAGAAGGGCGCGATCATGTTTTTCATGCGCTCAAGGCTCAGATGGCCGTAGAAATGCCCCTCGTCCAGCACCACCCCGATCCGGTTTTTCAGCTCAGTCTCATATTGGATGTGATCCTTCCCCCACAACTGGATTTCTCCAGCATCCAAGCGGATCTGGTTCAGCACGGCCTTGATGGTTGTGGATTTGCCCGCTCCGTTGGGGCCGATGAAGCCCATGATCTGCCCTTCCTCCAGACGGAGGCTGAGATTTTTGAGCTCAAAGCTCCCATACCGTTTTTGAATGTTCCGGATTTCCAGCAACGTCACTTGACATCCTCCTTATAGATCAGGTCTAAAAGGTGCTCGACCTCTTGCCGTTCAATGTCCAGCGCCACCGCCAGGCGTACCGCCTCCACGAGCTTCTCCTCGACCATGCCTAGCCGGGATTCCCGCAGAAGCTCCTTGCTCCTGGGCGCGACAAAGGAG
The DNA here is from genome assembly GCA_023421395.1 of Bacillota bacterium. Taxonomy (GTDB): domain Bacteria; phylum Bacillota; class Clostridia; order Christensenellales; family Aristaeellaceae; genus JAEZHK01. The sequence goes on along the minus strand of JAEZTL010000031.1, from coordinate 122,328 downwards.
CCCTTGCCCGCGACGCTGGCAATGTAGCCCTCGCGCTCCAGTTCGTCGTAGGCGCGCGCCGTGGTGATGACGCTGATGCGGAGATCTCTGGCCAGCGCCCGAATGGAGGGCAGCAGAGCCCCCTCTGTCAATTCCCCCCGCAGGATCGCCCCGCGCATCTGGTCGACGATCTGCTGGTAGATCGGCAAATCCGACGTGTTGGACAGGATAATGTTCAGCGGTTACGCCTCCTCTCACGCTCTTACTGTTCATACACATTATATACAGTATGATCAGCGCGTCAAGCCTTTCTCCGTAAAATTTACACGGGAGAACATTGCAAGGCGTTTTCACGCTTGACAACGCGCCAATTACTCCTTATTATTCCTTTATAAGATATTTTAAGGAGCATTTAGAAATGGATGAGTCCTATTTTAGTCCCGAGCAGGTCGCGGAAATGCTCGGCATGCACGTCAAGACGATCCAGCGCTACATGCGTCAGGGCATCCTCCCCGCAATCCGGATTGGCGGGCGCTGGCGGGTCTCCGGGAACGAGCTTTCCGCTTTTACGGAAAAGCAGGGGCGGGAAAAACCGGCGGAGCCGAAGCAAAGGCGGATTTCCGTATCCTCGGTCGCGGACATTCCAGTTCCCTCGCGTGACGAGGCGATTCGCATCGTCAACACGCTGACCGCGGTGCTCAACGCCAAGCCACCGGAGTACGGAAGATCGACGCTGACCGCACAGTTTATCGAGCCGGAACGGGCGGTCCGCGTCGCGCTGTGGGGAGAACTGTCTTTTACGCAGGCAATGCTGGAGTTTATCGCGGCCTTGACCAATGGAGAGACGGAGGAGATTCCATGAGCGTTTTCAGGACGGCGGAAGGGCGGGAGAAAGTCCGCGCCATGTATGAGGGGATTCTTTCCCGGTTTCCGGTGGAGCGACAGTATATCGATACGTCGCAGGGCAGGACGTTTCTATTGGAGGCGGGCCCGAAGGACGCGTCGCCTGTGGTGCTTCTGCACGGTTCCTGCGGCAACAGCGCCTTCTGGCTTGGCGACATTCTTTCGCTGGCTTCACGCTTCCGGGTATTGTCGCTGGACATTCCCGGCGAGGCGGGCATGAGTGACGAGAATCGGTTCGACTTCGAGTCGGACAACTGCATCTCCTGGCTGGACGGCACGCTGCGCACGCTGGGCATTGCCCGCGCGGCGCTGATTGGCAACTCCTTCGGCGGCTGGTTGGCGCTGAAATATGCCGCAAGCCACCCAGAGCGCGTCGCAAAGATCGCGGCGTTCGTGCCGGCCGGTGTGGTGCCGCCCAGCGGGCTGTTTCAGGCCGAATCGCTGGCGACGCACGTGGAGGACGCGGGCGGGCGTTCGGAATTGAACGACGCCGTCACCGAGGGCGCGGCGATGCCCGAACCGGTGGCCGAGTTTCTCCGGCTGATCGGCGAGAGCTTCCTGCCGATGACTTGCGCGCTGCCGGTGTTTTCGGACGCGGCGCTCAAGGGGATCGCCATGCCCGCGCTCTTTGCGTTTGCAGAGCGCGACGTCACGATGGACGCGCGGGCGGCCGCGGCGCGCGTCGGATCACTCCTCCCTCAAGCCGAGGTGTGCCTGTTGCCCAATCAAGGCCACGTCATCACAAACATTGCGGAAATCGCGCTGCCGTTCCTGGCGGAACCGCAGCCGCTGATTCCAGCCAGGCAGGACGGGCTCAACGCCATGATCATCGACCGCTGGACGCGCGTCACAGACCCGCAGCAGCTTCTGGATGCGATGGCCACCGCGGGCTATCTGGGTGCAAGCGCGATGGCCGCCTACGCAGAAAGCCTGGGCCAGGCGTTCTTTGACCTGAAGACGGGGATCGCGGGAGAAATGCTGCAAAAGTTCTCCAACTACCACATGCGCCTGGCGATCATCGGGGATTTCTCAAACGTCTCCAGTCGAAGCCTCCGGGACTTCATCCGGGAATCCAACCGCGGCAACACCGTGCGCTTCGCGCAATCCCTGGAATCGGCGCTCTCCGCGTTTGCGGCGCGCTGAAATCCCGGATTGCGCGCAGGCGGAACCGAAAAGCCGACGCCCGGAGGCGCACTCGCGTTTTTTTCTTGATATCCGGCGGAACAACCGTTATAATGGGTGGAAAATCCGTCCGGCACGCCGGGCCCGAAAGCGGATGAACGCATGCGATTCAAGGACAGCCATCATCCCTGGGCAATCACGACAATCCTCTTCTGGTCGATGGCCTTCGTGTTGACGAGGATTTCGCTTCAGCACTTCACAGCGTTTCCGCTTGGGTTTCTCCGCTATTTCGCAGCATCCCTGGTGCTCGTTGGAGTGCTGTTGATCAAGCGAATCCCCCTGCCCCGGCGAGCGGACTGGAAGTGGTTCGCCCTCAGCGGCGCCACGGGCTTTTTCCTCTATATGATTGTGTTCAATAAAGGATGCGAAACGGTTTCTTCCGCCACCGGCAGCGTGGTGATGGCGACGGTGCCGGTTTTGACAGCATTGATGGCCCGCGTCATCCACGGTGAAACGCTCCGCCCTCATCAATGGATCGCGATGGCGGTGGAATTTGGCGGCGTGGCATTCCTGATGCTGAGGGACGGCGTGTTCTCGGTGAACGCGGGACTTCTCTACCTTCTGGGCGCCGTGGTGCTTCTGAGCGTCTACAACCTTTTGCAGCGCCGGCTGACCAGAATCTATTCCGGGCTCCAAGCCTCCGCCTACAGCGTACTGGCGGGTACGGCCATGCTTGCAGTATTCGCGCCCCAAGGGGCCAGGCAGGCTGTCACAGCCCCGCCGCGCCTCCTTTTGTACGTGGCGATATTGGGCGTATTTTCCAGCGCCTTCGCCTACGTCGCCTGGGCCAACGCTTTCGCGCGGGCGGACAAGGCCTCCTCCGTCAGCAACTACATGTTCGTAACGCCGCTTTTGGCGTCGGTTCTGGGCTTTTTGATGGCAAACGAGGTTCCGGACCGCGGCACGCTGGCCGGCGGCGCAGTGATCCTCCTGGGCGTGCTGCTGTTCAATTACGGCGCTTCCATCGGCCGTAAGCCGAAGAATTGAGCGTTCGCGCGGTTTTCGCAGTCGCGCGCGCCGTTTCGATCTTGCGCTTGCCGGAACAAAAAAGTCGAACCCCGCAAAAACGGAACAAATTGATGGTTTATGGTAAATCCATTGTAAATTTCCGACGGCTATGCTATGCTACAGTCAGAGAAAAGAGCATCCGACCGACCCAAGTCGAGAGGAGGGCGCATATGATCTGGCTGGGACTCATCGGCATCATCGTACTGATTGGCATCATTCTGCTGCTTGACTGGTGGACCATCGGCGGGCGCCGGGAGCGCGAACGCCGCGGCGCGCGGGGCGTAACCCTCACTACCCGGAAAGTCGTATAGAACATCGCCGCGCCGCCCTTTGGGCGGCGCGGCTTATGTTCGAATCATCCCGGCAGCAGGCGCGCGGTACAGCGCGTCCCCATGCGTGCCTTCATCAGGTCCTTTGCGTCCGGAGACGAGATCAGGCCGGAAGACATCATCGCAAAGTCCCGGGCGGAGAGCCCCGTGATCTCCCGGGTCAGCTTTGAAAGCCCGATCCCCGGCGACACCTTGCGTACAATGATCAATTCCACAGGCCCTTTGAGGCTGCCGGGCGGCGGTTTCTCCCATTCGATACCGTATTTCAGCGCGTCCGGCGACAGCTTCGCGCTGCACCGCCCGTGCAGTGGCCGATTCAGGGCCAGCGGCCAAATCAGCGCGGGGTCGTTTTCAAGCATACGATCGTATGGTGCCTTATCCAGCCGACCGCCCGGGACCCGGGCGAGCACCTCCATGTTCCAAGCCCGACCGCAATCCTGACACCTGTGGCTCAGCCAGACGTCCAACAGCTTTTCCTGCGCGTTGACGCGGATCTGATCCGAGGGCAAAACGGCTTTTGCGCGCCGCAGCGCGGACAACGGCGCGGAACCGGAGGCAGCTTGACGAGGTTGACGACATAGGTTTATCGCATCATCGCTCCTTCCGAGCGACGGCCGACAGGAACGAACGCGCAAAAAAGCCATGCCTCCGGCACGGCTTGTGGTTTGGGGCACGGCCCCTTACGTCACGTCGCTCTGTGTAATTCCGTACCGGGAGCGCGCATCGCAGGCCCTGCGATGCGCAGCCGATTCAATTCAGAATTGCGCCTGCGCTGGCATACGGTGGGTCTCCCCCTTTGCGGTTCGTCCAAAGGGATTGTCGCACAACGTTTTATCCCTGTAAGGCGGTTTTCGGATTGTCAGCGCGCCCGCGCGCCCCTTGACGCGAGATCCCGGATCACCGCGCCCGCGGCGATCATCCCCGCTACCGGCGGTACGAAGGAAGTAGACCCCGGAATCGATCTGCGCGCGGCGCAGGTGCGCTGAGCCCCCGGCGGGCAGACGCAGCCTTCCCGGCAGGCGGCGTCCACGAGCGCAGGCTTCGGGGGCTCTTCGGAGTAGACGACCGTCAATCGCTCGACGCCCCGCTTGCGAAGCTCCGTGCGCATCACGCGGGCCAGCGGGCAGACCTTCGTCTCGTAAATGTCCGCGACGCGCAGCATGGACGGATCCACCTTATTTCCCGCGCCCATGCAGGAGACGATGGGAACGCCAGCCGCCCCGGCCCTGAGGATGATCTCCAGCTTCCCCTTGACGGTATCAATGGCGTCGATCACATAGTCGTACTGCGAAAAATCAAACGAATCCGCCGTCTCCGGCAGAAAGAAACACGCGTGCTTTCGGACGGTGATCTCCGGGCAGATGTCCCGAATGCGCTCTTCGGTCACATCCACCTTCAGGCGGCCGACGGTGGCGTGGGTGGCGATGATCTGGCGGTTGATGTTGGTCAGGCACACCCTGTCGTCGTCCACGAGATCAATCGCGCCAATCCCGCCCCGGGCCAACGCCTCCACCGCGCTGCCACCCACGCCCCCAATGCCGAATACCGCTACCCGGGACGCCCAAAGCGCTTCCATTCCCTCGCGCCCAAAGATCAGCTCCGACCGTGAAAACTGGTTCTGCATACGCGCCCCTCCGCTTTTCTGCGCGGCGCGCAGCGCGCGCCCGGCTCTCATTGTACCGCAGAATCGTCGGCCTGTCCATGCGCTCGCATATCTTCAATAAAATATATCGTTTATATAGGAATCGGTCTGCGACGGCCGGAAATTTGACCTCCTGGTTTTCACATCGCACGGTACGGGGTAAAAAAAGCGTACAAAACCTTCCTGGATAATCACGAAAGAGGGCGTTTCCCATGTCGAAGGATTCAGAAATCTGCCCCGGCTGCCACAGGCACTGCAGCCTTACCGCGCCCAGATGCCGCGTGGGCGAGGCCTACGCGAAGGAGCGCGCGCTGCGGGAAGAAAAGAATCGCAAAAAACACCAGGACGACGTTTTGCAAGATTCGGATTCCTCCCCTTCACCCTCCTCTCGGGCGGACATTGACTCGGAGCTGGCCGAGACCATGCGCCGAGTGTCGCGTTCGATTCGCCACGGCGAGATGACGCTTGAGATTTTAAGCGCGGAAGAAACGGTCCTCCTGCGTGATATTCTCCAGAAGCTGAATGCGGAGCGGACTGTGAAGACGAACAATCCCGCCGCGATTTGCCCCTCCGAACAGTGCCATGAGGACCGCAAAAAAAAGCACGAACGAGGAAAAACCGGCCAGCACCACGCGCATGGCTAGGGCTTTAGATTCAGCAGCTCCGGGCGCTCCGCCGCTCTGCCGCAATGGAGGGCTTCTTATTTGTGCGGCTCAGCCGGATTTTGGGGCGTTTGGGCCATTGTGAACCCGCACAATCCCGTGTCCTTCGCGCCGTAGCGGCCGGACGCAACCCGTCCGAAATGTCGCCGTAATAATCTAGCCAAAATCATGCGTTCATATTTAGGAATATTGTATTGTATTCAGTATTGACTATTCAGATGGTCAGGCATATCATAAATCGCGTCCGGATGAGGGTGTTGCGCGGATACCGCAACATTTGTGCAATTTAATCATCCACGACTTGCATTTTGCAAACGGACAACTTCATAAAATAAAGAGGCGAAGAAGCCGGCGCGGTTTCTTCGCTTTTTTCTATCGTTTTCGCAATTCCCAAGTCACGGATGGAGGTGTATCCCATGAAAGAGCAGGCTTTGGAGCGGAAAAAGGCAGTGGCCATCGGGGTGCTCTTTGCTACCAGTGCTGCGATCACGCTGACCGGGCTCGCTTTTGGCGTCTACAGCGCGATATACCGGGTGGAGTTCCCGGTGATGGACGCGAAGGTTCCAGGCGCCGCATTTGGGATGGCCGTCGCGTTCCTCGGCGTGCGGTATTTCCTGTCGGTTCAGAAGCTCAAACGCCGCGTATACCAAAGCGACGTACGCTTTTCCTGGGACAACTTCAAACGCAGGTAATCCATCAGGCACCCGGGGTTGGCATACCCATTTTAATAGAAGAGGTGTGGATTATGAAGGCCTGGAGAAAAACCATCTTTGCCGTGCTGCTGCTTGTGGCAATCCTGACGCTCTGCGCGGTTGCCGCCAGCGCGGAAGCGGCGGATCCGACGGGCGCGTCCTACGCGGCGACCACGGGGAACGAAACGCTGACCGACGTCGCATCCAACGCCAACAAGGCGATGTTCGGGGCGAATTATACTTGGATCATGATCTGCGCCTTCATGGTTTTCTTCTTTCAATGCGGTTTTGCGATGGTCGAAACCGGCTTCTGCCGCGGCAAAAACGCGGCCCACACCATTACGATGAATTTTATGGTTTTTCTTGTGGGCGCGGTAGGTTATTTCCTGGTGGGATTCGCGCTGCAGATGGGCGGCTCCGGCGGCGCGCCCGGCCTTGGCGCAGGCGGCGCGGTTTTGAACGGGATGATCTCCATTCCCGGTCTGGGCGGAATTATGGGGACGAAGGGCTTCATGCTGGGCGGGACCTATGACGCGGGCGTGTACGCGCTGTTCTTCTTCCAGATGGTGTTTATGGACACCACTGTGACCATCCCCACCGGCGCGATGGCGGAACGCGTCAAATACTCCGCCGTGGTAATCACTTCGTTCTTTATCTCAATGTTCCTGTATCCGCTGTTCGCCAACTGGGTGTGGGGCGGCGGCTGGATGGCGACGCTGGGCGCGAAGTTCGGCATCGGCCACGGCGTGGTGGATTTCGCGGGCTCCGCGGTAGTGCACTCAATGGGCGGCATGCTGGCGCTGGCCGGCGCCATCGCCATCGGCCCCCGGATCGGCAAATTCAAAAAGGACGGCACAGCCCGCGCCTTTCCCGGCCACAACATCCCCATGGCCATCATCGGTACGATCATCCTGTACTTCTGCTGGTTCGCCTTTAACGCGGGCTCCACGCTGAACGCGGCGGACTTCCGCCTGGCGGTGGTGGCCACCAACACCATGATCGCGGGCGCCATCGGAGGGCTGGTAGCCATGTTCTACATGTGGATCAAGTTCGGCAAGCCGGACCCGTCCATGACAGCCAACGGAACCCTGGCGGGCCTGGTGGCCATCACCGCGCCATGCGCGTTTGTAAACGGAATTTCCGCCTTCATCATCGGCCTGATTGCGGGCCTGCTGGTGTGTGTGGCAGTGCCTTTCGTAGAGAACAAATGGAAGCTGGACGACCCCGTCGGCGCGATCTCCGTCCACGGCGTCAACGGCTTCTGGGGCATCGTGGCGCTGGGTCTTTTCGCCGACGGAAGTTATGGCGACGGGATCAACGGCGTGGCCGGCGGTGTGCGCGGCCTGTTCTACGGCGACGGTTCCCAGCTGGCGGCACAGCTGATCGCGCTCGCCGTATTGCTCGTCTGGGGCTTTGGCGTCTCCTACGTGTTCTTCAAAGTGTTGGACAGGGTCTGGGGGCTTCGGGTCGCGCCGGAGGATGAACTGGAAGGCGTGGACATTCCGGAGATGGGCGTACTGGCTTACCCCGATCAACCTTTGGTTCGAAGCGAGTTGGATTACGATACCGAGGATAACGCTCCCATCAAACAGCTGGCACGCTTCGGCAAGAATGTCGCCATCGATAAAAAGTACATGGCCCCCGTAGCCCAGGCGATCCCGGTGGTGCAGACCACAACGGTCGACATGGCGGCCGCGGCGCCCCGCACGGGTCCCAAGTTCACCAAGGTGGAGATTCTTTGCAAGCAGAGCCGGTTTGAGGCCCTCAAGACGGCCATGAATCAGATCGGCATCACCGGCATGACAGTCACGCAGGTGCTGGGTTATGGCATACAGGGCGGAAAGACGGAGTTCTACCGCGGCGTCGAGACCGAAACAAACCTTCTGCCCAAGGTGCAGGTATCCATCGTGGTCAGCAAGGTCCCTGTCCGCACAGTGATCGAGACGGCGAAAAAGGTGCTCTATACCGGCCATATCGGCGACGGCAAGATCTTCATCTACGATGTGGAGAACGTCATCAAGGTCCGCACCGGCGAGGAGGGCTACGACGCGCTGCAGGATGTGGAGTAGCTCCGCCAGCGTTCCTGGCGCCAAACCGCTGGAGATGCAAGACGAACCAGCCGAAACCGAACGCAGCAAAGGTCTTACGGGTGCCGCGACCGCGGCGCCCGTTTCTTGATGTTTCGTAAAAAAGCGGGGCAAATATCACTCAGGGTATATAAATTCTGAATGGCAAGGTGTCAAAATTGCGATGGCTCAAGGCCTTGCCGCAGCGCGGCGCTTTTGTTATAATGATAACACACCCTTCGCATTCCAGCACATGCGCGTTAAAAAGTACCGGTTCTACGGCTTTACAACGGCTGGCACAATGCTTTTTCGAAAGCGATGGCATGCGGATACCTGAAGTGAGGAAGGGAATGAATATGCGAACCTACGACTTCCCCGGCGGGGTACACCCCGTCAACGCAACGGGTGGCGGATGCCACATCGACGGAAACTCCATCGTGAATATGCCTGCCCCGGAACGTGTGGTCATCTCCACGCTCCGGGTTTCGGGCGCACAGCTTACCCCGCTTGTCAAGCGGGGCGATTTTGTGAAGATGGGTCAGAAGATCGCGGACAGCGACGCCTTCGTAAGCGCGCCGATTCACGCAAGCGTGTCGGGCAAGGTGGTCGCGGTGGAACCCAGGCCTCACCCCACCGGGCGGAGACTGGTGAACGCCATCGTCATCGAGAACGACCATCTGGACGCCTGGGATGCAGCCTGCGTCCCCGCCGATCCGGCGGCGCTGACCGCGCCAGAAATCGTTCGCCTTGCGCGGGAAAAAGGCTTGGTGGGCCTGGGCGGGGCGACGTTCCCCACCCACGTCAAGCTGAATCCGCCCAGGGACAGGAAGACGGACACGCTGATTCTGAACGGCTCCGAGTGCGAGCCCTGGCTGTCGGCGGATGACCGGCTGCTTCAGGAGTGCCCGGACGACGTGATCGGCGGAGTGCTTCTGGCGATGCGCGCGCTGGGCGTAAGCCGCGCGATTCTCGGCGTCGAAGCGGACAAGCCTTCGGCCATCCGCGCGATCAGCCAAGCCGCCGAGGGCACGCCTGTCACGGTGCGTTCCCTTCGCCCGAGGTACCCTCAGGGCGGCGAAAAGCAGTTGATCTACGCGCTGACCGGCCGAAAGGTGCCCGCCGGTGGTCTGCCGTCGGATGCGGGCTGCGTTGTGTTCAACGTGGGTACGATGGCCGCGCTCAATCAGGCCGTTTCCCAGGGCCGGCCGCTGATCGACCGGGTCGTTACGGTGACGGGCAACGCGGTCTCCGAGCCGAAAAACCTGCGCGTACGCATCGGCACGAGCCTTCGCGAGTGCGTTCGGTTCTGCGGCGGTTACCTGGGCGAAGCTCCGGAAAAGCTCATCGCCGGCGGACCGATGATGGGGACCGCGCTCTATACGGATGATGTGCCCGTGATCGCCGGCACATCGGGGATCATCGCCCTTTCGGGCGCCTGCGCGCACGTGCCGGAGCCGTCCGCATGCCTTCGCTGCGGTCGCTGCCATCAGGTCTGTCCAATGGGGCTTCAGCCCTACGCCATCGAGGAGGCCATCTGCGCGCGGGATGCTGCAAAAGCCGCCCGGTTTTACGCGCACCAATGCATTGAATGTGGGGCTTGCGGCTACATCTGCCCTGCGCGGCGGCAACTGGTCCAAAATATTCGCCTGGCGAAGGCGCTCGTTCGCGGCAGCGCGGCGGCCAAGTGACAGGCAGGAGGATTGACCGATGAAGCTAAATGTCTCCCCTTCCCCGCACCTTCGCGGTCCGCAGGATACGCGCTCGGTCATGCGCCACGTGCTGATCGCGCTCGCTCCAGTCAGCGCGATGGGCGTCTACCGGTTTGGCTACCACGCGCTGATCGTGCTCGTGCTCACAACGGCCTCCGCCATCCTCTCCGAATGGACCTTCGGGCGGATAATGAAGCGGCAGAACACCATCCGCGACCTGTCCGCCGCGGTGACAGGGCTTTTGCTCGGCCTGAACCTGCCCGCCACCGCCCCCTGGTGGCTATGCGTTCTGGGCTCGGTCTTCGCCATCGGTCTGGTCAAGATGCTCTTTGGCGGGCTGGGCAGCAACTTTGTCAACCCTGCACTGGCCGCGCGGGCGTTCCTCATGGTCAGTTTCCCTGCGCGGATGACCGCGTGGATCAATCCGCTCAACTCTCTGACGGCGAGCACCGCTGACGCACTAACCTCCGCCACGCCGATGTCACTGATCAAACAGGGCGGCGCGGCGCTTGAGATTTCCGGCGGTTGGGGCGCGGACCTGACCCAAATGCTGTTCGGCAACGCGGGCGGCTGCATCGGCGAGGCCAGCGCGCTGGCCATTCTGATCGGCTTTATCTGGCTAATGTCCTTTGGCATCATCTCCTGGCGCATCCCGGCGGTCTATATTGGCACGGTGTTCGCCGGAGCGGCGCTTCTGGGCGGCTCGGCGGGCGAGAGCTACTACCCGCCGCTGGTGGACGGCGCGGTGCACGCGCTGTCCGGCGGGCTCCTTCTTGGCGCGATCTTTATGGCCACGGACTACACCACGTCCCCTGTTACAAAGGCCGGGCAATGGATCTACGCGCTGGGCTGCGGCATTCTCACGGTCGTCATACGCCTCTATGGCAGCTATCCAGAGGGCGTCAGCTTCTCCATACTGCTGATGAACCTGTGCGTACCGCTGATCGAGCGTGGGATCCGCGCCCACAGCTTTGGGGAGGTGCGGCGCAGTGCGTGAGATGCTTCGGTTGGGCGGGCGGCTCTTTCTGATCGCACTGGTTTCTGGCCTTGCACTGGGAGCGACCTATTTTGTGACCAAGGAGCCCATCGAGCGGCAAAAAGCGCTGGCCTCTGCAAACGCCCGGGGACAGGTAATTGACGGTGTGGCGATACCGGACGAGGATGCGGTGCTCACCGGCAACATCCGCTCGGTGCTGGTGACGGCGGACGGCGGGCGCGTCATCGAGGTGGCGGCCACCGGCTACGGCGGCGAATTTCTGGTGACGGTGGGGATCGAATCCGGCGGTACGATCACCGGCGTCATCATTGGCGAAAACAACGAGACGGTGGGCTTGGGCAAAAACGCCGAAAAACCGGAGTTCACCGGCCAGTATGTAAATCAAAACGTCGAGCTCACGCTCGTCAAAGACGGCGCGGGCGAGGGCATGATCGACGCGCTGACCGGCGCGACCATCACGTCGCGGGCGGTGACGGACGCGGTGAACGAGGCTAGGTCCTACGCGCTCACGCTGGGAGGTGACGGCAAGTGAAATCATACCGGATATTTGTAAACGGACTGTGGAAGGAGAATCCCACCTTCCGGATGCTGCTGGGCATGTGCCCCACACTGGCGGTGTCGACGGCGGCGATCAACGGCGTAGGCATGGGTTTGGCGGCGACGGCAGTCCTCACCTGCTCCAATGTGTTCGTGTCGCTGCTGCGCAACTTCATCCCCGACGAAGTACGCATCCCGGCCTATGTGGTCATCATCGCCTCTTTCACGACCATCGTGCAACTGCTCCTCAAGGCCTTTGTGCCCGCGCTGGACGCGGCGCTGGGCCTGTACATCCCGCTGATCGTGGTCAACTGCATCATTCTGGCCCGGGCGGAGGCCTTCGCCAGCTCCCACGGGCCCTGGCAGAGCGCGGTGGACGGACTGGGCATGGGGATGGGCTTCACCTTGGCGCTTACGACGTTCGCCGCCATCCGCGAGGTGATCGGCGCGGGCACGGTCTTCGGCGTCAACGTTCTCGGAAGCGGATACGAGCCCGTGATGATCACGCTGATGGCCCCGGGCGGCTTCATCACGCTGGGATTGCTTCTGGGCGTTATCAACCACTTCTCCTCCAAAAAGAAGAAAGGAGTGAAGCGCGATGGATTACATTGTGCGTCTTGTCCTAATAGCGATCACTGCGGCGCTGGTCAATAACTTCGTACTGGTTCGCTTTCTGGGCATCTGCCCGTTTCTGGGCGTTTCGCAGAAAATCAAGTCCGCCGTTGGCATGGGCATGGCTGTATCCTTCGTAATGGGCATGGCCTCCGCGTTGACTTGGATGGTGCAAAAGTGGGTGCTGGAGCCGCTGGCCATCGGCTTTATGCAAACCATCGCCTTCATCCTCGTCATCGCAGCGCTGGTGCAGTTCGTCGAAATGGTCCTGAAAAAGACCAATCCGGCACTTTACAGGGCGCTGGGCGTGTACTTGCCGCTGATCACCACCAACTGCGCGGTACTGGGCGTGGCAATTCTCAACATCGAAAGCTCTTACGATCTGCTCGAGAGCGTGGTCAGCGGCGTCTTCGGCGGCGTCGGCTTCACGATCGCCATCATCCTGATGGCCGGCATCCGTGAAAAGCTGGAAAACGCGCAGATTCCCGACTCGATGAAGGGTTTCCCGATCACGCTGGTTGCTGCGGGCCTGATGGCCATCGCGTTCATGGGTTTCGCGGGCTTGGGCGGATAAGGAGGGCGATTATGACGATCATCTGGATCAGCGCGGGTGCCATCGCCGCAATTGGCCTTCTGATGGGCCTGGCACTGGCGGTGGCGGGGCGCTTCTTCTCAGTGCAGAAGGACGAGCGCGTCAATCAGGTACGCGCGCTTCTGCCGGGCGCGAACTGCGGCGGCTGCGGCTACCCCGGCTGCGATGGCCTGGCGAACGCCATCGTAGAGGACGGCGCGCCGGTCAACGCCTGCACGGTCAACACCGCCGAAAACAACCGGGCGATCGCGGCGCTGATGGGTGTGGACGCGGCAAACGTCAGACCGCTGACAGCCCATGTTCATTGCCGCGGCACCCGGGAAAACGCGCCGCTTCAGTTCAATTACGAAGGCCTTAGGGACTGCCGGGCGGTGGCCGCCATTGACGACGGCGTCAAAAGTTGTCCGTTCAGCTGCCTGGGCTTTGGCAACTGCGCGCGGGTGTGCCCGGCAGGCGCGATCGAGATCATTGACGGCCTTTCCGTCATCGATCAGGAAAAGTGCATCACCTGCGGCAAATGCGTTGCTGAGTGCCCGCGCCATATCATCCGGCTCGTGCCCAAGGACAGCGTGGTACGCGTCGAGTGCGTCAACGTGCTCAAGGGGCGCCTGGTCACGGAGAACTGCCAGGTGGGCTGCATTGGCTGCGGGTTGTGTGAAAAGGCCTGCACCTACGGCGCCATCACCATGAACGGCGACCTGCCCGTCATCGATTTCGACAAGTGCGTGGGCTGCATGGCCTGCGCCGAAAAGTGCCCGCGCAAGATCATCTGGCCGCTCCACCCCGAAAAGGAAGAGACGATGGCTGTGTAATTTCAGACAAAAAGAAGGCCGCCGATGGCCTTCTTTTTTGTCCTTATGCGCTATGATCTGGATTTCAGTACGATCAGGTCGTCGTTTTCTTTCAAGACCGTCTGCGCGTCCAGCACCGCCATGACCTCGCCGCCCCGGATGATCATCAGGATGTTCATCCGCTCCGTCTGACGCAGCCTGAGTTTGGCGAGGGATTTGTCGATCCACTCTGGCAGCGGCTTCATCTCAATGATGTCATATTCGTCCGAGCGGTGGATGGATTCCATCAGATCGTTGGTGATCAGGCTGTAGGCGACGCGCTCGCCCATCTCGCGCTCGGGCAGGATAACCCGGTCCACGCCGATGGACTGAAAAATCTGCTTCTGCCGGATGCCGTTGGCCTTGGCGACGATGTAGGGCACGCCCATTTCCTTCAGAATCGTCGCGGTGACCGCGGCCGCCTCAAAGTCGGCGCTGAAGGCGATGATCACCACGTCAAAGTTCCCGATGCCCAGCTTCTCCAGCACCTGCTTGTCTGACGCGTCTGCCTGTACAATATGGGTAGCGATGTCCGCGGATTCGTGCACCACGTTTTCGCGTATGTCGCAGCACAGCACGTTGAACCCATTGTCAAAAAGTGTCACCGCCATCGATCGCCCGAACTTACCCAGGCCCAGGATGGCGAACTGCGTATCCCTGCTTACGGTGATCTTTCTCATAACTGCCACTCCTCCGGCCGTCAGCCGATCAGCACTTCTTCATTGGGAAACTGGATGCGCTCGTTGGCGGTATTGGTGCGGTGCGCCACCGAGAGCACCAGCGTCAGCGGGCCAATGCGCCCGATGTACATCAGAAGGATCAGCACCAGTTTGCCCAGGCCCGTCAGGTTCATCGTAAGGCCGGTGCTCAGCCCCACGGTGCCCAGCGCAGAGGACGTCTCGAACATGACGTCTACCGCCGAATGTGCATATGCGATGCCCGACTCGGTGAAGGACAGCACCAGCGCGCCGACGGCCCACAGGCAGAGCATTGCGACGGCCACCGTCAAGGCCTTTTGCAGCGCGTTTCCCGGCAGCGACTTGCCAAAGGCGTTGATTCGGCTTTCGCCCTTGAGCGCGCTCCAGGTGCTCAGCATCAGAATCGACACCGTCACCGTCTTCATGCCGCCAGCCGTGCCGCCGGGAGAACCACCGATGATCATAAACAGGCTGCTGAACAGTTTCGAGCCCTCGTTCAGCCCCGCCTGTGAAATTGTGAAAAATCCCGCCGTCCGCAGCGTGACAGATTGGAACCACGCCGCCAGCAGCTTGTGCCCCGTGGACAGGGGGCCCAGCGTCATCGGGTTTGAAAATTCATAGGCAAAGAAATAAAGCGTGCCGAACAGCAGAAAAAACACCGTGTAGACCAGCGCGAGCTTTGAGTGCAGCGAAAAGCGATACTTGCGTTTGAGCGACGGAGAAAGCCGGTACTTCAGCTTGAGGTACGTATCGCGCCAGACCGCAAAACCGATGCCGCCCACGACGATCAGCGATGTGATCACCAGGTTGAAAAACACCTGGTCAACATAGGGCATGAAGCTGTTTTCGCCGATCAGATCGAATCCGGCATTGCAAAATGCGGAAACGGAGTGAAACACGCCGTAAAACAGCGAACGGACGAATCCCATACCCTGTCGCGCGAAGAAGCCCGTCAGAAGCGCCGCGCCGACGCCCTCGACCAGAAACGTGCCGCGAATCACAAAAAGTACCATGCGCACCATGCCGCTGATGTCGTTGGTATTAAAGGCGGCCTGCAGGTTGAGCCTGTCTCGGAGGGTGACCTTCCGGCCCATCTGCACCACGATCAGCGTGAACAGCGTGGTAAAGCTCAGGCCGCCGATCTGGATCAGTGTCAGGATGACGAGTTTCCCGAATAGGCTCCAGCTCGTGGCGGTAGTCACCGTGGTCAGACCGGTCACACACACCGCCGAAGTGGACGTAAACAGCGCGTCCAGCGGGCCTATATCAACGCCCTGCGCATGGGCGATGGGCAGGCTGAGCAGCAGCCCGCCCATCGCGATTACAACAAAAAAACTGAGCGCGACAACCTGGGATGGCGTCAGCCTTCCCCTGCTCATACGGTATGCGTTCACCATGGATTTAACCGGACTTTTCACAATAACCCCTCGTCGACGCTCGCCCGAATTGCCGGATACCCTCATTCGACCCGGTAATGCAGAGCATTATAGCATACGCCGTGTAAAATGCAATAGCAAGTCTCTGCCCATAAAAAACTCTTGGTGGCGCGATAACCCGCAAATTGCTCCTTGAAAACCTCCGATGATCGATATCTTCCGGAAGGCGCTGCGCGATGGTTGCACTTTTAACGCCGTCCTTCTATAATGCCCTCATTCCCCGTACCAAAGGCAAAGTATGAGAGAAGGTTTCGCCTTGAACCACCCACCTCTCCCACCGGAGCGCCTGGACGGCGCGCTGAAAGGCAGGCTCGCGCTTGGCACGGCGATGATCGGCACCGCGTTTTCCTCCGTACTCAATAAATACGCGCTGAGTGAAGGCCTGCACCCGATCTGGATCAACGCATATCGTCTGGGCTTCGCGCTGGCCGTCATGGTTCTATTCTCTCTCCTCCGAAGGCGCGCCATCCCCGTGCGCATTTCCGGGCGGGCAATGCGGCTTTCGATGCTCTCGGGCGCGTTTCTCGCCGCCCACTTCGCTTGCTGGGTATACGCGCTGAAGCTGACCGACGCGCTGGCCGCCGCGGCGATTTGGAGCACATACCTGTTTATGACGGCGCTGGGCGCCATGCTTCTTTTGAAAGAGAAGATCCCCGTTCCGGCTTTCTTCGCGATGGCGCTGGCCTTCGCCGGCGTCATCATCTGCAACCTGGGCTGGAACGGCACAAAGGCCGCCGGCAACCTGTTCGCGCTGGGCGCGGCGGCGACGCAGGCGGGCTACTTTCTGTGCGGCCGTACCGTGCGCAGGGACACCGATACGTTTTCCTATACGCTGGTGGTGTATGGCGTCGCGTTTTTGCTGTTGGTGACCACGGGCCTCGCCCTGAGGCTGCCCGCCGCCGGCATGACGCCGCCCGCCATTGCCGCCGCGATGGGGCTTGCCGTATTCTGCACGCTGCTCGGCCACTCACTGGCCAGCTACGCGCTGAAAAGCCTCAGCGCCACCACCGTGTCCATCGGCATGCTGATGGAGGTCGTCACCGGACCGCTGATGGTGTTCCTCCTGATGGGTGAAGCACCGGGACGGTTTACGCTGATCGGCGGCGCGCTCATCTTCGCCGCCGTGGCCTGGTATTTCCGGATCGATTGGCGCCGTCAGGCCGTCTCGCAGGAACCTCCGGCGGACGCGTTGTAAAGGGGTGCGCCCATGAAACATGGCTATCCGCGGATCATCGGCAGCGGCGCGGCGGAGGCGATTCCAAGCCCCATGTGCCTGTGTCCGGTCTGCGAAACCGCGCGCAGGCGCGGCGGAAAGGACATCCGGTCCCGCAGTTGCCTTCGCGTAAGCCCCGGGATGCAGATCGACTTTGGCCCCGACCAGTTCTACCAGTCGTGGGTGCTGGGAAACGACCTGACCGGGCTTACGGACATCCTCGTTACCCACACCCACGCGGATCACCTGGCGCTGGCGGAATTTGACCTCCGGGCGCTGGCGGTGAGCGGCGCGGCGGAGCCGGTAACTGTTCACGCCTCCCGCGAGGGCTGCCGGTGGATTGAGCGCGCGCTGGCGCTTCACAGCGACTCGGCACTTTCTTATCCGCCCTGCTATCATCTGGCGGCCCACCCCTATTTCGAGTCCTTCCGGGCAGGTGGTCTGGATGTCACGCTCCTGCGCGGCAATCACCGGGGCTACGGTGAAGGTGAGGATTCGGCCAACTATCTGATTCGCCTGAACGATGGAAAGATGCTTTTTTACGCCGTGGATACGGGTTACTTTCTTGAGGAAACCTTTGAATTTCTGAATTCCGCCCATCTGGACATCCTGGTCCTGGACGGGACTTTCGGCGCCTTCCCACGCTTTCAGGAGGAAAGGGCGTCCGGACATCTGGGCTTTCCCGGGGTGCTGGCGGTGGTCCGGCGGCTTCTGTCGCAGGGCACGCTGGAGGCGGGCGCAATGGTCTGCGTAACCCACATCAGCCACCGAGGCGGGATGTGCCACAACGAAATGCAGGCCTTCTACGACGCGCAGGGTACGGGTGTCCGGATCCTCGTTGGGTTCGACGGCATGGAACTCACGCGCTCGGACGCCGGGCGCTGAATTACCTCGCTCCGGTGCGGGCGCGGTATTCCGAAGGCGTCACCCGCATCCGCTCGCGAAACACCTCCGTGAAGTAACTGGGGCTGGAAAAACCGCACCTCAGCGCGATTTCCGTGATGGAAAGCGCTGTGCCGCCCAGAAGTTCCACGCCCTTTTCGACGCGGTAATCCGTTAAATAAGCGATCGGAGACCGGCCCAGCAGCTTCTGAAACACCTCGCAGCACAGGCTCCGGCAGACGCTGCCCGCGGAGGCGATGTCCGTGAGCGCGATGCGGTTTGGATAATTCCGCTGGACGTAACCGGTCATGCGCCTGAGCGCGTCCAAATGCCTGTCGGGCGGCGGTGCGCCGCCGCCCTCGCGCCGCGCCGCCTGAAGCGACAGATGCGCCAGCGTATGAGCCGCGCCCATCACGCCGAGTTCAAAGCCGGCTGCGCCTTCCTCGCAGAGCGCGTAAAGCCGCGCCACCTGCGCCAGCATCTCCGCTCCCCGGGGATCGGTGGATCTCAGAAACAGAGACGGGCACGCGGCGCCTTCCGTCAGCGGCTTAACACCGGCCTCTTCGACGCGTCGGAACGTGCCCAGAAGCGCCGGATGAAACAGCACGCACAGGAACTCACAGTCGCCGCCGTCCACCGTCCGCCCGGTGTGCATCTGACGCGCGTTGACGAACAGGCCCTGGCCCTCCCGGAGCATGCGCTCCGTCCCGTTGACCGAGAAGCGCATCGTACCCCGCTCGACTTTGACAAACTCCAGATCGTCGTGCCAGTGGCCCGCAAAGGCCATGCCCGGATAGGCGCTTAGCCGCATCCGCGTGGCGTGAACCGGCAGATCCGGAAAGTTGTATGGAACGACCTCCGAACCGTCACCCTTCAGTTCCAATTCGATCATCCCGCTGCCTCCATTCCGCATATTCCGGACGATTGTTATGGAATTTCCGCGAATCTCGATATCAGGGCCGCGCAATCCGGCGTATCATTATAGCATGGTTTAAAAAATCAATTCAAGGAGGGCGCGCATGGTTTCCCTTCTGCTGGTTGTGATTTACGTCGCCTTCGTCAGCCTCGGCCTTCCGGACGCGATTCTGGGCTCCGCATGGCCCTCGATGTATCGTGAACTGAACGTTCCCGTCTCCTACGCCGGCGTGGTTTCCATGATCATCGCGGGCGGTACGATTCTCTCCAGCCTGTTCAGTGAGCGCGCAATCCGAAGACTCGGCACGGGCCTCGTCACCGCCGTAAGCGTGGCGATGACCGCGGCGGCGCTCCTGGGCTTCTCCTTTTCCCGCGCGTTCTGGCTTCTGTGCATCTGGGCAGTCCCCTATGGGCTGGGCGCAGGCAGTGTGGACGCGGCGCTCAACAACTTCGTGGCGCTCCATTACAAATCCCGGCACATGAACTGGCTGCACAGCTTCTGGGGCGTTGGCGCGGCGCTGGGGCCCTACATTATGGGTCTCGCCCTCTCCGGCGGCAAAAGCTGGAACGCGGGCTATCAGGCGATCGGCTTCATTCAGATCGCGCTGGTTCTGGGGCTCATCTTCACGCTGCCGCTCTGGCGGGCGAAGGCAGCGGAAGCCGGCGCGGCGGCCGGCGGATCACACCCCGGCATGGGGCGGATGCTTCGCCTGCCAGGCGCGAAACCGATGATGGCGGCGCTGTTTTGTTACTGTGCCGCGGAGGTGACCGCGGGGCTCTGGGCCAGCAGCTACATGGTGCTCGCCCGGGGGATTTCCGCCGAATCCGCCGCCAAGATGACCTCTCTTTTCTACGTGGGCATCACCGCCGGTCGATTCTTAAGCGGAATGGCGTCCGGCCGCCTGGGCGACCGGGTGATGGTTCGGCTGGGCCTGACGCTGGCGGCGCTGGGTATCGCGATCCTTTTTTTCCCGCGTGGCGAAGCGCCGCTCTATGCGGGCCTGACGCTGGCAGGCCTTGGTTTTGCGCCCATTTACCCCAGCCTCCTGCATGAAACGCCGGAGAACTTCGGCCGGGAGAATTCGCAGACCATCATGGGCATGCAGATGGCCAGCGCCTACACCGGATCGACGCTGATGCCGCTGGCCTTCGGCCTGATGGCCGACCGTGTCGGTCTCGCGGCCTACCCCTGGTATTTATTGACGGTGACTGCGCTGATGGCCGCGATGGTGTACCGGGTGGATCGCGCCTGCGCGGGTGGAGGCGTGGCGAAGGCGCCCGCCGAGCCTGAACGATGAGAGGAGAATCTTCATGACGGAAGAGGAACGGATCTTTTCAGGCATTCTGTTCAGCCCAGGTGAGGAGAGCCTCCGGGCGAAAAAACTGCTCGCCCACAACCTGAGCAGCCTCTATAGCCTCACGCTCGAGGACGAAAGCGAAAAGCGCCGGGCGCTGCTATCGCAGATTCTCGGCGGCATGGGAGAAAACTGCTTCATCCAAGGGCCCGTGTTTTTCCACTACGGCTCGCACACGACGATCGGCGACAACTTCTTTGCCAACTACAGCCTTACGGTGCAGGACGACGCGAGGGTGACCATCGGCCGCGACGTGAACTTCGGACCGAACGTGACCATCGCGACCCCGGTGCATCCGCTGATCGCCTCGGAGCGGCGGCGAATGCGGGACCGCCATGGCGAGGAAAGACACCTGTGCTACGCCAGACCCGTCGCGATTGGAAACGACGTTTGGCTGGGCGCCAATGTCACGGTCTGCGGCGGAGTGACCCTCGGCGACGGCTGCGTCATCGGCGCGGGCAGCGTGGTGACGCGGGACGTCCCGGCCAATACCTTCGCGGCGGGTGTTCCATGCCGCGTGATCCGGGAGATCACCTCGGCGGACAGCATGATAAACTACCCGGAAATTCTGGCTGACTGCCGCGTGATCGAGGAGTAGCCTCTATTCCGCGGTTCCCGCGCCGGCTTCCGCCCGGTTGTCCAGCTTCCCGCGGAACACGTAATACCGCTGGAACAGGAATTCTGTGATAAAATTGATGAGCATCGTCGCAAACAGCACGATGTCCTTAATCTGTGGAATTTCGGAAAAACGCACCTCCACCAGCCAGTTGCCCAAAATGGTGGAGAGCGGCGTAAACACCAGGTAGTAGCAGAATACCTGGAACATCGCCAGTGGAACGTTGGCCGCGGACTGAAACGTAAAGCGCCGGTTCAGCGTAAAATTCCACACCACCGAAGCGACCAGCGCCGGCAGGTAGCAGACCCAGTACCCGAATTGAAAAACCGACAGGACGTAGAACACGCCCGCCTGGATCAGTCCCGCCGACGCGGAGAACAGCCCGAATTTCACAAACCGCCAAAACTCTTTGGCAGATCCTTTTTTCATATGAATGCGCCTCGTTTTGATTGTTGTTTCTGGCCCGTAGTGTAAGCGGCTGCTACCGGGCGCGATACTCGGGTAATCCTGTCCGGCTTATGATTTGAGCCGCAGCTTCATCAGCGGACAACCCGGTGATCTCAATTTGAGGATACTCCGTATACAGACAAGCATTTCGGGAAATATCTAACGCTCTTTTCATTCGACCCGCATCGCGGCCATCCGCCTGCATTCTCCGTAGATTCTCCTTTTCATCGCACGTCAAAACAAACGGAAGAAACCTTAGTTCGTGCGCCGACAGGCCGTCCATTATCAACTCGAAGATTTCTTTTCTCCGCCCATGAAATCCATAGGAAAAAATCACGGTCTGAATGATGTCGCAATCCAGATAGTTTCCGATCAACCCAATTATATTCTTCGCGATCAGCGGAATTGTCCTTTCATCCAGAACAAAGGGATTCATCATTCTACAACAGTCCGAATCTACGTATGCGCTATCCGGCAGGCGTTTTACAATCGTTTTACATATGGTTGTCTTTCCAATGCCGCTCGATCCACAGAGAAACAAAAAATTCTTCAAGCAGCATACCCCGCAAAAATCCATTCAGCCGTTTGTATGACACCGCCCGCTGTCATCGCCTGCTTATTATAGCACTCCCCGGCCCGCGAATCAACGAAAAGCGACGTCCGGCGCATACCGGGCGTCACTTTTGCGGTCAGGCCTTTAAAACATCATCTTGTCGCTGAACAGTTCCTGAAAGTCCTTTCGTCCGGAGAGTTCCACATATTCCATGTGCCGCCGGAGCGCCTCGGCGCGCTCCGCGCCCGAGAGCATGAGCCGGGCGCCCGCGCCCGCGGCGTTGCCGATGGGCGTCACACGATGAAGCAGCTCCGGCGGCAGCAGCCCGATGGCGCAGGCGCTCTTTTTATCGATATAGTTGCCAAAGCCGCCCGCCAGGTACAGTCGGTCGATGTCCTTCTCCGTTACGGCCATCTCGCTCATCAGGATGTCCACGCCGGCTGCGATGGCGCCCTTGGCGAGCTGCACCTCGCGCACGTCCCGCTGCGTCAGGGCGACGCCGTTTGCCAGCGCCACCTCCGCGCCGTCCATGCGGCCCGTTTCGTCGATCAGTTCCAGATCAATCAGCGCGGCCACCGCGTCTACCAGGCCGCTACCGCAAATGCTCCGGGCCTCTCCCTCTCCCAGTACGTGGCACCGGAGCGCTCCGTCCTCCACCCACACCCGGTCGATAGCGCCGTCCACCGCGCCGGAGCCATATTTAATTTGCGCGCCCTCAAACGCCGGCCCCGCCGCCGCCGCGCAGGTGAGCATCCTGCGACGTCCGCCCAGCGCGATTTCGCCATTGGTACCGATGTCAAGGAGCAGCGATACCTCGTCCGAGCGATCCATGCCCGCAGCCATTACCGCGGCGATGGTGTCTGATCCCACATATCCGGCCACGCAGCCGCCGACAAACTCTTTTGCCCCCGGCGCGCTCTCGAGCAGGCCGTGCGTGAGAAACGCCTCCCGGTAGGCGGGGGTGTAGGGCGCGACCGCGATGGCGCGCGGATCTACACAGGCGAGAATATGGGTCATGATGGGGTTTCCCACCAGCGATACCAAGCGGATTTCCGCCGGTTCGATCCCCTGACGCGCGGTCATCCGCGCGATAAGCTCGTCCACCTTGTGGCGCACCTGTCCGGACAGGAAATAAAGCCCGTCCTCATGGTTGACCACGTAGTCCACGCGGCTGATCACATCCGCGCCAACCGATCGCTGCGGATTCATCGCGGCCTCGCAGTCAATGGTCGCCCCATCGCGCAGCAGATACGCGGCGATGGTGGTGGTGCCGATGTCGACCGCCGCCATGACGCCCTCCGCTCCCTCGACGGTTTCCGCGCTTCCCTCCGTCAGGATGCGCTGGTTGGCGCCGGTGGTCAGTTCCACCTGCGCTGTCCCCTCGACACGGCACATGCAGGCCAGGCGCAAGCCCGCGCCAAGCTCCTCCCGGGTCAAATGATCCCGTTCATTCTCGGTCGGCGGATTCACATCTCCCGAAACCTTGACGCGGCACTTGCCGCAGGTACCTTTTCCGCCGCAGGGCGCATCCAATTGGACGCCATGCCGCGCCAGCAAATCCTGCAGCCGCTGTCCGTTGCCCGTAACGATCATTTGCCTTC
Source organism: Bacillota bacterium (assembly GCA_023421395.1). Taxonomy (GTDB): domain Bacteria; phylum Bacillota; class Clostridia; order Christensenellales; family Aristaeellaceae; genus JAEZHK01. The sequence continues at coordinate 98,872 of JAEZTL010000031.1, read as the reverse complement.
TCCTTCACCCTTTTGTACCGCCCCGGGCGCCACCTTCGACGCAATTTTCTCCATCATCCGCACCGCACCCGGCAGCGCTTCTTCGGTGGCCTTCTTTCCATCCTGATAGACCAGCGCCGACTCCCTGCCCGCCTGCAGGCGGACGAATTTTTCATAGGGTTTGAGTGCCTCGACCAACTTGACCACGTCCACGTCGGCCGCGGGCGAGAAGCGCATGACCAGTGCGCCGGCACGCCCGGTGACCAGGTCGATCCCCAGCCTCTGGCACAGGTTCTTCAGGTGAGCGATCTCGATGAGGTTCATCACCGGCCGCGTCGGATCGCCGAATCGATCAATCAGCTCCTCGATCAGGTCCTCCCGAGCCTCACGGCTGCCCACCAGCGCGATTTTCTTGTACACCTCGACGCGGGTCACGTCGCTATGCACGTACTCGCCGGGCAGGAAGGCGTCCACCCTCAGCTCCATTTTCGTCTGGATGTCGCCCAGCGACTGGTCGCCGCGCAGATCGCGCACGGCCTCCTCGATCATCTTCACGTAAAGGTCGTAACCCACCGTGGCCATGTGTCCGGACTGCTCCGCGCCCAGGAGGTTCCCCGTGCCGCGGATTTCGAGATCCCGCATTGCGACGCGGAAGCCCGATCCGAATTCGGTAAACTCCCGGATGGCGGAAAGGCGTTTGTCGGCGCTCTCGGTGAGCACCTTGTTGGGGCTGACGGTGAGGAACGCATAAGCCAGCTTGTTGCTGCGCCCCACGCGCCCGCGAAGCTGATAGAGCTGCGAAAGGCCGAAGCGGTCGGCGTCACAAACGATCAGCGTGTTCGCCCGTGGCACATCGAGGCCCGCCTCAATGATGGTGGTGCAAAGAAGTACATCGTACTTGCCCTCGTAGAAATCCAGCATCACGTCTTCCAGCGCCTGCTCGCGCATCTGTCCGTGACCGACTGCAATCTTCGCCTCCGGCACCAGCTTTTTGATCCGGGCGTACATGGCTTCGATGGTCTGCACACGGTTGTGCAGCACGTACACCTGCCCGCCGCGGGACAATTCACGCAGGATGGCGTCGCGCACCAGCGCGTCGGAGTACTCCACCACGTAAGTCTGCACCGGATACCGCTCGTCGGGCGGCGTCTGTAGTAGGGACATGTCGCGGATGCCCACCATCGACATGTGCAGCGTTCGCGGGATGGGCGTGGCCGACAGCGTCAGCACGTCCACATTCTTTTTCATCTGTTTGATGGATTCCTTGTGCTTGACACCGAATCGCTGTTCTTCGTCCACCACCAGGAGTCCCAGATTCTTGAAGGACACGTCTTTGCCCAAAAGGCGGTGGGTGCCGATGACCACGTCCATTTCGCCGGAGGCCAGCAGCTCCACCGTGCGTTTCTGCTCCGCGGCGGTGGAAAAGCGGCTGAGCGTGGCGATCCGCACCGGGAACCCGTGGTAGCGGTTGGTCATTGTCGCGAAGTGCTGCTGAACCAGGATGGTGGTAGGCGCCAGAAGCGCCGCCTGCTTTCCGTCCATCACGCATTTGAAGATGGCGCGAAGCGCAACTTCCGTCTTGCCGTAGCCGACGTCGCCGCACAAGAGGCGATCCATGATCTGCGGCTTTTCCATGTCCTTTTTGATCTCTTCGATGGCCTGCAGCTGGTCCGGGGTCTCCTCAAATTCGAAACTGTCCTCGAACTGCCGCTGCCAGGGGGTGTCAGCCGAGAAGGCATAGCCATTGGCAGCGGTTCGGGAAGCATACAGCTTGACCAGTTCGCCCGCGATTTCGTGGATTGAGGAGCGCACCTTGGCTTTCTGGCGCTGCCACTCGCCGCCGGAGAGGCGATTGAGCCGAGGGCTCTCCCCTTCCTGACCGATGTACTTCTGCACCCGGTCCATCTGGTCGGTGGGTACGTAGAGCTTGTCCGAACCCATGTACTGGATATGCAGAAAATCCCTGAGCGTGCCCTCGGAGGCCAGCCGCACCGTACCCATGTAGCGGCCGATGCCGTGGTTTTCATGCACCACGTAATCGCCCACCTGGAGGTCCGTAAAGGCGCTCATCTTGTCGCCGCCGCGAGCCTTCTGTTCGCGGCGCTGTTTTGACACGCCGAAGATATCGCCTTCGGCCACCACGGCCAGCTTCACATCCGGATACAGAAAGCCGCGCGAGAGCGCAAAGGGCAGGATCACCGGCTCCCCGGGTTCAAGCGCCTCCGGCGGTTCCTCGCGGAAGGGTGCATCGCAGTCGAAGTCGAACAGCGTACGGTTCAGCCGCTGCCCGCGGGCGACGCCGCCCGCCATCAGCGCAATCTTCCATCCTTCCTTGCGCCACTTTTCAACATCCCGCGCCAGTTCACGCATATTCCCCTGATAGGCGCTGGCACCCAGAGCGTTGATCTTGATCAGCGCCCTGGGTTTAAAATCGCCCGACATTCGGGTAAAGGGCGTCAGCGTGAGCACCGGATGGAGATCCAGCGCGGGCAGCACCTGATCATAGGTAAAGAGGAGCTCCGCCTGAGCGGGCATCGCCTCGTCCCGGCCCAGCGCCGTCTTAAACTGCTCTTGAAATTCGAGCAGCCGGTTTTCGCAGCGTTCACGCAGCCGCTCGGGCTGATCCATCACCACCACCGGCGCGTCCAGATAGTCGGTAACCGTTCGGGTTTCGGGGTAGACCAAGTGGAAGATGGAGAGCATCGCATCGGTGGCGTGCCCATTTTTCAGCGCGTCCAACCGGTGCGCGAAGTTTCGGGACAGCGCGGTGCGCGCGCCGCCTTCCCGCCTTGCGCCTTCCTCCGGACGCTGAAGCCTGTGGGCCGCGTCGCCGGGCTTTGAGGCCAGATCAAACATGGAGGGCAGCGCCTCGCCGTCCTCCTCCCCGAGCAGCTCAAAGAACTGCTCGTAGGGCATGAGGTCGAACTCCTTTTCGATTTCGCGCTGGCGATCGACGCTTTTCTCCTCGCCTCGGGCCGCGCCGAGCGCCAGTTCCAGGCGCTCCGCAGCCGTAATGGCTTCAGAGGCGGAGAGCAGAACCTCGCCCGCCGGAAAGATGATAGCCTCCTTGCGGCGGGAGATGGAGCGCTGGGTCATCACGTCGAAGTCGCGCAGAGAATCAATCTCGTCATCGAAGAACTCCAACCGCAGCGCGTTGGGCTGGCCGACGGGATACACGTCCAGGATGCCGCCCCTGAGCGTACACTGACCGCGGGCTTCGGTCACGTCCACGCGCTCGTAGCCCGCCTCCATCAGATGCGCAATCATGTCAACCGGGTCCAGCCGCATGCCCTCCCGGACGGTAAACACATCCCGCAGGAAGCGGTCCCTGGGCATCAGCCGGTCCATCAGCGCATCTACCGGCGCGACCAGCGCGCGAAGCTGACCGGTAGCCGCCATGCCCAGCGCCTCGAGGCGCCGCATCGCCAGATCCCGGCTGGCCGCCGCCGCCCGGAGGAAGGATACCTCCCGCGCCGGAAACACCATCACGCCGCCGCCGAGCAGGTGGTTCAAATCCTCCGCCGCGCGCTGTGCACCCTGGGCGCTGGCGGTGACGAAGAGGAGCGGCCGGTTTGTCTTTCGCTGCAGCGCGGCCGCCAGATGAAGGCGCTGACAGTCGTCCACGCCGCTGACCGCATAAGCACCCGGCGCCTTGACCGCACCGTTCAGCTGTATAAACCCTTGAAGCCCTTCAAGAGGGCTGAAAATCAGGTCTTGGCTCTGGGCCATGTTACTCCTTTGACCAGGCGTTCGCAAATTCCGACGCCCGGGGCAATCCTTCCAGAATGATCTTTTCCGCAGCTTCGCCGGCTTTGACCAGCGCGTCGTAGATGATCTTGCGATCCCCCTCCGTGTGGTAGCCGGACAGCACGAAGTCCGCCAGATCCCAACCCTCCGGCGGGCGACCGATGCCTACGCGCACCCGCGGGAAGTCCTCGCTGCCCAACTGGTACAGGATAGACTTCATGCCGTTGTGGGTGCCCGCTGAACCCTTCGCCCGCACCCGCAGCTTACCCAGCGGCAAATCACAGTCGTCGTAGATCACGATCAGGTGGTCCATGTCTATCTTGTACCAGCCGACCAGCTCCCTTACGCTCTCTCCGCTCAGGTTCATAAAGGTCTGCGGCTGGGCCAGCGCGACGCGCTCGCCGCCAATGGTTCCCTCCCCGATCAGCGCCTTGCACTTGAGTTTTGTCAGGCGAATACCAAGGCGCGAAGCCAGCAGCTCCACCGCGTCAAAGCCCGCGTTGTGGCGCGTGCGTTCGTATTTCCTTCCCGGGTTGCCAAGTCCCACCACGACGTACATCCGTCCACCCCGCCAAAATAGCATGGCGGCGAGGAAAGCCCCTTGGCCCCCCGCTGCCTGATATCTATTGTCTATGATGATGACCGCCCGCGCGCAGTGCGGGCGGTCATCCTGCTCATTGTAAATGCGGCGGGCCGGGTTGTCAAGCCCGAACAGAGCCGGTGCGTCAGCGGAACTGCTCCGCGGGTTCCACCGTCACCCGGGCCTTCTGGGCGTCCACTTCGGTCAGCACCATCAGCGATTTCGCGCCGGCCACCCGCTTTTTCTCGGGCTGAAGGGTGGAGATCATCACACCCACGCCCACCACCTCGGCCTGGAACTCCGCCATCATGTCCACCATGCCGCGCAGCGTGCCGCCGCCCTTCATGAAGTCGTCAATGATCAGCGCCCGCTGCCCCCCGGTGACGGCACGGCGCGCCAGCGCCATGGTCTCGATGCGCTCTCCGCTTCCGCCGGCGATGTAGTTGATTTTCACCGCAGAGCCCTCGTAGGCGCGGGAATCGCGCCGCGCGATGACCAGTGGCACGCCCAGCGTGCGGGCCGTCATCATCGCGATGGGGATTCCCTTCGTCTCCATCGTCAGGACAAAATCGGGTGAGCGATCGTAGTACTGCATCGCGAGAATTCGGCCCAACATCTCCGCAGTCTCCGGCTCGGAACTGACGTCGGACGTATAGAGGAAGCCGCCCGGAAGCAACCGGCCCGCGTCGCTCAGACGCCGGGCAAGCGCGGTGAGAAACGCCCGCGTGCGCTCCGGGCTCACGGCGGCGCGGTAGCGCACGCCCCCCGAGGCGCCGGCCACGGTGGTCAGTTCCCCCTGATCGAAAGCTTCGAAAGAGGCACGCAAAAGCTCGATGTCCTCGCTGACGGTGGATTTCGCCGCGCCAAACATCTCGCAGAACGTGCCGAGCGTATGAATCCTGTTGGGGCTTGCCATCAGCGCCGCGGCCATCGCCCCCAGCCGCTCGCTGCGCTTGATCCGATCCATCCGAGATACCTCCGGACAAATTCTGGGCATACCCTGTAATTATACCGGAAGACTGACAATTCCGCCAGAAGCGGCGAACATATTTTCGAGAATCCAACACACATTTAACGCGCGTCCCGGAGGATTGTTCAAACGGCGGTTGAAGGCGACGGCACTCCGTCGTATAATAAAAAGCCGGACAATCCGTTTTTCAGGAGGACACATCTATGACCGCGCACATCCGGGCGTTTCAGGGCGCTCGCGTACACTTTATCGGAATCGGCGGCAGCTCCATGTCGGGGCTGGCACCGCTGATGCAGACGTTGGGCTACCACGTGGCGGGCTCCGACCGCGACCGCTCCCACAAGACCGACGCGCTGGCGGCAAAGGGCATCCCGGTCGCCATCGGCCACACCCCGGAGAACGTGCGCGGCGCAGATCTCATCGTCTATACCGCGGCCATCGCGCCGGAAAACCCGGAGCGCGTCGAAGCGGACCGGCTGGGCATTCCCCAGATTGAGCGCAGCGAACTGATCGGCCAACTGATGGAAGGCTACAAAACCGCCGTCGCCATCAGCGGTACCCACGGCAAGACCACCACCACCGCGATGCTATCCCAGGCGATGGTGGAGTGCGGCGTCCGCCCAACCGTTCACATCGGCGGCGAGCTGGACGCGCTGGGCGGATCGACGCTCCTGGGCGAAAAGGATTATTTTGTGGTCGAGGCCTGCGAATTCAACGCCAGCTTTCTGAAATTCCTGCCCACGGTGGCGGTTATCCTGAACATCGACGAAGACCACCTGGACTTCTACAAGGACATCGACGACATCGAGCGCGCGTTTTTGGAATTTGCCCGCCGCACACCCGGGGACGGCTGGTGCGTGGGCTGCGGCGATGACGGCCGTGTGCGCCGCGTGCTGAGCGCTTCCGGGCGGAAGACGCTGACCTATGGTCTGGAAGCAGCGAACGACGTGCGCCCGGAGGGCCTTTCCTACGACGCGTTAGGCCGCGCCAGCTTCACCGCGGCGCTGAACGGAGAGCCCCTTTGCGAAATCCGCATGACGGTGGCGGGCGAACACAACCTCTTGAACGCGCTGGCCGTGGTGGCGGTGGCGCGCATCTGCGGTCTCCCGATGGCTCAGGTGGCCGGAACTCTGTCCCGCTATGTCGGCGCCCACAGACGATTCGAGCTGACCAGCGTCACCGACGGCGTGAATGTCTATCAGGACTACGGCCACAACCCCACCGAGATCAAAAATGCGCTGCGCATCGCGAAGCTTCAGCCGCATCGGCGGCTGTGGGCCGTGTGGCAGCCCCATACCTATTCCCGCACGAAGAAGCTCTTTGACGGATTTGTGGAGACCTTCGACGACGCGGATCAGGTGCTCATCACCGACATCTGTGCCGCCCGCGAACTTGACCCCGGAGACATCCGTTCCGAGATGCTGATTCCCCCGATGCGCGCCCGCGGCGTCGACGCCACGGTGACGCCCTCCTTCGACGACACCGAAGCGTACCTGCGCGCCCACTGGCAGCCGGGGGATCTGGTGATCACGCTGGGCTGCGGCAACATCGATCTTTTGAATGAGCAGATCGCGTTGCACGGGGACACGTCGAAAACCTGACGGTTTCAGCCAAAAGCGCAGGCCCGCCGGACCAATCCGGCGGGCCTGCGCTTTTTCACGCGCCGTTACCAGGCTCCGTGGCCGCCGCCGCCGCCACCGCCGCCGGAGGAACCGGAAAAACCACCGCCGGAGGAATTGGAGCTCTTGGCTACGACAGAGGCGTTGTGCCGCTTGACATCGCGGAAGGAATGGCGCACGCGCCCCATGTCATAATACCAGCCGGCGTACCACCACACGGGCAGCATATTGCCGTAGCCGTAGTCCGGCTCGTCGGCGCGCTGTTCCAGATATTGGGTCAGCGGCTCCACATAGCCAAGGCCGACCAAAATCGGGAGGTGTTTCAGCGCGTCCAACGGCAGCTCTGACAGCTTCTCGCCGTACTTCTCGCAGAAGCCACGCACCGCCGCGTACTTCGCCTCGCCCTGATCGGTGAGCGGGCGAATGCGCCCGAAGCCAACACACAGGATCACCGTCAGGAAGAGCCCCGCCGCGCCGAGCCAGGCGAGCTCCAGCGCAAAGGCCGCGAAGCTTACGACGAGGCCGAGCACGGCCGTCAGCACGATGCCCAGCGCCTTCTTCCCACCGTTGCCGAAGTAGAGCCCCTGCTCAATCGCCTGCTGGCGGACCGATTTCTGCCAGACGCCGTATTCATTGGCAAAATTCCGCGCGGCGGACTCGCTTTTGCCGGCGTCCAGATCCTCGATCCACAAAAATTCCCGGCGGCCAAACAGCCAGGAAAACAGCGCCCGCTGCTGGCGGGACATCTCCACGTCGCGGCGAAGGACCGTGAACTTCGTCTCCTTTTCGCCGCTGGCCGGGTGCACCTCGCTGGACATCGAAAGCGCGCCCTTCTGCGTAAGTTCCAGAAGCGTCGCGGAGAAGGCGCATTCGCCCGCGCTGTTTCGCACCAGCTGCTCGGCTACCGCGGCGTCCAGCCCGTCAAGCGCCCCGGTATCCTCCGAAGGCCGCACCGCCTTGCGGAGCCCGAAGCGCGCAAGGTAATTCCTGAAAAGAAGCGCCATGCCAATGAAGAGCGCCGCGAAAAGCCCCATCAGCCCGAAGCGATAAGTGCCCATCGTGCGCGCCCGCGCCGCGTCCGCCTCCGCTTTTTCCTCCGCCAGCCGACGCTCGGTCTCGAGCGCCTCCTCCACGGTGTCCTGATCGATCATCGGCGCCGCGTACAGCGAAGACGCCGGAAACAGCGCGTCGATCTCGGCATACTGTCCCGGCGCCACGTCCCTGGGGCCTGCCGTGAGGACGCTTCCGTTCAGCGCAAGGTCGCCGTCGTCCATCGCGCCATGGACGAACCAGTGCTCCGGCGCCTCCGGAAAGGCGACGCGGAGAACCGCGTTCTGAAGGGTTACGGCGTTATTGAGGCCGATGAGCCTGTAATTGAGCCGCGCCGCGTCCCGGTATCGCTGTGCAAGGCCGCGCAGCGTGTACTCATAGCGGAATTCGCGCCTGCCGCCGCTGCCCGGAGCGTACGCCTTGACTTCCAGCATGCCACCGGCTATCGTTGCCGTATAGGTATAGGGCTCCATGTTCATCACGTCGACCCGCGTCAAAAGTGTCGTGCCGTCGACATAGAGTCTCAGGTCATCAAGGCCCTCCACGTCCGAAACGTCAAAGGAGGAAAGGATGCCGTTGTAGCTTCCGTCAAAGTCGTAGGTCAGGTTTTCCGTGACCTGTCCGGAGCCGTCGCCTGCAATTGTCACATCCATCGAATACGCGGGGATCGTATAATCCGCCGCCAGCGCACCCAGTGGCAAGGCCAAAAGAACCAACACGAGCACCGTTACGATCTTGCGCATAGATCATCCCCCCTGAACTTATTATCCCAATGCGGGGAGCAAATGTCAACATATTCCGCCTGTTCTGTCCGGTGTTGGGTCTCAATGGTCGTTTTAATGACTTTTGGCTTGACACCATGTACCATAAGACGTTATGATTTGATAAAATGGATGGAATAGGGAGGCTTTACGCGTGTCTGACAACATTCAGGCGATCGCGGTTCGGATTTGCGATCTGCGGGAGATCAGCGGCCTGACGCAGCGGCAGGTTGCGGAAGCGTCGGGCGTACCGCTGGAGGATTACATTGAATACGAAAAGGGCGTCAGGGACTTCTCCTTCAGCCACCTGTTCAACATCGCCAAGGCGCTGGGCGTCGACATCAGCGATTTGCTCACCGGCGAAAGCCCCAAGCTGCGCGGCTATGTGGTGACCCGCGCCGGCGAGGGCCTTGCTTTTGAGCGGCGCAAAGCCTACCACTATCAGCACCTGGCCTACAACTTTCGGGACAAAAAGGCCGAGCCCTTCCTCGTCACCGTCGAATGCGACGGTCAGACCTCCGGCAAGACCGCCCATGCGCACGATGGGCAGGAGTTCGACTACGTGCTGGAAGGCCGCATGCTGATCGAACTGGGTGGAAACAAGGTCTACCTGGACGCGGGCGATTCGGTATACTACGATTCTTCGCTCCCCCACGCCATGTACGCGCTGGACGCCGATGCCAGGTTTATTGCCGTCGTCATCAAATAATCCGGGAGGTCAGGTTCAATGACGCCCTACAAGAAATATCTGGAGCAGTGGGAATTCGGCTCCTATGAGGATTACCTCAAGAATTACAAAATCAACGTGCCCGAACACTTTAATTTCGCCTTTGACGTGCTGGATATGATGGCCCGGGAGACGCCCGACGCCCGCGCGCTCGAGTGGTGCAATCCGGCGGGCGAGGCGAGAACCTTTACCTTCGCCGACATCAGCCGGGAATCGAACCGCTGTGCCAACATGCTCTCTTCGCTGGGCGTCAAGCGGGGCGACGTGGTGATGCTGGTTCTTAAGCGGCATTATGAGTTCTGGTTTGCGATCATGGCGCTGCACAAACTGGGCGCCGTCGCTGTACCGGCGACCCATCTCCTGACCAAAAAAGATATCGTCTACCGCGCCAACGCGGCAGACATCAAGGCGGTGATCGGTACCACCGAAGGCGTCTTCGCCGATCAGCTGGATGCGGCGCTGTCTGAATGCCCGACGCTGCAAATCCGCATCGCGGCCCGCGGAGAGCGGAGCGGCTGGCTCTCCTTCAACGAGGAGATGAAAAAACACTCCGACCATTTCGAGCGCCCGCTGCCGCTCAACGAAAACGATGACCCGCTTTTAATTTACTTCACTTCCGGCACCAGCGGCATGCCCAAAATGGTGCTGCTGGACTGTGCCTACCCGCTGGGACACATTCAGACCGCGGTGTACTGGCTGCGCTGCCAGGACGGCGGACTGCACCTGACCGTCTCGGAGACCGGCTGGGCCAAGTCTGTGTGGGGCAAGCTGTACGGCCAATGGCTGGCGGGCAGCGCGGTCATGAGCTACGACTTTGAAAAATTTGTGCCCGCGGACCTTCTGGCCATCCTCGAAAAGTACAGGATCACCTCCTTCTGCGCGCCGCCGACGATCTACCGCTTCATGGCGCTGGAGGATGTGGCGAAGTACGACCTGTCCGCCCTCAAGTATTGCGCCACCGCCGGCGAGCCATTGAACCCGGACCTCTTCGACAAGTGGGTTAAACTGACCGGCCACCAAATGCGCGAGATTTATGGTCAGACCGAGCTGTGCGTTACGGTGGGTACCTTCCCGTGGATGAAGGTCTGCCCCGGTTCGATGGGCAAGCCTTCGCCGCAATTTGACGTGGACCTGGTCGACGAAGACGGCGCTTCCGTCCCGCCTGGCGTGGTGGGCGAAATCATCGTCCGCACCCGCAAAGGCCGCCCCGTGGGCATGTTCCAGGGTTACCACCGGGACCAGGAGCGCACAAAATCCGTATGGCACGACGGCGCGTACCACACGCTGGACTTGGCGTGGCGCGACGAGTGGGGCTACTACTGGTATGTGGGCCGCGCGGACGACGTGATCAAATCTTCCGGCTATCGCATTGGGCCCTTCGAGGTGGAGAGCGCGCTGCTGGAGCACCCCGCCGTGGTGGAAACCGCCATCACCGGCGTGCCGGACGCTGTGCGTGGCCAGATCATCAAGGCCACCGTGGTGCTGCGCAAGGGGTATGCGCCCTCCGACGAGTTGATCCGTGAGCTTCAGGACCACGTCAAGCACACCACCGCTCCCTATAAATATCCGCGCATCATCGAATTCGTCAGCGAACTGCCCAAGACGATTTCCGGCAAGATCCGCAGGGTCGAGCTGCGCGAGCGCGACGCGAACCGCTGAGGTCTCATGAACGATATCAGGAAAGGTGGTCCGGCCGTGAAGCGGCTATCGGCGTTGATCCTCCTCGTGTTTTTGACGCTCATCACCTCCGGCTGTGGGCTTCTGGCTCAGCCGGAGGCGACATCGTCGCCTGTGCCGGAGGTCACCGCCGCGCCCACACCGGTTCCCACCCCCACGCCGGAGCCTACGCCCGTCCCCACGCCGGTACCGGTTGTGGAGATTAAAGACTACCAATATGCGAGGGTGTCCAACAAGGCGCTGGATGTCACCTTTGATTACCCGTCCCATTGGATCAATCAGCCCGGTGCCATCACCATCGGCTATATTCAGCCGGTGGACCCGGGCGAGACAGCGGCGCGGCTTGCCGTCAGCATCAAGAAAAGTTCGAAGACGCTCGACCAGGACGGCGTGAAAAAGGAACTGGACAAGATGATTGACGCCGTATCCTCCGGCCTTCAGAACTTCCGGCGCGGCACAATCTCCAAGAAGACCAAACTTGCGGGCAACACTGGTCTTTCTGTTGTCTATCAGGCGGATCTGGACGGCCAGCCCATCAAAGGCTTCCTCATCGTCGCGGTCAAAAACTCCAAAAACCGTCTGATGGCGCTGAATTTCTACACGCCCGCCGACCGTTACAACGAATTTGAACCGGTGCTCAAGCAGGTGCTGGGCTCGGTCAAGCTGTCCTAGGATAAGGCGCGGATATACCGAGAGGGAGCGGCGCGGGATTTTCGTTCAAGACAAGGAGCCAGGGCGCGGGCGCAGCAGCGCTGTGTCGAGCCGACAGCGCCAGAGTATTGGATGAAAAGCCGGGCTGAGTATCCGCGGAATTTTTGCGGATCGCCCGGTTACATGGACCCTTCGGCGCGGCGCGGGGGGCGTCACGCCGGTCAAAAGGCGCGGACTTTGAAGGAGGATGCCTATGTGGATCAGATCGGAACTGAAATCGCGGGCAAGGCAGTCGCTTCGGAACAACGGGTACTGGGTTGCGCTGTCGGCGATCGTCATCGTCACGATCCTGTCGGGCGGCATTGGCGGCGTGGGCAACGCGGGCCGCAGTCCTGTCAATGTGGAGTACCGCCTGAACGCCTATGAGGCCGATCAGATGGGCGACTTCATGCAGTCCATCTCGCCGATGCTTCTGTTCTTCGTCATCGGCGTCACGCTCCTGTCCGTCGCCTATGGACTCTTCGTGGCCAACCCGCTGACCGTCGGCAAAAGCCGCTTCTTTCTGGAACACCGCTTCCGCCGCCCGGGCGTGGGGCTGGTCTTCTGGCCGTTCTCAAGCGGAAGCTACCTGAACGTGGTCAAGGCGGTCTTTATGCAGGGGCTCTTCATCGTGCTGTGGTCGCTGCTTCTCATCGTCCCCGGAATCATCAAGGCCTATCAGTACATCCTGGTCCCCTACATCCTGGCGGATAATCCCAGCCTGACGTGGCGGCGCGCACTGGAGCTTAGCCGCAGGATGACCGATGGCTGTAAATTCAATATTTTCGTGCTGCAACTCAGCTTCATCGGCTGGTACCTCCTGGGCTCGCTGGCGTTGATCGTTGGGGCGTTTTTCGTCGCCCCCTACCCGGAGTCCACGATGGCCGAACTGTACATAACGCTGCGTGAGCAGGCGCTGTCGAGCGGTGTCACTTCCGAAAGCGAGCTGCCCGGCGTCGCCTGACCCTATTCCACCGCGCATTCTGGCGCGGGAAGCCCCGCGAACGCACAGTTTCCGGGCTTCCCGCGCCATTTTTCATGAACCGCAAGATCATCGGGAGGATCTGCCATGTGGTACCGCGAGGATGTAAAGGAGCGCGCCCGGCGGGCGCTGCGGAACAACGGATACTGGAGCGCAGTCCTCGCCGCGATGATCGTGCTGGTTCTAACCACGGGCGCCGGATTTGGCGGAGACTCCAACATATTCTATCGTTTTCACGGAATTTCGCAGGACGAGTATATCGCGGAGGCGGCCCGGAACCTGCCGCTGGCAGCCTGGTTCTGGGGCGCGATGGCGGCGCTGGGACTCGCCTGGTCCATCCTGGTCGCAATTCCGCTGGAGGTCGGGACTCAACGCTTTTTCCTGGAGCATCGGGTGCGCAGGGTGTCCCCATGGCGCTTGTTCCTGCCGTTCCGGCGTGGATACGGGAACGCGGTCAAGGCGATGTTCATGAAGTCCCTGATTGTATTGGGATGGACGCTGCTCTTCATCATCCCCGGCGTCGTCAAGGGGTACCAATACTACTATGTATCCGCCATTCTGGCGGAAAATCCGAACATCCCCTGGCGGCGGGCGCTGAAGCTCAGCCGGGACATGACCCAGGGGCACAAAATGGAAATCCGGATCATGGAGCTCAGTTTCCTGGGCTGGGAATTGCTGGCGCTCATCGTCGTCCTCGCGGGCCTATACCTTATGGGACCGATGCTGGAAAACATCATCCCCGGCCTCTTCCGCCAATTTTGCGCACTGACCCGCATGCAGCCCGCTGCCGCTCATTACGGGTACCTGAACCCGAGCGAACCCATCTGATATGCATCCGAATATGCCGGGAAATTCCTGACGCTGCATCTGAAGGGCGTGGTTCTGTACTATCTCTTCGCGCTGCTCTCCTATTTCCCTTTTCTGCTGGTGACGCCTTACTATTTTGGCGCCTTTGGCGACCTGTATGCGGTGCTGCGCGCCCGCACGTTGGTAAACGGGCTGGGCACCCGGGAGGAACTGCCGGGGTTTGACTGGCCGGATGAGGAGGCGCTGGAGAACGCCATGCGCCCGGACAAGCCTGTCATGCCACCACCTCAGGAATAGACTGAAACAGATACAGAAACGGGCGCGCCCTTCTTGGCGCGCCCGTTTCTGCTGATACCAATCCAAAGCATTCATGATTCGTCGGACCGGATCATTTCGCGCGAGGCGGTGTCGCTCTCCGCTCAACGCAGCGCTGCATTTCACACCGAAGGCGTATGCCGAAGGGTCGCTTCGCTTTGGCTCCTAGCCTCGCATCGAAAATCTCTCAATCCTTTGGAAGATTGACTGTTTTTACTTCGTATGAGTGCCAAGTCATTCGCCGGCCAGCGCGCTAAGCGCGTCGCCGGCAACCCGGTAGACCGTCCATTCGTCCAGCGGCACCGCCCCCAGCGACCGGTAGAAGCGGATGCTGGGCTCGTTCCAGTCAAGACACGCCCACTCCAGCCGCCCGCAGCCGCGCTCCCGGGCAATACGCGCCAGCTCCATCAAAATCGCTTTGCCGTAGCCGCGGCCCCGGTATTCTGGCAGCACGAAGATGTCCTCCAGATAGATGCCGCCGCGGCCAAGGAACGTCGAGAAATTGTGAAAGAACAGCGCAAAGCCCACGTTCATCCCCTCGGCCCGGGCAAAAAACACCCCCGCGCGCTTCTGAACGAAGATCCACTCCCGGAGGCCCTCCTCCGTCGCCACCACCTGATCCAGCATCTTTTCATATTCCGCCAGCGAGCGGATGAAAAATAGGATTTCCGGCACGTCTTCCGCAGTGGCAAACCGAAACTCGACGCGATGAATCATGAATTCCTCCAATTTGCCCAGTGTAATGGCGCAGATGAAACCATCTGCGCCGTGTCGTCGCTATCTTCCGCGGCCGCCGCCAGCTCCGCGGGAACCCCCTCCGCCGCCGGAGAACCCACCACCGCCGCCGAAGCCTCCGCCGCCGAAGCCTCCGAACCCGCCGCCGGAACGGCCGCCGCCCGAACCGCGCGACCTGCCTCCGCCGCCGGAAAAGCCGCCCCCGCCAAAGCCTCCGCCGCCGAAGCCGCCTGGCCTGCGGGGACCGCCGCCCCAGGGACCAGGTCCCGGCGGTCTGCGCCGAGGTCCGAACATCCAGCCGCCCATCCAGCCGCCGAAGAGGCCCGGCAGGCAACCGCAGCCGCCGCGCGCGCCGCCAAAGATGGACAGCACGATGATGACGATGATGATGGCGAAGAGGAAGTTGAAGTTGAATGGGGCGTATCCTTCGTCATTCCGGGACTCGCTCGCGCCATAGGACGCGCCGCCGGGATTGAAATTCGACCCGCTGGTGCTGCCGCCGGAACCGTAGTATGAGGTTTTCGATGCGTTGTCGATGGCGAGGTTGACGCCGTAGACCGCAGCGACCTTTTCAAACAGGGCGTCAAAGTATTTGACGCTTGCCTGGGAGTAATTTTTCACGGCAAAATCCGGCTCCAGGTATTCGTTCCATAGCGCGCTCAGTTCGCTGGTGGGCAAATTGCGCTCGAGCCCCGTGCCTTCGATGGTGTAGTAGTCATCGTCACCGATGGCCAGCAGCACAAGGATACCGTTATTCTTCTGAGCGTTGCCGATGCCCCACTCGTTGAAGAGCGCCAAGGCGTAATCAAACGTCGTGTTGGGCGACGTGGTGCGAATCGTCACAAAAACGATCTGCGCGCCGGTGGCCTTGTCCAACGCCTTGGCGTTGACTTCGATGTGGTTTTTCGCGTCGGCCGACAGCACACTGGCAAAGTCGCTGGCGTAATAGCCGGTGGGCTGGACAACGTTGATGGCCAACGCGGGCGCGGCGACAAGCGCAAGGCAAAGAAACGCCGCCACCGCCGCAAAGAATCTTTTCACAGACGCCCTCCTATCGGTTTTACTGGAACAACTCCAGCGCCGGCGCGCCGCCCTTGATGCCGCCGATCAGACCGGCCGGAAACCCGGAGTACATCTTTTGCACGTCCCGGTTGAACTGAGCGGCCAGATCGTTGTAAGGGTCCCGCCCGATGGTATTGCCGTGGGATTTGAAGTCGTCGTACACGCTCTGGACGTCCTTTTTGTCGGCGGCGGAGAGCGCCGCGTTGTTCAGCGCGGTGTACAGATCCTCAACGGCTTGTGTCAAAAGCGCATTGGCGTCGGCGCGGGCTTTGATCTTAACCTGTGGCAGCTGATTGGCCTCGTCCAGCGCCTTTTGAGCGCCGGACGCCTTCTCAACCAGCGAGGCATCGATTTCCGAGTAGCGCCCGCCGATGCCCACAAGGATATAAGCGTCCTTGGCGCGCTGCTTCAGATCGCTTTCGATGGATAACCCGTCGCCGCCGGCGCCTACGTAAAACACCTTCAGCACGTCGTCCCGCATCTCCAGCGCGTTCTTCTCCAACGCGTTTCCGCTCAGACTGAGCGCAAAGACCACCGCAACCGCCAGTACGATCCACGCGATCGTGCGGTTTTCCGACAAACGCATGACAACACCCCGCTTTTTGGTCTATTGCGAAATCAGCCGCGCACCTCGAGCAGCTTGGCCTTGAGCTGTTTTTCGATCTCCGCCAACGATGCCTCCGCCTGGCGGCGCTTTTCGCGGCCCTCCTGCTGAATGGTCAGCACCTCGTCCATGGTGTCGATCAGCTTCTGATTGGTCATCTTCAGCGTCTCGATGTCCACGATGCCCCGCTCGGATTCCTTGGCGGTCTCCACGGTGGCCTGGTGCAGCCGCTCCGCGTTGTCGCGCAGCAACTGGTTGGTGAGGTCTGTGACGGCGCGCTGCGCCTCCATAGCCTCCTGGGTGTGCTGCAGGCCCAGCGCCAGCACCATCTGGCTCTTCCAAAGCGGGATGGTGTTGACCAGCGAGGACTGGATCTTTTCCGCCATCAGCTGGTTGGAGTTCTGCAGCATGCGGATCTGCGGCGCCATCTGCAGTGAAACATTGCGGGTCAGTTCCAGGTCGTGGATCTTCTTTTCGAAGCGGTCCGCCTGGGAGGCCATGTCGTTGGCGTACTGGGCGTCCTCGGGCAGGCCGGAAGCTTGCGCTTTCTGGCGGGCGGCCTCCAGTTCATTGGCGCGGAAGTCCTTCAGCCGCAGCTTGCCCGCAGCGATGTACATGGACAGTTCCTTGAAATAACGCAGGTTCTCCGCGTAGAGCTGGTCGAGGGTCGCGATATCCTTGAGCAGCTGCACCTGATGCGCCTCGAGGCCCGAGACGATCTTGCCCACGTTGACCTCCGCCTCGTCGTAGCGGTTCTTGAGCATGGTCAGCTTGTCGACGTTTCGCTTGAAGAAGGCAAAGAAGCCGCCTTCTTTTTCATCGATGGTGAAGCCCCTGAGCTCGGTGACGAGCCCGGCGATCATGTCACCCACTTGGCCCAGATCCTTGGTTTTGACATTTTTAAGCGCCGAATCCGAGAAACTGGCGATCTGCTGCTGTGCGCTGGAGCCGTAGGCAAACACAAGGTTGGCGTCGGTCACGTCGATCTTTTTGGAGAAGTCGCGGATCATCGCTTCTTCCTCCGGGGTGAACTTGTCGCGCACCTCGTCGGCGTCCGGCACGGTCTTGGCAGGTTCCGCGATGACCTTGGCGACTTCCGGCGGCGTGGGCTCCACGGCGCCGAGCGTCAGCGTGATGCCCTCCGCCGTGGACGCGGGCGGGGTCTGTGCCTCGGCAACCGCCTTTTGGGCCTGTTCCAGCACGGCATCCACCTTGGCCGGGGAGATCTCAGGGTTGTTCTGGGCGTTGTTCTCGATATCGCTCATCGTGGTTCCTCCTCATTCCTCTTTTTGTGCCTGCTGGGCATTCGATGCGGCGCCGGCGCTGCCGGCGGTTTCGCCTTTTGCCTGGAGCACAGTCTGCCGGATGCCGGCGTCGGTCAGCCCGTCGGCGGCCATCATGGTTTCCAGCACCTGGACGTCGGTGGCGATGTCCAGCGCTTCGTCGGCGTAGAGTTTGTCGAGCTGCTTTTCAAAAGCCAAGGCGATCATGTCCAGGCTGCTTTCCACACTCGCCAGAGCCTTTTTTACCTGCTGCCCGGAACCCGCGCCGCTGAGCTGCCGGTACTGGAGCATCAGCTTATCGGTGGTGGGCAGGTAATACTCCATGAACCTGCGGACCTGATCGTACTGGCCGTGCTTCTCCGCGACGGCGGAGAGAATCTTCCGCCCGGCTTCGTCGATGCGCTTCAACTCCTTCGCCACGACGGGCGACGGGGCGTTCGCGGCGGATTCTCTCAGCCGCTTCAACGCTTCCGCGCTCGAAGCGAGCTTTTGGTCGATCTCCCGGTTGCCGGTGGTCAGCACGTCCTCCACCTCGACCGTGCGGCCAGGCAGGAACTTGCGCGACACGAAAAACGCCGCCAACGAAAGCGCGATCGCCAGCAGGATGTTGGACAGTTCGTACAGATGGCCAAACAACCCGAAAATGACCCAGACCGCCGCGGCGATGTAAATCGGAATCGCCGAGGGGATGACCTTCGTCTTCATTTCACGACACCTCTTCCAGTATTTTACCGAAAATATCCCGTTGAATCAAGGCGCGGCGCATCCAAAGCAGAAATTTCTTGCGCCAACTGTCGCGCGGCGCGCACAAAATGCAGTTTACAACGGGCTTGTCCCGTGATACGATGAGAAAAAAGCGAAGGAGCAACAGCCATGAAGCGCAGAATCGGCCTTTTGACCGCCGGCGGCGATTGCCCGGGTCTCAACGCCGCGATCCGGGGTGTCGCCAAGGCGGCCTACGAAATGTTCGACGCGGAAATCGTCGGCATCGCGGACGGTTTCGGCGGCCTGATCCGCGGCGAATTCCAGGAGATGAGCCAGCGGGATTTCTCCGGTATCCTGAACCGCGGCGGCACCATTCTGGGCGCTTCGCGCACGCCGTTCCGGGAAATGCGCGTGATCGGCGAGGACAACGTGGACAAGGTCAAGGCGATGAAGGACAACTACAAGTGGATGAAGCTGGACTGCCTGGTCACCCTGGGCGGCAACGGCACCCACAAGACCGCGAGGATGCTCTCCGACGAAGGACTGAACATCATCGGCCTCCCCAAGACCATCGACAACGACATCTGGGGTACCGACGTAACCTTCGGCTTTCATACAGCCTGCAACACCGCCACCGAAGTAATCGACCGGCTGCACACCACCGCCGACAGCCATGGGCGCGTGATGGTGGTGGAGCTGATGGGCAACAAGGCGGGTTGGCTGACGCTGCAGGCGGGCATTTCCGGCGGCGCGGACGTGGTGCTGATTCCGGAGATCCCGTACGACATCGACCGGGTCGTCAAGGCGGTAGAGGCGCGCAAGGCCAGCCGCAAAAACTTCTCGATCATCGCGGTGGCCGAAGGCGCGCAAACCAGGGAGGAGGCCGCCCAGAAGCGCAAGGATCGCCAGCCCAGTGACAACCCCTACCGAACCGTCGCTCACAAGGTGGCCGAGGCGGTTCAGCAGCAAACGGGCCTCGAGGCGCGGGCGGTGGTGCCCGGCCACATCCAGCGCGGCGGCAGCCCCTGCCCCTATGACAGGCTTCTGTCCACCGTGTTTGGCGTGCACGCCGCGAAGCTGATCGCGGAGGGCATCTACGGCGTCAGCGTCGCGATGATTGACTGCAGCTGCGGCGTGGGCCACAACGCACTTTCGGACGTGGGCGGCAAGACAAAACTCGTCACCGAACAGCATTCGCTGGTGCGAACCGCCAGAAGCATCGGCATCGAGCTTGGCGGCTGAACGCCATGAAAAGGGCGCCGGAGATCCTATTTTGGATCTCCGGCGCTTTTCTATTGCCCGTCCTTGGCGCGGATTTCATCGATCAGGCGGATCACGATGGGGCGCGCGGTGTCAATGGGGATCGCAAACGCCAATCCCTCAAAGCTCTCCTCGCCGTAGCCGGACGCGATCTTCATCGTCGGAATGCCCACCAGGTCGCCGAACATATCAAACAACGCGCCGCCGCTGTTTCCAGCGTTGATCGCCGCGTCCATCTGGATCATGCCCACGTCGGGCGATATGTTGCCGGCGGTCACATTCAGTCTGTTCAGACCGCTGATGACGCCGGAGGTCAGCGTGCCGGGCAGCACGTCGTCCCCTACCCTGGGATAACCCACGGCGAACACCGTGTCGCCGACGCGAAGCGCCGAGGAGGCGCCCATCCGTACCGCCGGCAAGCCCTCCACCGGGCCGGTATAGAGTACGGCCACATCGTAGGTGCTGTCGTAGGCGCTATCCAGCACCGGAAGCTTTCGCCCGTCCTGAAGCCGCACGGTAAGGCTCAACGTGTCCGCGACCACGTGGTAGTTTGTCAGGAAGAAGCCGCGCGCATCAACGTACACGCCCGATCCGTTGCCCTGATCCACCTGCTGATTACGCCGCCCGGTCTGGTATTCCACTTCGACCTCCGCCACGCTGCCCGCCCACTGCTCCGCCAGGTCCGAAAGCGTTTCGGCCGGCTGGGCGGTTGCCTGGGGCGTGGCCTCGGGCGCCGCGGTTCTCGGGCCACCGCGCATCAGCAGAAGGCCGATCACAACCCCGGCCAGCGCGCACATCAGGCCGAATGCCGCAAGAATCAAGTATTCCCCGCCTCGTCTGCGCCTGCTCATGTCAACACCCGCCCTTTTCATCCTCATCCGGACGCATTTTCATCGCCACATAGAGATTTCCCAGCGAAAACGCCGCAGCCCCGAAGAACACGTACTGGGGCCCGAAGCGCGCCCACACCAGTCCGCTGAGCTGCGCCGCCAGGATCGCCACCACGTGGTCCAGGCTGATGCCCGTGGAGAGCGCGGCGGCCACTTCCTCGCCCGGCGCGTTGATGCGCCGCACCAGGTTTCTCAGGTACACCGAACGCACCACACCCACCTGCATCGAGAGCCTGTCCAGAACGAACATGGTCATGATCGCGTAGCCGGCCCAGCCCTCGGCCGCGTACCGCCCGCCCGCGACGCCGCCCACGAACACGCCATACAGAATGTACACGCCGATAAACGTCAGCGCGTCCACGTACAGCATCGTCTTGATGCCCAGCCTGTCCAGCCAGCGACCGATGAGATTGATAAAGAAAATACCCAAAAAGCTGCTCAGGATAACAAGGATGCTCATCACGTCGGCGCCCTTGCCCAGCAACTCGATGATCGCCCAACTTCCAAAGACATAGGCGACCTGCTTTTGAACACCGTTCAGCATGGCCAGAAAGTAATACGTGCCGTACTCGCGCCGGAACGTCAGCCGAAAGCCGCGGGCGCGCCTCGTGCCCGGCCCCGCCACCCGTATCAGCATCCACGCCGCCAGCGCCGCCGCCAGAAACGCTGCCGCGCCGATCAGGAAGATCCACTTAACGGGCGTAACGAACGAAAAAAATCCGGCGCGAAAACCGATGAAGACCAGAAAGCCCGCCGCGCAGCCCACCGCCGTGCGCACGCTGCCGTACTGTCCCATGCGCCGCCCGACGCGGTCCGGCTCCGCCAACGCCATGCCGATGGAGTCCTGCAGCGGAAAAAACAGGTGCATGCCCATCGAATTGACGAACAAAAAGACGCACATTACGCCGAAAGACGGCGTCAGCAGCCCCAGCGCCGTCAGCCCAAACGCGGCCAGAACCTGCGCGATCAACGCCGCTCGGATTTCCCCCAGCCCCGTCAGCAGGGACAGCACCGCCAAACAGAGCATGCCGGGCAATTCCCTCGGAAATTCCAAAAACGCGCGCCGCATCGCGTCCACGTGATAGGCGTCCTTGAAATAGTTGGCGTACACCGAGTCGCTCATCGCGTTTCCCAGCGCGACCGCCGCCATGAGCGCAAAAAACCAGGCGAGGTCACGCCTTCTTTTGTTGACCATGTTTTACGTCCCTTCCGCTTTGCGGCAAAATTGGCAATGCCGCACGCGCGGCGAGAACGGATCACGAGGTCCAGCGGAAGGATTCGCCCGGCACAGTCAGGCACGGGGCGCGAACGCCTTCCGGCATCGGCTTGTGACAGAACGCGCGGGCGGCCTCCGGTCTATCCCAGAAGTGCATAGGAAAAATCACGCCGGGGCGGACGCGCGCGGCAAACTCCAGCGCGCCCTCGTCATGGCCTTCGCCCATGCGCGGATCCACCGGGAAGAATGCGATGTCCACCGGATTGCCTTCGATTTCGGTGATTGCCCTGTCAAAGGCGCGGCGGGCCTCGCGAACCTCCGCTTCGGTGGACTCCCCGCGCCAATGCCAGAAATTGAGATCACCCGCGTGGAATACCGAAATGCCGCCGACCTCGACGAGAAAACTCACGCCCGCGTCGGTGGAGCGAAACGCGCGCACGGTCACGCCGCCCGCGTCCAGCCTGTCGCCCGGCCAGATACGATGCCACGGACCTTTGCGCCGTACGTCAAAGGACACCACGCCGCGGGCCGCACCGCATTCCATCAGTCCCAGCGCCGCGTCAGAGCAGTGGTCGCGGTGCGCGTGGCTGACAAAGACCACCGCCTCCGTCAGGCGTTCCGGGTTCAGGCCGTCGCCCAGATAATCGAAGAGCAGCTGCCTGCCCGCCGCCTCCACCAGAAAACCGCTGTGCCCAAGGTATGTCACGACCGCTTCCATGCCGTTCTCGCCTCCGCCTTTTCAAGATTATAGCGTAGCGCCGCCCGCCGCGCAACGTTTTTTGCGCCGCATACCGTCTTGTGCAGGGGCGGAATTGCTAGTATAATGAGAACGGTTCAAATTTTTTGCACCGGAGGATCGACATGGATTACATGCATACCGCCATCGAAGAAGCCTACCAGGGCATCCGAGCCGGGCATGGCGGGCCGTTTGGCTCGGTGATTGTCAAGGACGGCCGCATCGTGGGCCGTGGCCACAACTGCGTGATCCGCGATCAGGACGCCACCATGCACGGTGAAATCGCCGCCATTCGCGACGCCAGCCGGACCCTGGGCACCTTCGACCTATCCGGATGCACGCTCTACACCACCGCGGAACCCTGCCCCATGTGCCTTTGCGCGTCGCTGTGGGCCAACATCGACAGAATCTACTATGGCTGCACGCGCTGCGACACCGAGGACATCGGCTTCCGCGACAACAAGTTTTACGAAGTGATCTGCGACCCGGGTGAGCGCGTGAGCCAGCACGACCGGGAAAAGTGCCTGGAACTTTTCAAGGATTACGCAGGAATGGACAAAACGCTGTACTAAAACGCCCGCATATTGCCGGCACATCCTCCGCCCGCCGCCTTCAAGCGACGGGCTTTTGCCTTTATCGTTCACGATTCGTTCACGCCCCGGCCAAATCCGTCCGGTACGCTCTTCTCAGATGAAACAAGGGGGCGATTTTCTCATGAAACGACTTCTTTTGATGCTGTTGATCTTCGCGCTTTCGCTCGCTCCGGCGACTTCCCTGGCCGAATCCGCGCAGGAGGCGCCGGGCGGAAGCGCACCCGCCGGCGAACCGCCCGCCATGCCGGATGGCGGTACCCCCGGCGGCGCCCCGGGCGGCATGCCCGGCGGCGGCAGTCAGCCCGAAAGCTACAGCGCGGTCAACGCCTATTCCGAAGACCAGACGCTGGACGGCGGCACGTATGAATCCACCGGCACGGATGAAAACGCGATCCTCATTACCGGCGGAACAACCGCGATCTCAAAGGCGACCATCACCCGGACGTCCGGGGACAGCACCGGCGGAGACAACTCCAGCTTTTACGGCGTGGGTTCGGCAGTTCTGGTAACCGGTGGCGCCGTGAAAATCTTGGACAGCACCGTAACCACCGACGCCTCGGGCGGCGCGGGCGTGTTCGCTTATGGAGACGGCGTGGCCTACGTTTCAGACAGCACGATCATCACGGCGCAGGACACTTCCGGCGGCATCCATGTGGCGGGCGGCGGTACACTGTACGCCAAGAACGTGACCGTCGAAACCTCGGGTGAATCCGCCGCGGCAATCCGCTCCGACCGGGGCGGAGGAACGGTGGTGGTGGACGGCGGCAGCTATACCTCGAGCGGCGTCGGTTCCCCTGCGGTCTACGTTACCGCAGACATCTCCATCAACGGCGCCGCGCTGACCGCCAGTGGCTCCGAGGCGCTGTGCATGGAGGGCAAGAACACCGTCCGGCTGTACGACACCACGCTCACCGGCAACATGGCGGACCTTCCCGTCAACAGCGGCAACACCTGGACCGTGATCCTATACCAGAGCATGTCCGGCGATTCCGAGGTCGGCGAGGGCAAGCTTGAGATGGTGGGCGGCACGCTGGTTTCCAAGAACGGCGGCCTTTTCTACACCACCAATACGCAAAGTGAGTTCGTCCTCTCGGGCGTCACGATCGAAGCGGCCGACGGCAGCGAGTACTTCCTGCGCTGCACCGGCAACGCCAACCAGCGGGGTTGGGGCGCCAGCGGCGCCAACGGCGCGGACTGCAAGTTCACCGGCATCGCTCAGGAAATGAATGGTGATGTGATCTGGGACAGTGTCTCCAATCTCGACCTCTACCTGACAGACGGCTCCGAGCTAACCGGCGCGGTGGCGGACGACGAGACCGACGCGGGCGCCGGCGGCGATGGCTACTGCAACCTCTACCTCTCGACGGATTCCATCTGGGTCGTGACCGGCGACAGCCATCTGACAGTCCTCTCCAGCGAAGGCAGAATCGTGGACGCGGACGGCAAAGTCGTCTCCATTGTCGGCGCCGACGGCACGGTGTTCGTGCAGGGCGACAGCCCGTATCAGGTGACTGTTTCCAGCTATTCCGCCACCGCGGACCTTTCGAACGCGGGCGCGGCTTCCAATTGGAGCGAGCATGCGGTGTCGTTCGAATGAACCCAGGATAAAAAGCCCGGCGCGGAGAAGACCTTCTCCGCGCCGGACTTCGCTTTTGCCTACAGGCTGCGGAGCGCGTCCACAAGCCCGGTCTTTCCCTTCGTCTTTTCGTCCTTCATCTTGACGACGCGGGCGGGTACGCCCGCCACCACCTGATTTTCCTGAACGTCCGCGATGACCACGCTGCCCGCGGCCACCACCGCGCCGCGCCCGACGCGCACACCCTCCAGCACCACCGCGTTGGCGCCGATGAGCACGTCGTCCTCCACCACCACCGGCGTGGCGCTGGCCGGCTCCACGACGCCCGCCAGCACCGTACCCGCGCCGATGTGGCAGCGCTTGCCTACCTCCGCGCGGCCGCCCACCACCACGTTCATGTCGATCATGGTTTCCGCGCCGATGACCGCGCCGATATTGATCACCGCGCCCATCATGATCACCGCCCGGTCGCCGATTTCCACCCGGTCCCTGATGAAGGCGCCCGGCTCGACGCGGGCGTTGACGTTTTTCAGGTCGAGAAGCGGTACGGCGCTGTTGCGGCGGTCGGACTCGATCACCATGTCTTCGATCTTGTCGCGGTTTTCCGTGAGCGCCTTGGAAACGTCGGCCCACTCGCCGAAGACGATCCGGTCACCCGCGCCGAACACGCGGCAGCCGGGCATGTCGAAGGGTTCGCCCTTCAGGTACACCTTGACAGGGGTCTTCTTGGGGGAATCGTGGATAAAGCGGATGATCTCTTCCGCTGCGTTCATGCTTTCACCTCGCCCAATACATCCTGCATCGTGTAGAGCCCGGGGCCCTTTCCGGCTGCGAACCGGGCCGCGCGCACCGCGCCGTTCACAAAGATCTGGCGGCTTGTGGCGGAGTGGGTAAACTCGATCACCTCGTCCTCGCCGTAGAAGATCACCCGGTGCTCGCCCGCCACGGTGCCGCCGCGCACCGCGTGGATGCCGATCTCGCGGCCCCTTGCGCCCACCTGCCCCTCGCGCCCGTACACCCGCGGAAATTCGCCAGCCGGATCAATGGCGTCCGCCAGCAGCTTCGCGGTGCCGCTGGGCGCGTCGGCCTTCTTATTGTGGTGGGTCTCGACGATTTCCACATCGAAGGAATCCATCAGCTTGGGCGCGACCAGCCTCAGCGCCTGAACCAGCGCCGCCACGCCCGTGGAGTAGTTCGACGAGTGGACGACGGCGGTCCTTTCCGCCGCCTCCCGAATCCGCGCAAGCTGTTCCTCTGAATAACCGGTGGTACCCAGAACCAGCGGACAACCCCGTGTCACACCGAAGGCCAGCACCTTTTCGAGGTTTCCCGGGTAAGAAAAGTCAATTACCACGTCGGCCTGGCCCGGCACATCCTCCGGCTTCTCGAAAAGCCCCATGTCCACCACGCCCAGAAGCTCAAAGCTGCCTTCCCGGGCCATGGTTTCCTCGATCATCCTGCCCATCCGGCCGTGGCCAATCAATATGGCGCGGATCATGCGTCCAGCACCTTCATCGCCTGTGCCAGCCTGTCGCGGTTCGCCGGGTCCATTTCGGTCAGCGGCAGCCGGTAGCCGCCCACGCCCATGCCGCGCAGGTTCATGGCTTCCTTGACGGGGATCGGGTTGACCTCGATGAACAGCGCGTTGATCAGATCCAGGTACTTCAGCTGCAGCGCCGCGGCCTTTTTAAAGTCCCCCTTCAGGCAGGCATGGGCGATGTCCCGACATTCGGCGGGACAGAGATTCGCAAACACGCTGATGACGCCGCTGCCGCCCAGGCTCATCACCGGCACGATCATGTCGTCGTTGCCGGAGAGCAGCTGGAATTCGTCGGTCGCGTAGCGGGCAACCTTGGCCACGTAGGAAATGTCGCCGCTGGCCTCCTTGAGCGCCACAATATTCTTGTGCTTCGAAAGCGCCGCCACGCAGTCCACGCTGATCGCACAGCCGGTGCGCCCGGGTACGTTGTAGACGATGATCGGCACATCCACCTGATCCGCGACGGTCGCAAAATGCCGGTACATGCCCCGGGCGTTTGCCTTGTTGTAGTAGGGAGTGATCAGAAGCAGGCCGTCCACGCCCAAACGCGCGTAGGCGCGGCTCTTCATCAGCGCGGTATCCGTACAGTTGGAGCCCGCGCCCGCGATGATCGGGATGCGTCCGCCCACCGCGTCCATCACGCACTTGACGACGGCTTCGTCCTCCTCGTGCGTCATGGTGCTGGATTCGCCGGTGGTGCCCAGTGCGACGATGCCGTCGGTGCCGCTCCGGACGTGCCATTCGCAAAGCTCCTTCAGCTTCTCAAAATTGACCGATCCGTCCTCGTGAAAGGGCGTCACGATGGCCACATAGCTCCCCTGAATCATCTGCCTTCACTCCTTTCGATAATTTTTGCCATCATAGCATGATTGCCCTCCAAAATCAACCGATTCACCGAATTCTTCACTTTTGCGCTCCATGAAGTCGTGGTATCATGGGGATGATACGTCAGGAGGCTGATCGACCATGCTCGAAACCCTGAGGCACGACCGCCGCGCGCTGCACCAGATCCCCGAACTTCAGTTTGATCTTCCGAAAACGCAGGCATACCTTTTTCATGCGCTGGGCGGCCTCGGCGCCGAAATCGAAGCGCTGTCGCCGTCGGGCATTCTGGCCTTCTTCGACGGCGGCAAGCCGGAAACCGCGGCCTTCCGCGCCGACATGGACGCGCTGCCGATCCTTGAAACAAAGACCGGCGGCTACGCCTCCGCCCACACCGGCAGGATGCACGCCTGCGGCCACGACGGTCACATGGCGATTCTGCTGACCCTCGCCCGCTATGTGGGGGAACACATCCGGGAACTCCCCCGGAACGTGCTGCTCATTTTTCAACCCGCGGAGGAGGGCGGCGGCGGCGCCAGAACGATCCTGGCCAGCGGCGCCTTCGAAAGGCGGAACGTGACCCAAATCTTCGGCCTGCACGTGGCGCCGGAACTTGCGGCCGGCATCCTGGCTTCGAGGCCGGGCGCTTTCTTCGCCAAGTCAAGCGAAGTTTACGCGGAAGTACGCGGCAAGTCCGCCCACGCCGCCAATTCCGAGGAAGGGCTCGACGCCCTCTCCGCCGGAGCCGACTTTCTTCTGCGCGCGCAGGCGATGGAGCAGGCCTTTCCGCCGGAGGTCTTCCGGCTTTTAAAATTCGGAAAATTTGCCGCCGGCACCGCACCCAACATCATCGCGGGCAGCGCCGCCATCACCGGCACGGTGCGCGCCTTCGACAACGGCGTATTCGAAGCGCTGCAAAACGGACTGTCCGGTGCCGCCCGCGCCGTGGAAGCCCGGTGGGGCGTCAATATCGACCTCAGTTATTCTCCGAGTTATCCGCCCCTTCTCAACGACCCGACCCTCTACGCCCGGGCGATCCGCCAACTGGAAGGTTTCACGTACCGGGAACTGGAAAAGCCCACCATGCTCAGCGAAGACTTTTCTTACTATCAAGAGCGCGTACCCGGCGTGTTTTTCAAGCTGGGCCTCGGCACCGGAATCCCACTGCATACGCCCGAATTCGATTTTGACGAGGCGGCGCTGGTCACCGGCGCGGAGGCGCTGATTCGTCTGGCTCATCTGGCGTAAACACCCGCCGTGCGCCATGCTGGTTTGTATACCACCGTCGCTTTATCTTGATAGCGTAGTATAACGTTAACTTGACATCTCGGCAAATTTACGCTACACTTCGCGCAAGGAGCTGATGCCGGTGAACCCCTTTGAGGATATCTTGAAGCCTGAGGAGCGCGTGACCCTGTCGCTCCGGCGCATGTACGAGCGCCGGGGCTATGAGAAATACCGCATGGGCAAGTTTGAGGAATATGAACTGTACCTGGAAAACAAGAACTTTCTGGGCGCGAAATCCATCATCACCTTCAACGACGCGGACGGGCGCCTGCTTGCGCTCAAGCCGGATGTAACGCTGTCCATCGCCAAGAACACCCATGCCACCCGCGCCTCCAGCGAGAAATTCTACTACCTTGAAAACGTCTACCGGCAGGATCAGCACAGCGGCGCGTATCAGGAAATCAGTCAGCTGGGGCTGGAGTACATCGGTGCGCTGACGGACTACGCCGCCGGCGAGGTTTTGACGCTGGCGATCCGCACCTTAAAGGAAATCTCCCCCGCCTCCCGGCTGCAGCTCTCCCACGCGGGGTTCGTTCAGTCGCTCCTTGAAAGCCTGACGGAGGACGAGCGCGCACGCCGCTCGCTGACCGAGTTGATCCGCCGGAAAAACCTGGACGAACTGGGAGAGACGGCGCGGAAAGTGGGCGTCGCGCCGGCGGCGGTATCGCTCCTGGCCGCGGCCTGCCAACTGTCCGGGCCCATCTCGGAGACCCTCGAGCGCGCCCGGGCGGTGGCCATCACGCCGGGCATGTCGGAGGCGCTGAACCGGCTGAACCGTATGCGCAATCTGCTTGCCGCCGCAAACTGCCTGGACGCCGTGACACTGGATTTTTCGCTGATGAATGATCTCGACTACTACTCCGACCTGGTGTTTCGCGGTTATGTGGAGGGGCTGCCCCGGGCGGTACTGGCGGGCGGGTGCTACTCGAGCCTTTTGCGAAAGTTCGGTCGGGACGTCGAGGCCGTGGGTTTCGCGGTGTACCTGAACGAGCTGACCTTCCTCTTTGAGGGACAGCGCACCCGGGATGTGGACCTTCTGCTGCTCTATGGCGAGGAGGACGACCCCGCCGAGGTAGCCATGCGCGTGGACGAAATCACGTCCAAAGGGCTTTCCGTACGCGCCGAAACCGCGCCGCCCCAGGCGCTGCGCTATGGGCGGACCATTACGATGACGGAGGCGGTGTCATGCTGAATATCGCGCTGCCCAAGGGCCGGCTGGGTGATCAGGTGTACCGGCTTTTCTCCGGCATCGGCTATGAATGCGCCGCCATCTACGAAGACAACCGCAAGCTGGTGTTCGAAAACCCGGAGCGCCAGGTACGCTATCTTCTCGTCAAACCCAGCGACGTGCCCATCTACGTGGAGCACGGTGCGGCGGACGTGGGCGTAGCGGGCCGGGACGTACTGCTGGAGGCCCAGCCCGATGTATACGAGCTGATGGATCTCAAGATCGGCAAATGCCGCCTGTGCGTGGCGGCGAAGAACGGCTACCTCGAAAACAGGGACCGGGCGCTGCGCGTGGCCACCAAGTATCCCCGCGTCGCCCGCGACCACTACGCCTCCGTCAACCGGGAGATCGAGATCATCAAGCTCAACGGCTCCATCGAACTGGCGCCGATTCTGGGGCTGTCGGACGTGATTCTGGACGTGGTGGAATCCGGCAAGACCCTCGAGGAAAACGACCTCAGCGTGCTGGAGACCGTGCATCCGGTGACGGCGCGGCTGATCGCCAACCGTTCCAGCCATATGTTCAAGGAGGAGCTGATCCGCGAAATGGTGGCGAAGCTCCGGGAGGTGGTCAAATGATCGAAATTCTTCGATCGTCCGAAGTTCGGCCGGAGGCGCTGCGCACCCGCCAGCAGGCGCTCGGCGAAAATGCCGACCGTGCCGCTCAGGAGATTATCGAGCGTGTAAAAAACGAAGGTGACCGGGCGGTTCTAGAATTGACGGAAGCGTTTGACGGCGCGAAGCTCTCCACTCTCGAGGTGACCGGGGCGGAATTCGAAGAGGCGGAAGCGGCCGTCGACCCGGCGCTGAAAAACCTCCTTGCCCGGGCCGCGGAGAACATCCGCGCCTTTCACAAAAATCAGCTGCGCGCGGGCTTCCGGACGGAAGGCCCCGGCGTGGTGTTGGGACAGCTGATCCGGCCCCTCGAACGGGTGGGGCTTTATGTGCCGGGCGGCACCGCCAGCTACCCATCCAGCGTACTGATGAACGGCATCCCGCCGGCGCTGGCGGGCGTTGAAGAGCGGGTGATGGTCACGCCGCCGGGCCGGGACGGGAAGATCGCGCCCGCGATCCTCGCCGCCGCGCGTATCGCGGGCGTCAGCCGCGTCTTCAAGTGCGGCGGCGCGCAGGCCGTCGCGGCGCTGGCGCTGGGCACCGAATCAATTCCGAAGGTGGACAAGATCGTCGGCCCCGGGAACGCTTATGTGGCCGCCGCCAAGCGGCGGGTTTACGGCCTCGTGGACATCGACATGATCGCCGGTCCCAGCGAGGTGCTGGTGATCGCCGACGACCCGAGGGACGCCGCCCTCATCGCCTGCGACATGCTGGCGCAGGCGGAGCACGACGCCCTCGCCGCCGCGATCCTGATCACCCCCTGCGAAGAACTGGCCGCGGCCGTGCGCGATCGGCTGGAACTGGAGCTTTCCAAAATGCCCCGCTCGGAGATCGCCCGCAAATCCATCGACATAAACGGCCGCATCGTGCTGACTGGAAGTCTTGAGGAGGCGGTGGCGCTTTCCAATGTCATCGCGCCGGAACATCTGGAGCTTTGCGTGGATGAACCCTTCCCGCTTCTGGATAAGATCAAGAACGCGGGCAGCGTCTTTTTGGGCAGAAGCGCGCCGGAGGCGCTGGGCGACTACTGGGCCGGACCCAACCACACGCTGCCCACCGGCGGTGCAGCCCGGTTCTCATCGCCGCTGTCGGTGGACGATTTCATCAAAAAAACCCAGTACATTCACTACGACCGCGCGGCGCTTGACGGCGCGAAGGACGCGGTGATCCGCATGGCCGAGGCCGAAGGACTGTACGCCCACGCTCGCTCGGTGGCCGTGCGATTCGAGGAGGCGCTATGAGCCGCTTTTTAAGCCCCCGGCACCGGACGCTCACCGCCTACACGCCGGGCGAACAGCCCCGGGTGAAGCTGATCAAGCTCAACACCAACGAAAGCCCCTATCCCCCGTCTCCGGAGGCCGTCCGTGCGCTCTCGCCGGAGGCGATTGAGCGGTTTCGGCTCTACAGCGACATCCCGACCCGGGACCTCTCTGCCGCCACCGGTGAATTCTACGGCGTCGATCCGGACCGCATCCTCTACGGCAACGGTTCCGACGAAATCCTCTCTTTCGCGTTTCAGGCCTTCGGCGAGGCGGGCGTTTCGTTTCCGGATGTCACCTACGGTTTCTACCCGGTGTGGACGCAGCTCTATGGGCTGAAGGCGGCAATCCGCCCGGTGGCGGCGGATTTCACCATCGACCCGGACGACTACCGGGGCGGCGGACTGATCGTGATCGCCAACCCCAACGCACCCACCGGCATCGCGCTGCCGCCGGAAAAAATCGAAAGCCTCGTCCGCGCCAACCCGGATTCGGTGGTATTGATCGACGAAGCCTACGTGGACTTTGGCGCAGCCTCCGCGGTCCCGCTGATCTCCAAATACGAAAACCTGATGGTGGTGCAGACGTTTTCAAAGTCCCGGTCGCTGGCGGGCGCTCGGCTGGGCTTCGCGGTGGCCCAACCGACCCTGATCGAGGACCTGAACCGCATCAAGTGTTCCATCAACCCCTACAACGTGGGCACGCCCGCCCAGCTTTTGGGCGCGGCGGCAATGCGGGATCGGGTCTATTTCGACAAAACCCGCTCGGCCATCATGGAAACCCGGGAATGGACGCGCGCGGCGCTTGAAACGATGGGCTTTTCCGTGCTCCCGTCCAGCGCCAACTTCTTATTTACCCGCCTGCCAGGCGCAGACGGCGAGGCGCTGCAAAGGGCGCTTCGCGCGCGAAGTATCCTCGTCCGCCGGTTCGACCTGCCCCGTATCCGGGACTACCTGCGCATCTCCATCGGCACGCCGGAGGACATGCGCGCGCTGATTTCCGCCCTTTCGGGCATATTGGAGGGATCTGTATGAGAGAGGCCAGCGTTGCCCGCAAGACCGCTGAGACTGATATTCAGGTCAAGCTGAACCTGGACGGCCTGGGCGCCTCCACCGTCGACACCGGCTGCGGCTTTCTGGACCACATGCTGACGCTTTTCGCGTTCCACGGCCGGTTCGATCTGACCGCGCTGTGCGCGGGCGACACGTTGGTGGACGATCACCATACAGTAGAGGACACCGCCATCGCGCTGGGCCGCGCGTTTTCCGACGCGCTTGGCGACCGCGCGGGCATCGCCCGCTACGGCAGCTTCCTTCTGCCGATGGACGAAGCGCTGGTTTTGTGCGCCCTTGACATCAGCGGGCGCGCGCACCTTTCGTACGACCTGGCGCCGCCCTCTCAGAAGATCGGCACCTTCGACACCGAGCTCGGGCGCGAGTTCTTCCTGGGGTTCTCCCGGGAATTGAAGCTGACGCTGCACCTTACGCAGCTCTCGGGCCTCAACAGCCACCATATCCTGGAGGCGGCCTTCAAGGGCTTCGGCCGCGCGATGCGGCAGGCGGTGGCCATCGACCGGGATGCCCGCGGCGGCGTGGCGTCCACGAAAGGCGTGCTCCTATGATCGCGATCATCGATTACGGCGTGGGCAACCTGTATTCACTCAGCCGCTCGCTGTCCTACATCGGGCTTGAAAACACCGTCACCCGGGACGAGAGAACCCTCGCCTCGGCAGAAAAGATCATTCTGCCGGGGGTGGGCGCCTTCGGCGACGCGATGGAAAAGCTGTCGGATACGGGCCTCGTCCCAGCGGTGAAGGCGCGGGCGGCGGCGGGCGTTCCGCTGCTTGGCATATGCCTTGGAATGCAGCTGCTGTTCGAAAAAGGCTATGAATACGGCGAGCACGACGGGTTGGGCCTTCTGACCGGATCGGTCCGCCCGTTGGCGGAGGATCTGCCCGAGGGGCTCAAGGTGCCGCACATCGGCTGGAACGCCCTTGATATCCGCCGCGAATGCCCAATCCTGAGCTATATCCGTGAGGGCGACTGCGTGTACTACGTACATTCCTTTTACGCGAAAAACTGCGAAGACGAGACCGCGGCCACCAGCGAATACGGCGTCCCCGTGACCGGCGTGGTGCAGCGGGGCAACGTGTTCGGCACCCAGTTCCACCCGGAGAAGAGCGGGCGTGTGGGTCTCTCCATTCTGAAGGCCTTCGGGGAGGTGGGCGCGTGATCCTCTTCCCCGCCATCGACCTTCGGGGAGGCCGCGTGGTGCGGCTGGCCGAGGGCGATTACGACCGCATGACCGTTTATGGGGATAACCCGGTCGAGACGGCTATGGGGTTTTGCGAGGCCGGCGCGACGCATCTGCATCTGGTAGACCTGGACGGCGCGAAAGACGGCGCGCAGGTGAACCTGCCGGTCATCGCGGCCATCGTAAGGGAGACCGGCATGTTTGTCGAGGTGGGCGGCGGCGCGCGGGACGAAAACAGCGTCTGCCGGTATCTGGACGCGGGCGCGGAGCGCGTGATTCTGGGCACGATGGCGGTGGAAAAGCCCGCCCTCATGGAGCATTTGGCGGCAAAGTATCCCGGCAAGATCGCCGCGGGGGTGGATGCGAAGGGCGGCTATGTGGCCATCCACGGCTGGCGGACCCTGACGGACATCCCGGCGCTGGACTTTTTGAAAAGCCTCCCCGCGCGGGGTGTTTTTACCGCGATCTATACCGATATCGGAACCGACGGCATGCTGTCCGGCACAAACCTTCCCGCCTTCTGGGATGTGGTGCAGATCAAGGATCTGGACGTGGTGGCTTCCGGAGGCATCACCTATGAGCGGGAGCTGATCACGCTGAGGGACTTGAGCCTGTACGGCGCGATCATCGGAAAGGCGATCTACGCCGGCAAGCTGGACCTGGCCCGGGCGCTTGCCCTCGTCAAGGAGGAAAACGCATGATTACCAAGCGCATCATCCCCTGCCTGGACGTCCGGAACGGCCGGGTGGTCAAGGGCACGAATTTTGAGTCCATCCGCGACGTGGCGGACCCTGTGGAGATGGCCGCCTTTTACAACGAAAGCGGTGCGGACGAATTGGTGTTCTACGACATCACCGCCTCTTACGAGGGCCGAAAGCTCTTTTCCGACATCCTTGCCCGCACCGCCGCGGAAGTATTCATCCCGCTGACCGTGGGGGGCGGCATCAATGATCTGGACGATTTCGACCGGGTGCTGAAGGCCGGGGCGGACAAGGTATCCGTCAATTCCGGCGCGATCCGGGACCCCACGCTGATCGGCCGCGCCGCCAAGCGCTACGGCGACCAGTGCGTGGTGCTGTCGATGGATGTCAAACGGGTGGACGGCGGCTTCCGCGTGTTCGCCAAGGGCGGGCGAGAGGATACCGGCATCGACGCGCTGGCCTGGGCGCGGGACGGCCAGTCCCGCGGCGCGGGCGAGCTGGTGATCAACTCGATTGACGCCGACGGCGTCAAGGGCGGGTTCGACATCGAAATGCTGGACGCCATCGCCTCCGTTGCCCAAATCCCCCTGATCGCTTCCGGCGGCGCGGGCAACATCGGGCACTTCATCGAACTTTTCAAGACCTGCCCCCACGTGGACGCGGGGCTGGCCGCGTCGATCTTTCATCGGAAGGAAGTCGCCATCGAAGACCTGAAGCGCGCGATGGACGAGAGCGGAATCCCCGCGAGGAGGCTAAGCCATGTTTGAAAACCTGAAATTTGATGAAAACGGCCTGATCCCGGCGATCGTGACGGACAGGTGGAGCAAGGAAGTGCTCACGCTGGCCTACATGAACCGGGAGAGCCTTGAAATCTCGATTCAGGAAGGCCGTACCTGTTTTTTCAGCCGGTCGCGGCAGACGCTCTGGCGCAAGGGCGAGACCAGCGGCAACGTGCAGCGCATCTCCTCCATCCGCGCCGATTGCGACGGCGACGCGCTGGTCGTGGAGGTGGACCGGGACGGCCCCGCCTGCCACACCGGCGCAGATTCATGCTTTTTCGATACCATTTACGAGGCGGAGGCGCCCTTTTCGCTGGCCGCGCTGTACCGCCTGATCGAGGGGCGCAAAAAGGAGCCCCGGAGCGGCTCTTATACCAATTATCTCTTTGACAAGGGGCGGGATAAAATCCTGAAGAAGGTCGGCGAGGAGTGTGCCGAGGTGCTCATCGCCGCAAAGGGCGGCGATTCGGCGGAGACCATCTTCGAGATCAGCGATCTGGCCTACCATCTCATGGTGCTGATGGTGGAAATGGGCATCGCCCCAAAGGACATCCTTCAGCAGCTTGCCTCCCGCCACGTGGTGGACAAAAAGGTCAAGCAGGAAAAAATGCAATAGCCCCGAATCCGCAAAGTCCACATCAGTCCTATATCATTCCCGGCGGCGTGCACGCCGGGAACGGGATCGCGCCTCGGGTCAGTGTGCCGCCCTGAAATTCCGCGGAATTCCAGGCACACGCAGGGTTCTTTCCCTGTCCTGGAATCCGCCGGACAGACTCCGGCGGATTTTTGCGTCCCGCTGCTTTGTTTTTCAGCCGGAAGGTTTCCGGTTAGAAGTGAAGCCGCTCTTTAATTGTTTGTGTTTTTGGTGAAAATATGGTATTTTAATGTTGGGAAATCAGTGGCGGGAGGAATTTCTGTGCTCAAGCGCCTCGCAAACCTCTGGCTGGTCCTCTGTCTGATCCTGACCGCATCCTGGGCTGCCGCGGAGGCTGTTCCCATCAATCCAACCAAGGTCACCCTGCCCAAGGCCGCGGCTGTCATGAAGAACCGGTTGATCACGCTGTCCCCGGCGCTAAGCCCGGAGGGGGCGACAACCACGTACTCCTGGTCCAGCAGCAAAAAGAGCGTCGCGACCGTGGACGGAAACGGCGTGGTGACCGGCGTAAGGCCCGGCAAGGCGGTCATCACGGTCCGAACGGCCAACAAGAAAAAGGCGAGCTGCACTGTGACGGTCAAGCAGATTTCCATGGAAAGCTTCACGGTGGCGCTGTCCGATTGGCAGGACAATTCCTGTTATGCCGAAGAAATCAGTGCTTCCTGGGAGGTCGCCGGGCACAAGATGTATCCGGTGGTTGACAACGTGATGCCCGCCGACGCAAACCGCGCCATCCTCTGGAAGAGCAGCAATCCCAAGGTTGCATCCGTGAACTCCAAGGGCGTCATCACCTGCAAGAAGCTGGGTATGGCGACCGTCACCGCCACGTCCAAATACGGCGCTTTCCGGGTAAGCCTCCCGGTGGCTGTGATCAACAATGAATCCTTCTGGACGCTTGATGAAGCCTTTGGCGATCTGTCCGACTATGAAGCGGATGAGGACGAGACATACCTGGCCTCGGCCAAGCGCGTTTACGCCAAGGGCGGATATCTGTATGCGGATATGTACATTGTGAATATCGGCAGCTTCACCATCCGCCGTCTGGGGAAACAGGAGATGTATCTGACCTTCAACGCCTCCGATACCGACTATGAAGATTATGACTATATCGGCCGATACAAGGCGACCTTGAAGCGCAAAATCCCACCCAATGGCATCGGCCTGGCAACCGTCAAAATCGGGAAGATCAACGCCTCCAGATCCTGGCTGATCGATGCCGACGCCTATTGCGGCGGCTACGCCTACTCGAAGTCCGCCAGCTTGGAGCCGAAGGCGGCCATCCCCGGCATAAGCGGCGTTTCCCGGCCGCAGCTCCGTGATAAACTGGCCGGCCGCAAACCCAAGGCCGCGCCTCCGCTGCGACGCGGTGCATAGCAAGCCCCCAAAAGGAATCCGCCGATCGGCGGATTCCTTTTTTCATGCCGTTTTATGCCCGGATAATCCCCGTTTGCCGATGGCACGGCGGTGGTCCGGGCATCCTATATAGAAGGGGTTGAGCGGGTATTTATCGGTTGCCGGAGGTGAACGATTCCATGGAGCCGCCAACAAGCCCACCCCCGTCGGCGCAAAGTGTTACATACGTTTAACAGGTGAAAATATGTCTACGTTCGTGTTTTATGGTATAATATCAATTGTCCCGTACGGAATGTTCGTGTTTTGAGGTGCCAGCGATGAAGAAGGTAGCCATTATCATGGGCAGCGACAGCGACCTGCCGGTTATGCAGGGTGCGGCGGACGCACTCACCCGCCTGGGCATCCCCTTTGAAGTCCGGGTCCTGTCGGCCCACAGAACGCCCGCGCTTGCGCAGCAATTCGCCTGCGAAGCGCGGGCAAACGGTTTTGGGGCGCTGATCGCGGCGGCGGGCAAGGCGGCCCACCTGGCGGGTGCGATTGCCGCCAACACCACCCTCCCGGTGATCGGGGTACCGATCAGCGCGTCGCTGGAGGGCTTGGACGCGCTTTTATCCACGGTTCAGATGCCGCCGGGCATTCCTGTGGCGACGGTCGCCATCGGCGGCGCGCTCAACGCGGCGCTGCTGGCGGCGGAAATCCTCGCGGTATCAGACCCGGTCCTGGCGGAAAAACTGGAAGCGGAGCGCTCCGCGATGGCCCGGAAGGTTATGGAGAAAGACGCGGCGATTCAAAAGCAGTATGGCGGAGGGAATCAAAATGGTTGAAAAGCTTGAGCAGCTCTACGAAGGCAAGGCCAAAAAGGTTTACGCAACCAGCGACCCGAATCTTTGCATCGTCTCCTACAAGGACGACGCCACCGCTTTCAACGGTCTGAAAAAGGGTACCATCCAGGGCAAGGGCGCGATCAACAACCGGGTGTCCAACCACCTGATGCGGCTGCTCGAGGGAAAAGGCGTTCCCACCCACCTCGTCAAGGAGCTTTCCGACCGGGAGACGCTGGTTCGCAAGGTTTCGATCATCCCGCTGGAGGTCATCGTGCGCAACATCGCGGCGGGGTCGCTGGCCAAGCGCCTGGGCCTCGAGGAGGGCGTAAAGCTGAAGCGGACGGTGCTGGAATTCTGCTACAAAGATGACGAACTGGGCGACCCGCTGGTCAACGAATACCACATTCTGGCGCTGGATCTGGCCACCGAAGAAGAACTTAAAACCATCAGTGCCTATGCGCTGATGGTGGATAAAATCCTCGCGGAGTACCTGAAGGATCTCAACATCGAGCTGATCGACTTCAAGCTGGAATTCGGTAAGACGGCGGACGGCACCATTGTGCTGGCCGACGAGATCTCGCCGGACACCTGCCGCTTCTGGGACAGCCGCACACAGGAAAAGCTGGACAAGGACCGCTTCCGCCGCGATCTGGGCGGCGTCGAGGACGCTTACCGCGAGATCCTGAAGCGCCTTCTGGGAGAATAATTATGGCCAAGATTCACGACGAGTGCGGCGTGTTCGGCATGTACAGCCCGGACGGCCGCGACGTGGTGTCCGCATCCTATTATGCGCTGTTCGCGCTGCAGCACCGGGGCCAGGAGAGCTGCGGCATCGCGCTGGGGGACAGGGGGGTGATCTCCTGCCACCGGGACGCCGGGCTTGTCAGCGAGGTCATGACCGAGTCCGCGCTCCGGGCCATGGGTCCCGGAAACATGATCATCGGCCATGTGCGCTACGCCACCATGGGCGCGGAGCCCCGGAGGAATGCGCAGCCTCTCGTGGTCAACCACATCAAGGGACAGATGGCGCTGGCGCATAACGGCGCGCTCTCAAACGCCGCGGAACTCCGGGAAGAGCTGGAAATGCGAGGCTCCATCTTCCACACCACCTCCGATACGGAAGTCATCTCCTACGTGATTACTCAGGAGCGGCTGAAGGTCTCGTCCATCGAGGAGGCGGTGTCCGCCGCGATGAACCGGCTGGAGGGCGCATATTCCCTGACGATCATGTCCCCGACCAAGCTGATCGCGGTGCGGGACCCTCACGGCTTCCGTCCGCTTTGCATCGGCAAGCTGGGCGAGAGCACGGTGTTCGCGTCGGAAAGCTGCGCCCTTGACGCCATCGGCGCACACTTCCTGCGGGACGTGGCCCCCGGCGAGATCGTGGTGGTGGACAAGTCCGGCATGCGCTCCCTGACCGGCCATATGAATTCCGCGCCCAAGACCACCTGCGTATTCGAATACATCTACTTCGCACGGCCGGACTCGGTCATCGATCAGTCCAGCGTGCATACGGCACGGCTGCGTGCTGGCGCGTTTCTCGCGCTGGAGCACCCTGTGCAGGCCGATGTGGTGGTGGGCGTGCCGGACAGCGGCATCGATGCGGCGGTG
Source organism: Bacillota bacterium (assembly GCA_023421395.1). Lineage (GTDB taxonomy): Bacteria > Bacillota > Clostridia > Christensenellales > Aristaeellaceae > JAEZHK01. Next base: position 59,382 of record JAEZTL010000031.1, on the reverse strand, counting down.
GGCTACGCCCGCCAGTCGGGCATCCCCTACGGTATCGGCTTCATCAAGAACAAGTACATCGCGCGCACCTTCATTCAGCCCTCCCAGGCCGACCGGGAGAATAAGGTGCGCATCAAGCTGAACCCGGTAGCCGCCACCGTGGCGGGCAAGCGCGTCGTGCTGATCGACGACTCCATCGTCCGCGGCACCACCAGCGCGCGGATCGTGAACCTGTTGCGCGACGCGGGCGCCAAGGAAATCCACATGCGGGTGTCGGCGCCGCCCTTTCTGCACCCCTGTTACTTCGGCACCGATATTGATTCCCGCGACAAGCTCATCGCCTGTCAGCACTCCGTGGAGGAGATCCGCCAGATCATCGGCGCGGACTCGCTGGGCTACCTCTCCTTAAACAGCGTAAAAATGCTGGCGGACAATACCCAGGGCTTCTGCACCGCCTGCTTCACCGGCGACTACCCCTGCACGCCGCCGGAGAAGTCGTCCAAGTCCAAATTCGAATCGAAGCTTCCGGAGGGATTGCCGGTATGAAGAGCCAAAGCGAGAGCTATAAAGCGGCGGGCGTGGACATCACCGCCGGATACCGCGCGGTGGAACTGATGAAAAGCCACATCGCGCGCACGATCATTCCGGGATGCGCCAGCGGCATCGGCGACTTCGGCGGTCTTTTTGAACTGGACCTGACGGGCCTTACGCGGCCGGTCCTCGTCAGCGGTACTGACGGCGTGGGCACCAAACTCAGGATCGCGTTTCTGATGGACAAGCACGACACCGTCGGTATCGACTGCGTGGCCATGTGCGTCAACGATGTCGCCTGCTGCGGCGCAAAACCGCTGATCTTCCTGGACTACATCGCCTGCGGCAGGAATGTGCCAGAAAAAATCGCCGCCATCGTCTCCGGCGTGGCGGAGGGCTGTGTCCAGGCGGGCTGTGCGCTGGTGGGCGGCGAGACTGCCGAAATGCCCGGCTTCTACGCGGAGGACGAGTACGACCTGGCGGGCTTCTCCGTGGGCGTGGTAGACCGCTCGAAGATCTTTGACAAGTCCCTGATCCGTCCGGGCGACGCGCTGATCGCCATCCCCTCTTCCGGCGTCCACTCCAACGGTTTTTCGCTGGTGCGCAAAGCATTGGGTATTGAGAACGGGGGCGTCTCCAAGTTTTATGAAGAACTTGGAACCACGCTGGGCGAGGCGCTCCTGACACCCACCCGCATCTATGTGAAACCTCTTCTGGCGCTCTCGGAGGCGCTCACCGTCAAGTCCGCGGCCCACATCACCGGCGGCGGATTCTTCGAAAATATCCCCCGCGCGCTGCCCAAGGGGATGACAGCCGCCGTCGAAAAGGGCACCGTCCCTTCTCAAGCCATCTTTGATATCATCCGCCATACCGGGAATATTCCGGAGCGGGACATGTTCAACACCTTCAACATGGGCGTGGGCATGGTCGTCACCGTCGCGAAGGCGGACGCGGACCGCGCGCTCGCCGTCCTACGGAAGGCTGGCGAAGCCGCCTTCGTGCTGGGCGAGGTCGCCTCCGGCGACGAAGGTGTGGTCCTCCGATGAAGGCGCGGATCGCGGTATTGGTGTCGGGCGGCGGCACCAACCTCCAGGCGCTCATGGACGCCGAAGTCTCCGGTGTTCTTAAAAGCGGCGCCATCGCTCTCGTCGTCTCCAGCCGGCCGGACGCCTATGCGCTCACCCGCGCGCAAAATGCCGGGGTCGAAGCGATCACCGTCACAAAGGCAGACGGGGAAGCCGCCCTCGTCGCGGCGCTCACATCCCGTAAGATCGACCTCGTCGTGCTGGCCGGATATCTGACCATTCTCAGCGCGGACTTTGTTCGGCGCTATCAAAACCGCATCGTCAACGTGCATCCGTCGCTGATCCCCGCTTTTTGCGGGAAAGGCTTCTACGGTCTGATTCCACACAGGGAGGCGCTGAAGCGCGGCGTCAAGCTGACCGGCGCCACAGTACATCTGGTCAACGAGATTCCCGACGGCGGAGAAATCCTCGCTCAGAAGGCGGTGGAGGTGCTGCCCGGCGATACGCCGGAAACCCTTCAAAAGCGCGTGATGACCCAGGCCGAGTGGGTGCTGCTGCCCCGCGCGGTCGAGGGGCTTTGCGCCGAAATATCAAAGGAGACACGCCCATGAATCTGATCGATCACCCCGGCCTTACGGCCTACCCCGGTCGCGGCGTCCTGGTGGGCGCGTTTCCCGACGGCCGCGCCCTGGTCGCCTACTTCCTGATGGGGCGAAGCCAAAATAGCCGCAACCGCCTGCTCGTCCGGGAAGAGGATGGCCTCCGGGCCCAGGCCTTCGATCCGTCCAAGGTGGAGGACCCCTCCCTCATCCTCTATTCGCCGGTGAAGGTATGCGAAAACCGGACGATCGTCACCAATGGAGATCAGACCGACACCCTGTACGACTTTCTCCGGCGTGGCGAGACCTTCGAGGCCGCGCTGGCAACGCGCGAGTACGAGCCGGATTCTCCCAACTGGACACCCCGCATCTCCGGCCTGGTGACGGTTGCGGACGGCGGATTTTCCTATGAACTGAGCATTCTGAAGCGCGGCGCGGGCTGCGAGCGGTTTTTCTTCCGCTATGAGACGCCCAAGCCCGGCCTTGTTCACCTGCTCCACACCTACCTGCCCGGCGCGAACCCGCTCTTGCCCTTCGCCGGCGAGCCGGTCGCGCTGAACGTCGATCTTTCGCCGGAAGCCCTCACCCGCGCGCTGTGGAACGCGCTGGATCCGGAGAACAAAGTCGCGCTGTTTGTGCGCGCGATCGACCCCAAGACGATGGCGTTCGAGGATCATATCCTCAACGCGCTGGAGGCATAAGCATGCAATCGCTGGAACTCAAGTACGGCCTCAACCCCAACCAGAAGCCTGCGCGCATCTTCGTAGAGACGGGTGCGCTTCCGGTCGAGGCGCTCTCTGGAAAGCCCGGCTACATTAACTTTCTGGACGCGCTGAACGGCTGGCAACTGGTCAGCGAGCTCAAGGAGGCCACCGGCCTTCCCGCCGCCGCGTCCTTCAAGCACGTCAGCCCCGCCGGCGCGGCGGTGGGCGTGCCGCTGACAGAATCGCTGCGGAAGAGCTTCTTCCTGCCCGCGGACGAGCCTCTTTCCCCCCTCGCCGCCGCTTATGCCCGCGCCCGGGGCGCGGATCGCATGTCCTCCTTCGGAGATTTCATCGCGCTGTCGGACGAATGCGATCTCGACACGGCGAAGCTGATCGCCCGGGAGGTCTCCGATGGCGTCATCGCGCCGGGCTACCGGCCGGAAGCCCTGGAAATCCTGATGAAAAAGCGCAAGGGCGCCTACAACGTGGTGGCGGTGGATCCGGCCTACCGGCCGGTCGCCGCCGAACGGCGCACGGTGTTCGGCGTCACCTTCGAGCAGGGCAGAAACGATGTGAAAATCGACGCCGCGCTGCTTGAAAATGTGGTAACGCGAGAAAAAGCGATCCCGGAAAGCGCTCGGCTGGATCTTGTTGTCGCCATGATCGCGCTGAAGTACACCCAGTCGAACTCCGTGGTCTACGCGGAAAACGGTCAGACCATCGGCGTGGGCGCGGGCCAGCAGTCCCGCATCCACTGTACGCGGCTGGCCGGCGACAAGGCGGACCTGTTCCACCTGCGCCTGCACCCGAAGGCGCTGGGTCTCCCCTTCAAGGACGGCCTGTCCCGCCCGGAAAAGGACAACTGCGTGGACGGGTACCTTCTGAATCTGCCGGAGATCTTTGAAAACTGGGCGGATTTCTTCGTTGAAAAGCCGGAGCCCATCGCTATGGGTGAACGGGCTGAATGGCTCTCAGGCTTTACCGGCGTATCCCTCGCCAGCGATGCCTTCTTCCCCTTCGGCGACAACGTGGAGCGCGCCGAGAAAAGCGGCGTTTCCTTTATCGCCCAGCCCGGCGGCTCTATCCGCGATGATCACGTGATCGCCGCCTGCAACCGCTACGGCATCGCCATGGCCTTTACGGGTCTGCGGCTGTTCCATCACTAATTCCAAAGGGAGAACGACATGAACGTCATGATCGTAGGTTCCGGCGGGCGCGAGCACGCGCTGGCCTTCAAAATCGCTGAAAGCCCCCGGGTTACGCGGCTCTACGCGCTGCCAGGAAACGCGGGAATTGCGCAGGTTGCCGAGTGCGTTCCGATAGCCGCCACGGACATCGGCGGCCTTGTCCGCTTTGCGGTGGGAAACGGGATCGACTTCGCGGTGGTCGCACCGGACGACCCGCTGGCCCTCGGCGCGGTGGACGCTCTGGAGAGCGCGGGCATCGCCTGCTTCGGGCCCTCAAAAAACGCCGCGATGATCGAGAGCAGCAAGATTTTCTCGAAGGATCTAATGCGAAAATACGGCATTCCCACCGCCGCCTACCGAACCTTTGATTCCGAGGCGACGGCCTGCGAATACCTCTCGGGCTGCGCGTTTCCGCAGGTGGTCAAGGCGGACGGGCTGGCGCTTGGCAAGGGCGTCGTGATCGCACAGGACCTCCCCGAGGCCCTCGCCGCGGTGCACGCCATGATGGCCGAGGGTGCTTTCGGCGACAGCGGGCGGCGGGTGGTGATTGAAGAATTCCTCACCGGGCCTGAAGTGACGGTGCTGGCCTTCACCGACGGCAAGGCCCTCGTCCCCATGGTTTCCTCGATGGACCACAAGCGCGCATTTGATGGCGATCTGGGTCCCAACACAGGCGGCATGGGCGTCGTCGCGCCAAACCCTTTCTACACGGAGGACACCGCAGATCGCGCGATGCGAGAGATTTTTCTGCCCACCGTCGATGCCATGAACCGGGAGGGCAGACCCTTCAAGGGCTGCCTGTACTTCGGGCTGATGCTGACGAAGGACGGCCCCAGGGTGATCGAATACAACGCCCGCTTCGGCGATCCGGAGGCGCAGGCGGTCTTGTCGCTTCTGGAGAGCGACCTTTTCGAGATCCTCCTCGCGGTGCGAGAGGAACGTCTCGCAGGCGCCGATGTGCGCTTTTACGACCTCGCCAGCTGCGTGGTGATGGTGGCCTCCGGCGGGTATCCCGGCGCGTATCAAAAGGGGCTGCCCATCGACCTGGGCGGCGCGGAAAAATGTGCGACGGTTTTTCACAGCGGAACCGCCGTCAAGGACGGCCGTCTGGTCACCGCCGGCGGGCGGGTGCTGGGCGTCGCCTGCGTGGCGGAGGCCCTTGAAACCGCGGTGGCGGATGCGACGAAGGCAGCGGCGATGGTGCGCTTTGACGGCGCCTTCTTCCGCCATGATATCGGACGGCGCGCGCTGGAAGGAAGGTCATAGCATGGTTTATCGCGTATATGTGGAAAAAAAACCGGGGTTCGACGTGGAAGCGCAGGCGCTGCGGCGGGATTTGACCGCGTTTCTCGGCGTCGAAGGCCTTGAGAAACTGCGCCTCATCAATCGCTACGATGTCGAAGGCGTGGATCAGGCGCTGTTTGAACGCGGCGTCGCCACGGTATTCTCCGAGCCGCAGCTGGACGAGGCGTTCTTTGACCTGCCGAATGGCGGCGCGGCGGCTTTTGCGGTGGAGTATCTGCCCGGTCAATTCGATCAACGGGCGGATTCCGCCGCCCAGTGCATGCAGCTTCTCTCCCAGCGTGAAAAACCGCTGGTGCGCACCGCGCGGGTCTATCTTCTATACGGCGCGCTGTCGGAAGAAACCGTCGGCCGAATCAAAAAATACGTGATCAACCCGGTGGAGAGCCGCGAAGCATCCCTCGCGCCGGTCAAGACGCTGGCAATGCCCGTCGAGGCCCCGGCGCGCGTTCGGATGCTGACGGGCTTCACCGCCCTTGACGAGGGCGGCCTCTCAGCGCTCCGGCGCGAGCTGGCGCTCGCGATGGACGAGGCGGATCTTGCGTTCTGCCGGGATTACTTCCGGACGGAAAAGCGCGATCCGACGCTGACCGAGCTCCGTGTGATTGACACCTACTGGTCGGACCACTGCCGCCACACCACCTTCCTGACCCACCTGACGGACGTGACCTTCGACGATCCGGACACGGAAAAAGCCTATCGGCGCTATCTGGAAGAACGGGCGGCGCTGGGGCGCGCGTCGAAACCCGTAACGCTGATGGACATCGCCACCATCGGCGCGAAGGCGCTGAAGGCGAAGGGCCTGCTCACTGATCTTGACGAATCCGAAGAGGTCAACGCCTGCACGGTGAAGATCACCGTGGACGTGGACGGGGCGCCGGAGCCCTGGCTGCTGCTTTTCAAAAACGAGACGCACAACCACCCCACCGAGATTGAACCCTTCGGTGGCGCGGCCACCTGCATCGGCGGCGCAATCCGCGACCCGCTGTCCGGCCGGGGCTACGTGTATCAGGCGATGCGCGTGACCGGCGCGGCGGACCCAACCCAGCCCCTCTCCGATACGCTGCCGGGCAAGCTTCCGCAGCGCAAGCTGACCGTGACCGCGGCGGCGGGCTACTCCTCCTACGGCAACCAGATCGGCTTGGCCACAGGCCTTGTGGACGAATTGTATCACCCCGGTTATGCCGCCAAGCGCATGGAAATCGGCGCGGTGGTGGGTGCGGCGCCGGCCAGTCACGTGCGGCGGGAGGTGCCCGCGCCGGGAGACGAAGTGGTGCTCCTCGGCGGGCGAACCGGCCGTGACGGCTGCGGCGGCGCCACCGGCTCCTCGAAGGCCCACGACGCCTGTTCGCTGGAGGCCTGCGGCGCGGAGGTGCAAAAAGGCAACGCGCCGGAGGAGCGCAAACTCCAGCGTCTTTTCAGAAACGGGCGGGCGGCTCGCCTCATCAAGCGCTGCAACGACTTCGGCGCGGGCGGCGTGTCCGTGGCCATCGGCGAACTGGCGGATGGCCTCACGATCAATCTCGACGCCGTGCCCCGGAAATACGAGGGTCTGGACGGCACGGAGCTCGCCATCTCCGAATCCCAGGAGCGCATGGCGGTGGTGCTGTCGCCGGAGGACGTTCCGGAGTTCATGGCCCTCGCCGCATCGGAAAACCTGGAGGCCACCGTGGTGGCCCGAGTGACGGATACCGCCCGCATGGCGATGCGCTGGAACGGCGATATCATCGTCGATCTGTCCCGGGAATTCCTGAACTCCAACGGCGCGTCCCGCGCCGCCTCGGCGCAGGTGTCCGTGCCAGCGGCGGAGAAGCCGCGGCCGGCGGGCGATTTCGCGGCGCGCCTTATGGAAACCGTCGCTTCTCTCAACGTCTGCTCGAAGCGGGGCCTGGCCGAGCGGTTCGATTCCACCATCGGCGCGGGTACGGTGATGATGCCCTTCGGCGGCTTCCGGCAGCGAACGCCAGCCGAGGCCATGGCGGCGCTGATCCCGGTCTCAAACGGCCATACCGGCACCTGCTCGGTGATGGCTTTCGGCGGAAACCCCTACGAGATGGAGCAAAGCCCCTACCGCGGCGCGTACCGCGCGGTGGTGGAATCCGTCGCGCGGCTCACAGCCGCCGGCGCGCCCTGGCGAAGCGTCCATCTGACGTTCCAGGAATATTTCGAGCGAATGACCGGCGACGCGCGTCGCTGGGGCAAACCTTTGGCGGCGCTTCTCGGCGCGCTGGACGCGCAGCTGGACCTGGGCGTCGCGGCGGTGGGTGGCAAAGACTCCATGAGCGGTTCCTTCGAACAGTTGGATGTACCGCCGACCCTCGTCTCCTTCGCCGTCGCCGTCGCGGACGCGAAAGACCTCATCTCTCCCGAATTCAAGCGAGCCGGGCGCAGGGTGTCGCTGATCGCGCCGGAAGCGCGCGAGAACGGCCTTCCCGAGGCAGGCGCCATAAAGGCGGTTCTGGACAGAGTGCACGAGATGATCCTCGCGGGTGAGATCGCCTCCGCATCGGTGCCGGGCTTTGGTGGCGCGGCCGCGGCCCTCTTCAAGATGTGTCTGGGCAACCGGATCGGCTTTTCCTTCGCGCCGGGGTACGTGAAAAACGCCGCCTTCGGCGTGCCGGCAGGCGCGTTCATCGTGGAGTTGGCCGAAAATGCCCCCGGTACGGGCGAGATCATCGGCGAAACCATCCCGGAATATGCGTTTGACGGCATCCCGATGGAGGCGCTGGAGTCCGCCTACGACGGCAAGCTGGAAGGCGTATTCCCCTCCGGACAGCCGGGCGGTGAAACGGTAGAGGCGCCATGCCATCACGCCAAGGCCTGGCCGCGCCCCCGCGTGCGAATTGCCGAACCCCGGGTCCTGATCCCCGTGTTTCCCGGCACCAACTGCGAATACGATACGGCGCGGGCTTTTGAGGCCGCGGGCGGAAAGCCACAGGTATTTGTGGTGCGCAACCTGTCGGCGGAGGATGTGGCCGAATCCGCCGCCCGGTTTGCCGCGCTGGTGGAGGAGAGCCAGATCCTGTTCATTCCCGGCGGCTTCTCCGGCGGTGACGAGCCGGAGGGCTCCGGCAAGTTCATCACCGCGTTTTTGCGCAACCCTCGGATCCGCGAAGCCGTGACGGAATTGCTGGCGGAGCGGGACGGGCTGGCGGGCGGCGTATGCAACGGCTTTCAGGCGCTGATCAAGCTGGGGCTGGTGCCCTATGGCGATATCCGGGACGTCCTCTCCGCGGACCCAACCTTGACTTTCAACGAAATCGGCCGGCATCAATCCCGATTGGTACGGGTGCGCGTGGCGTCCAACAAGTCCCCCTGGCTGATGCATGAGGCGGTGGGCGCGGTGCACATGGCGCCAATCTCCCACGGCGAGGGACGCTTTATCATTCGACCGGAGCAGCTGCGCGCGCTATCGGAAAGCGGGCAGATCGCCACCCAGTACTGCGACGAGTTTGGCGCACCGTCGATGGACATCACCGTAAACCCCAACGGTTCGATCGGGGCGGTAGAGGGCATCACGTCCCCCGACGGCCGGGTCTTCGGCCGCATGGCCCACTTCGAGCGCGTCGGGAGCCTAACCTACCGAAATGTGCCGGGGCATATGGGCGACACCATGTTCCGCGGGGCTGTCGACTATTTCCTGTAGCCGCTCACCTGCTCCCGGGCGCGGTCATAGGATGGGCATCGGAGGGTGATTCTGCGATGCCCTATGACCGTGAAAAAGCTGTGGCTTATGCCCATCGATGGGCGTTTTTACGCAATCCGCGCTACGGCTCCTTTGACGAAATCGGCGGCGACTGCACCAACTTCATCTCTCAATGCCTGTACGCCGGGTGCGGCCAGATGAACCCCACGCCGCACACCGGCTGGTATTTTTACTCGATGCAAAAGCGCAGTCCGTCCTGGACCAGCGTATTTTTTCTTCACCGCTTTTTGATCGAAAACCGGGGTCTGGGGCCTTACGCGATGCGCGCGCCGCTCACCGAGGCGCGCCCGGGCGATGTGATTCAGCTGGCGTTTGTGGAAAACCGGTTCACCCACTCCTGCCTCGTGGTGGAGACGGCCGACCCGCCGGACGTGGGCGGAATCCTGGTAGCGGCCCATACCATCGACAGCGACTATCGCCCGCTGCGCACCTACCCCTTTCAGGAGGCGCGGCTGCTCTCCATCCTGGGCTCCAGAGGATAGAAAACGCCGGGGGGCTTCCCCCGGCACAGACCGTCCCAAAAATCCCCGCGGGGTTTCAATTGCTCCCGGCGACATCGGTGCCGGGTCAGCACGCCGCCCTGTGATTCCAGAGGATCCCAGGGTGCGCCGGCTTCCTCTTTTTCATGCTCAAAGCCGGGGGGCTTTCCGGGCATTCGCTTTATTCTATGCGTCCCGCGCGGTCCTGAAAGGGTTTCCACCATCCAGCCAGCCCATATCACGCCAGTATTCACGGTCGCGCTCGTTCCACTTGTCGGCTTTCAGCGCCTGTCGGATTCCCAGGAAGATCATGCGCCGCATCAGGGAGCCCAATGGCCGCGCGAGAAGGCGCTCGATCTTCCGCGCCACGCGCCGCGCGCTCGCCTGCATGCGCGCACGCTTCTTCTCGGAAACCCCGTTCCATTCCGCGGCGGCCACCGGCATCTTCAGCGACAGCGCGTGGCGCACGCCCCAGAAGCGCAGGCTGTTTCGCATGGTCTTCGCGGCGTGTCCGAGTCCCGCGCCGGCGGTGGTGGAGACCGTCACGCCCACCGCGCTGAAAAGCCGCGGATCCGGCCGGTGGATGATCCATCGGTAACACAGGTGGTCGAGGAGCGTCTTCATGCCGCCGCTCACATCCAGCGCATAGACCGGCGACGTCAGCACAATCACATCCGCCTCTGCGATCGCCTCCGCGATGGGGGCGACCTTCGCGGCGTGGGGGCACTTGTCCTCCCCCTTCATAAAGCAGTTGAAGCAGCCCAGGCAATGGTCGGTGAGGTCTTGGGGCATTGAGAATTCCCGAACCTCCACAGCACCGCGAACGGCGAGCGCCTCGCGCAGCATATCCGCATAATGCCAGGTGCTCCCGTGCCGGCCGTTGCCGTGTACCATCACAAGCTTCACACAGTATCCTCCCCGTTCTATGTGTCACCCAAACCGGTAACCGGTCATCGACAGCGAGCCCATCGCCCGCTTTTTGCAGAAAACCTCCGCCGCCTCGCCCGGTGCCCGCGCGCCCAGCGCATACAAAAGCGGGTAGAAGTGATCGGGGGTTGGGAACGCCTCCCGCGCGCAGTCTCCGGCGCGCTCGTAGCGCACCACATCCTCCGGCCTGTCCTCGAGGATCGCACGGCAGACGTACTCATCAAACTCATCCGCCCAAGGGTAACCGCCCTCCATGTCCCAGGCAACCCTCCGCAGGTCATGCACCACGTTGCCGCTGGCGAGGATAAGCACGCCTTCATCCCGAAGCGGGCGGAGCGCCTGACCGGCCAGATAGTGTTCCCTGGCGGGCGCGCTGTAATCGACGCTGAGCTGCGTCAGCGGGACATCCGCCTCCGGGAAGAGATGGACCAGCACCGACCACGCGCCGTGATCGACACCCCAGCGGTCGTCGACGGCAGTACCGGGCAGCAGCCCGCGCACGCGCTCCGCCAGCTCCGGCGCGCCCGGCGCATCGTACCGGAGGCGGTAGAGCGGCTGCGGAAAGCCGTACATGTCATAAATCTGACGTGGTTTTTCGCTGGCGTTCACGCGGCGGCCCGATACGTACCAATGCGCCGAAACCGCAAGGATGGCGCGGGGGCGCGGCAACGCGCGACCCAGCTCGCGCCACGCATGGGTAAATTCGTTGTCCTCGATGGCGTTCATCGGCGAACCGTGGCCGACGAACAGTACAGGCATGCGCATTTGAGCCGCCTCGCTTCTCCTGAATTTCCTCAGGACAGCATTATAACACATTTCTCCAAGCGTGGCACGCGCTTTTTACGAGCTGCGGACCCCGCTGCGCCTCTTCGCGATGCACAAAAAAGCCCCCGAAACACTGTGCTCGGCGGCTGAGTCCCATTGACCCGGCCGTGCCTGCCGGTATTCGGCGCCGGGGCGCCGCTTTGTCAGATTCCGTTGATGAAGTCGTGCAGGCAGGTAAGCGCCGCGCCCATCGCCGCGCCTGCGCCCCTGTGGGTGGATACGCGGATGTAATCGCCGGTGCGCTCGAAAATGTTTCGCACCGCCGTAAGCGCGCGGAGTTCCTCCAGATAGGGCGGCAAAAAGCGGCCCAGATAGCCGCCCACCACCACCTCGCAGTCATAGGCGCATCGGATGTTGTGGATGAGCAGCGCCAGATCGGAAAGGTACTTGCCCCACACGGCGCGGGCGGCGGCGTCCCCTTTTTTGAGCTGGCGGAAGAAGCCTTCCAGCGTGCCGCCCGCGTCGGACAGGACGCGTGTGTTGACGTAGCAGTAGGCGCAGCCCTTCTGTCCGCAGTAGCAAATCTTTCCGCCCTGCACCAGCGTCATGTGGCCGAATTCCGCGGAGTGCTGGTCTTCACCCTCGAACATGCGTCCGTCGATCAGCACCGAGCCGCCGACGGTATTGCTGACCGACAGGTACACCAGATTCCTGGGGCCCGGACGGTTCACGACTGGACTCGCGGCCCAAAATTCGGCATATCCGCCGGCATTGGCGTCGTTTACGAGGCGGCAGGGCCAGGGGATGTGCTCCCGGAAGCTGTCCAGGTGCACGATGCGCTTGCCCAGCGGATCGGCATTGGTGGTGGATTGACCGTCGCCGGCGATGATCGCGGGCAGCGAAATGCCCACGCCCACCACTTCCCCGGGTTCAATGCCGGCCTTTTCCAGGTGGTCGGAGAGAAAGCGGCCCACCTTTTCGTAGTATTCCGGCCTATCGCTGAAGGGCAGCCTGGCTCTGGCGTATGAAACGGCCTGCCCGCGAAGTCCCAGCGACGTCAGCGTGACGTCCGTCCGGGTGATGTCCAGGCCCGCCGCAAAGCAGGCGCGCTCGTTGATGCCGAAGGCCCGGGGTTTGCGTCCGCCGGTGGATTTCTGGACGCCCTCGACGACGGCCAGCCTGCGCTCGGCCAGTTCGTTGAGATTCTGGATAACGGTGGGCGCGCTCATACCCAGCGCCACGGAGATGTCACGCACGGAAGCGGGGCCGTGCTCCATCAGGTACAGGAACACGGCCTTCATATTGAGCCGCTTGACCGCGATGTTGCTGACCCCTTGCTTCTCCATGCCCGAGACCGCCTTCCCGTTCTTCTTTGCCGCGCTGCGCCCGCAGCGTGGAGTACGCCGTATAATTTGAAAAGGCCCGGGGCGCTGCCGCGCCCCGGGCCCGCGCCGGATCAGTCAAATACGATAACGCCCTTGACGACCTCGCTGGCGCGCTCGGAGACGATCTTATACGCCTCCGGCGTCTGATCAAAGGTAAAGCGGTCGGAGATGATGCCGGAGATGTCGATGCTGCCGGCCGCGACGGCGTTGATGGCGATGGGATAGATGTTGCGGTAGCGGAAGATCGATGTAATGGTGAGCTCATGGACGCTGAGAAGGCCGAAGGGCAGGTTGTTGAGATCGCTCTCCCCCAACCCGACCACTACGATCTTTCCCGCGATGGCCGCGGCGTGCATGGAATCGGCCACAGTCTTGCTGAAACCGGCACAATCCAACACCACCTGCGCGCCCTTGCCATCGGTCAGGCGCATGACCTCGGACACCATGTCCTTCTCCCTGGAGTTGATCGTGATGCCGCCCAGCTTTTCGGCAACCGCCAGCCGGTTGGGCAGGACATCCGCGATGATCACCCGCGCCGCGCCGCAGGCCTTGGCAGCCAGCATCGAAACCAGGCCGATGCAGCCTGCGCCGACGACGAGCACGGTGTCGCCCAGCTTGACGCCGCCGGTCAGCGCGGCGTTGATGCCGATGGCCAGGGGCTCAATCAGCGCGCCCTCGATGGAGGAAACGTTGTCGGGCAGCTTGAAGGCGAATTCCGCCGGGAAAGTCACATAGTTCATCAGGCAGCCGTCATAGGGCGGCGTGGCGAAGAACTTCACATCCGGGCACAGGTTGTAGCGGCCGCTGCGGCACTGCTCGCACTTGCCGCAGGGCACACCCGGCTCCAGCGCCACACGGTCACCCACGCTGAGGCTCGTCACGCCCTCGCCCAGCTCCACCACGGTTCCCGCGCACTCGTGACCCAGAATAAACGGGAAGTCCACCACGAAGTCGCCGATGCGGCCGTGATTGTAATAATGGACGTCCGATCCGCAAATGCCCACGGCCTCCAGCTTCATCAGGATTTCGCCCGGACCGGGCGCGGGCATCGGGACATCCCGGAACTCCATCGTTTTCAGCGCGGTCAGGACACATGCCTTATTTTTGCCTTCCATAACGTCTTTCCTCCCATGTTGTTTGATTTGATTATACCATATTTTACTTCACAGCGCCCATGGAAAAGCCCTTGACCAGGTATTTTCGCATCAAAAGGCCGCAGATCAGCATCGGCAGCACGATGATCGTGCCGGTAGCCATCGCCTGACCCCAGGCGATGCCCGTCTGCGTGACCAGGAGAGACGCCGCAATGGGAATGGTCTGGGTGGACGCGCTGGTAAGCGCGCTGGCAAATACGTAATCATTCCAGGCGAACATCATGCACAGTACGCCCGTCGCCGCAAGTCCCGGCGACGCCGCGGGGATCGAAATAAACAGGAACGTCTTGAATTTTGAATAGCCGTCGACGCGCGCCGCCTCCTCAATGGCAACCGGCACGTCCGCGAAGAAGGCCATCATCATCCACAGCGCGAAAGGCAGATTGAACGTAGTGTACGCGAAGATGAGACCCGGCATCGTGCCCACGATGCGCATTCGGGAAAAAATCAGGTACAGCGGCAGGATGACGGCCGGTATCGGCGCCATGCGGGTGGAGATGATCCAAAACGAGATATCCTTCTGTCGCTTGAATTGCCCGCGGGACAGCGCAAAACCGCCGAGACTGCCCAGAAACAGCGCGATCAGCGTGGAGCATACCGAGGCCACCAGGCTGTTCCCGAGGAATTTTCCAAACTCCGCCTGCTCGAACATATAGCGATAGGTATCCAATTCCGGCGGAAAGAAAAACTGCGGCGGCATGGAAAACATGTTGGTGTTCACCTTGAGAGAGGAGAGCGCCATCCATACGATGGGCAGCATCGACCATACAATCGCGATGCCCACAAGCGCGTAGAGCAGCGCGTTCACGGCGGTTTTGCGCTTGCTGAAGGGCTTCTTTTTTCGCGGCATTACATGACCCCCTTTCCCATCAACCGGATGAACAGCTTGCCAAGAATACTGATGACCACGATCATGATAATGCCCAGCACCGCAGCCTGACCAAAGTTCTGGAAGCGGAAGGCCACCTCCATCAGGTGATACCCGGCAATTTTGGTGGCGTCCGCGGGGCCGCCTTCGGTGATGATCTTGACCGTGTCCACATAGCGCAGAATATCCATCATACGCACCAGCAGCGCCACGAGAATCGTGCGGGAGGCCAGCGGAAGGATCACGTACCTGAGCCTGCCCAGATAGGTGGCGCCATCGATGGACGCCGCTTCCAGCGTCTCCGTGTCCATCGATTGCAGGCCCGCCAGCACGATCATCGTGATCAGCGGCGTCCATTCCCAGACATCAATGGCGATGATCCCGATGACCGCGCCCGTTGGCGTGGCAAACAGCTCGCCGGAGTAGCCGAAAAATCCCAGAATCCAGGCGTAGAAGCCATAGGTGGAGTTGAGCAGGAACCGCCCCAAAAGCCCCGCGACGATCGGCGCCACGAAGACGGGCAGCATGAAAAACGTCAGCGCCAGATTCTGCCCCTTCGGGAGCTGGTAGATGATCAGCGCCACCCCGATCCCCAGCAGCATCTGAAGCACGATGCCCGTCCCCGCGATGGAGCCCGTGCGCTGCCAGGACGACCAGAACGTACCGCTCTTCAGTACGCGGACCCAGTTATTCAGGCCGACGAACGTCGGATTGTTGACCGACATGGTGAAGTCGTACATGCTGATGTAAAACATGTACAGGAGCGGAAAGATGCTGATGATCGCCAGCACGATCAGCGCCGGTGCCAGCATGTAGCGCTCGGTCATGCGCTCGTCCATGAGCCGCTCCCGGCTCAGGCGCTTTGGGAGGTTCCGGGTCGTCATAGCCTCATCTCCCGCCAAATTGGATGGACCCGCCCGGAGCGCCTGCCCCGGGCGGGCGGATGGAAAATCAGTTGCCGGTCAACTCGTTGAGCTGCTGGTTGGCCGACTTCATGGCTTCCTCCGGCGTCGAAAGGCCGGCCAGCATCTTGGAAAGCTCGGTGTAGATAATGGTATCGCACTGTGCCCACATGGGAACCTTCGGGCGCAGATACGCGTTGTCGGTCTCCCAGGCCAGCTGCACGGCGCCGCAGGACTTCAGGTTGGGCATCTTGGCACCTTCTTCGCTGTTGGGATCGCTGATGCCCTTCTGCACGTCAGGCAGCGCGTAGACCGACTTGCGGGTCGGCGTGGAGCCGCCGGACGGGCTGGTCAGGCACAGATACTGGGTCTGCGGGGAGGTCGCCCACACCAGGAACAGCCAGGCGGCCTTCTGCTCCTGTTCGGTGGCGTAGGTCGAAATGCCGATGCCGGTGCCGCCGAAGATGTTGGCGTGGCGCACGTCGCCCTTGGGCGCGATGGTCCACTCGGTCTTCCCCACCACCTGAGACTTGGAGGCGTTCTCAAAGTCGGCAGAGAACTCATGCCACTCGATGATCATCGCCAGGTCGCCGGCGGCATAGCCCTCGGCTTCGCCAGACCAGTCCCACGAAGTGGAGGACGGATCGGCAACCTCGTTGAGCTTCTTATAGAACTCCGCGGACTTAATGGCGGCCTCGGAATCCAGCGCGGCCTTGCCGGGGTTGGCGGCGCCGATGGCGCCCAGATCGCCGTTCTCAAAGTAGTCTCCGCCGTTGGCGGCCAGAACGTTTGAGAAATCACACATCAGCGAGTCATGCTGCTTGGCCTGCTGACCGCAGCCGTACTTGACACCGGTGATGGCGCCGGCCGCCGCCTGTTCGGTGATGTATTTGGCGACCTCATAATACTGATCCCATGTCATATCGGCGTTCGGCGTCCAGTCGTAACCAAACGCATCCATGAAAGCCTTCTTGTAGGCTTCGTTGGCGAAGATATCCGCGCGGTAAGCCAGCACCATGGTCGGATTGTCATAGGGAATGGCCAAAAGCTTATCGGTATCCCCCATGTAGCTGCAGCACTGCACCTGGCTCTCGAAGAAATCTTCAAGGCCACCGGGAATGTGGGGCAGCGCGGGATCGCTGTTAAATACATTCAAATCGACCAGGTTATCCTTGTTCTTGGCCATGATCTGCTGAGGATCGAGGTAGATTACCTGATACTTGGCAGTGCGGGCGTTGACGTCCAGGCCCACTTTTTCAACGACGGCGTTCAGGTCCGCCTGTTCGATAACCACCTTGATGCCGGTGACCTTCTCGAACTGTTCGATGTTGGCAGCGATGGCGGTCGACGGCGTGGTGTTCTCGGAGATAAAGTTGAGCGTCGTGCCGGAAAATTGCGCCCAGTCAAAGCCCTCCGGCGCCTGAATCTTGGGCATGCCCTCAACCCAGCCCTCAAACGGGGCGTCGGTCAGTGCGGCTTCCGCCATCGCGCCCAACGACGCGGCGGGGAGCATCGTGAGCAGCAGAAGAAGTGCCAGGATGGTTGCCAGCGATCTTTTCATGAAGTTATCCTCCCTTATTGTACCGGGAAACACTCGGACCCGGCCGGGGCGCCATCCGCCCGGACCCGGGTACCTCCCGGCCGTATACCGCCGTCTCCAAAACTCGCCTTATTATCTCAATACTTTTCTATAACTATTTATATAAAGTATTATATCGAATCAATCGCAGCTGTCAACCCTTCGTCATTACATTTTATAAATTTCGTACAATAAATTTTTTTGTTTCTGCACCATATTTCGATATTTTCATACCGATTCCGTGCAGAATATTAAGCGGGTCGGAGATCTCACCGCATTCCCTTTGTTATATCGATAAAGCAAAACAGCGTTTTCACGGGACTGAGGTAAGGATTTGTTTCATTATCTGATGGAATGAAATGCCGTTCCCGGCTGCGTATGCCGAAAGTCACGGCCGTGCAAAATATGCGCAAAACAGCTTTCGGAAGGTGATTGCATGGAAGAAAAGACGCCCTTCATCGGCGTAGGCCGCAACCCCGACGGGCCAGATCTGCCGCTGGGATTTGGCATGCTGCTGGCGCAGGAACCGACGGCGGTTTCGCGCTATGGCGCGCTGACCAACGAGCAGAAGTCGTCGGTCATTCGTTACATCCAATCCGGCGCCACCGGTGAAGAGGCAAAAAACCGCATTGCAAACGCCGTCTATGGCCTTCGGGACGGCAACATGAGCTTTCTCGGAGGAGGCATCTGACGGCGACGAATGGGGAAAAAGCCTGCGGCGCACTCGATGCCGCAGGCTTCTCTTTATAAACAAATGTCCAGCAAATTCAAGCCAATGGAATTGGCGCAGAAAATGCCATTTTAGATGGCGCGCTCCACCTTGCCGCTGCGCAGGCAACGGGTGCAAACGCTCATCCGCTTGGGCGCGCCGCCCACGATCACCCGCACGCGCTGCGTGTTGGGTGCCCACGTCCTGCGCGTCTTCTTGTTGGAATGGCTGACGTTGTTCCCGGACGAAATGCCCTTATGGCACACTTCGCAAAATTTGCCCATCTGCTACACCTCCTTCAGGCGTCAATTTACATCAAAACAGCAGTATTATACCATCCGGCGGCTGTGATTGCAAGCCCTTGGCATGTAAAACTTGGCGAACGCGCGACGGCGATGTAAAAACCCATGCGGATGCTTGCATGCCCATCAAAAAAACTGTATACTAATGGATGCAGGGCGATCGCCCTCCAATGGAGGAACAGCTATGGATTGCAAGTTCAAAACCGATCTTGGCACGGTCACGGTAAACGAGGAAGTACTGCTCAAGGTTGCCGGCTACTCGGCGCTTGAGTGCTACGGCATCGTCGGCATGGCCGCGAAACGGACCACGGACGGCTTTGTACAAATGCTGGGCCGCGAAAACCTCGGCCGCGGCGTCAGGATCCGTCCTGCCGCGGAGAGCGTGGACGTCGATCTGTTCATCATCGTAGAGTATGGCATTTCGATCAGCGCCGTCGCCGAGACCATCATCGAAACCGTAAAATACAAAATCGAGCACCTGACCGGCGTCAAAGTCAACCGCATCAACGTGTCCGTGGAGGACATCCGCGTCTGACAAGTCGTAAGGGGCTGGGAGGGAATTCTTTTGCCGATTCAATCGATTGACGGGATGATGCTCAAGGACATGTTTCTGTCCGGTGCGGCGCTTCTCTCGAAAAACCGTGAGAGCATCGATGCGCTCAACGTCTTTCCCGTACCTGACGGGGATACCGGCACCAACATGACGCAGACCATGGCCACCGCGGTCAAGGAACTGGCCAGCCGCACGTTCCCCACCGTGTCGGACGTGGCCACCACCGTCGCCAAGGGCGCGCTGAAGGGTGCCCGGGGTAATTCGGGCGTCATCCTGAGCCAGATCCTCCGGGGCATCTCCCGCGCGCTGGACGGCGTGGAGGAGATGGACGCGCAGACCTTTGTCCGCGCGCTCCGAAGCGGCGCGGACACCGCCTACAAGGCGGTCATGAAACCCAAAGAGGGTACGATTCTGACCGTCGCCCGCGTGATCGCGGAGGAACTGGAGCGCGAAAAAACCACGGATCTTCTGGAGCTGATGCGAAAAGTGCTGTCTGCAGGAGACGCGATTTTAAAGCGCACCCCGGAGATGTTGCCGGTGCTCAAGCAAGCGGGCGTGGTGGATTCGGGCGGCAAGGGGCTGATGGTGGTCTACGCCGGCTTCTACGCCGCGCTGTCGGGCGAACCGGTGGAGCTGGCCTCCGGTGAAGTGCCCAAGGCGCCGCTGCCGGGCGAATTTGTGGACGACCACGAATCTCTCGGTGAGATCAAGTATGCCTACTGTACCGAATTCATCGTCTCCCACCCCAAACCTGACCTCAAAGACAGCGAGGTGGCGAGACTCCGGAAGCGCCTGGAACGCATCGGCGACTGCGTGCTGGTGGTGGGCGACCTGGAAGTGGTCAAGGTGCACGTACACACCAACGAGCCCGGCCGCGCGCTGCAAATGGCGCTGGAGCTGGGTGAGCTGGACGCCATCAAGATCGACAACATGCTGGAGGAGTACCGCGAGCGGCTGGCCAAGCGCCCGCCTGAGCCGGAGCTCAAGGAGTTCGGCATGGTGGCGGTGGCGCTGGGAAGCGGCCTTACGGAAATTTTCCGCGATATGGCGGTGGATCATGTGGTCGATGGCGGCCAGACCATGAACCCCTCCATAGACGAACTGGTGCAGGCGATCGAAAGCACCCGCGCGCGGCAGGTGTTCGTGCTGCCCAACAACACCAACATCATCTTGGCGGCGCAGCAAGCCAGCGAACTCTCCGATAAAAGGGTCTTCGTGATTCCCACGAAGTCGGTGCCCATGGGCATTGCCGCGGCCATCGCCTTCATGCCGGATCTTTCCGGTGAGGAAAACGCCGAGCGCATGCAGGAAGCCGCGGAGCGCGTGCACACCGCGGCCATCACCTATGCGGTTCGTGATACCACCTTCGACGACCGTGAAATCCACGAAGGCGACATCATGGGCCTGGTGGACAACCGCATCGTGCAGCTGGGCCACGACCCGGCCGAGGTGGCTCAGCAGATTTTGGAAGACATGGTGACCGAAGACAGCGAACTGATCACCATCTACTACGGGGAGGAGACCCCCAAGGAGCAGGCCGACGCGCTGCGCGACCTGCTGGCGGAGAAGTACGCCGCCTGCGACGTTTCGGTATACCTGGGCGGGCAGCCGCTGTACTACTATCTGATCGCGGTGGAATAATGGACATAAACCTTTCCCGGATTCGCGGCATCGGGCCCGCACGGCTACAGGCGCTCAAGGCGGACGGCATAGAAACCGTCCGCCAGCTTTTGTTGCGCCTGCCCGCGGAATACCGGGACCTGACCAGCGTCACCCCCATCGATCAGCTCGCCGAGGGCCAGACCGCCGCGGTGTCGGGATGGATCGAAACGCCGCGCTCCTTCCGCAAGGGCCGCCTTGCGATCGTCAGCGCGAAGGTGTCCGACGAGAGCGGCTCCATCCGCGCGGTATGGTATAACCAGCCGTGGCTGGCGAAAACGCTGTCCGGCGGCCGCGAGGTGCTTCTCTACGGCCGCGTGGAAAAGCGCGGCTCGCTGCAGTTGTCCAGCCCATCCCTTGAAAAAGAGCGTGGCATCATCCCCGTGTACCGCAAGACGGCGGGAATCCCCGGCGCCGCCTTCCGGGATATCGTCGTCCAAGCGCTCCGGGAGAGCGAAGGGCAATGGCCCGACCAGCTGCCCGAGGAACTGCGCAGGCGCCACGGCCTGTGCGAGCGCAACTTCGCGATGCGCGCCGCCCACCTGCCCGAGAGCATGGAGGCCCTGGCGATCGCCAGGCGGCGGCTGGCCTTTGAGGAACTGCTGATCGATCAGGTAGGGCTATGGCTTTTGCGCGGACAGCGGGGCGCGGGCGTTGCCATTCCCTGTCCGCCGGAGGACGTCCAGGCGTTCTGGGCCTCCCTCCCCTACCGTCCCACCGAAGCCCAGTCACGGGTGCTGGATGAAATCGCCCGGGACATGGCGGACGAGGCTGCGATGGCGCGGCTGGTGCAGGGCGACGTAGGTTCGGGCAAGACCGCCATCGCGATGGGTGCACTGTACCTGGCGGCCAAACGAGGCTACCAGGGCGCGCTGATGGCCCCCACCGAGGTTCTGGCCCGCCAGCACTACGAAACCGCCAAGCAGGTACTGGAGCCGCTGGGCATCCCCTGCGGTCTCCTCACCGGCAGTATGCCGGCAAAGGCACACCGGGAAGCCCACGAGGCCATTTCCTCCGGGCTGTGGCGGGTGGCCATCGGCACCCACGCGCTGATTACGGAGTCGGTTACCTACGAAAACCTGGGGTTGGTGGTGACCGACGAGCAACACCGGTTCGGCGTCAAGCAGCGAACGGCGCTGGGCGCGAAGGGCGCCTCGCCCAACGTACTGGTCATGTCGGCCACGCCGATTCCGCGAACGCTGTCGTTGATCCTCTACGGCGATCTGGACATCTCCGTGTTGGATCAGCTGCCGCCGGGCAGGACGCCGGTTAAGACCCGCGTGGTGCCGGATGAAAAGCGGGAGGCGCTGTACGGTTTTTTAAGGAAGGAAGTGGCCGCCGGACGGCAAGTGTACGTGGTGTGCCCGCTGGTGGAGGAGTCCGAAGCCGTCGACGCGCAGAACGCCCAGGCGGTGTACGAGTTTCTCCGTGACCAGGCGCTCAAGGGCCTTCGCGTCGGGCTGGTCCACGGCCGGATGAAAAGCGCTGAAAAGGACGCGGCGCTCGAAACCTTCCGCCGCGGTGAAATGGACGTGCTGGTGTCCACCACCGTCATCGAGGTGGGCGTCAACGTGCCCAACGCCTCCGTCATGGTGGTGGAAAACGCCGACCGCTTTGGCCTGGCCCAGTTGCACCAGCTGCGCGGGCGCGTAGGACGCGGTTCCGAGGCATCCTGGTGCTTTTTGATGGCGGAACCCAGCGAGAAGCTGAAGCTGATGACCGCCACGAACGACGGGTTCGAAATCGCGCGGAAGGACCTCGAGCTGCGCGGCCCCGGAGACGTGCTAGGCTACCGCCAGTCCGGCGGCGCGGACTCGGCGCTTTGGCAGATGGCGGACGGGCGGCTTTTAAAAGAAACGCACGACGAGGCCAGGCGCCTTCTGAAGCGTCCGGACATGGGCGAAGCCCGGCAGGTGATCGCGCTGGCGCGGGAGGCGCTGGCGGTCAAGCTGCAGGACATCGCCATGAATTAACATGAAATCCCCTTGACCTTGACGTTACGTCATGGCTTATGCTCTCTTTCGAAGGGAGGCGAGCGAATGTACACCGTCGGCGAACTGGCGAGGATGGCAGGCGTCAGCGCGCGCACGCTGCGCTATTACGACCAGGCAGGCTTGCTCAAGCCGCGCTCCGTTACCGAGGCGGGCTACCGCCTGTACGGCGACGATGCGCCGGGCGAGCTCACGCAGATCCTGTTCTTCCGAGAACTGGATTTTTCTATTGACGAGATTCTCCGCATTCGTTCCCGCCCGAATTACGACGCCCGCGAAGCGATGGAAAGGCAAAGGGCGCTGCTGCTTTTGCGGCGCGAAAGGCTGGACCGGCTGATCGGCCTGACGGAATGGGCGCTGAAAGGAGAGGTTATCGTGGATTTGAACGCCTTTGACACGTCTGAGATTGAGGAGGCGAAGGCAAAGTACGCGGACGAGGCGCGCCAGCGCTGGGGCGATACCGAAGCCTACCGGCAGTCCGAGCGGAAGACCGCTTCCTACGGCAAGGCCGACTGGGCGCGGATCAAGGAGGAGACGGACGAGGTGTTCGGCGCTTTCGCGCTTCTGGCAAAAGCCGGCGCCGCGCCGGACAGCCCCGAGGCAATTGCGCTGACCCAAAAATGGCAGAACGTCATCACTCGAAATTTTTATGAATGCACGGACGAAATCCTTCTGGGCCTTGCGTCCATGTATGAGAGCGACGACCGCTTTCGGGAGAATATCGACAAAGCCGGCCCCGGCACCGCGACATTCATCACCGCGGCGATCCGCGCCTTATGCAGCGGATGCTCCCGGCCCATCTCTTTGTGAAGCGCAATTGATCCTCGTGTAATTGTCACAATCCCCGGCCCGTCCGCGCTCTTTTGGCGCGTCGCGGGCTTTTTTGCACATTTTATCCGCGCCGGGGCGCCAAAATGAAACCACAAATCCCCGCGTGACGCGCGCAAAAAACTACCAGTCTAAAATGCTCGAACGAGGTCACAATAACATCAGACTAGTTCGGGAGGTGAAACAATGAGCAGGAGCAGAGTCAATGTCCGGGAGAGCGAGCCGGCGCTGGAGAAGATGAAATTTGAAGTCGCCAGCGAACTGGGTGTCAACCTGAAGCAGGGCTACAACGGCAACCTTTCTTCGCGCGACAACGGCTATGTCGGTGGCTACATGGTCAAGAAGATGATCACCGACTACCAGAACCAGGCTTCCGGCAAGTGAGCCGGATGAACAAAACCAACATTGAAAAGGAGCGATGAACATGGCGAGCAATTCTTCCAGCAACAAGATCAACGTCCCCGAAGCCCGTCAGGCAATGTGGAACATGAAGCACGAGGTGGCCAGCGAACTGGGCATCAACCTGAAAAATGGTTACAACGGTGATCTGACCAGCAAGGACGCCGGCTCCATCGGCGGCTCCATGGTCAAGAAGATGATCGAGGCGCAGGAGCGCTCGATGTCGGGTCAGCGCTAACTGAACGCGCCCAAACCCGCGGCCGGGCTTTGCCCGGCCGCGGGTTTATACACGTCGTCCGTAAAATCGGGATGTTTTTCTTAACCATAAAAATGTCGGTTTGGGTATTGACAAGGTGCTGGATTTCTAGTAGAATACCATCTGTCGCCGCGATTTGCGGCGGGTAGGGAACATGGGAGCATAGCTCAGCTGGGAGAGCACTTGCCTTACAAGCAAGGGGTCACAGGTTCGAGCCCTGTTGTTCCCACCAACAATGCGGCCTGGTAGTTCAGTTGGTTAGAATGCCAGCCTGTCACGCTGGAGGTCGAGGGTTCGAGCCCCTTCCAGGTCGCCATCTGCCTTGGTAGCTCAGCTGGTAGAGCAGTAGACTGAAAATCTACGTGTCGGTGGTTCAACTCCGCCCCAAGGCACCAACCCCATGCGGTAGTAGCTCAGTTGGTAGAGCGCCACCTTGCCAAGGTGGAGGTCGCGAGTCCGAGTCTCGTCTACCGCTCCAGAAGACCAATGTGGGCGGGTATAAGCCCGCCCACATTGGTCTTTTACCCGGCGTGATAGCCAAGTGGTAAGGCAAAGGTCTGCAAAACCTTTATTCACCGGTTCAAATCCGGTTCACGCCTCCATCATTGAGATCCCCCAAAGCCGTCGGCTTCGGGGGATCTTTCTTCGATCTTTCCCCCATTCGCTTGCCCGGCCCTGAGCCGCCGTCAGCCCCGATTCACACCCCGCCGCGACAGCGGCGCAATCTTTCCACAAGCTTACGCACCCGAAAACAGAATTTCTGGAGTTTCAGAAACCGAATCCTCAAAAAGCTTCACTTGGGTGGCACGCCAATCCAGCGCCAAGAAAACGCGATGGTTGCGCCCGAAAATTATTTCATTTCCTTGACATTTTACGAAAATTGCTGTAATATATTGCCAACGACAAACGAGGAGGTGCAACCATGAACCGTTCGTTGAAAACGCTTGTCGTCACAATGCTGGTCCTCTCCATCAGTCTGGGCTTTGGAACTGCGCTGGCGAAGAAGAAGACCCCTCCCCGCAGCCAAAACCAGGCCGCGGCACAGACCGCCGTAGAGAGCATTGCGCTCACGCTGACAGATAGTCAAGGCAATACCCTTGCACCCGCCGGCACCGGTGAGTATACCGTCGTAACCCGGCACAGGTATCTGGTGACGGCTGTTATCGAGCCCGCAACGGCAAAGGCTTCACTCCGTTGGCGGTCTTCAAAGCCCAGCGTGGTCTCCGTGAACAGCCGCGGCGTCCTCTACTGCAACCGGACCGGAACCGCCGTTATCAGCGCGTCCACAAAAAACGGCGCGGTCAAGCGCACAATCACCCTCACCGTCGGCGCGAACACGGCCACATTTGAAACCGCCGCGGACAGGACGGTCAAGAGAATCTACCTGAAGGGCAACAGCCTCATGATGGAAGTCGTCCTCTTCAATTCCACTTCGGAAGCCCTTTCGTCAGCGCCTGATCTCGCTTTTTTCCTGAAGCTATCCGGCGAGAGCGACTACGCCTCTCTTGGCGTCAAGTCCGGCAAACTCCGCAAGGCTATCCCTGCCGGGGAAACCGGTGTCGCCGTGTACAGAATCAAAAGGGTGAACGCAAAGACGATCCTGTTGCCGGGCGCGGAAGCCCATTGCAGGGCGCCGGAAGACGCATAAGCGCCTCTTAAAGAAACCCCGAGGCCCCGTGAACCGCGGTTCACGGGGCCTCAAGACTGGATGGGCCCACCGGCGCGCGCTTTGAGTCGATCTCCTTGGCGCATCAGCCGTTCACGCGTTCCAAAGGATGATGCCCAGAATGGTCAGCGCCATGCCGAGCACCGCCGCCCAGAACCAGTAAGGCACACAGAACAAAAGGATCAGGACTCCGAAGACGATCATCAGCGCCGCGATCACCCGTATGGAAGAACCCTTTCCCCGGCCCGGACACTTGCGCATGGCTGCCACCCCCACGCCTCATGCTATGCCGCCGGGAGTGTGCGGGTGTCAGACTTCGCGAACCGAGCCGCCTTCGATCAGTTCGCCCTCGACAATCCGGTACTCGCAATCTTCCGGGTTTTCCAGAAGCCGAAGCATCAGCTCAACCCCCGCGCGGGCGATCTCTCCCGCCGGCTGCCGCACGGTGGTCAGCGGCGGTTGGGTGAATGCGGCCAGCTCAATGCCGTCAAAGCCGATCACGCTCACATCCCGCGGAACCGCCAGGCCACCTTCGTTGAGCGCGCGCATGGCGCCGATGGCCATCACATCGCTCATCGCAAAGAGCGCGGTAAAGTCCCTCCGTCGCGCGATCAAATCCAGTGCGGCGCGATAGGCCCCTTCCATGCCAAAGGGGCTCGCGACGTAAAGTTCCTCTTCCAAGTCAAGGCCGTGGGCCTCCATCGCGTCCATGGCGCCCTGAAAGCGCAGGCCGATGCCGTCCCCAGCGCCCTCCCGGCCTCCCATCACCGCAATCTTCCGGTGTCCGCCCAGAATCAGCCGCTCCACCGCCATTCGGCCGCACGCGCGGTTGTCAATGCTGACGCTGGAAACGTTCGAAGCGCTGACGGTAGAGGCGTCCACGGTCACAAAAACGCAGGGGATGCCCAGTTGCTGGACGTCCGCCTTGCGCCCTACCACGTTGCTTCCCAGGAAGAAAATGCCCTCCAGCTTCTTTTCCGCCACCAGCCGGAACGCGGCGTCCAGTTCCTCTCCCCGTTCGTCGATAAACTCGATCAAATATTGATGTCCCTGTTCCCAGCCGTAGTCCGTCATCAGTTCGGCGATACCGGTCAAAAACCCGTTGCGCCGCCCGCGCACGATGATGGCCGACAGGCCGCTGGCCCGTTGCTTAAGATTTTTCGCGTTGGCGTTGGGCGCGTAACCCATCTGCTCCACAATGCGCAGCACCTTCTGCCGGGTTTCCTCTCCCACGTCTGGCCGGTTGTTAAGCGCGCGGGATACGGTGGAAATACCCACGCCCGCTCGTTTGGCAATGTCCCGGATGGTGTAGACCCTCATGGCGCACCCCCTTTGGCATACGGGATGATCTCGCGCGCCGGCGCGGCGGAATCGTTTACGGATATGATACCCCGTTTTATTGCATTTTGCAACCACGGTGCTATAATAACAAAAAAGGAGGGCTGGAACAAGTGATAAAAAACCTGCTGCTGGACCTGGGCAACGTAACGCTTTCCTTCAATCCCGTCAAAATGACCGATCCCTGGGTGGCCGACGAGGCGGACCGGGACAAGATCATCCGGGCGCTTTTCGCGCATCCCGACTGGGGCCGGGGCGACGACGGCAGCCTAACGGAAGACGAAATCTTCCGAAACGCCCGCGGACGTCTGCCGGAGCGGCTGTACCCGGCGCTTTCAAACATTCTGCTACATTGGCCGGAATCTTTGACGCCGCTGCCGGGCGCGGAGGATTTTCTGCGAGCGATGAAGGCGCGGGGGTTCAAACTCTACGCGCTGTCCAACGCACCCGCCCGCTACGCGCAGTTCAAGGAAAATATTCCGATTCTGAAGCTCTTTGACGGCGAAGTGATCTCCGCCCTTGTCGGGCGCTCAAAGCCCGGCGCGGCGTTCTTCCGTTATGCGCTGGATACCTTCCATCTGAATCCGGCGGAGTGCCTTTTCGTGGATGATCTAGCGCCCAACGCGGCGGGCGCGCAAGGTTTAGGCATTATGAGCTATGTGTTCGACGGCGATTATCGCAGACTGACGGCGCTGATCGATGAAAAAAACGCCTCTTGATCACAAAACATCCCCGCGCCGGCGCATTTGGGGGCAACAAGGCGGACACAAATCCGTCTAACAAATGGAAAAGGCGTAAAAAACGGGGGTGAGGCCATGAAGAAGGCGGCGCTTATGATCGCGCTCGCGCTCGCGCTTGTGTCTACGGGTGCGCTGGCGGAGGAGCGCAGCTTTGCGCTCAACCGGGAGCAAAGCTCGGACATCTATGCGTGGGGCGGTGCGGTCCTGACTGAACCGGATACGTACCTCTCCATCTACTCGGTTACAAACGGCGGGACCGCCGCAAGGGACGAGTTGTTCGCGGCCCAGTCCGCGAACCAGGCGCCCCCGGAGGACGGCGACTACGTCGCGCCCCGCTATGCGCTGCTTGACGCGGAAGGGAAGCAACTGACGGACTTCCTTTACGACAGCCTGGACTATGACGCTTCCGGCGACGCCGTCATCTACTCGATCGACGGCCAATTCGGTGCGATGACCCGCGCGCTCACGCCGCTGGTTCCCTGCGAATACGACGCGGTCCTCTCGGACGGGGCGGGCGGGTTTCTCATGGTCGCCCACGGTGATGAGAATGCGCCGCCGGTGATGCGGAAGTCCAAGGACGGCGGAATCGAGCCCACGGGGGCCAACGCGCGCTTCTACTGGGGCGGCATGTCGGAGGGTCTCATCGTGGCGTCCGGCGATAACGGCCTCAGCGGCTACCTGAACGCTCAGGGACAGTGGGCGATCAAGCCCAAGTACGGCTGGGCCCAGAACTTTACCGGCGGTTACGCGATCGTCCGGGAGAAGGACAGGACCGGTGTCATCGACACAAAGGGCCGCTGGACCGTCAAACCCACCTACGACGACGACCGGGGCATGCTGTTTGGCGGCGGCGCTGCGCTTTTGATGCGGGGCAGCCGTACCTTTGCAGTCCGTCCGTCGGACGGCAGGCAATTGTTCTCGGTTCGCCTGTCAAAGGACGGCTACGTGTCCGCGGGCGCCTTCAGCCCGTTTTTCAGCATCATGGACAAGGATGAATGCACGCTGTACGACAGCGCGGGGCGCGAAATCCTGTCCGTTGCAGGCGGCCGCTCCTTTGACCTGTGGAGTGACTTGCCGGAAGACAGGCTGCTGGTTACCGCTCAGGGAGACAGCCTTCTCATGGATTTCTCCGGAAACACCATCGCCAGCGCTCAGGGCATCTATTCCCTGGGCGCCGCGGATGGCGTGGCGCTTTTCCAGACAGCACGCTTCAAGACGCGCATGGTGCGGTATGAAGGCTACGACGCGCCCACGGAGGAACCCATCTACGCCACTTATCGCTATGGGATGATCGACGCAAACGGACAGCAGAGGCTGCCGATGATCTACACGCAGCTCTACCAGCTGATCCCCGGCAGGTACTATGCCCAGGACGCGCAGCGCTGGGGCGTGATCGACGAAAACGGGCAGTGGATCGTCTCCGGATCGCTGTACGACCAACTGATGGACTGACGCAAGGGGGAAAACAAAATGATGAAGAAACTGACGCTTCTGATGCTGGTCATGATGCTGGTCGCATCCGCGCCGGCGCTGGCCGCCGCGCCCCAGGCCGGTGTGAACGACTATCCGATCGTCGACGGCTCCACCGCGACGCTCCCCCTGAGCTACGCGCTGATGCGCGCCGCCACCGGCTGCACCGAAGATGAGGCAAAGGCCGCCATCGCCCACAGCAAGACCACCGAGTCCTTCTATGCGCTGATTGACGGCAGCGCCGACCTGCTTCTGGTGTACGCGCCCAGCCAGGACGCCTTCGACTACGCCGCCCAGATGGGCGTGAAGCTCAAGTTGAAGCCCATCGGCCGGGATGCGCTCGTGTTCCTGGTCAACCCGGCCAACCCCGTCCAGTCGCTGACCCGGGATCAGTTGATCGGCATCTACACTGGCAAGGCCGTCAACTGGAAGGACGTGGGCGGCGAGGACTTGCCGATCGTGGCCTATCAGCGCATCGAAAACTCCGGCAGCCAGGTGATGATGGAGAAACAGGTCATGCAGGGTGTCCCGATGATGGAAGCTCCCAAGGAACTGCGCACCGACGAGATGGACGAACTCATTGACGAGGTCGCCTCCTATCAGGACGCGCCCAGCGCGCTGGGGTATTCCGTCTACTATTACGTGCACAACATGTACTCCAATTCCAACATTCGCCTACTGCAGGTGGACGGCGTCGCGCCGGATAACGAGCGCATCGCCTCCGGCGCATACCCCTTCACCCAGGATTTTTACGCCGTCGTCCGCGCCGATGCCCCCGAGGACAGCATTCAACGAAAGCTCTACGACTGGCTGACCACGCTCGAGGGACAAGCCCTCGTCACCGGCGCGGGCTACGTGGCAGTCGCGGGCAACGAAGTGGAGAAATGAAGATGGTAGGAACGCCCCCGCCCCCCGCGGAATGAATGGGAACCGGTGCGCGCAAACAGCGCTCCCGCCCCACGACGTCGGAAACGTCGCCTCCTTCGCGGGGGCCGATGGCGCAAAAACGACCGGAGCAAATCGCTCCGGGCGTTTTTGCGCCTCCAAATATTCATAACCTTATACCAATACGAAATATTACTGCATCCAAAGCGGCGAGGATTTGCAGTTAGCAGGGCAAGGAGCCGGAGCGAAGCGCAGCAACGCTGCGTTGCGCGGAGCGTGACACCGCCCTGCGCGAAAACGGCCGCCGCAACGATACAAGAATGTTTTGGATTGGTATTACCGCTTGCTCCCCACAAAAAACAGCGCGATGGTTCCAGGCCCGGAATGGGCGCCGATGATCGGGTTGATCATGCCGATGTGGATGGCCTTGACGGGCATGGTATTGCGGATCACAGCCGCCAAAAACTCGGCGTCGGCCTTGGCGTCTCCGTGACCGATGTAGACCGTCTGCCCCGCCAACTCCACACCTGTCTCCCGCATCTTTCGGGCGATGGCCTTCAGCGATGTGCGCCTGCCCTGTGCCTTGTCCACCGGGATCAGATGGCCCTCCTCGTCCACGTGCATTACTGGCTTGATCTGAAGCGTGGTGCCGATGATGGCGGTGGCTGCGGAAATGCGCCCGCCGCGCTTTAAAAACATCAGGTCGTCCACGGTGAACCAGTGTACATTGTTCAGCACATGGTCGTCGATCCAGCGGGCGTTTTCCTCAATGGACATGCCGGCCTCGCGGTTCTTCGCCGCCTGCAGAACCGCCAGGCCTTCGCCGAAGGTGGCGCCCAGCGAGTCGCTGATCACAACCTTGCGGCCGGGAAATCGCTCCATCAAAACCGGTGCGGAGATGTTCGAAGATTGATAGGTGCCGCTCAGTCCGGAGGAAAAGCACACGTAAAACACGTCGTAGCCCTTTTCCAGCCAGGGCGTGAAGGATTCTTCATAGGTGCCCGGCGAGATCTGCGACGTGGACACCGGATCACCCGCGCGCAGCCGATCATAAAAAGCGTGGACGCGTTCGTCGGGCCAACCGCCCTCGTAGAACACATCCTGCCCGGCCAGCCTATAGAGCATCGGCAGCGACTGAATCTCATACCGAAGGAAATCCTCCGTGGGCAGATCGGCCGTCGCGTCGGTAAAGATCACATACGGGTTGGACTGAGCCATCAAAAACACCCCCACCTTCCGATTCCATTATACAGAAGGCAAGGGGGACTGTCATTTGACAAATCTGTCGGAATGTATGATTGTGTGCGAAAACGCGGCGCGCTACGCGTTTTTGCGGGTCTCGCGGCCGCAGCGGCCGCAGGTGACGGTCACATTTCCGACCCCCCGCGGCAGCTTGAGCCAAGCGCGGCAGCCCGGGCAGCGGAAATACAAATAGGTCTTGCGGTTTTTAAACCGAGCCCGCGCCTGATAAAAGCGCGTGACATGGGGCGCGGCCCTCCGCGCAAGGCGCGTCCTGGCCTGAAATAGCTTGGCGTTGACGGGTGCGGTCTTCCGGAGGAACCACTCGTTCTCGCGGCGGCGCGCCTTGACATTGCGCGAAAACATGCGGATAAAGGACAAAAGAACCAGCCCATAGGCCACCGCCAGCAAGACCTCAAGGCGTGGCAGCGCGCCCAGCAGGATCAAAACCAGCGACGCATAGGTCATCGCCATCGACAGCTGGTCGCCGCCATAACAGCCCGTGAAAAAGCGCCTTACCCGCGCCAACACCCCGCGCAAAAACGCCATCAGATAACTCCCCCCGGCAGGCATTCGTGCCTTCAGCATGCAAAGTATAGCAAAGGAATGTGATTAAATTCGTTCCACGCCGTGAAATTCCGGCGAAATCCGCCATCAGAGGCCAATCGGCCGGGAATTACGTGGGTTTTCTCTTGACATGGCGCAATTTATCCTTTAAAATGATAGGGCTGCCTTTATGGCGCTGAGGATTGGAATGCCTGCCCGCGGTCATTCAGGTGCCCGGGCGATTCACATTAATCTGAAAGATGGAAAGGGAGTATTCGCCATGTATCGCACCTACCAGCCCAAGAAACGCCAGCGCTCCAAGGTTCACGGTTTCCGCGCCCGTATGAAGACCAAGACCGGCCGCGCCGTTCTCAAGGCCCGTCGGCTGCGCGGTCGCAAGGTATTGTCCGCGTAATCGTAGATGGATGCCGCCAAAGAGCATCGCTTCCGTTTAGGCCGCCGCTTCAGCCTGGGCCGCAACAAGCACTTTCAGTACGTCTACAGAAGGGGGAAATCCTTCCCCGGAAAGCTGATGGTGCTGGTATACTTGAAAGCCCGGGATGTGAAGGTCGGCTTTTCGGTATCCGCAAAGGTGGGCAACAGCGTGGTGCGCAATCGCATCCGTCGCTGTATGCGGGAAGATTTTCGTATGCGGCGGCCCTTTCTCGCCGGCGGTAAGTACATCTTTGTCGCCCGAGGCGCCGCCGCACGGGCATCCCACCCGGAACTGACCAGGGAGATGGCCTATCTCCTCAAAAAGGCCGGCGTTATCCAATGAACCTTCGTAAGCTGCCCAAGCGGGCCATGCTCGGTGCGATCCGGTTTTACAGGCGGCAGATAAGCCCGTCGCTTCCGCCGTCCTGTCGGTTTACGCCCACCTGCTCCGCCTACGCGCTGGAGGCGATCGAACGCTATGGCGCGCTGAAGGGCGGCTGGATGGCGGCAAAGCGTATACTCCGGTGCAATCCGTTCCACCCGGGCGGATATGATCCCGTTCCGTAACAACCCCGGCCGCCCGCTACGCGCGTGGCGGCGCATGAGAGGATTGGACACATGAATTTTATCAGCGCCTTTTTGAAAGACGTTCTGGATCTCATCAACAATGTCGTAGGCAACTACGGCTGGTCGGTGATCCTGTTCACGCTTTTGATCCGCCTGGTCCTGATGCCTCTGGATATCAAGAGCCGGCAGTCCATGAAGCGCATGAACGAAGTGCAGCCGCAGATCGCCGCGCTTCAGAAGAAGTACGCCAACGACAAGGAAAAGCTCAACGTCAAGATGAGCGAGTTGTACAAGAAGGAGAAGATCAACCCGCTGAGCGGTTGCCTCCCGATGATGATCCAGCTCCCCGTTCTGTTCATGATGTTCACCGCAATGCGCGTCGTGGCCAACGAGCATACGGTCAGAATGATCCAGGAAATGATGAGCGGTACCTTCAAACCGGACATGCTGCAGCCCTTCCTGTGGATCAAGAGCATCTATCAGCCGGATTCCTTCCTCTCGACCATCATCCCCGCCATCGGTGACAAGCTCCAAGGCATTCAGGAGGTCTCCGGTACGATCCTGACCGCCGACAACCTTGCCTCCGTGCGGCAGTTCCTGAGCAGCGACGCCTACAAGGGCATCGCGGCGCAGTTCGGCGCCAGCACGACTGTGTTCCAGACCACCATGCTATTCTGGAACATCAGCATTCCCACGCAGTTCAACGGCTGGTTTATCCTGCCGCTCCTGGCCGGCGTCAGCCAGATGATCAGCACGAAGCTCCTCACCCCGGCCAATGCATCCGCCGCCGGCACCGAGACACAACAGCAGACCAACAAGATGATGCAATGGTTCTTCCCGCTGTTCTCCATCTGGATCTGCGCCACCTACACCTCCGCGTTTTCGCTGTATTGGGTGTTCAGCAACGTATTCCAGGTCCTGCAGCAGTTGATCATCAATTGGTACTTTGACAAGAAGAAGGTCAAATCCAACCCTGAGGAGGAGGTCATCAAGCCTTGAGGTCCATTGAAACGAGCGGCAAGACCGTTGAGGATGCCGTAAAAACCGGTTTGGTCGAACTCAAATGTGATTCCGCCGATGTCACTATCGACGTTCTGGAAATGGGTAGCCCCGGCCTTTTCGGTATGTTTGGCAAACTGGCGCGGGTGCGCCTGACGGTCAAAGAAGATGAAGACGACTATTCCATCGACATGCCGGTGATGACGCTGGAAGCGTCCAAGCCGCGTGCTGAAAAGAAGCAGCCGGAGAAGAAGCCGGAACGCCAGCCGGAGCGCCCACAGAGCGAGCGCAGGGAGTCCAAAGTTGAGCGTCCCTCCCCGGAGGCAAAGCCCGAGCGCAAGGTCGAGCCCAAGGGCGAGCCCGAGCAGCGCGAGGCCGACGCATCGGCCCCAGTGATCCGTTCCGTCGCCGAATTCAAGGCATCCCGCCGCGAACAGAAGGGGCCCCGCGAGCCGCGGACTCAGCGCGAACCCCGTGAGCCGCGTGAACCCCTTGAACAGCGCGAACCCCGCGAGCAGCGCGAACCCCTTGAACAGCGCGAACCGCGGACTCAGCGCGAACCCCGCGAGCAGCGTGAGCCTCGTGAACCTCGCCCGCAGCGTGAACCTCGTGAACCCAGGCGTAAGCCGGAGGGCGCACCCCGCGAGGCCATGTCCGCCGTCCTGACGGAGGATCTGCCGCCGCTGGATCCGGCTCAGCTGAGCGAGACCGGCAAGCGCGCCTACGACTTCCTCGCAAACGTCACGAAGCTCATGGGGGTCGACATTGAGATCCGTATGAAGGAAGATGAAGGCCATCTGTTCGCGCAGATGACCGGCGACGCGTTGGGCGTTCTGATCGGCCGCCGCGGCGAAACGCTGGACGCGCTGCAGTACCTGACCAGCCTTGAGGTCAACAAGGGCAAAGACGAGTACACCCGCGTTTCGCTGGACAGCGAGCACTACCGTGCAAAGCGGGAAGAGGCGCTCCGCAAACTGGCCTCCCGGATGGCTGCCCGTGCCCGCAAGACCGGCCACCGTGTGGCGCTTGAGCCGATGAATCCCTACGAGCGTCGCGTACTGCATTCCGCGCTGCAGGACAACCCCTATGTGACCACCCATTCGGAGGGTGACGAACCCTACCGTCGTGTGATCATCACCCTCAAGTAACCCCAGGATCATCAGGGAGCCGCGCTCGCGCGGCTCCCTTTCGCATGCTGACAAATCCTTCAGAAGGCTTTGACCGGCTCCGGTGACGGCGCGCCGGAAACACCGCACTTCCCTGCGGCTCAGCCGCAAGAAACGCCGCTCGCCGCCGGTGCGGCACGCCTTCGCTCCGTCGTAAACTTTTGCGCCCGCGGGATCTGAACCATTTAGCGGATTGCATCGTCAATAACCGTGTGCTATAATGAATTTGTATGCCTTGAGGACTTCAACCAAAGGAGCTGAGCGCCTGTGGCGAATCAGGATTTCAAAGAGCCCTATGAGGAAGAGGACGTTTTCACGCTGGAAAACGACGCGGCCGAGGAAAAGCGCCGCCACGTCCTGCAGTACTCGCTGGTCAGCGGCTTCGCTGTGATCGTCGTGGCGCTGGCGTTGTGGGGTTCCATTTGGCTGACCCAAAGCCGCGTGGCCGAGCAGGCCACCGCGCCGGAACCGGAAGCGACCGCTGTGCCGGCCGAGTCCGCCGAACCCAGCTTTGACACCTGGCCGTCGGCGCAATTCCCGGATATCCCCGTGTACGAGGCTTCCGGTTACGACACCCTGCTCTACGGCAACCGCGCGGAGATCGGCATTCCGCCGATGAGCGTCACAGGGTTTGACGCGTACGCCGACCAGCTGGCGGACGATGGAGCCCGCGTGTTCGTGCGCAGCAAGGCGTTGACGGTTCTTTCTTATAAGGGCGTGGAGATCCACCTGATCGCCAGCGGTTCCACCACCGCGGTGGCGCTGTGCGGAGAGCCGGCCAAGAGTTGGAATGATCCGGACTACGCCGCCTTTCCGCTTCCTGCGGCGGGCACGTTGGTGTCCGTGGAGGAAGGCGTCGGCGCCAGAAGCCGCGTGCTGACCTATCGGGGGGCGTCTTCAACCGATGCGCAGGAGTACCTGAGCAAGCTGGCCGCCGGAGAGTGGGTCATCTCTGAGCCTCTGACGCTCAAGGATCAGACCTTCAGCGCCGTCTACAAGAAGGCCGGACAGCAAATTACCGTGGACTACTTCTCCTCCTCCGACAATTTCCAGGTCAAGCTGGCATTCCTGGGTTGACGGGTCTTCCGCAATCGCAAAGGGCGGTTCGCATCACGCGAACCGCCCTTTTATAAGCCCAAGGTTACGGCTCACTTTCAGGCCATCTTGACGGCGAGGACTGTTTCAAGATCCCGCAGCGCCGTTTCGCTATCCACCCGCATCATCATCCACACCCCCGTCTTCATGTACACTCCGGCATCGCGGTACAACTTCGCAGTCTCCGGGCTGAGGCGAGGCAGCGCCGCCTCCATCGCCGGAGCCAGCTTATCGCTGAGAATGATCAGCACACTGAAGGAGCCTTCCTCCGGATAAAAGGTACCCAGCGTCTTCCCGCTCTTCTGGTATTTTATGTTCCAGCCTGGCTTCCCGATGCAGACGCTGTAGGTCAGCCTGGGCTTGACGCCGTACTCTCGCTCCACATGATCGCAAAATGACAACCAGAGCGGCTTTGCGCCGCCCATGTACTCCGCGATGGCGTCCATTTCAGGCAGAATCTCCCCCGGGTACAGTTCATGCCAGAGCATGGGGCATCCCCCTCTCTTTATTCTTTTCCTTGGATGAGGCGCAACAGGATGGCTGTGTACGCACAATATCAAGGCCGGTATCTCGCATTGTGGACGTCGTTCAGTTATTCCTCAAGGCACGAGTCCGCCTCCCGACGGCGCCCTCACACCGCGGCGAGGCGGAGTCCTGAACATACCGCCCGCTTTCCGTCCCCCGCGCATTGAGCCGCCTCAATGGTCCAAAGCGCCGAATTCGATGGCGCGGTCCGCGTACACACCGCCCAAATGGCACTTCTCCATCAGTGGTTCCGGTACCAGAGAACACATGGGAACGGCCACTCACATCTCGTATGCCAGCGAAGAAACAAAATATGCCGCAGGCTGCGCGGGTTTGTTAAGCCAAAGCGCCTGATGTCGGCCTTCGCACGAAGCAGCCCGCTTTCCAGCTTAAAGCGGTAACGACCTCCGCGGTGCGCGCCTCCCTGTCCTCCCCATGAAAGTGGGACGCCGCGGCCCGGGCCGGCGTCACATTGACGATGCGAACGCCCGCGAGGGCTGTACGCTTTCGGTCTGCCGGGTTGATCTGGGCCCATGTCAGGTTCCCCTTTCAGCGTTTGATCGGGCGGTGAAAGCACCGCGATCCTCCCCGCAACGGCGAAATCCTTCGAGGGCTTCGAACTCAGGCGCACGTCCGGCTGCGGCGGATCAGCTTCATCAGACGCCGGAGCGCCGCGCGGATCATGCTGGGCGCTTCGATCTCCGCGTTGACCCAGTGCCGGAGCACACCGATACGGCGGCCACATCCTGATGCCGCAGGTACACTCGATTTGTCGGATCGGCATGTGGCACTTCAACAGCGCCAAAATCATCAAAGCACCAAAAATTCGGCCCAGGCGGCGGATATCTTCCGCACCGTGGACGCGGTAGGCAGAACCTTCTCTTCGAAGGCTGCGGATCAGTCCGACTTGCTCGTAATCCCGGAGCATCCGGGTGGACACGCCCGTGTCCCGAGATACGCCGCCGATGATCCGAAGCCGCATGTATCTCCCCCTTGACCAGTATTTGACGCGCTACGGCGTCAATATCAACCGCTCCGCAGGAGAAGCCTCCCGCTTTGGGTATAAAAATGCGCCCAGCGAAGACGCCGGGCGCACTTTTTACAGCTTCTTGAACGAAACGGTGGATGCATAATCCCAGTCCCTTGCATCCAGCGCCCGGATTGTGCCGATCAGCAGATCCATCAGCACCTTTTCCATCTTCTCGCCTTTGGTCTTCGTGCCCTTGGTGGGATCGCCGGTGGCGGCTGTATCCGTGAGCTCCGCGAAGTCCCACTTGACGTCCATGAAGGGAGGCAGATGGTTTGGCACGACGCCGGCCGCCTTGTCCATCTCGCACCATTCCTCAAACAATTGCAGCGCGATGGAGGTTTCCCCCTCCCCCGCGTGCCCCAGCCCGTTCCATACCTCGAAGGTATCCGGCGGCAGCAGCTTGCCTGCGGCCACCCACCAATCGTTCAGCGCAACGATGCGAGCGTCGGGGCACTCCATCTTGATCTCACGGGCCGCGACCTCGATGGCGGCGATGTTGCCGTCGTGCCCATTCATGATGAAGATCTTCCGGATGCCGTTTTGAATGGTGGTGCGCAGAATGTCCTTGATGACGGCGATCATCGTGTCATACTTCAGGTAAAGGGTGAAGGGAAACGCCGCGTAGTGCTCGCTGACGCCGACGGAAACCGGCGGCAGTACCAGAAGGCCGGGAACATGCTCGGCCACCTTGCAGGAGAGCATGTAGCTGACGTGGGTATCGGTGCCCAGCGGCAGGTGCTGTCCGTGGGCTTCGCAGGATCCCAGCGCCAGAATGGCCTTGTCGTACTTGCCCGCCTTAAACTGGTGAGCGGTGATCTTCAGTGCCTCGTGCATAACTGTCCCTCCCGAATGTGAACTTGCTACTTTATGGTATCGCTTTACGGCGAAAAAAGCAAGCCCCTGCGAATTCAGAGAGGGCCGAAGCCCTCTCTGAAGAAAGGTGAAGCAGTAGGAACGGCTCCTTACCGCTTACGAAGGCGTGACTTCCTTCACGAACTCGAACTGGCCGTCCTTGACGGTGTTTATGGTTACGGACTTCATTGGCACGTGGCTGCCATCCTTGTAGGTGATGGTGCCGGTGACGCCCACCAGGCCGGAGGTTTCGCCGATGGCCTTGGCGATGGCCACACCGTCGGTGGAACCGGCGCGCGTGATGGCGTCGGCCAGCAGGTACATCGTATCGTAGCCCAGCGCGGCGAAGGCGTTCTCCGGCGCGTTGCCGTACTTCTCGGTATAGGCCTTGACGAAGTTCTGAACCTTTTCGCTCTGATTCTTCAGCGACGCGTGGGTGGCCACCAGCACGCCCTCGGCCGCGGCGCCCGCGACTTCCATCAGAAGCGGCGTGTCAAAGCCGTCTCCGGAGATGACGGGCTGCTCGGCGCCCTTGTCACGGAACTGCTTGACGATGACGCCCGCATCGTCCGGCACGCCCGCCACGAAGATCGCCTGGGCTTCCTTGCCGTCGGCGAGGAAGCGGTCGATCTGCGCGGAGAAGTCCGGGTCCTTGTTCATGTAGATGTCTTCCAGCACGATGGTGCCGCCCAGCGCTTCGAACTTTTCCTTGAAGAAGGAAGACAGCGTGGTGGTGAACTCCATGGAGTTGTCAGTCAGCAGATAGCACTTGGTGAAGCCCAGATCATTAAAGAGGTACTCGGCGCAGGCGTAAGCCTGCACGTTGTCGCCGAAGGGCGCCAGGAACGCCATGTCGCCCACCAGATCCGGCAGCGCGGGCAGCGTCGCGCCGGAGGTCACGAAGGGGATGCCCGCTTCCTGCGCGATCATGCCCGCGGCGATCGCGTAGTTGGAGTCGGAAAGGCCCGCCACCGCGACGACCTTGTCCACGTCCACCATCTTGGTGACGGCGTTGGACACCGCGTCCTGCTCGGTCTTGCCGTCGATGGCGACGACTTCCACGGTCGCGCCGCCAATGCCGCCGGCGGCGTTGATCTCATCGGCCGCCATTTGGAAGCCGTTGAGGGACGGCTGGTCCAGCGAAGCCTGGCCGCCGGTCAGGTTGTAGATCGCGCCGATTTTGATGGTGTCTGCCAGCGCGGTGCCGGTGAGCGCCGCGATCAGCGCCAGCGCGAGCATCAGGGACAGTAGCCTCTTCATCCTCATTGGAATACCCCCTATACATTATTCCATAACGCGGTTGGCCGCGGTTATGTTGAATGAGCCTTTCCGCGGAACTTCCCGGCGACGGCTCGGCCCAGCGCGCGGTACTCCGCGGGATCGACCGCCCCCCGGTACACCGAGCCGTCGAACCAGGAACCGACGATCATGTCGCTGTAACCCACGATGCCCTGGCGCCGGAAGATGATGATCACAATCATCAGCGCTGACAGGATCAATTGCGCCGCGCCGTAGATCGGGTGGCCGAAGAAGGTCACGCTGGTTTCCAGCCCAGATAAGAACTCCGGCACGATGGTCATGATGATCGCGCCCACCACGGAACCGCTGAGCGAGTACATGCCGCCGATGATCGACGTCTCCACGATGTCGAACGTCCTGTCGTAGTAAAAGAAGGACGGGGAAATCACCTTCTGAACGTGGGCCCACAGACCACCCGCCACCGCCGCCATGAACGCGCTGACGCAGAAGGCCAGGAGCCTGTGCCGCGCCAGACCCACGCCCAGCGACTCCGCCGCCACGATGTCATCCCGGATGGCGACCATGCTGCGCCCATAGGCGGATCGTAAGATGCGATGGAGGATGAACATCATCGCCACCATAACCGCGTAGATGGTAAAGGTATCCGAAAGACCGGCGATGCCCGAAAGGCCCTTCGCGCCGTTGGTGTAGTCAGGGTTATTCTGCAGCAGCGAGCGAATGATGACGATCAGACCGAGCGTCGCCACCGACAGGTAATGACCCTTGAACCTGAGCACCGGGAAGCCGATCAAAAGCGCCACGAAGGCCGCGAGAACCCCGCCAACAATGAGTGCCGGGATCAGCGGCATTGCCACCTGGCCGATGGCGTCCGGCAGGTTTTTGAGAAGAATCGCCTTCTTGGCCACCGGGATTGTGAGCAGCGCGGAGGCGTAGGCGCCGATGGCCATAAAGCCCGCGTGGCCCATGGAGAAGATGCCGGTAAAGCCGTTGCAAAGGCTGAGACTGGACGCCAGAATGATGTTGATGCCCACCAGCTTCACCAGCCGCACATAGTAGCCCGGCAGCGTCCGGTCCGCCAGCACGATCACGAAGAGGGGCAGCGCGATGAACGCCCAGAACCGAAACGCCTTGTTGCGCGCGATCATGCTAGCTCCTCCTCCCGCTGCGGGCGCCCATCAGGCCGTTGGGCCGGACCAGCAACACCAGAATCAGGATCACGAACACCAGCGCGTCGCGATAGACCGCGATTTCTTTGGGCAGCAGCCCGGCGAAAAGCATCTCCGCCACGCCCATGATAAAGCCGCCGAGCACCGCGCCGGAGAGGCTGCCGATGCCGCCCAGCACCGCCGCCACAAAGGCCTTGACGCCGGGCACGAAGCCCATCAGGGGGTCGATGGTCTTGTACTCGCCCGCCAGCATGATGCCCGCCACCGCGGCGAGCCCCGATCCCACCGCGAAGGAAAAGGTAACCACCGTGTTGACGTTGATTCCCATGAGCCGCGCGGCCTTCTGGTTGTCAGTGCAGGCGCGCATCGCCATGCCGATCCGGGTGCGCCGGATGACCACATTGAGGCCCACCAACAGCACCGCCGTGAGGATGAAGGTGATGATGTTCATCGTGGACAGCGTGACGCCGCCGATCCGGTGCAGCTGCACGAGACCCTCCGGCAGCTTGAAGGCGCGGCTCTGCGCCGAAAAGAGCATGGTCATCAGGTTTTGAATGAACATCGATACGGCGATGGAGGTCATCATGACAGTTTCCTCGCTGCCGGTGCGCAGCGGCCGATAGGCGATGCGCTCCACCACCACGCCCAGCACCACCGATGTAACGATCGCGATCGCGATGGCCACCGGCAGCGGCGCCATCATCACCGTGAGCATCATGTAGGCGGCGTACACGCCCACGCACATGATGTCGCCGTGGGCAAAGTTGATAAGCCGCAGAATGCTGTAGACGATGGAGTAACCCGTGGCGACGATGGCATAGACGCTGCCCAGCTTCAGTCCGTTGACCACCTGAACCAGCACATAGGATGGATCCATGCCCTCACCTCCCCAGATACGCCGTCTTGACGTGCGGATCGTCCTTTAGAAAACGGCTTGCGCCTGACATCGCCACCGTGCCGGTTTCCAGCACATAGGCGCGGTCGGAGATCTCCAGCGCCTCGCAGGCGTTCTGCTCCACCAGGAGCATCGTGATGCCCTTTTCACGGAGGCTGCCCAGCACGTCGAACACTTGCTGTGTGAGCAGCGGCGATAGCCCCAGCGAAGGCTCGTCCAGCAGCAGTACCCTGGGATTCGCCATCAGACCGCGGCCAATGGCCAGCATCTGCTGCTCGCCGCCGGACAGCGTCCCCGCCAGTTGCCGCCGCCGCTGGGCGATCACCGGAAACAAAGCAAGCGCCGCCTCCATGCGTTTTTCCAGTTCCGCCTTGTCGTGGACCAGGTACGCGCCCAGCCGCAGGTTCTCCAAAACCGTCATGCCGGAGAATATCTGCCGTCCCTCGGGCACTTGGATGACGCCCTTTTCTACGATGCGCTCCGCGCTGACGCCCGCGATGGACGCGCCGTCCAGCAGGATGTCGCCGCTTTGAGGTTTCAGAAGTCCGGAAATCGCCTGCAGGATGGTGCTCTTGCCCGCGCCGTTGGCGCCGATCAATGCCACGATCTCGCCATCCTTCACGGTCAGCGATGCGTCGCGCACCGCGCGAATGCTGCCGTAGGACACGCTCAATTCCCTCAGTTCAAGCACGGCACGCCCTCCCCAGATACGCCTCGATCACCTTCGGGTGTTCGCTGACCTCCCGCGGCAGGCCGTGGAAGATGGTTTCTCCAAAGGCCATCACGTAGATGTATTCGCACAGCTCCATTACGACCTTCATATCGTGTTCGATGAGGAGAATCGTGAGGCCGAAATCCTTCTGAACGCGCCGGATGGTCTCCACCAGATCCGCGCTCTCGCGGGGATTCATGCCGGCGGCAGGCTCGTCCAGCAGCAGGAGCTTGGGCTTCATCGCAAGGGTCCGCGCGATCTCAAGCAGCCGCTGGTCGCCGTAAGGCAGCGAGGCCGCCTCCTTGTCCGCCGCATCCCCGATGCCAACGGCCTCGAGCATCTCAAGCGCCATCGCGCGGAGCGCCTTTTCCCGCTTCCAATAAACCGGAAGGCTTAAAAGCGCCTGCGCCAGGTTGTAACCCTTGTTGAGCTGGGCGCCGATCATCACGTTTTCAAGGCAGCTCATCTTGCCGAAGAGGCGCAGGTTCTGGTAGGTGCGGCCCACGCCCATGCGGGCGACCAAATCCGGCCGGACGCCGGTGATCTCCCGCCCCTCCAGATGCGCCGCGCCGTCGGTGGGCTTCAGCTGGC
Organism: Bacillota bacterium; assembly: GCA_023421395.1. Taxonomy (GTDB): domain Bacteria; phylum Bacillota; class Clostridia; order Christensenellales; family Aristaeellaceae; genus JAEZHK01. The sequence goes on along the minus strand of JAEZTL010000031.1, from coordinate 16,416 downwards.
CGGAGAGGATGTTGATGAGCGTCGTCTTGCCCGCGCCGTTGGTGCCGATCAGGCCATAGATCCGGCCCCGCTCAAGCGTCGCCGAGAAGCGATCCACGGCCGTCAGCCCCTTGAACCGCATCGTGATCCCGGAGGCCTCCAAAAATGCGCTCATATGCCGCCCCTTATGGTAAAAAATGAATCGATACACGAATTATAATGCAAAACCAACGATCTTTCAACCCTCGAACCAATGAAAAAGCAATTCTAAACACAAAAATAAGCACCTTGGCGTTCTGTACAAAAACGGCACGGCACCCGTTTTCGTGAAAACGTCCCGCGGCCGCGTGAAATCCATTCCGTGCCGAAAGAGCGGGCGCACCCCACCCGTCGAAGGACGACCCGTCAAAGCACAGGCGGAACCAGGCCTGAGCGGGGCGAATTTCCCCGGCCCACCGGGGCCGTGACGGAAATTCCATGCCGCTTCGGCTGTGCGTTGTCCGCCGTTCCCGCGGCCGCGCCTTCGCTCTTTTGCATAAGAAACGTTCATTTCATCCATACTGCGGCCGAAGGGCGGTGATGTGCATCAAGATTCCCGAGGAAGCGGGCGGCGGTCTGAAGGCGCTGCTGGAAGCAAACCCAGAAGCCTACGAGTACTTCGAATCGCTGCACCCGTCGGTCAAGGCGCGCATCGAAAGCGCCGCCATTTCCTCCCCGGAGGACCTGGCGGCAAAGGCCAACGAAGCCGAGCGGTCGGCGATGATGGATGTGAGCGGCATCTACGACGATTCGGATTCCTGGCCAAACGGACCGATGGAGCCGTAAAAAGCCGGCCTCCCGCAGTCAAGCGGAAGGCCGGCTTTTTCGATTACCTGACCCGGTTCAGAAAGGTTCCCTCCCGAAGCTGCCGGAACGAGGCATCCAGCTCCTCGCGAGTGTTCATCACAATCGGGCCGCCCCAGGCAATGGGTTCGCGCAGCGGCGGGCCCATGAAGAAGATGATGCGCGCCGCCTTTCCCGCGGCGGACAAACCCACAAAGTTTCCCGCCCCCATCAGCACGGCAGATTTCTCCTGCACGCGCGTACCGGCGACGACCGCGTCGCCTTCAATGGTGAAGAGAAATACCGTCTCCCCCGACGCGGCAGCCAGGTCGACCGACCCGCCTTCCTCCAGCGTCACGTCGTACAGCGTCGCCCGGACGTGACGGGGCGCGACGCCCTTCTGTCCCTTGTATTCCCCCGCGATGACACGCACGGTGACGCCGTCCTCCGACACGACGGGCATCATATCCTGCCGGATGTCCAGATAGGCGGGCGGCGCCATCTTTTCGGAGGCGGGCATGTTGAGCCACAGCTGGAAGCCCAGCATTCGGTCCGACGCCTTGGGCATCTCCTGGTGCAGGATACCGCCGCCCGCGGTCATCCACTGGCTCTCGCCGCTGTGGATCACACCGCCGTTGCCAAGGCTGTCCTCATGCTCAATACGGCCGGAGATCAGGTACGTGATGGTTTCAATGCCCCGGTGCGGGTGCGTCGGAAAGCCGGCCAGATAGTCCTGAGGGTCGGTGGAATCAAACGAATCCAACATCAGGAATGGGTCGAAATCGTACACGTCGTCGTGTCCCAGTACCCTGACGAGGCGTACGCCCGCGCCGTCCACAGCCCGGAATCCCCTGACAACCTTTTGTATGCTCTTTTCCACACGCTCACCCCGCTATTTTGAAAGCTCCGCGAATACCTCTTCGATATCGGGCAGCTGGCTCATGGGGTAGACCTTAACCCATTGCACGACGCCTTTTTCGTCCACGATGATGTTGGCGCGCTCGGACATGCCAAACTCCTCATGGAAGATCCCGTAGTCCTGCGCCACCTTGCCGTGGGGCCAGAAATCAGACAACAGCGGCAAATTTTTGAGCCTGAGCACTGCCGCCCACGCCTTCTTGCCTGGACTGGGGTCCACGCTGATGCCCAGCGGCATCGTGTTCAGCGCCTGAAAACGCTCCCAGTTGACTTCCAGCGCGCGCATCTGATCCGTGCAGACGCCGGTCCAGGCGATCGGGTGCCAGGACAGGAGTACTTTCCTGCCCAGATAATCCTTGAGCTCTACCGGCCGCTCCTCGGTATCCTCCATGGTAAAGGCGGGCGCGTGCATTCCGACTTCAATGGGTTTCATGGCAAAGCCTCCTTTTCGGCCGCGCGCAAGATGCCGCGCGCGACGCTTTCGGGAAAGATTATACCACGATCCCGCGCCTTCAAACCATGCGCGCAGGGGACGACCTCCTTTCTTTCCGCCTGATTTTTACAAAACATTACGTCTTCGTGTGTGAAACCTTCAGATTAAAAACTTGCATAAGCAACCCGCGTGAAGTATAATTCACGTATTGCAGTATCTTCCACTTGAGGATGGGGATGGATGCGATTGGATAAAGGCACCGTTTGGATTACGGGCGCCTCCAGTGGCCTGGGGTATTATACCGCCAAGGCGCTGATGGAAAAAGGGTATCTGGTCATCGCCGGGGCGCGCTCCTTCAAGCCTTACGAAGGCCCCTGTGAGTGCGGCGGGCACCGCATTCCGCTGGACGTGCGCGATCCTGACAGCATCCGCGCTTTTCAGGAACTGGCGCTGAAAATCTCACCCCGGGTGGATGCGCTGTACAATTGCGCCGGAATTCTGGTACTGGGTTCCTGCGAGGAGACCAGCCGCGACGAATACCTCGCCGTGATGGAAACCAACTTTCTGGGCGCCGTGGAGATGATCCGCGCGGCGCTTCCCGTCATGCGCGCTCAGGGGGCGGGCAGGATCATCAATTTTTCGTCGGTCAACGGCATTCTCGGCATTCCGTTTCAAAGCGCATACACTGCCAGCAAGCACGCCATCGAGGGGTATTCGGAATGCCTCGCGCTGGAAACCGGGCGGCTGGGCATCGGCGTATGCCTGGTGGAGCCGGGCGACCATCGAGGCGGCTCGCAGAAGACTCGCCTGCGCGCGGCGGCGGCCGCGGAGCGTTCTCCTTATGGCGAAGCCTACCGGCGCGGTGTATCGGCCATCGCTCGGGACGAGGAAAACGGCTGCGATCCCGCACGGCTGGGCCTGATCGCGGCGGGACTCCTGAAACGCCGGCGCCTCCCGTTTCGGGTGCGCGTGGCGAAATTCGACCAGCACCTGGCCGTGCAGCTGCACAGGCTCTTTCCTCCGAGGCTGATTCAGCAAATCCTCGAGGGCTACTATCTGGGAAAAGGAGATTCGGCCCATGCAAAATAGTCCTGTACTCAAGCGCTGCGACGCGCTTCGAAAAGACATGTCCCTGTCGAACCTGTTCCGCCTGACGTGCTCCTGGGGCGATGTGACCGCCGCGCTGTACCTGGAAAATGGCGCGGAGGTCGCCGTCAGCTATGCGCAGTACGAGGCGCGGGCCAGGGCCTTCGCCGCCCACATCGTAAACCGCTACGGAGGCGGCAAAAAAGAAAAATTCGCCGCCATCGCCATGGACACCTGCCCGGAGTGGTTTCCCGCCTTCTGGGGACTGATTTTGGCGGGGTACAACGCGGTGCTCCTGGACTTCACGCTGCCCGACGAAAAGATGGACTATATGCTCGGCCAGTCCGGCGCGGCGCTGCTCGTCACCAGAAATCCCCGGCCGCTCCCGGGCGGCGTAAGGATGGTGACGCTGGACGAGCTGAAACATGCGCCCGATGCCCCGCAAAACTTTACCCCAGAATTCGCCGACAAGGTGGCGCTTTGCACCAGCGGCACCACCGCCACCAGCCGCATCTTCGTATATGACGGCGAGGCGGTCGCCAACCAGGTGCTGTCCAGCGAACTGCTCTACAACGCCTGCAAAGCGATCATCAATGACGGCAACCGCCGCAGTCTGGCGTTCCTGCCATTCCACCACGTGTTCGGCTTCATGGTCTGCCTGATGTGGTGCAGTTTTCTGGGCTACGCCAACGTATACCTGAAGGATCGCGCGCCGCAAACCATCGTGGAGGGCGCCACCCGCTTTCGCATTCAGCTGCTGCTGGCCGTGCCGCTATTGGCCACGAACCTCGCGACAGGGCTTGAAAAAAAGGTCGCCAAGGAATCTGCCGGCAAGCGCGCGGCCTGGCGCGCCATGCGCGGCGCCAGTCTCATGCTGCAGCACGTAGCCCCTGCGCTGGGGCGCGGCTTCGCCCGTAAGGTGCTGTTCCGTTCCGTGCTGGACAAGCTTCTCGGCGGCGATGTGGAGTGCATCATCCTGGGCGGCAGCCATACGCCCACGGAGCAGATGAAGACGCTGAGCGCGCTGGGCTACTTCACGGTGTCCGGCTTCGGCATGACCGAAACGGCCATTACCTCCGTCGAAACCAGCCGGAATCTGCGCACCCGCGTGTCGGGCTCGGTGGGCCGTCCGCTTGCAAACGTCTCTTACCGAGTGATCCCCGATGGGGACAAACCCAACCGGGGTGAGATGCTGATCAAGGGCCGTTCTCTGCACACGGGGCAGCTGGTGGACGGGCAGCTCATCCCGCCCGCGCTGGACGCGGAAGGCTGGCTGCACACCGGCGACGTGGTGCGGCTGGAGGCAGGCAGCCGCATGTACGTGGAGGGCCGCGTCAAGGACGTGGTGATTAATGAATCCGGTGAAAACGTCTACCCCGACGAGGTGGAAGACGCCTTCGCGCTCCTCTCCGACGTGGAGCAGCTGAGCGTGCTGGGCATCCCAACCGATCCGGCGAAGCCTCTCTATCAGGAAATCGCGCTGGTGATGTACCTGGGAGACAAGGCCGGGGATGAGGTATACGTCAAGGGCCTCTGCGCCAGGATCGCGCAGATCAACGGCAAGCTCCCCGTGGTCAAGCAGGTGGGGCGCGTGCTGGTATCCGGTGAAAAGCTCCCGCTGGTCAATTCCATCAAAGTCAAGCGTGTGGAACTGCGAAAACAGATTCTGGAACATCCCGACGCCTACCGGGAACTCAGCATCCGTTCGGTGGCCTCGATGTCCTACGGCGCGCCCAGGGACGGCGTCAAGACGGAGCTGGTGGATCTCGAGATGCGCCGAATCAGCGACCAGGTGCGCAAAATCTACGCCGAGGTGCTGGAAACCCCTGAAAAGCAGATCCGAGACGACGCTCACTTCCTGGACGACCTGGGCGGCGACAGCCTGCAGGTATTGTCCATCTCCATCCGCGTGGAGGAGGCCTTTGGCTTCATCATCCCGCCGGAGGAGTACGGCCGCTGCACGACGGTCAGCGGGCTTTCCCGGCTTGTTTACGAGCGGCAGCACGGCTTCCAGGAGGCGAAGGCCCCTTCTGAACCGGTCTCACCCATCTCCGAATTCCGGGAGACGCCGGAGTTCAAGGCCTTCTACGCGCGACAACAGGCGCTGATGGCGGACGGAGCGGAGAACCCATATTTCGTCTGTCATGACTCGCCCCTCAGGGACACCTCCATCATGGCGGGTGTGGAAGTGCTCAACTTCGGTTCCTACAACTACGTGGGCATGTCGGGCCGCAAGGAGGTCATGGAAGCCGCCAAGGCCGCCATCGATCAGTACGGCACCAGCGCCAGCGGCAGTCGGCTGCTGGCAGGCGAAAAGAGCCTTTATCAGGAACTGGAGCGCGAGATTGCCGAGTGGAAGCACGCGGAGAGCGCATTGGTGCTGGTGGGCGGCCACTCTACCAACGTGACGGTGGTGGGAAACTTCTGCGGCCCGAAGGACCTGATCGTCTACGACGCACTGGCCCACAATTCCATCGACCAGGGCTGCAAATTGAGCAGAGCCATGTGCAAGCCCTTCCCCCACAACGACGCCAAGGCGCTGGAAAGCATCCTGCGCATGCAGCGCCACAAGTTTGAGAAGGTGCTGATCATCATCGAGGGCGCCTACTCGATGGACGGCGACATCGCGGACGTGCCCGCTTTCGTGGCGCTCAAGAAAAAGTTCGGCTGTTTCCTGATGGTGGACGAAGCCCACAGTGCCTGCGTGATTGGAAAGACCGGCGGCGGCGTGGACGAATACTTCGGCCTCAACCCCAGCGACATCGACATCAAGATGGGCACGCTCTCCAAGGGACTGGGCGCCTGCGGCGGCTATCTGGCGGGCCCGAAGGAGATCATCGAATATCTGCGCTACAACCTGCCCGGCTTCGTGTTCTCGGTGGGCATCTCGCCGCCGCTGGCGGCCGCGACGCTGACCTCCATCCGCCTCCTCCGGCAGGACCCGTCCATTATGTCGAGGATGCGGGAGAACATCGCCGCCTTCATGCGGGAGGCAGCGGCGCGCAACCTCAACACTTGCCTCGCGTCGGAGACGGCCATCGTGCCCATTCTGGTCGGTCGGGACGAGGACGCCTTCCACCTCTCGAACGTCCTGCGCGAGCACGGCGTATTCGTGCCCCCGGCGGTGTACCCCGCGGTGCCCCGGGGCAAGGCGCGGCTTCGCTTCTGTGTGATCAGCGAACACAAGCCGGAACAGATCGCAAAGGCTCTGGACCTTCTGGTCAAGCTCGCGGCCGAGGAAGGCATCGCCCTCCCCCCCGCCAAGGCGCCAGAAGTTCGGAAGCCGGAAGTCAAGGCGACGTTCGCATAATTATTCCAGTATCCGCCTGCAATTGCATTCCGCAGGCGGATACTGCGTTTTGATGTAGATCTTATTAAGTGGTTTTCATCCGGGAGGTTCACCATGCGTGGCGAAGTAGAAAAGACGCTTATGCTCTACCTTCCCGAAGAAAATAATACCGTACATTACCACGGAGATAACGATCAAGTCCTGATGCTACAGGAATTTGTGGAACACGGCAAGTTTTTCCCCTGTGACGGACCTGATTGTTATATCACACTAAATGGAAATCTCCTCATAATTGAGCATTTCCAATTTACTTGTTCCAAAAAAACCAAAAAAGGTGATGTGCAAAATCTGGAATTGGCCAGAATTGATAGGCACGGGTATGGTATATCATATCACGAGAAGATTAAACTTCCTTCAAGCGGAAATCACTATCTAAGCAATGTAATATCTTCATTTGACAAGCATTATCAGAAAATACAAAGATATATCGAAAAATGTCTAAGTTTATCCAACGACGTCTCGGAATCCGATATAATAATCTGTTTTCTTATTGATGATGTTTCGATTGTTGGTTCATCTTATTTAGATAAGTCTTCAGGGGCTTTATATCGCGGAAATATAGCCGATTGCATGGAATTCCTTACTCATTTCCGAGACCATCCGCGCGTCAACTGGGTTCTTTCCGGATCCAGTCGAGATGCGAAAGACCATCAGGTTTGGTTTATTTCTCAAAAGTATATAGACGAATACATAAAACATGCATTATCCTATTCCGACAAACATTTCCCGTATGATGAAGTACATGTGATTCAAGAAATTTACCCGTCTTGTGGCCGTTGAGTGAGAGCACAACAACCAAATAGAAAGCAGATGGATGTCTTGACCGGTCAAGACATCCATCTGCTTTCCCAAGCGGTAATCACCTGTCAGGACAGCAGCATCCTGTCGCTGGCCAATTGCTGGCCGCTGGCCTTGCCGAACATGCCAAGGAGCGTCTCGACGGTGAGGCGCTTTTTTTCGTCCCCCGAAACGTCCACGATGACTTTTCCCTCATGCATCATCAGAAGGCGGTTGCCGTGCTGGATGGCGTCCCGCATATTGTGGGTGACCATGAGGGCCGTCAGCTTTTCCTCGGCGATGAACCGGTCGCTGAGGACGAGCACCTTGGCGGCGGTCTTGGGGTCGAGGGCGGCGGTATGCTCGTCGAGCAGCAGCAGCCTGGGGGCCTTGAGCGTCGCCATGAGCAGCGTCAGCGCCTGCCGCTGACCGCCGGACAAAAGCCCCACCTTGGTGGTCATCCGGTTCTCAAGTCCGAGGTCCAGGTGCTTCAGAATCTCAAAGTAGCGCTTGCGCTCGGCGGCGGTCACACCCCAGCGAAGGGTGCGGCGCTCGCCGCGCCGAAGCGCCATCGCCAGGTTTTCCTCGATGTTCATGTCCCCGGCGGTTCCCATCATCGGGTCCTGAAACACGCGACCCAGGTACCGGGCGCGCCGGAATTCGGAAAGCCGCGTCACGTTGACACCGTCAATCTCGATCACGCCCTCGTCCACCGGATAGACCCCTGCCACGGCGTTTAGAAGCGTGGACTTGCCCGCGCCGTTGCCGCCGATCACGCTGACAAAATCCCCTGCCGAAAGCGTCAGATCCACCCCGTCCAGCGCAACCTTTTCGTTGACGGTGCCGATGTTAAAGCTTTTCCGGATGCCTTTCAACGTCAGCATTTACCGTACCCCCTTCATGGACCGCCGAATGGTATTCAGGTAGCCCTGGAACATCGGCAGCGAAAGCGCCAGCGCCACGGTGAGGGCGGTGAAGAGTTTCAAATCGTTGGTGGGCATGCCCAGCTTCAAAACCATTGCGATGATGACGCGGTATGTCACCGCGCCCAGAATCAGCGAGAACAGGCGGCTGAAGAAGTTGCGCCGCCCGAACAGCACTTCGCCGATGATCAGCGACGCAAGGCCGATCACGATGGAACCGGTGCCCATCTGCACGTCGGCAAAGTTCTGGCTCTGGGCGATCATCGCGCCGCTGAGGGCCACGAGGCCGTTGGAGAGCACCAACCCCAGGATCTTCATGCTGTCGGTGTTGACGCCCTGAGCGCGCACCATGCTCGGGTTGTTGCCGGTGGCGCGGATGGCGTTTCCAATCTCCGTCCCGAAGAACCAATAGAGGATCAGGATGATCAGAAGCACGAGGCCAAGGCCAAGAATCACCACCGCCATGTTCTTTTCAAGCCCCAGCGCCTCCAGAGGGCTGTACACCGTACGCATCCGAAGCAGCGACACATTGGCCTTGCCCAGCACCCGCAGGTTGACCGAATACAGCGCGATCATCGTCAGAATCCCCGCCAGAAGCGCCGGTATGCGCAGCTTGGTATGGAGAAGGCCCGTGGCCAGCCCAGCCGCAAACCCCGCCGCCAGCGCGCAGAGGGTGGCCAGACCGGGATTCGCGCCGCCCGCGATCATCGACGCGCTGACGGAGGCGCCCAACGTAATACTGCCCTCTACCGTCAGGTCCGCGATGTCCAGAATGCGGTAGGTGATGTACACGCCAATGGTCATCACGGCCCAAAGGAGCCCCAGCGCCACCGCGCCCAACAGGATCTGCTGCATGAAAAACCGTACTCCCTTGACGCGCGGGCCGCGTGAAACGCGGCCCGCGCTTATGATGCGCTCGTCAGGCCATGGGCTCCGCGAAGGAGGCGTAGGCCTCGGGGATGGTGTAGCCGATCGCCGATGCATAGGTGGAATTAAAGGTGTAATCCATCTTGGCGGCCGTCTCGATGGGCATGGCGGAGATGTCCTCGCCATTGAGCACGCGGATCGCCATCAGGCCGGTCTGGTAGCCGAGATCGTAATAGTTGATGCCCAGCGTCGCCAGCGCGCCGCTCTTGACCATGCCGGCCTCACCTCCGATGATGGGCTTTTTCGCGGCGGTGGCCACCTCGTAGACGACGGGCATGGAGGAGGCAAACACGTTGTCGGTGGGGATATAGATCGCGTCGCAGCTGTCCACGATGGACTGCGTGGCCTGCTGTACGTCGTTGGAACTGGTGACGGTCGCCTCGACGTAGTTCATGCCCAGCGCCTCGATGGCTTCTTTGGCCATGCCCGCCTGCAGCACGGAGTTGTCCTCGCTGGAGGTATACATCACGCCCACGGTCTTGGTGTCCGGGAACAGTTCCTGGATCAGCTTGATCTGGTCGGCCACCGGGTTCATGTCGGTGGTGCCGGACACGTTGGTGCCGGGCTTTTCGTTGCTGTCGATCAGGCGGGCGACCACATAGTCGGTGATGGCGGTGCCAAGGATCGGGATCTCCGTGGTCTTGCCGGCGATGGACTGGGCCGCCGGCGTGGCGATGGCCAGCACCAGGTCCACGTTGTTGGCGACGAAGCGGTCTGAAATCGTGGCCAGGTTGGAGGCGTCGGCCTGGGCGTTCTGGAGATCCAGCGCGATGTTCTGCCCGTCCACATAGCCGTTGTCGCTTAACGCCTGAACGAAGCCGTCGCGGGCGGAGTCCAGCGCGACGTGCTGCACATACTGAATCACGCCGATGGTCTTGACCGCTTCCTCCGCCGATGCGAACACCGGCAGGCAGAAGAGCGTCAGAGCCAGAAACATAACAAACATTTTTTTCATTGCGGAAACCCTCCCTATCTTAATGCTCGCGCGGCGCGGCGCGCGAAAAAGAAAGCCGCCCTCTTACCTGCGAGGGCGGCCGTTTGCCGCGGGGAAGCACAAAAAAGCAGCTTCAACGAGCGACCTTGCCCTCGAAGTAATGGTGGAGGAACCTACTGTTCCTACCGTTCAACCCAACCTACAAAGTAGAATCCATCCCCATGAGCCGAGCGCATCCGCCCATCGGGCAGCCCGTCAAGCGGGAAGCCTTTTTCGGCCTCTCCGCCAGGGAGCGTCTTACGGATAGTATCATAAGCCTGCCCTCCCCCGCTTGTCAAGCGATTTACACAATCTGCATAAGGCGGCTGCACAAGCGCGACAAGCGTCGACGCGCGATCCGCCGCATTTCCTCATTGCGCCCAACTGCTTCAGATGGTATAATGTCGAAAATTGGCATATGAGGCGGTGCGCGCATGATCCCCAATCAATGGTACGCGATCCTTCCCTCGGCCTCCGTCAAACCCGGCGCGCTGACCGCCGTCAGGCGGTTGGGCCTGGATCTGGTGCTGTTCCGGACAAAGGGCGGCGCGCTGGGCTGTCTTCAGGATCAGTGCAGCCACCGTGGCGCGGCGCTGAGCTGTGGCAGGGTGGAGGGTGTCTCCATCCGCTGCCCCTTTCACGGTCTCGAATTCGATCCTTCCGGCCAATGCACCTTCATTCCCGCCAACGGCCGCGCCTCCACCGAGGACCTGGGCCGTTACAACGTGCGCGCCTACCCCGTGGGAGAAGCCTATGGCATCATCTACCTTTGGTACGGCGACCCGGAAAAATCCGCCGACATACTGCCCTTCTTCGGCGGCGAGCTGGAAGGCTTTTCCTATTATGAGATCCGGGACAGTTGGGCGGCCCACTATTCCCGCGCCATCGAAAACCAGTTGGATGTGGTGCACGTACCCATCGTACACCACAATACCATCGGCCGGGGCAACAAAACCCTCGTCAATGGGCCGAAGGTGGTGTTCGAGGGCGGCGTCATCATCACCAGCGCCAACAACGAGGTGGATCGCGGGCAGAAACCCCGGCCGCCCGCCGAATGCGAGATCAAGGACACCCACCTCAAATTCAAGTTTCCCAACCTCTGGATGAACCACATCAGCGAAAAGCTCAAGATCGTCATCTTCTTCGCGCCGGTTGACGATGAGAACACCATCCTCTACATCCGCTTTTACAACCGTTTCACCGGCAGCGCTTCCCTCAACCGTCTGATCGCGATGGCGGGCAGCCTTTTGAACTTCATCGTGGAACGGCAGGACCGGCGCGTGGTGGTCACGCAGAAGCCAAAGCCCTCCGCCTACCGCTCCGCCGAAAAACTGCTGATGGGCGACGGGCCGATCATCCAGTACCGCCGGATGCGGGACGAACTGAAAAAACGGGCGGAGGTCTAAGGCCGCAGCCCCGGATTCCCAAAAAGGCCCCGCGCATCAGCGCGGGGCCTTTTTATCCGTTCACAGCAGCTCTTCGATGTCCGCCTCCAGCTTTTCCGGCGTCAGCGCGGGCGAAAAACGCGCCACCGGGTTGCCCTTACGGTCGATCAAAAATTTCCCGAAGTTCCACTTGATGTCGCCATGTTTGGCGAAGGGTTTGAACACCTTGACCTTCTTCTCAAAGGACGCCGTCTCCTCGTCGCCCCGGTCCTCGGGCAGCTGGCCCTTCAGCCACACAAAGAGCGGATCGGCCTCCTTGCCGTTGACGTCGATCTTTGCGAATCTTGGGAACGTGGTACCGTAATTGAGCGTGCAGAACGCGCCGATCTCCTCGTCGGTCCCCGGCGCCTGCCCGAGGAATTGGTTGCAGGGAAAATCCAGAATTTCAAAGCCGCGATCCTTGTACTTGTCGTAGATGGCCTGAAGGCCCTCGTACTGGGGCGTGAGCCCGCACCGGGTGGCCGTGTTGACGATCAGAAGCGCCTTGCCCTCGAACTGCGAAAGCTGAACCGCCTCTCCCTTGGCATTTTTGACGCTGAAATCATAGACAGTCATGTTCTCATTCTCCTTTATTTGGTCCAGACTCCTGTACGGAAACGCAACCGGCATTTTCGCTTCTTCGGCTTTGAGCCAGACGCGGTCACGAGCCTCCTTGGGGTCGCCTCTGGCCACATTTAAAGCACACTATTCTCCGGCGTGATGGACAGTATGGTGCTGCGCTCATCCCACGCATCACGGCACCGCACGGCGCCGTCCGCGACCAGAAACAGTCTGCGCCTCAACGCTTTGACCGAGGGCGTCCCCGCCCGCCAGAGCACCCTCATCGCAATGTACCGTGCATAAGTCAGATCGATCTCCCAAGGAAGCGGTTTGTTCAGGCATACAACTTCCTTCGCGCTGGCGTTCAGTGAAAACCAGTACTGGTTTTCCAACTTCAGCGGGTTGAACTCGCTCCTCCAGTCCTCCGGCATTTCGATTGCCTGTAATTATATTGTATACAACTCTTTCTGGGTTTTAAACACATCCGGAGGATTTATCGAATTTTGCGCCCGTACCGGCCGCCGACTGAAAACCGTCCGGTTTGTGGTATACTGACGACAGCACGGCAAAGAGAGGTGCGGCCCCGTGAAGGTTCAAAAGCGGCAGGATTTCGAACTGGCGGCGATCCGGCGGCAGTATTTTCAAATCAAATCCATCGCCTCGAGAACGAAAGAGCGGCATCTGTGGCAGCATGAGGCCACCGTCCGCGAAAAGATCAAGGCGCTTTCGCGGCTGCGCGCCCACGCGCCCCGGGGATTGGACGACGTCTATAAGAATTATCTAAGCCTACTGGAGGATCTTTCCCGGCGAATTCTCGCGGACTACAATCGGCAACACGCCACCAGCTTCCAGTTCGACGAGGTGGTTCGGGGGAATTTCCGCGCCTACGTGAGCGCCGGCATTCTGTCGGTGCTCTTCTCCCGGCACATCCCGAAGCTGCTTGCGGACGAATTCAACCGTCGCCTCCCCGTCAACCCCAAGGACGAATACCCCGGCGCACGCAAGATGCGTCGTAGATTTGTGCTGCATCTGGGCGAAACCAATACAGGCAAGACCTATCAGGCCATCCAGCGGCTGATGGAAATCGGTCAGGGCGTGTATCTGGCGCCGCTCCGGGTGCTGGCGCTGGAGAACTACGAGTGGATGAATCAGTCCGGCGCGCGCTGTAACCTGCTGACGGGCGAAGAGGAGATCCTGGTAGAAGGCGCGAAGCTCACCAGCTGCACGGTGGAAAAGCTGAACCTGGAACGGGCTTACCCCGTGGCGGTGATCGACGAGGCGCAGCTTCTCGCCGACACCCAGCGCGGAGCCGCCTGGACGCGTGCGATCCTGGGGCTGAAGTGCCCGGAAATCCATGTGTGCGGCGCGTCAAATGCCTACGACCAGTTGGTTCGCATGATCGGGGACTGTGGGGACGAAGTGGAGTACCACCAGTACGCCCGCACCGTGCCGCTCGAGATCCAGATGGAAAACGTGCCGCTTGGCGCGGTTGAAAAAGGCGACGCGCTGGTCGCCTTCTCCAAGAAAAAAGTGATCGCGCTGTCAGGTTTGCTGGCGGAGCGCGGCATTCCCGCTGCGGTGATCTACGGGGACCTTCCGCCGGAAGTGCGGCGGCTTCAGTACGCCGCCTTTGTCCGGGGTGAACGGGGCGTGCTGGTGTCCACCGACGCCATCGGCATGGGCGTCAACCTGCCAATCCGCCGCATCGTCTTCACCGATCTGTCTAAATATGACGGCGAGGAGATCCGCCCGCTCACCTCTCAGGAAGTCAAGCAGATCGCCGGGCGTGCCGGGCGCCTGGGCATCTACGATGTGGGCTACGTCGCCGCCATGTCCGGCGGTCAAGCATTTCTAAAAGCGCAGCTAGAAGCCGAGGATGCACCCGTCGAGCAGGCCGTCGTCGGCCCCAGCGAGGCGCTTCTCGACATCCGCCAACTGCCTCTTCGCGAAAAACTGGCGCTGTGGAGCACCCGCGAGGAAGCCCTGCCCTGCTACCGGAAGATGGATGTCCGTGATCCCCTCATGGTGCTGGACCGGATCGCGCATTACAGGCTGCCGGAAAAGATCCAGTGGCAACTGATTCTGCTGCCCTTCGACGTGCACAGCGACGAGCGGATGATGCAGTTCCTCTCTTATGTTGAGGCGGTATTTATCCATCACACACCAAGGCTGACTCCACCGGAGATGGAGCGGCAGGATATCGCATGGCTGGAAGGGTATTATCAGGCCGTGAACCTGTACTATGGATTCTCCCGCGCTTTTGGCCTGCCCTTTGACGAGGCGTGGGTTTATGCGGTGCGAAGTCGTGTGAGCGAAATGATCAATCGTCAGTTGAGCCGTCGATAGGCACAAAAAGAGATGGTCTCAGGCTTTTGAATGGTCCGCGTGACAGATCGCGCGGATACGGTTCTAAGGAAGGCAAAAAATCCGTTTCGAGTTTTACACAATCACATACCCGCATACATTGTGTCGGGTGTTCGAGGGAACGCCACACATTGAGGGGGTGTTGGTTGTTATATGAGATGGAAGAAGACGCTTTCCCTGACCGTGGTACTGCTGATGCTGATCACGGTAACGTTGGCGCCGTTGGTTCGCGCGGACGATTCAAAGATTAGCACGCAGTGCTATACTGGCCCTCGAGGAGAAAAAGGAGAGAAGGGCGATCCCGGCAAGGACGGTAAGGACGGTAAGGACGGCAAAGACGGCGAGCCCGGTCCCCAGGGGCCCACCGGCCCCGCCGGTAAGGACGGCATCGACGGCAAGGATGGCATCGACGGCAAGGACGGCATCGACGGTAAGGACGGCATCGACGGTAAGGACGGCATCGACGGCAAGGATGGCATCGACGGCAAGGACGGAGCTCCCGGTCCTCAGGGACCGAGAGGCTTCACCGGCTGTCAGGGCCCCGCCGGCCCTGCCGGTAAGGACGGCGTCGACGGTAAGGACGGTATCGACGGCAAGGACGGAGCTCCCGGTCCTCAGGGTCCGAGAGGCTTCACCGGCTGTCAAGGCCCCGCCGGCCCTGCCGGTAAGGACGGCGTCGACGGTAAGGATGGCATTGACGGCAAGGACGGTATCGACGGTAAGGACGGTATCGACGGTAAGGACGGAGCTCCCGGTCCTCAGGGCCCCGCCGGCGAGGATGGCGTCGATGGCATAGACGGTGCACCCGGGCTTCAGGGGGAGAAGGGCGATAAAGGTGATCCCGGTGAACAGGGTCTTCAAGGTGAAAAGGGCGAAAAAGGTGAGAAGGGCGATCGCGGTGAACGGGGACTGAAGGGCGAGAAGGGGGATACGGTCCATTGTCACCCGCCCGTCGTAACACTGGATACCGATCGTCAGGTTCAGCCCGCCGGCGGCACCTATCCGTTCACGCTATCGTTCCTGAACCCAGACGATTCCTGCTACGATACCGACAATGGTTTCACCATTCTGGTGTACACCATGGATGAGACGGCAACCGCGGACGAGGATTATGTCCCCTTCCGCACAGCGTACACATTTGGTCGCGAGGGCGATCCGCTGTCCTATACCATTGACATTACCACGTTGCCCGGAGCGGCCGGAAAGGATCTTACACTGAGATTGAAAAGGGATATTGGCGTCATCGGCATCTATGATACTGCGGAATTGAAGCTGAAGTAGATCGATGCCGGAAACACGAACGCATGATGATACACAAAGGTCCAAGCGCCAAGTTGTTCCGTAAACAGACAGGGCGGGAGCACAGTCTCCCGCCCTGTTGATTTGCATAACGCTTCCCTTCCGATATCTACGGGAGCGCCGATATCGACTCCTTCAACGCTTCGTGTTGGGCCCCAGCGCCTCCTTCTTTGCATTATGGTTCTGGTTGCGATTGTCCCCCGGAATGGATTCGATCGCGTTTTGCAGCTCTTTCTGCTTTCCTGTTGTCCTGTTTCCTTTTTTCGCCATGCCGATCACCTCGCCACTATTTTGCCTGAACGCGGTGAAATTATGCCCCCTGATGCGTGTCAGATCAGTACTTTCCGAACTCCTCGTCGCTCAGCGCGATGACGGGTTTTCCGGACGACTTTCGCACCGGCTCCGCCTTCGCGGCGGCTCTTCCGGGCACCTCGGCCCTCGCCTCCGCGATGGCGGCGCGGGGTTTCGCCGGCGCGCCCGCCATATACTTCAGCCTGAACCGGCTCACCGACTCCCGCATCATCTCCGCCTGCCCGGACAGCTCCTTGCTCGCCGCCGCGCTCTGTTCGGAAACCGCCGAG
>JAEZTL010000004.1 GCA_023421395.1 Bacillota bacterium | reverse complement strand
AAGACCAACGACGTGGCCGGCGACGGCACCACCACCGCGACCCTGCTTGCGCAGTCCATCGTCGTGGAAGGCCTTAAGAACGTCACCGCGGGCGCGAACCCGATGATCCTCAAGAAGGGCATCGAGGCCGCCACCAAGACCGCCGTCGAGAGCCTGTCCTCCATCTCCAAGCCCATCGAGTCCAAGCACGCCATCGCGCAGGTCGCCTCCATTTCTTCCGGCGACGAGTACATCGGCGAGCTCATCTCCGACGCCATGGAGAAGGTCGGCAAGGACGGCGTCATCACCGTCGAAGAGTCCAAGACCATGAAGACGGAGCTCAACATTGTCGAGGGCATGCAGTTCGACCGCGGCTACGCTTCTTCCTATATGTGCACCGATACCGAGAAGATGGAAGCGGTTCTGGACGATCCGCTGATCCTCATCACGGACAAGAAGATTTCGAATATCCAGGAGATCATCTCCCTCCTCGAGTCCGTCGTTCAGCAGGGCAAGAAGCTGCTCATCATCGCCGAAGACGTCGAGGGCGAAGCGCTGGCGACATTGGTTCTCAACAAGCTGCGCGGCACCTTCACCTGCGTCGCCGTCAAGGCCCCGGGCTTCGGCGACCGCCGCAAGGCCATGCTCCAGGACATCGCGATTCTGACCGGCGGTCAGGTCATCACCGAGGAACTCGGCCTCGACCTCAAGGAAGCCACCGTCGACATGCTCGGCCGCGCCCATCAGGTCAAGGTCTCCAAGGAGAACACGGTCCTCGTCGGCGGCGCGGGCGATCCCAGCGAGCTCAAGGCCCGCATCGCCTCCATTCGCGCCCAGATCGAGGAGACCACCTCCGATTACGACAAGGAGAAGCTCCAGGAGCGTCTCGCGAAGCTCGCGGGCGGCGTGGCCGTCATCAACGTCGGCGCGGCCACCGAGATCGAGATGAAGGAGCGCAAGCTCCGCATCGAGGACGCCCTCGCCGCCACCCGCGCGGCCGTCGAGGAAGGCATCGTGCCCGGCGGCGGATGCGCGCTCATCACCGCCGCCAAGGCGGTCGCCACCATGGTCAGCCAGAACACCGGCGACGTCAAGACCGGCATCAACATCGTGCTGCGCGCCCTCGAGGAGCCCGTCCGCCAGATCGCCAAGAACGCAGGCGTCGACGGTTCCATCGTCGTCGAGAAGATCAAGTCCCGCAAGGCAGTCGGCTACGGCTACGACGCCGCCAAGGACGAGTTCTGTGACATGATTGACCGCGGCATCATCGATCCCACCAAGGTCACCCGCTCCGCGCTCCAGAACGCCGCGTCTGTCGCCGCGATGGTGCTCACCACCGAGTCCCTCGTGACCGACATCCCCGCGCCGGAACCCGCGGCTCCCGCGGGCGGCGCAGGCATGGGCGGCGGGATGTACTAAACCGCAGGGAGAACGAAGGACGGCGGGGGCTCTGCCCCCGCACCCCGCCAAAGGGACTGAGTCCCTTTGGAATCCCCCCAAATGTGTAAAAAGCAATATTGTCCGTCGGCGGCGCGGGGGCCCAAACCCCGCGCCGTCGCGTTTTATTTTGGGGCGGTTGCGCGTGATTTTGGATCGGTTGCCATCTGGAAATATGCGACGTATAGTGAGAAGAAAAGGGTGTGAGCGGTGATGATTATCGACGACGGTATTGTTAGACGCTACCTTGCCGGGGAATTGCTGGATGCCGACCGGCAGAACTGGATCTACCGCGCGGAGGGCCTGGGAAGTCTCTTTTCCACGCCGGATCCCAAGAATGCACAGTGGGTAGCGAAGCTGCGTGACAAGTTAGTGGAGCAGATTTATGCGTACGTTCCCAGAAATTACGAGGCTGTCAAGGCGATATTCCCTGCTTTTGACGAGGTCGCAAGCAATTTCACCATCATGTTGGTTGTCGGGTTTCCAGACCCATACGATGCGATGATGCTTGAATCGCCGGACGGGGAATCTGTGATGGTGTTTGATCTGATCCAGTTCGGCGAGGAATCGCTGAGGGTGGGCTACAGTTGTCACCGAGTGCTCACCCATGAGTTAATTCATATGTGCCTTCATCGGGACTACCCGCAGCCGAAAAATCCCACATATTGCGCGAACATGGACTACGTGGTCTTCGATGAGGGATTCGCCCATGCCCTGACATATCCCGAGGACATCGGGGCATTTCATTTCGACGTCGCTTTGGAGGAACGGTTTCGCGCCGCGCGGGATACGCTGTGCTCTGCCCTTTCCGAAACGAACCCGGATCGACAGCGGGAGTTCCGCGCCGCCGCTGACACGGGCAGGTATTGGGATAAATTCGGAGCAATCGCCGGGAAACTGTATTTGCTCAAACACATGAATAAAATCGGCGCGATCTACCGATCTGGTTGGAATGGTTTTTCACAAATGGTCACAGCCGAGCACCCTTGAGCCCGCAAGAAAAACACACACGCGAAATCGCCCGTCCGAGGGTTGGGCCCCGGACGGGCGACGGATGAGATTGATTGATCCCGCATCAGTATGGGATTCTCAAGGGCGCCAGGCCTTGAGCGGGGGTCCAGGGGGCAGCACCCCCTGGCCTGGCCGTCACCCCCGCAGTTCTCCCACAAACTCTCCAATCCGCTTGGCGGCCTCGGCGATGTTCTGGTTGGAGGACGCGCAGGAGCAGCGGACGTGGCCCTCGCCCAGGGGGCCGAAGGCGTCGCCGGGCACGGTGGCGACCTTCTTTTCGTAGAGCAGCTTTTCGCAGAATTCCTGGGAGGTAAGGCCGGTGGATTTGACGGAGGGGAACACGTAGAACGCGCCCATGGGCTCGTGGCACGAGAGGCCCGCCGCGCGGAAGCCATCGAGGAGGATGCGCCTGCGCATGTCGTAGGCGTCCACCATCCGGCGCACGTCGGCAAAATCGTTGGTGAAGTTTACGCGCAGGGCCTCGATGGCGGCGTACTGGGCGGACGTGGGCGCGCACATGATGGTGTACTGGTGGATCTTGAGCATCACGTCCAGCATTTCTTTGGGCGCGCAGATGTAGCCAAGCCGCCAACCCGTCATGGCGAAGGCCTTGGAAAAGCCGTTTAAGGTGATGGTGCGCTCGCGCATGCCGGGAATGGTTGCGAAGGAGACGTGGCCCTCGCCGGTGTAGTTGAGCTCGGAATAGATTTCATCGGAGATCACGACGACGTTGGTGGGCCTGAGAACCTCCGCGATTTCCTCCATGTCCTCCCTGCGCATCACCGCGCCCGTGGGGTTGTTGGGATAGGGCATGATGAGCGCCTTGGTCTTTTCCGTGATGAGGGATTTGAGTACGTCGGGCCGGAGCCGGAACATGTTTTCCATGTCCGTGGGCGCGGGCACCACGACGCCGTTTGAGAACGTCACCCCCGGCATGTAGGAGACGTAGCTGGGGTCGGGCACGATGACCTCGTCGCCGGGCTCAAGAAGCGCGCGCAGGGCAAGGTCGATGCCCTCGCTGGCGCCCACCGTCACCATAATCTCGGCGGTCGGATCGTACTCCATCCCGTGGCGCTCGGACTCGTAGCGGGCGATGAGCCGGCACAGCTCCTTGAGCCCCCGATTGCCCGTGTAGTGGGTCTGGCCGCGCCGGAGGGAATAAATGGCCGCGTCGGTATACGTCCAAGGCGTGTTGAAGTCGGGCTCGCCCACGCCCAGAGAAATCACGTCCTTCATCTCGCTGACGATGTCGAAGAACTTGCGGATGCCGGACGGCGGCACCTTCACCATGCGGCCGCAGAGGGCCTTTTCGTAGTTCATGGGGACACCTTGAGCCGGTCGTCCTCGGCCGCCTCGTCGATGACGACGCCTTCCGTCTTGTACCGTTTGAGCACGAAGTGGGTGGCGGTGGACATGACGCCGTCGATGGTGGAGAGCTTCTCCGCCACGAACAGCGCCAGCTGCTTGAGGGTACGGGCCTTGAGCATGACCATGAGGTCGTACCCGCCCGACATGAGGAAAACGCTCGAGACCTCGTCAAAGCGGTAAATATGCTCGGCCACGGCGTCGAAGCCCCGGTCGCGCATGGGCATGATCCGCACCTCGATGAGCGCCTCCACCTGCTCGGTTTCCACCAGCTCCCAGTTGATGAGCGCGGGGTACTTGATGATGATGCGCTGCTTCTCGAGCCGCGCGACGGTATCCGCCACCTCTGCCTGGCTCACGCCCAGCATCGTGGCCATTTGGGAAACCCCCGTGCGCGCGTCCTCGGCCAGAATGTCGAGGATGGAAAGCTCCAGACTTCGCATGTAAATCAGCCCCCTTATC
The DNA here is from genome assembly GCA_023421395.1 of Bacillota bacterium. Classification (GTDB taxonomy): domain Bacteria; phylum Bacillota; class Clostridia; order Christensenellales; family Aristaeellaceae; genus JAEZHK01. The sequence continues at coordinate 102,582 of JAEZTL010000004.1, read as the reverse complement.
AATATTGCTACCAAGTGTAAGCGATTGGGGGCGGATTGTCAAGTGTGCCAAATCTGCGGGGGCATGGCGAAAGCTGCATAGATAGGAAGGGGGCGCACACGCACCCCCTTCTTCAGCGTCTGTTGAGCAACCCCGTTAGATGATTCCGGATGGGCGAAAGGTTCGCCCGGGCATGAAGAAAAGCGGGTTACCCCGCCTCATTCCGCATCCGTTCGCGCAGCCGCCTGTATTTTCCGCGGATCACGGTGCTTTCGCAGATCCACGCGATGCCAGCCGCCACGAGAATCCCCAAAAACGCGCCGCCCAGATCAATGGCCATGTCCCGCACGGAACAGGTCCGCCCGGAAACCGGCAGCTCGGAGAGTTCGTTGACCACTGCCAAGGGCAGGCATAGAATCAGCGCGATGAAGGTGTTGGCGATCTTCCGGGGTTTTGTGGCGTAAAGCGCGATGCGCACCAGGAAGCCTTCCACCGTGAAAATGCCGAAGTGGGCGAGCTTGCGCATAATAAACTCAAATGTCTCCTCGCGCACGTTTAGAAACGAGAGCCGCCGGAGCACGCCCCGGGCGAACCAGCCGCTCAGCGCGGACGAATCCTCGCCCACCTGGCGCGAAAAATAAAACAAGAGGTAGATCCAGCCCGCCGCCAGCAGCCACCAGAAAATCGCGGCCGCGCGCACGCGCCTTCTTTTTTCCCGCATGACAACTCCCTTTCGCGACCCGCGCCGCGCGTTTTTTTTGGGAAACATTCCCTTTGACGCGCGGGCGGGCCTTCCAGTTTCATCTATATGTCCGAGGTGTCCACCCAGATTCCCGCTTCCGCCGCGCCCTTGATCCGGGCAAGCAGCTTCTGGAGCCGCGCGCCCTCCCCGATGCTGTTTTCCGGGCGCGCGCCGCGGTTAAGCGCGTCGAGGAACGAAAAGTAGCAGTGGGTGTGGCCGCGATCCCAGCCGACGGTGTTCTTGGGCGGCAAAAACGACCCGCCGGGGGCGGGGTAGCGCGCCACGGACTCGATGTCCGTAAACCCGCGCAGACCGCCCAGGGGCGCTTCCGGGCAGGTGTTGTCGAAAAAGCGCACATAGTTGGGCTGCATCAGGTCCCAGAGGAGCGCGCCCCGGTCGCCGCGCACCTCGAAGGTCAGCTCGTCGTTGGCGCCGGTGGCGATCTTCGATGCCTCTATGGTGCCGAGCGCGCCGTTTTTCATGCGCAGAACGGCCAGGATCATGTCCTCGGTGAGCGCCCGGGTTTTTCCGCCGCCCGCCAGTGGGCGCTCGGGATAGAGCGTGCGCGCCGCCGCCGACACCGCCGCCGGGTAGCCTAACAGCCATGTGACCAGGTCCAGGGCGTGGCTCCCCAAGTCCAGAAGCACGCCGCCCTGCCCGGTCTGCTTCCAGCCGGCGGGCTTTTCAGGGTCGATGGAGCCGGAATGCAGGTAGCGCGCCTGAAACGAAAGCAGATTGCCGATCCGCCCCTCGTCCACGAGCTGCTTTGCGCGCATGGTGGAAGGGAGGTAGCGGTTGTTGAACACCATTTGGGTAAAGACCCCCGTCTCCCGGGCGGCGGCGGCGATCCGTTCCGCCGATTCCGGGTCCGTCGAGAGGGGCTTGTCGATGTAGACGTGCTTGCCCGCCCGCATGGCCGCCACGGCCATTTCCTCGTGGTTTTCGTTGGGCGTGCAGACGGAGACCGCGTCGATGTCATCCCGGGCGAGAAGCGCCCGGTAGTCGTCCGTATAAAAGCCCGCGCCCAGCTCCCGCGCGCCCTCCCGCGCCTTGTCAAGACGCCGGGAGCACACGCCCATAACCTCCGCCCGGAAATCCGCACCCGGATAAAACAGGCCCAGCGAGCGGATCGCGTGGGCGTGGGTGCGGCCCATGAAGCCCCAGCCGATGATTCCAATCCCGAATTTGCGCATGAAAATCCCTCCAGACAGCGTTCATTATACACCGGCTGCCGTTTTCATGCAATCCGGGCATGTATTTATGTATACGTAACACGTTATACGTTATCACTTGACAATTTGAGCGGCGAAGTGTATTATATATTAGAAATAGAAATATTTTAAGCTATTTCTTTGTGCACCTTGGGGGGACGAGTATGACGCTGCCCGGCAAACTGTGTATCGGCATTTTGGAAGAGGACAATCCGCAAAAATCATATTTCAGGTTTAAACCCCTCCTCATCGCAAACGGCGAAGTTTTTGAGAAATGTGACGTGACCGACGAATTCCCGGAAAACGGATGCATCCGGATCGTGCCGGACAAGAACGAGTCCAGCAGGTTCAAGGCCCGGATGCGGCGCATGGGCGGTTTCTGCGTAGTCGATCTGCGCGAGCACCCGGACGAGAACGACAAGATCAGGCCCAATAAAAATTACAGGGGCGACGAGGCGGAGGCCAACGCCTACATCATTTATTCGGATGTGGTGCGCGAGCCCGGCGAAGGCCAAATCGTCGAAATCCTCGAACAGGACGCCCCGGACGATGCCCTGAACATCGCCTTGACATGTAAATTGCCGCGCACGTCCCGGGTTCTCATGCGCGCGGGCGGCGAGGTGGCGGATCATCTATGGACCCACGCGCCCATCGTAGAAATCGAGGGGGGCGTGGTTTTTACGCGCACCGACGGGCGGGTCGACCCGGCGTCGGCCCAGCGGTTCGATTTTCCGGGTTTCGGCGAGGAGGTTCTCTCCTTCCTCGTCGCCGTGCCGGGCAAGGAGCTGTTTGCGCCTCAGCCGGCGCCCGCGCCCGTGCCCGTGGCAAGGCCTTTGTTCCAGCACGTGGAAGCGAGCGCGCAGGAGGCTGAGGTGCGCGCCGAAATCGCGCCCGAGATCGAGCCGCAGGTGGAAAAGCCGTGGATTACCCGCGACGCGCGGGTAATCGCGCGCCCCGTGGACCCCGGCCTCAGCCCGCAGGAGCAGGCGATCGCCCTTCAGACGGGCATCAATCCCCGGCGCGGCAGGAGCCTCAAGGAGGTCATCGAGGACAAGTGGCGGCGCTCGCGCATCGATCAACTGGGTCACCCGGTGCCCGGCTCGGTGATGGGGCAGCCGGTTATCAGCCCCGTTGACCGGGCGGTGGATGCCGTCCGGGAGGCGTGGGATCATCTCGACGCGCGCTACTGCCTGGCCCGCGCCCTGGCGGGCGTGGATGGGCTAATCAAGGCCATCGTTTCGGGCGAGGACGCCCGCGAGGCGGAAGAGCGCGCGGCGCGGCTGAGCGAATACGAGGAAGCACGCGAATCGCTGGGCGGCGAAATCGAGCGGCTCAAGCGTGAGCGCGACGATATGAAGGGCGAGATCGTCCGGGAGATGCGCGCACAGAACGAAGCTGAAATTGAGGCGCACGCGGCGCGCGTCCGGGAACTGGAGGCGCGGGAGGCCGATTTGCGCGCGCGCGCCGAGGACGCCCGGAACGTCGCGGAGGCCGCCGAGCGGGCCGTCTCCGAGCTGACAAACGAAAAATTGCAGGCGCGGCTGAGCGAGTTTGCCATCAACGCCCGCGCCCTTGACCTGATCGCCCTGGCCCGGAGTGGCGCGCCCGCCATGGCGGCGCTCGCCAAGCCGGTGAAGCGCGCGCAAGCCATGGAACTGCGCGAACTCGTCGCGCGCGTGCGCGCACGGTTTTCCGCCGCGGGGTTTTTCCTGACGGATGACGAGGCGGTCAACCTGCTCGCCTGCTTTGTCCTGCCCGGGGATCTCATCATCGCCGGGCCGACGGGCAGCGGCAAGACCGCGTACGCCCGGCTGCTGGCCGAGGCGCTGGGACTCACCGCCGCCGGACGGTTCCAGGACTGGCGCGCGGCGGACGGGACTTTCGGTCCCGACGCGGACGAACTGCCCGCCGCCCTCTTCTTTGACGACATCAACGACGATCCGGACGCCTGCCGCGCGGCCGTTGAGCATCTGGGCGCGCCTTCCGCCCGCAAGGCAATCATGACCGTCCGCGACAGCGCGGAGGGCTGCCCGCTTCCGGCGCGCCTGCTCGACCGCGCATTCTTCCTGCGCCTCGGCGCGGAGCGGCTCAATACCCCGTGGGCGAAGCCCGGACACGTCTACGCGGCGGACGACGTCGTGCTCACGCGCGAGGCACTCGACGCGCTCTTCGTCCCCGACGAGCATGGGGTGTCACAGCCGGTGACGCGCCGCATGCGCGCCCTGCGCGACGAGCTCGCCAAGTACGGCATGCTGCTCTCTCGCCGCACCCTCGACGGAATTTGGCTCTATTGCGCCGCCGTCGCACCTCACCTCTCCCTGACACCCCTCGAGGCCTTCGACCTCGCGTTCGCCCAGCGCGCGCTGCCCGCCCTCCTTTCCATGGCCGGCGTCGAACTGCTCCACGCCATCCCCGCCATCCTCGAAGGCATGCCCCGCTCCCTCGAACTCCTCAAACAGCCGCTGGCCATTGAGGTGTAGGGCGGGAGGAACGCGGAGAGGCGTTGTTCCCGGGCCTCCGGCCAAAGGGCCATTGGCCCTTTGGAATCCCTCACTGTCAGTGGGAAACTTCTATTTTGTCTGTCGGCGGCGCGGGGGCCCAAACCCCGCGCCGCCGAGCTTGGTTTTGTATCTTTTCCCGCTCTTCTATGCTAAAATGGTGATAGGATCGCATTGAGTTTTTCTCCTGTGTAGATTGGTCTCGCTCACCTTACCTTACACCCGGAGCTGGCTCTTTGCGATCTCGTTCTCCCTTTGTTGCACTTGTTATTTTAATTCACACCTGTCCCTTTGGAATCCCATAACAAGGGAATAATTTCCATTTCCCGTCGGATCGCCTGGGGGCCCGAGGCGCGTCGTGCAATCTCTATTTCGCACGACGCGGTCGCGAAGCGACTTGGTTTGACAACTGCAAACCAACCTTGTCACTGGCGATCGAATTAAAGAAAATTCGGCGGCGCGGGGTTTGGGCCCCCGCGCCGTCGACGGACAATGTATATGCTTTTCACCAGGCAAGGGATTCTCAAGGGCCTAAGGCCCTTGAGCGGGAGCCCGAGGGCAGCGCCCTCGGCGTCACACCCCTGGCGTCCCTCTCAGTAGAACACCAGCGCGACGGCGGCGTCTACGAACGCCTGGTTGAGGCCGACGACGTGCCAGGCGGCGTCGGTTTCATCGTAGCGGGCGAGGTAGGCGGGAACGTCGCCGTAGTCGTAGCAGGAGAGGTCGAAGAGGTAGGCGGCGCTGTCCGCGGCGGCTTCGCCGGTGAGGGAGAACATGCCGACGTTGGCCCATGCGTTGCCTGTGAGGGCAAAGACGGCGAAATCGCCGGAGGGAACCACGTAGGCGGGCGCGACGGCATTGGCGAGGGCGTCGTCGCCCTCGGCGTAGAAGTCGAAGCCTTCCTCCGCGACTTCGGTGTTCAGGAGCGCGGTGATGACGGAAGCCTTGTCGGTATAAGCCATGGTCAGGTAGCTGTTGTAATCGAGGTCTGTGGCCTTGATGGCCGCGAGGGTGCGGAAGGTATCCACCTCGGCGGCGTCCAGGGCGGAGACCGCGTTGGCGTAACGGTTCCAGTCCCCGGATTCGGGGGCGGTGGCGGCGGATTCGGAAGCGGTGAAGGCGACCGCCTCTCCCGTGCCGTCAGTAATGGTCGGCAGCCCCTCCGCATAGGCGGACGTAAGCGCAAAAATCGAAATCAGGCAGATGCACAGAAGACGTTTGATCATTTTCTTTTCCTCCGACAGAAATCACAATTGAACTATAGTTTAACATACAATCCATGAACATTCAATACGCCCGGCAATGAACTTTCTGGCAAACGTGTTAGTCTTAGATACTGATCGATCGTTGGAGGTAACCACATGAAATGCGCGCGCAATGTCCTCGCAGCAGCAATCGTCCTGTCCATGGCCCTCTCCACCCCCGCGCTGGCGCTCACCCTGCTCAGCGACTTCACATTCACGGACACCATGCCCACGGGCGCCGTCAAGGGCGCCGTCATCGCGGAGACGGCCACGTTTTACGCGACCACGGGCAAGGTGACGACCCTTGCGCGCGGCGACCGGCTCACCCTCAAGGGCATGCAGAACGACAGCTACATCAAGGCTACCTATGACGGCGTCAGCGGCTACGTCAGCGCCAAAGACGTCATGATGCTGGTGGGCGTCTCGGCGCGCGTGCGAAAGGACTGTTGGGCCTATGAGTACAACGGCGACCGGAAGCTCAAGCTCACCTTCGGCGCCAATGTCTATATGGTCGGCCGTTACACCGACAAAAACGGCGCGCTCTGGCTTTTGTGCACCAATAAAAACGGCGACGGCCTCGCATACATCAAAAAGAGCAATTTATACAGGTAACCCCGAAAAATGGACGGCGCCCGGACATACCGGGCACCGTCTGAATTTTTACGTGTCGATCCGCTGAGGCTCCCGCAGCGCGCGATTCCGGTAATTAAGGTCCGTCCGTGCCGCAAATCCCATTTTTTCCCAGAACCCATTCCCAATCTGGTTTCTTTGGAATACCACCAGCGCCACCTTCGAGATGCCCTCGGCCGAAAGCGCCGAAAGCGCCGCCTCCACCAGAGCGCGCCCGAGCCCCGTTCCCCGCGCGGCCTTGTCCACCGCCGTGTGGTGGATGTACCCGCGCCGCCCATCGTGGCCCGCCAGAATCACGCCGTTGACGGCGCCGCCTACCTCGCTCACGAAGCAGGTGTTCGGGTTGCGCAGGAGGTACTTTTCGATCCCCGCGCGCGAATCGTCCACGTCGTTTAACCCCATGCCCTCCGTGCGCGCCCACAGGGCACGCACATCCTCGTAGTCCGCAATCGTCATCAGCCGCACCATTCTTTTCACCTCATGCATAATTATACATAAGGGGCGTTTGTATGTCAATAATATTCAAGAACTATACAGCCGAGCCTGGAATCACGGACGATTACCGCATCGTGCGTGAACTGCTGATCGCCGTGGGATACTGCGAATTCACCTACGCGCGCTGGGACTGGGCGACCACCCATCCCTGCCTGCAAGTGGGCGAGATCGCGCGCATGGGGTTGTGGACGGAAAGCGGGCGCGCCGTGGGCGCGACGCTGTTCGACTGTGCGCCGGGAGAGAGCTTTCTTGTGTGCCTGCCCGGCTACGAATTTTTACGCGGGGAAATGCTCGGCTACGCGCGGAAGAACCTGCGCGGCGCGGACGGCGGTTTCCGCGTGGTCATCCCGGAGACCAACCGCGCGTATCAGGCGCTGGCGGCGGCTGCAGGGCTCACGCCCACCCCGGACGCGGAGCGCGACGCCGCGCTCTTCGTCGGCCAAACGAAGCTCGATTACGCGCTTCCGGCGGGTTACCGAATCACGGACATGGCGGAAGTTTACGACATGTACCAGTACGGGCGCGTCTTGTGGAAGGGCTTCAACCACGAAAAGAACGGCGAGGGCACGTACGACGAGGTGGCTCACGTTTCCTGGTGCGACCGGGACGCCGAGATGAAACGCGAAAACGTGGACCTTTCCCTGAAGATCGCGGCCGTCGCCCCGGACGGCAATTTCTGCGCATACTGCGGCATGTGGTACGAGCCGCGCGCGGGCTTCGCGGTGGTGGAACCCGTGGCCACCGACCCCGACCACAGGCGGATGGGGCTCGGGCGGGCGGTGGTGCTCGAGGGCATCCGCCGAACGGCGGCCCGGGGCGCGCGGCGCGCCATCGTCGGCTCGAACCAGCAGTTTTATTACTCCATCGGCATGCGCCCGTACGCGACGAACACAATTTGGAAGGATTGACGCGCGCTCTAATTTCGGTTGCAATCGTGCCGCTCACGTACGCCGGGCGTCTTTTCGTGGTATAATGGAAGAAGAAATCTCGAAAGGTAGGACACGCGCATGGCAAATCATGAGGGCGAACAGATTCAGTATTGCTGTACGAAGTGCGGCTGCAAATCGTACGTGAGCGACCAGTTTCAGGCGACGGGCGGCAACTTCGCGAAGATTTTTGACGTCCAGAACAAGAAGTTCATCACCGTTTCCTGTGAGCGCTGCGGCTATACCGAGCTCTATCGCGCCCAGACCTCGCACGGCATGAATATCCTTGACTTCCTGCTCAATAATTAAATTTCGTCGATTCGCATAATATGTCGTCGCACATTCGTGCATAACGACGATAAAAATCAACAAAAGGACACCTCCGGCGCTTACATCGGAGGGTCCTTTTATGTTATAATGAATAGGAAGGGAGTGATGCGAGTGACGATGAGCGGCAAGCGGGTAACGCATCGCCGGTTTGGCGAAGGAGTCGTCAAATCCTGCGAGAAGGGCGTGATCCATATCCTCTTCCAGGACTATGGCGCGCGCAGATTCCACTACCCGGAAGCGTTTGAGCGCTTTTTGACAACGGATGATCAGGAGCTCTCCGAACGCGCGCGGGAGGATCTCGGCGTGTGGCAAATCGGACAGCAAGCAGAGGACGCGCGCGTCATCCAGATTTGCATGGATCGCGTTCGCGAAGCTCAAACCAAAAAGTCCTCAAAGAGCAAGACCACGAAAGCGAAAACCGCCGCGAAGAAGTAGGCGCCCGGGGGCGCTGCCCCCGGGACCCCCGCCAAAGGGCTGGCGCCCTTTGGAATCCCAAACTGAGTGTGGGATACATTCAACATTCCATCGGCGGCGCGTGGGCCCAAACCCCGCGCCGCCGAGCTTTGTTTTGGGGGAAGGCGCGTCAGGGCTCCGTTTGCCCCCGCCCATGGGAGTCCTTTGCCTGTCAATAACTATACGGACAGTGTATATTCGGATCGCTTGGACAAGCCAAGTCGCTTGGCGGCGCTCCCGAATCGAATGCTTTGCTTTATACGGAGGCGGATATGAGACTGATGTTTCTCGGAACCGGTGCGGCGGACTGGGCGGAGCCTCGGGACGGGTTTTTTCGCGCCAACGCAAGTTTGCTCATTAACGGCAGGGTGATGATCGATGGAACGGCAGGAGTGCTAGCCCGGATCTGCGATCCTTCGGCGGTTACCGACATCCTGTATACCCACTCCCACCGGGACCACTACGATCCCGCGCTCCTCGGGGCCGTCGCGCCGGTCCGCGTCCACGCGCACAGAAGCTGGGCGGGGGAGATCCGCGTGCCGGGGGCGGAGGTGGTTCCCTTCGACACGCTTTCGGATTTCGAAGTGGCGGGGCTTCGGGTCACGGCGCTGCCCTCGAACCATTCCACAGAGCGGGCGTATGAGACGCCGGTGCACTTCGTGGTCCGGAATGGCGGGCGCTCCTTCTTTTACGCGACGGACGGCGCGTGGCTTTTGAATGCCGAGTGGCACGCCCTCCAGGGCGAGGAACTGGACGCGGCGATATTTGATGCCACGGTGGGGGAGATGTATCCCGCGGACTACCGCATTTTCGAACACAATACCGTGGGGATGGTACGGCTCATTGTGGGCGCGCTGCGAAGCCCCATGAACGGCCCGCGCCCCGCGCATGGTGGAATCAGGCCCGTGCTCAAGCCGGGCGCGAAGGTGTATCTGACCCACTTGGCACGCACGCTGCACCTCTCACATGAAGAAATTGTGGGGGCCTGCGAGGACGGTTTTGTCGCGGCCCGCGACGGCCTTACGGTTGATATTTAAGAAAGCCGAATGCGCGGGTCGACGAGAGGGTAAATGAGGTCGACGACGGTGGTGGAAACGGCGATGGCGATGATGGAGATGATGGACGCGCCGAAGAGCAGGTTGTAGTCGTTGTTAAACGCCGCGCGCTGCATGAGGAATCCCACCCCTGGGTAGCCGAACACCATCTCGGTCATGAGCGCGCCGCCGAACGCCGCGCCCAGTTGGATCGCGAGCGCCGTGACCTGCGGCAGCATGCAGTTGGGGCGTATGTAGCGGCGCGCGATTTTCGCTTCCGGGATGCCACGCAGGCGCGCGAACTGGGCATAATCTTCCCCCGCCGCCGCGCCCGCCAGCGAGGACATGGAGATGATCCACCAGCCGAGGGCGGAGAGGACCATGGTCAGCGCCGGGAGGGTGGAGGAGCGCAGGAGCGTATTCAGGAAGACCGCGAGGCCTCGGCCCGTCATGATTTCGCTGGTCAGCGGGAAGAGCCTGAGGATGTAGGCAAAGACCATCTGAACGATGAGCGCGAGGATGAAGTAGGGGATGGGATAGACGATCATCGCCAGCCACTCGAACGCCCGCGCGAAGGACCTGCCGCGCGCGATCCCGGCCATGAGCCCGACGGCGTTGCCGATCACCCAAGCGACGAGGTTCGCGGTGATGCACAGCCCCATGGTATATGGCATGTACCGCCAGACGAGGGGCCCGATTTCGGTTCTGTAGAATTTTGAGAGGCCGAAGTCCATATGGGCGACCGCCTTCAGATATTCCACGTATTCCCGGAATGTCAAAGAGTAGGATTGGTCGCCCCGGATCACCGGCACGAGCGCCATGACGGTGACACCCAGAAGGATCACCAGCGCGCAGGCGATGAGGCGGCCCAGCGCGAATTTCAAGTATTTCATTTCACATCTCCATTGAAGCGGCTCTTTTTATTATACGACCGCCGCGCCCATCTGTCCAGAACGGATGGGAATTCAAAATTTGTTGATTTTCGGGCGGCCATTGTTCTAAGATTGTTCATGAATTCGGGTATATTCTATAGTATCATGAAGCCACAACCGAAAGGGAGGTAATGACGATGAAAAACAAAGCCCGTTTCTATAAAATAACCGCCGGCGTATCCGTCCTCGTTGCTACCGCGATGCTGTTTGTCCTGCTCGCGACAGGCGTCTTCGCGGAGGATACCGCCGTCAAGGCGACCAACTCGTCCGTGGCCTCGTATGAAATCGAGGACACCAGCCCCGCCATCTATGTGGCGCAGAAAAACGCCAATTCTGTGGTGGGCGTCATCACAAACGTCGAGATGTGGAGCCGCGGCAACAGCACCGCCACCACCGAAACCTATTCCGAAGGCTCCGGCGTGGCGATCGCGGACGGCGGCTACATCCTGACCAACTACCACGTCGTCGCGTCCGGCGACAGCTATCAAGTCCTGATGCCCTCGGGCGACAAGGTTGACGCGACCTTGGTCGGCTACGATTCCTCTTACGACCTGGCCGTGCTGAAGGTGGAGGACGAGTCCGCGGCGAGCACCCTCGTCCCGGTGGCCATCGGCTCGGTTGAGAAGATGTACGTCGGCTCGACGGTCATCGCCATCGGCAACCCCGGCGGCGAGACGCTCTACAACACCGTGACCCAGGGCGTCATCTCCAGCCTCTCCCGCGAGGTGGACGGCGGCAACACCAGCCGCAGTGTGGACTACATCCAGCACGACGCGGCCATCAACTCCGGCAATTCCGGCGGCGGCCTGTTTGACGTCAACGGCAACCTCATCGGTATCAACACCCTCAAGTATTCTGGCAGCACCTACTCCGGCAGCACCTACGAGGGCCTGGGCTTCGCGATCCCCATCGACACCGCGTACCCCATCGCCGTTGAGCTCATCGAAAAGGGCAAGGTCGAGCGCGTCGGCATCGGCGTGAGCGTCACCGAGGTCGAGGGCGCCGACGAGGCGAGCGACACCGAAACCCCCGCGGGCCTGTACGTGCAGTCCCTGCTCTCCGGCGGCCCCGCTGAGACGGCCGGGCTCCAGGTGGGCGACTACATCGTGGCCATCGACGATACCCGCGTGACCTCCACCGAGGATCTCACCGCCGTGATCGACGAGCATCAGGCCGGCGACGTCGTGACCCTCACGATCGTGCGCTATACGACGGGCGACGGCACCGATACGGACGGCGGCTTCACCAAGACGGCCACCGGCTCGAACGGCGACAACTACTACACCTATGGCGGCGGCTACAGCTCTCCATTCGGTGGCTACTTCAACTACCAGCAGCCCACCCAGAACTACAAGGCCGAGACGCTTACCATCGACGTCACGCTGGCCCTTCTCAACTGACGGGCAAACAAAATATGCGGGGAGGCGATCCCTCCCCGCAGGACAAGCGCTTCCTTCGCGGAGGCGCTTTTTTAGTCATTTGTTGAGCGCGCGGCGTCCGCCTTTGGTGAGGGGACACGCGCGGCAGTTGTGAACGCATCGTTTTTCCGGCAAAGCGATGTCTTCCGCCCGGTCAGCGTCCGCCGCATCCGCGCGGGCAAGGAACGCCGCAACCGCTCCGGGATGCGCGGAAGCCGTAGCCGCGCCCATCGTGGGGACGTTCGCGACGTCTGTCCGCACGCCCTTCGCCGCGATAGCCGTAGCCACGTCCATCGTGGGGACGTTCGTCATGGTTCCGATCTTCGCGCGCGGTGTTCACGCGAAAGCCGCAGCTGTGCCCGCCGTGGGAACGGTCGTCATGGTTCCGATCTTCGCGCTCAGTGTTGCCGCGAAAGCCGTGTCCGCGTTCGTTGTGGGGATGGTCATCATGGCTCCTCTCTTCGCGTCCGGTGTTGCCGCAAAAGCCGCGGCCGTGCCCGCCGTGGGGACGGTCGTCATGGTTTCGGTCCCAGCGCTCGCCGTCGTTGCACTGTCCAATGCCCCGTCCGCCATCGTGGAATCCGCGCCCGTGCCCTTCGCGGCACGAATCCCCGTGCTCGTTGCCGCTGCGCTGCCCGAAGCCCCGTCCGCCATCGTGGAATCCGCGCCCGCGCCCTTCGCGGCACGAATCCCCGTGCTCGTCGCCGCTGAGCTGCCCGAAGCCCCGTCCTCCGTCGTGGAACCCGTGCCCACGCCCTTCGCGGTGCGAATTCCCACGCTCGTCGTCGTGCTGCCCGAAGCCCCGTCCACCATTGTGGAACCCGTGCCCGCGCCCTTCGCGGCGCCATTGCGTGTGCCTGACGCCGTGGCCTTCGGGGCGCTCGCCGTCCTGCCGCGCGTCCTCGTCGCGCGCCTCCGCGTCCGCCTCCTCCCCGCCGCGCGGTTTTTCTTCGACCTCCACGCGCACGCGTTCCTCGTTCCGCTCGCTCATATCCGTTTCCTTTCCGGCGTCCGCCGCCGCAGTGTCCATCTCATCTTTCTCGAATTCATTCATCTATGTCAGTTCCTCTCTTTTTCATTAGCAAGGTACCTTGCGATTTAGATCATACACCCTCCGAGCCAGAATGTCAAGGTACCAAGCGAAATATTTTTGTTTTTACATACGCATCGAACGTTTTTATCTTTTACATGCGCCATATTGCATCGGACGTGTCCGGTATGCTACAATATTAGCACCATATGATTAGGAACCTAACGGTTTTTGGGGAGGCGTATTTGTGCTCGGAAAGGTCAAACAGTTTTTCGGTCCGCAGGATATGACGATGGGGAAACCCATTGCCAATATCGCGAAGTTCGCCATTCCGCTTTTGATCGGCAACTTTGCCCAGCAGCTTTATTCGACAGTGGACTCCATCGTGGTGGGCCAATACTGCTCCGTGGAGGTCAACGGCTACGACGGCGTTTCGGCGCTGGCGTCCATCGGCGTCTCGATGCCCATCGTGTTTCTGCTTCTGATCGTGTTCATGTCCATCGGCACCGGCGCGGGGATTCTGGTCGCCCAGCTCTTCGGCGCGCGGGACAAAAAAGGGCTTGAAAAGTGCATCGGCACCTCGGTCACACTGACGTTTCTGACTTCTGTACTCATCACGGCCGTGGGGGTTCCCCTGGCGGGGCCGCTCCTCCGCCTCGTGCAGACGCCGGACGTCTACTATGAAATCGCGAAGGTGTACCTCCAGATCATCTTCCTTGGCATCATCGGCGGCGGCTTCTACAACATCATCGGCGGCATTTTGCGCGGCCTGGGCGATTCGTTCTATCCGCTGGTGTTCCTTGTGACGGCGGCGCTTCTCAACATCGCGCTGGATCTGTGGTTCGTTATCGGCTTCGGCTGGGGCGTTGCGGGCGCGGCGTGGGCAACCATCATCGCCCAGGGCGTCTCGGCGATTCTGTGCGTCATCCGGCTCATGCACATGAAGGACATCATCGTCGTCAACCGCCACAGCCTCACCCCCCACATGGACACCGCCAAGAAGATCCTCAAGCTCGGTCTGCCCGCGGGCGCGACCCAGGGCGTCTTCTCCCTGGCGATGCTGTTCGTGCAGGCGCTCACCAACCAGATGGGTTACTTTGTTCCGGCCATCTCCATCGCGGTGATGCGCGTGGACGGCTTTGCCATGCTCCCCAACTTCACCTTTGGCCTCGCCATCTCCACCTACATCGGCCAGAACATCGGCGCGGGGCGCATGGATCGTGTCAAGCCCGGCGAGCACGCCGTTTTGAAGATTGCCCTCGGCTGCGCGCTGGCGCTGGTGATCGCGCTGCTCATCTGGGGCAAGAACCTCATCGGCATGTTCATCAACCAGGACAACACCGAGGCGGACGTGTACGACAAGGTTCTGTATCTGGGCGGCATGGGCATCCGGATTCTCGCGGGCGGCTACCTCGCCATGGCGATTACGCAGATCTACGGCGGCATTCTGCGCGCGGCGGGCGACACCATGTCTCCCATGTACATCTCCATCATCACCGTGCTGTTCCGCGTGCCCATCGCCTACGGCCTTGCGTACCTCACGCGCACGGACGAGTGGCCCAACGGCCATCCCTACGCGCTGTTCATCTCGCTCCTGGCCGCGTGGATCATCGGCGCGCTGCTGACCTACCTGCGCTTCAGGCAGGGCAAATGGAAGAACATCAAGCTCGTGGATCGACACTGATCAGAGGGGCCGGACGCCGCAAGGCCCGGCCCCCTTTTCATGGAAGGGAGTACCTATGAGGTTTGTGCACATCGCGGATCTGCACATCGGGAAAAAGCTGCACGAGGTGAGCCTTCTCAGGGATCAGGAGGAGGCACTCGCGTCCGTTTCGGAGGCGGTGCGCCGCGCGCGGCCCGACTGCGTCCTGATCGCCGGGGACGTGTACGACCACCCCGTGCCCGGCGCGGACGCGGTGGCGCTGTTCGACCGGTTTCTCACGGAGCTCGCCGACGCGGGCGCGGAGGTCTGCCTCATCGGCGGCAACCACGATTCCCAGGAGCGGCTTTCCTTCGCGGGGCGGATTCTGGCGCGCCAGGGGGTGCACATCGCCGGGCCCTATGCCGGGGCGCTGGAATGGGCGGAGATTGCGGGCGCGCGGGTGTACCTTCTGCCCTACGTCCGGCCCAGGGAGGTCGAGCGGTATTTCGACCTAAAATTTGATTCCATGCAGGACGCCGTCGCCGCCATTCTCGCCCGGGCGGAGATCGATCCTGGGCGGGTCAATGTGCTGGTGACGCACCTGTTCTGCGCCGCGCGCGGGCTGGAATGCGAGCGGAGCGATTCGGAGATCGATCCCGTGGGCGGACTTTCCGAGGTGGACGCGGCGCTGTTCGACTCCTTCCATTACGTGGCGCTGGGCCATCTGCACGCACCCCAGCGCGCCGGGCGGGACGCCGCGCGCTACGCGGGCTCCCTTTTGAAGTATTCGTTCTCCGAGGCCCGCCACAGAAAGAGCTTCGTTCTGGGCGAGGCGACGGCGGACGGCGTTTCCTTCGAGTTGGTTCCCGTGCGGGAAAGGCACGGCATGCGGGAGATCAAGGGGCGGCTTTGCGAGCTCCTTTCGCCGGAGGTAGTGGCGGCGGGCGACCCGGAGGACTACATCCGCGCGACGCTCACCGACGAGGTGCCCCCCGTCTCGCCCATGGAACAGCTCTCCGTGGCCTACAAAAACGTGCTTCGCCTGGAGCTCGCCTGCGGCGCGACCCCCGTAGAGGAAGCAGTCGCCGTGGCCGAACGCGCGCCCATGGCGCTTTTTTCCGAATTTTTCGCCCGCATGAGCGGCAGGGAACTGACGGACAACATGTCAAAAATGGCGGCGGAGGCGTTTGACGCCGCGCGGGAGGGGATGGACGCGTGAAGCCGGTTTATCTTGAAATGCAGGCGTTTGGCTCCTACGTCCGGCGGACGGCCCTCGATATGGCAAAGCTCGGGGAAAGCGGGCTCTATCTCATTTCCGGCGACACGGGCGCGGGGAAGACGACGCTGTTCGACGCCATCACCTACGCCCTCTACGGCCGCGCCAGCGGCGACGCCCGGGGGGACGCCCGGGTGCTGCGCAGCGACACCGCCGCCGAGGACGCCGAAACGTATGTGCTTCTACGCTTTGCCCACGGCGGAACGGTCTACGGGGTGCGTCGCAACATGGAGTACCTCCGGCCCGCGCGGCGAGGCGGCGGCATGACCGTCGAGAAGGACAACGCGGTTCTCACCTATCCTGACGGCACGGCGGTGGAGGGCGCGCGGCGCGTGGACGCGGCGGTGACGGCGCTCATCGGCATCGGCTACGAGCATTTTTCCAAGATCATGATGATCGCCCAGGGGGAGTTTAACCGTCTTCTGATGGCGGACACCCAGGACAGAGAGCCGATCCTGCGCGCCATTTTCGACACGCGGGTGTACGAGCTTTTCCAAAAGGAGCTGGCCTCCCGGGCGGCGGAGCTGGGACGGGAGCACGCGCCCCTCAAGGCGCGCATCGAGTCGCGCTTTTCTCAGGCGGAGCTGCCCGCGGGAAACGAGGCGCTGACGTCCGCACCGTCGGCCTACCGAGCGGGGGAGCTTCTGGCGCACCTTGCGGAAGCGTCGGCTTTCGACGAAAAGGAACGCGCCGGGGCGCAAGCGCGGCGGACCGAGGCGACGCGGGCGCTGGACGGGGTCATCGCGCGCATCGCGGACGCGAAGAAGCTGAACGCCGACTTCGGCGTGCTGGAGGAGAGCGAGAAGGCGCTCCGGGCATTGGCGGCCCAGGCGGATGAGATCGCGGCGACCCGGGAGACCCTCGCCCGCGCCGAGCGCGCCGGGAAGATCGCCGGGGTGGAGCGCGCCCTCGCCGACGTCCGCGCCCTCATCCGGGAGGGGGAGCGGGACCTCGAAAGCGTGGAGGCGGAAAGGGCGCGCAATGAGGCCCGGCAAAACGGGCTGCGGGAGGCGCTCGACAGAATTGAGGCGGCGCGGGCGGAAGCCGAGGAACGGCGCGCCCGGGCCATCCGGATCGAGGGGCTTTTGCCCAAATACGCCGAGATGGATGGCCTGCGCGCCCGGCGCGCTTTGGCGGAGGAAGCCCGCAAGGCGGCGGAAGCGGCGTCGGTGGCGGCCCGCGCCGAGGCCGACGGGGCGGGCGCGCGGATTGCCGCCATCGACGTCCGCAGAAAAGAGACCGCCCGGGCGGAGGTCTCCCTCGCCCAGGAGGAAAACAACCGTCGAGAATTTCTGGAAAGGGCGGAGCGGGCGGGAAAGCTTTTGAAAAAATGCGCCGGGCTAGAGGCGGAACGCGGGGCGTACGAGGAAATGCGCGTCGCCGTGGCCCGCGCCCTGGACGAGGAGCGGAAGGTGGGGCATACCCACGATGCCGTTCGCCGGGCGTTTCTTTCCGCGCAGGCGGGCATTCTGGCCGCCTCGCTGACGGACGGCAATCCCTGCCCGGTTTGCGGGTCCCGGACGCACCCAGCGCCCGCGCGGCTTTCGGAAGGCGCGCCGGATCAGGCGGCGCTGGAAAAGGCGGAAGCCGCGCTCTCCGCCGCCCGCGCCGCGTCCCAGCAGCGTGCCGCCACCGCCCAGTCCACGCGCAAGGCGCTTGCGGAGCGGTTCGAGGAGTTGAAGGAGGAATTTGCGGCGCTGACGGGCGAGGCATGCGCGATCCTGGAAGGCATGCGCGCGCGGCTCGAAGCCATGGGGCGCGAATCCGCCGAATCCGCCCGGGCAGCCCAGGAGAAATGCCTCGCGTGGCGGGCGCTGGCGGAGGAGGACGCAAAGCTCGCGTCCGAGCGGGAAAAACTGTCCGCGCGCCTGCCCGCGCTTCAGCAGGCGTGGGAAGCGCGGGAGCGCGCCCGGGAAGAGCATGCCGCTTCCGTGCGCACCCTGGGCGATGCCCTCGCCCGTTTCGAGACCGAAGCCGAATTTCCCGACGAAAAAACCGCCGCGCGGGCGGCGGGGGCCCTCCGGGCGGCGGTGGCCGGGTGGGAAACAGAAACGAAAAACGCGGCCGACGCGCTGCGGGCGTGCGAGGCGGCCATCGCTTCCGGCGCGGACCGCGCGAAGATGCTGGACGGGCAGCGCGCAGCGCGCCGGGCCGACGAGGAAGTCCGTGCCCGGGCCTTTGCCGATGCCGTTGTGAACGCGGGTTTCCGGGACGAGGCGGACTATCGCGCCGCCGCGCTCCCAACCGAGCGCGCGGAGGCCCTCCGCGCGGCGGTGGAGGCCCACGGCCGGGCGCACTACCACCACGAAAGCGCCGCTCGGGCGCTGCGCCAGGCGCTGGCGGGCAAGGCGCCCGCCGACGAACCCGCTTTGGAGGAGGCCCGCGCCGCCGCGCGCGAAGCCCTCGAAGAGGCCGGCGCGGCCGTCGATGGGATCGCCCGCCGGATGGGCGGGAACGCCCGCGTGGCGCGGGAAACCGCCCGCGACTGGGAGGCGTTCGCCGCCCTCGACGCGCGCTACGCCGAGGCGCTCCTGCTCGCCGACGTGGCGGGCGGAAAGAGCCACCGGGGCGTCGGCAAGATCACATTCGAGCGTTACATCCTCATCGATTCGTTTGCACGGGTGCTCCGACAGGCCAACGCGCGGCTTCTGTCCATGACCGGTGGGCGCTACGAGCTGGTGCGGGCGCGGGAGGCGGGCGACCTCCGCGCGCAGACTGGCCTCGAGCTCAACGCCCTCGACCGGTTCACCGGACGGGAGCGCAGCGTGCGCTCCCTCTCCGGCGGCGAATCCTTCATGGCCTCCCTCGCCCTCGCCCTGGGCTTTGCGGACGTCATCCGCCACATGGCGGGCGGCGCGGCGGCGGATGCCCTCTTCGTCGACGAAGGCTTCGGCTCCCTCGACGCCGAAACCCTCGACCAGGTCGTTTCCACCCTCTCCGCCCTTGCAGGCGACAAGCTCATCGGCATCATTTCCCACGTCGCCGAGCTTAAATCCCGCATCGACCGCCGCATCGCCGTCCGCAGGACGCGCGAGGGAAGTACGGCGGCGGTGGAATAGGAGGAGGGGACGGCAGGGGGCTTTGCCCCCTGCACCCCCAACGGCGACCGTATCGAATTTTAATTCGATACGGTCGGTCGCGAAGCGACTTGGCTTGCCTTCGGCAAGCTAACCTCCAAGGGACATTGTCCCTTGAGAATTCCAAGCTAGGGAAAATTACAATATCGTCCGTCGGATCCCCCGGGGGCCTGGGCAACCGAATTAATAATTTGAATTATCGTAAACCTGCCTTCCGGGCACATTTATCGGGATAGAGGACCCCGTAGGGCGGGTGGGCGGGGCAACTTCGTAGCCCTGCCGCGCCTTTCCCCAAAACCAAGCTCGGCGGCGCGGGGTTTTGGCCCCCCCGCCGCCGACAGACAAAATAGAAGTTTCCCACCGACAGTACGGGATTCCAAAGGGCTGATGTGAATTAAGATAGCAAGTGCAACAAAGGGAGAAAGAGATCGCAAAGAGCCAGCTCCGGGTGTAAGATAAGGTGAGCGAGACCAATCTACACAGGAGGAAAACTCAATGCGATCCTATCACCATTTTAGCATAGAAGAGCGGGAAAAGATACTGGTGGGAATCGAAAAAGGGAACACAATCCGGTCGATCGGCATCAGCTTGGGCAGAAGTCCGTCCAGCATCAGCCGGGAGCTTCGGCGCAACCGGAATCCGCACGCGCACACAATCGCTACACCGCAAACGGCGCCCAGAGGAAGTGCGGGAAGAGAAGGGAAAGATTCTGTCATCGCCCGTCGCAATGGGGGAAGAACGGCGCGTTCGAGGTGTATCTGGTTGAAAAGATCAAGCGGGATTGGTCCCCACAAACCATCGTCGGGCGTTACGTACTGGAGCATCCACAGGAAAGAGCGCCCAGTTATCAGTGCATCTACCATGCGCTCAAGGTACATCTGCTGCCTGCGGCGTTGATGAATGATCTGCGCCGGGAAGGCCGGAAACGCAACGCCTACAAGACAGCTGGAAATGGAAAGTTGCAAGTGGCACACAGGATCGATCAGCGGCCGGAGGAGGCCAACGGGTGGAAGCGACTGGGCGACTGGGAGAGCGATTCTGTGCTGGGGAAAAAACAGCGCGTGTCTTGCGACGCATGTGGACAGGTGTTCCCGGTACCTGATCGCGGCGAAACGCTCGCAGCATACGTCTGCGGAATACCTGGCCAAGACGGTGGCGGCATTTGAACAGTACGCGCGGGGCAAGCTGCACACGTTGACCGCTGACAGAGGGATGGAGTTTGCGCGCTATGCTGAATGAGAGCGACATTTCTCCACGGAAGGCTTGACGGTGTACTTTGCGGATCCCAGCGCGCCGTGGCAGAGAGGGACGAACGAGAACGCAAATGGCCTTCTGCGACAGTACATCCCCAAGGGTTCAGACATCGCTCCCCTGACCGAAGCTAAGATTCAGGCGATTGTTGATGAACTCAACAATCGCCCTCGCAAGGTACTGGGCTGGCTCACGCCCTCTGAAGTCTTTTTCGCCTCTTCCTGTTGCACTTGATTGACGAATTCCCAATGGCCCTTGAGCGGGGGCCCAGGGGCAGCGCCCCCGGCGTTCCCCGTTCCCTACCCGATGTACTTCAGGAAGTGCTGGATGTGCTCGTCCCAGTATTCCCAGGTGTGCGCGCCCTCGTCTTCCTCGTAGGTATAATCGAAGGGATTGGTTTCGAAGGATTGGAAGAAGGTACGGGTATCCTCGGCGGTGTCTTTGACGAAGTCGGAGGTGCCCCAGGCGTGGAAGACGCGGGGGAAGGGGCCGCCGGCCTCGACGAGTTTGCGTGCCGCGCCCTTGGGGTCTTCGGCGGTACCTTCGATCGCGCGATCGCCGATGACGCGCGCCATCATCTTCGCAAAGCGCGGGTTTCCGGTGGCCATGCGCTTTACGTCAAAGATGCCGGCGGAGAGGCAGCCGATGGCGGCGTAGTTTTGCGGGCGCGCGAGCCCGATCTTGAGGCATCCGCCGCCGCCCATGGAGAGCCCCGCAATGAAGTTGTCCTCGCGCTTGTCGGAGAGACGGAAAAAGCGGCGCATGATCTGGGGCAGTTCGTCGGCGATATAGGTGAAGAATTTCTGGCCGTGAGCCATGTCGGAGTAAGAGGAAAGCTGTGCGGCGGGCATGACCACCGCCATGTTCAAAGGCGCGACGTAGCGCTCGATGGAGGTGCGGCGCTGCCAGATGGTCTCGTCGTCGCTGGCGCCGTGGAGCAGCCACAGAACCTTCGCGGGCCCGTCGTCATCCTTCTGGGTTTCCATGCCGATGAGGGAACGGGATGGCTGGGGCAGAATCACTTCGCAGCTCGTGCACATGCCGAGCGCTTCGGAGAAGAAACCGATGTGTACAAGCGCCATTTACTTTTCCTCCTTTGCGGGGATGAGCCAGTCAAGCACGGTCTGAATCTTTTCGTCCCAGTACTTCCACTGATGGTCGCCGGGGGCCTCCTCGTAGACCAGATTGTAACCCTGTTTTTTCAGGTGGTCGCGCATCCTTACGTTGTCCTGATAGAGGAAGTCCTCCGTGCCGCACCACATGTACACGTCCGGGCGCTGGGGGGAATCCTTCATCTCCTCGGCCGCGGTAAGAAGGTCGTTGAAGGAGCCACGCACGGTTTCACCCGGGCCGAAGATGTCCTCCCAGAACCGCTCGCCCTTCTGCTCCTCGCAGACACGGGCCACGTCCACCGCGCCGGAGAGCGTCGCGACCTTCGAAAACACGTTTCCCGCGCGCAGCCCGCACTTGAGCGCGCCGTAGCCGCCCATGGAGAGCCCGGCGGCGTATGTGTCCGCGCGGTCGCTTGACAGATTCGGGAAAAAGCGCCTGCAAATTTCCGGCAGTTCGCCGGTAATGTATGTAAAATAGTTAAAACCCATGTGCATGTCCGTATACCAGCCCAGGTGCGTGGTCGGCATCACCACCGCGATGCCCTTGTCGGCTGCGTAGCGCTCGATGGAGGTGCGCCGCTGCCAGATGGTGTGATCGTCAGACATGCCGTGTAAAAGGTAAAGCGTCTTCCAGGGCCCCTCGGCCAACTTTCCCTCCATGCCGATCTGCCCGCGCGTCTTTTCCGGCAATATGACGTCCATTTGCGTACACATTCCCAGAACATCCGAAAAAAAGTCCACGTGTAAAAGTGCCATAGCCTGTCCTCCTGTGCATATATTAAACTATCCTAGATTATATACTGCACATGCGCGCCGGGTCAACGAAGAAACCGCCACAAGTTAACAACGATTATTTAATATATGTTGCAAAAATGTGGAAAGCGCCGTGGCCGTATTGATTATTTTGTGCAGTTTTTGATGTTTTATGACGGGACACCCTTGCAATGCGGGGGTCATTCATGTATAATAACTCCATCGGAGGGCGTGAACCGTTTTAGATAAGTTCGCGCGGCAGTGCGCGTCTGCGCGAGGGCGCGTATTTGTTCATCCATTTCGATCGGAGTCGCGCACGGTTCGCCCGTTTGGAGCCGGGCGAACGAAATCAACAGCCGCCCAACGGGCGGGAAGGGGGAGAACGAAGCCAAATGTTGCTCAACTACATTCTGAAGCGCCTGCTTCAGCTGATTCCGCTCCTCATAGCGGTCAGCGTGCTCATCTTCATCATCATCCAGCTGCCTCCGGGAGACTACCTGACCACGTACATCATCCAGCTGCAGACTTCGGGCCTGGACGTGAACGAGTCGGAAATCATCAACCTCACCAAGCAGTATGGTCTTGACAAGCCGCTGTACCAGCAGTATGTGTACTGGGTGATGAACATCGTCACAAAGCTTGACTTTGGGCGATCATTCCAGTGGAACCAGACGGTTCTCTCGCTCCTGAAGGAGCGTCTGCCGAACACCATCAGCATTTCGCTCCTGTCGCTGGTCGTGACGTGGGCAATCGCGATCCCCGTTGGCATTGTGTCGGCGACCAACCAATACTCGGGCTTCGACTATTTCTTCCAGTTTTTCGGCTTTATCGGGATGTCGTGTCCCGCGTTCCTGTTGGCGCTCGCCTCGGTGTTCATCATCTATATGGCGACGGGTGAGTCGCTGACGGGACTAAACTCTGCGGAGTATGTAAAAGCCTCCATGAGCTGGGCGAAGTTCATGGACACGCTGCCGCGCCTGCTCCTCGTCGTCTTCATCGTCGCCATTTCGCAGACGGCGGGTATGATCCGCTCCCTGCGCGCGATGCTGCTTGACGAGCTTCAGAAGCAGTACGTCATCACCGCCCGCGCAAAAGGCGTTAAGGAAAGGCGCCTTCTGTGGAAGTACCCCATCCGCATGGCCATCAATCCCCAGGTTTCCACCATCGGCTGGGTTCTCCCGGGCCTCATCGGCGGCGAGATGATCGTTTCCACCGTTCTTTCCCTTCCCACCATGGGCCCGCTGGTGCGCCGCGCTCTGGTCAACCAGGATATGTATCTGGCTGGCTCGTACCTGCTCATCGTCAGCTGTCTGACGGTGGTGGGAACACTGATTTCCGATATTCTTCTTGCGATGCTTGACCCGCGCATCAAGTTTGGAGGTGTCTCCGAATGACGGATAAGAAAAAGAAGGCAGCCCTTCAAACGCAGGAAACGACCAATTCCTACGAGGTCGCCAGCCAGTGGAAGCTGATGGCGTGGAAGTTCAAAAAGCATAAGGCGGCCATGATCGCGGTTCCGGTTCTCATCATTATGTACATGATCTGCATGTTCTGCGAGTTCTTTGGCCCCTCTCTTCCCCTTGAGCGGTACAAGGACTACAAGGACTGCGCGCCGACCAAAATCCATCTGTGGGACGCGGACGGCAACTTCCAGGGCCTGTTCGTTTACGGCCTTGAAAAGTACACCGATCCTTACACCTTCCGCAAGAGCTACGTCGAGAACGACGAGATCGTGAAGCTGGGCTTCTTCGTGCGCGGCAGCGAGTACAAGCTCTTCGGCGTCAACGCGCTCAAGTCGGACATCCACTTCTTTGGCGCGGTTCTTACCAAAGATGAGGAACCCGGCGACAAGACGTTCTTCCTGATGGGTACCGACTCCCTGGGTCGCGACGTGTTCTCCCGCGTGCTCTCCGGCGGCCGGATCTCGCTGACGTTCTGTCTGGTCGCGGTGACCTTCACGGTCTTCATTGGCCTCACGCTGGGCGGCCTGTCCGGCTACCTGGGCGGCGTGGCTGACACAATCGTTCAGAGGTCCATCGACCTGATCATGTCCATCCCCGGCATCCCGCTGTGGATGGCGCTGGCGGCGGCGCTTCCGAGCACCATGTCCAACCTCAAAAAATACTTCCTGATGAGCCTTATTATGTCGCTCATCGGGTGGACGGGCCTCGCGCGCGTCACGCGCGGCAAGATCCTGTCCCTGCGCGAGGAGGACTTCGTCGTCGCCGCGCGCCTCTCGGGATCGAGTCACCTGCGGGTTATTTTCAAGCATATGCTGCCCTCCTTCATGAGCTACATCATCGTGTCGGTCACGGGCTCCATCCCCGGCACGATCCTGGGCGAGACGACGCTGTCGTTCCTTGGCCTCGGCCTTCAGGCGCCAACGGTTTCCTGGGGCACCCTCTTGCAGGACTGCCAGACGGTCGACGCGATGGCGGCCACGCCGTGGCTTCTGTTCCCGGCGCTGTTTATCATCGTGACGGTTCTGTGCTTCTGCTTCATGGGCGACGGCATGCGCGACGCGGCCGACCCGTACAAATAAAGTAAGGAGGATATATTCATGACTAGACCCGGTGATGATGTCATCCTTGAGCTTAAGGATGTAAAGATTCACTTCGATATGGACGAAGGCCTCCTGAAAGCGGTCGACGGCGTTGATTTCGTCATTCGGAAGGGGCGCACGTTGGGCATCGTGGGCGAGTCGGGCTGCGGGAAGTCCGTCACCACCAACGCCATCTTCAAGATTCTGCCCAAGTACGGCCTGATCGGCGGCGACATATGGCTCTATGAAAAGGACGGCAAGGTGCTGGACGAGCCCATCAACATCGCGAAACTGAACCCCACGGGCGACGTCATCCGCTCGATCCGCGGCGGCAATATCTCCATGATCTTCCAGGAGCCGATGAAGGCATTCTCCCCCGTGCACACCATCGGCAACCAGATCATGGAAACCATCATGCTGCACATCGAGCCCGACGAGAAAAAGGCCCGGGAAATCTGCATCGACGCGCTCAAGCAGGTGGGCATCTCGAACCCCGAGCAGCGCGTGGACGAGTACCCGCATCAGCTTTCCGGCGGCATGCGCCAAAGGGCCATGATCGCCATGGCGCTGGCGTCCAAGCCCTCCATCCTCATCGCCGACGAGCCCACCACGGCCCTCGACGTGACGATCCAGGCGCAGGTTCTCGACCTCATCAACAATCTGAAGAAGGAGAACAACGCCTCCGTCATCTTCATTACCCACGACCTTGGCGTCATCGCCGAAATGTCCGACGACGTCGTGGTCATGTACCTGGGCAAGGTCGTCGAGTCCTGCGATGTGGACACGCTGTTCTACAACCCGCAGCACCCGTATACAAAGGCCCTCCTCAAATCGATCCCCACCGCCGACAAGGTGCACAAGGGGCGCTTCGATTCCATCAAGGGAACCGTGCCCTACCCGATGAATCTGCCGGTGGAGTGCGGCTTTGCCTCCCGCTGCGAGCGGTTCATGAAGGGTGTGTGCGACAAGGCGTATCCCCCGATGGTCGAAATCGAGCCCGGGCACTTCGTGCGCTGCTTCCTCTTCGACAAAGAGAGAACGGAGGGCAAATAAATGGAAAAGAAATTCACAAACCCCATTATTGAGGTCAAAAATCTGAAGAAGTATTTTCCCATTACCTCCGGCTTCTTCAAGCGCACCGTCGGTTACGTGAAGGCCGTCGACAATGTCGACATGTACATCAAGGAGGGCGAAACCCTCGCTTTGGTCGGCGAGTCCGGCTGCGGCAAGACCACCTTGGGCCGCTGCATCCTGCAGGCCGTCAAGCCCACCTCCGGCACCGTCCAGTTTAATAACAAGGACAACAAGCAGGTGGAGCTCACCACAATGCCCTATTCCCAGCTGCGCGATACGCGCCGCGACATGCAGATGATCTTTCAGGACCCCTACGCGTCCCTCGATCCGCGCATGACGGTTCTGAACATCATCTCCGAGCCCCTGATCTGCCACCATCTGATGGGCGCGTCCGAGCGGCGCGAGTACGTCAAGGAATTGATGGAGACCGTCGGCCTTGACTCCCGCCACCTGGAGCGGTACCCGCACGCGTTCTCCGGCGGCCAGCGCCAGCGCATCGGCATCGCCCGCGCGCTCGCGACCAAGCCCCGCTTCATCGTGTGCGACGAGGCAGTCGCCGCCCTCGACGTGTCCGTGCAGGCCCAGGTTCTGAACCTGCTCATGGACCTTCAGGAGCAGATGCACCTGAGTTACCTGTTCATCTCCCACGATCTGGGCGTCGTCAGCCACATCTCCGACCGCGTCGGCGTCATGTACGTCGGCCACATGGTGGAGCTGGCCGACACCGTTAAGCTGTTCGCGAAGCCCATGCACCCCTACACCGAGGCGCTTTTGTCCGCGAAACCAGTACCGGATCCGCGCAACAAGTCCCGCCGCATTATGCTCGAAGGCGACGTCGCGAATCCCGCGCACCTGCCTTCCGGCTGTCCGTTCCATCCGCGCTGCCGCTACGCCAAGCCCATCTGCAAGGAGCAGGTGCCCGAGTGGCGCGAGCTCGAGCCCGAACACTTCGTCGCCTGCCACTGCGCGCAGGATCTCTCGCTCGTCGGCATGCGCGGGTACGGAAAGTAGGACGGGGGATCAAGAGGACGGCGGGGGGCTTTTGCCCCCTGCACCCCCGGCCGGAACGCAAGCGAATTGGCTTGCCGGGCCGCACCATGATACCGTCTGTCTACCACCCGGGAGTCTGAGACGCGCCCGTCCGTATTCATACGGGCGGGCGCGGTCGTGTCACCGTCGTTTACTTTAGGCGGGCGCTGTGATACAATGGGGACAGTTCTTGACAAGGAGATTTTGTATGGGTGTAGGCTGGATACTTCTTTTGACGGTGGTTGCGCTGGGCGCGATTCTTGTGCTTTCAAGCGTGTATTTTTCCTGGCTGATGCAGAAAATGCTGTACGGGCGGATTGAGGATCTGGAGTATGTGCGCGCGTATTCCCAGCCGCCGGACCGCTGGCAGCGCGGGTTTCTCGTCAAGGCGCGCAAAAACGGGAAGATCGACCCGGCGGATCAGCGCAAGCAGACCGCGAAGAACCTCGCGAAGCTGGAAAAGCTGATCCGGTTTGCGGAAACGACCAGGTTCATGGAGTCCGAGGAAGTGCGCGGCGAGGTGCTGCTGGTGCTGAAACTCGTCAAGCGAGAGTGGAGCGACGCGCTGGAGGACTGAGTTCTGAATTTGATTTCTTTATGTTGATATTGAAAATGCGTGCCCGTATGCGCCGCGTGTGGTATAATCGATCCGTGGAAGGGGGCTGAAAAGGATGCATTCCGAGGAAAAACCGACGTCCGCCAAGCGAAGAAGGCGCGGTCGCGGCGTGCCGTTTGGCCTTGTGACGCTGCTTGTGATCCTGGCGCTTCTCTGCGGCGGCGCGCTGGGATATGTGGGCGGCGCGAAGTTCTCCCGCACCGCGCAGCGGCTCAAGGAAGCCGAGGCCGCCAACGCGGATTACGAAATGACGCTCATGGAGATGTACTCCGACGAGTTTGACCGCGCGGCGGCAGCCGCCACCGACGACGCCAACACGGCACTGGCGGGCGGGGACCTGGGCGTTTCCACCGACTCCGAGCCCGTTGTCGTGGCGGAGTTCGACGGCGGCGTCGTCATGTCCGACGAGGCGGTGGAGGCCTACCAGACGGAGCTTGCGGGCTATGCGCTGGGCGGGGCGGACATCACGGACAGCGCGGAGACCATTCTGGGCGACGTGCTGAAAAATCTCGTGGGCGACAAGCTCGCCTACCTGAAGGCCGAGGAAAAGGGATACACGACCATCACCGACGACGACCGCGCCCAGATTGCCGATGAGGCGCAGGCGCAGTTTGACGAAACCGTCAATTTCTACATCGATATGGTGCGCGAGGATGGCATGTCCGACGAGGACGCCTACAACGCCGCCGTCGAGTATCTCGCGGAAAACGAAAATTATACCATCGACGGTGTCAACGCGGACGTCGAGGCCAATTGGTGGCACCAAAAGCTTTATGACGACATCGTCGCGGGCGTGAACGTCACGGCCGATCAGATCACTTCCGCCTATAATGCGCAGGAGGCCGCCCAGGAAGCGTCGTTTTCCGCAAGCCCCGAGGCGTTTGAGTATGCGCTCCTCAACGGCGATTTGATCCTCTACTATCCCGCCGGGTACCGCACGGTCAAGCATATTTTCTTCGCCCTAGACGACGAGGCGCAGGCGCGCGCCGCCGAAATCTACGACCAGCTTTCCACCGAGGAGGACGAGGCCACCGTCGCGTCCCTCAACACCGAGCTCGACGACCTCTACGCGTCCGCCGAGGCGAAGGCCGCCGACGTGTACGACCAGCTTCAGAACGGCGGGGATTTCGATGCGCTCATGATCGAGTACAGCGACGACGCGGAAATGAACGGCGGCGCGTTCTCCAAGACCGGCTATTACGTCGCCCAGAATTCCGTCGCTTGGTCCGATCTGTTCATTCAGACCTGCATGGCGCTCCAGAACCCCGGCGACATCTCCGCGCCCGCGCGCACCGAGGGCGGCGTGCACATCGTGCTCTTCGTTCAAAATGTCCAGTCCGGCGCCGTGCCCCTCTCCCAGGTCAACGCCGAAATGACCCAGTCCACCCTCGATTCCGCCCGCGCAGATGCCTTCGCGGCGGCACAGCAGGACTGGATCACAGCCGCCAACGTCAAATATTACCCCGAACGACTGCTCGAGGCGGAGTGACGGGGTGAGAGGCGGGGGGAACGCCGGGGCTCCGCCCCGGACCCCGCTCAAGGGACATTGTCCCTTGAGAATCCCGTACTAGGTGAGAAATAATAAATTTGTCCGTCGGACCGGTCAGGGGCCCAGCCCCGACCGGTCCGAATTTTTGGCAAGGCATCAACCAAAAAGCAAATTCGGAGGTGCGGGGCTTGGGCCCCCGCGCCGACGACACGCCATATTTTATTTTCCCATCCAGTATGGGATTCTCAAGGTCGCCAGCCCTTGAGCGGGGTCCGGGGCGGAGCCCCGGCGTTTCCCTCGTCTCCTTCGTTAATCCCCGTACCCGCACGCCTGCATTTCGGCCTCGAAAAACGGGAACATGTGCTCGCCCTCATCGGTTTTATAGCGGCCGACGGAATCGGTGCGCATGGGGATTTTGGCAAGCGGGATGCCCAGGAAGGAGGAGACGCGGGCGAGGGTTTCGTCCTGATTGAAGACCATGTCCTCAAAGCGCACGGAGATGGTGTGCGCGGGCGCGGGGGTCGCCTTTACGATTTCGCGCTGGTACTTCCAGCTGATGGCGCGATTTTTCCGAACATCGTCGGTTTTCTCGTATTGAATACCAAAGTCGGTAAGGTCGTCGGTGAGATGGCTGTTGAGGATGCAGTCGCGTGGGTCGCGCACCCAGTGGATGTAGTTGATGTCCGGGAACATGCGGACGATCCAGGGGTAGACGAGGGTGGTTTCAGGGAGCTTCCAGCCGCGGTTTTCCGCGTCGCTGGCAAGCACGGAAGCGAGGAAAGATTCCACGAGCCGCGTGAAGGCGGGATCGATGGGCATGGTGTGGAGTCGGGAAAAGTCCCACGAAAGGCCGCCCTTGTAGTCGACGTATTTGGCCATGACCCGGCAGGCCTCGTACATGTCCTGGGCGGGAATGAGATCGCCGGACTTGTTGAGCTGCGCGCCCATAAAGACGCCGCTCTCGGAGAGCGTATGTGACATCGCGCGCGTCCCGGAGTGTCCGCGCCCGATTACCGTTACCATCATAGAAAAAACCTCCAAACGCGTTTGTCCAATAATTTACCACAACTTCGTCCATTCTACAACGGCATTGTTGATTTTATTGGCGCGTTTGGAGATTGTTTTTCCGATTTCCGATTTATAATTTGCACGTCGAGGAAAGCTTTTCCACCGCGTCGTCCACCAGCTCCTGAATGCTCAAATCCCGGACGCCCGCGATGATGTTGTCGCACTTCATCATGGGAATCAAGACCCGCGCGGCACGGCTTTGGCCCACCGCCATGGCCATGGCGGGGGTCACCTCGCCGTAGAGCGCGTCCGCGATGACGATGCCGATGGGCCCGACGACGACGTCCGCCGTGCGGCAGGCGACCACGACCGCATTTTCGCCCGTGGCCGCGTGGTGCGCCCCGCCGCGGATCATGGCCGCCGTGGCGATGGTGTTTGTGCCCACCGCGGTCAGCTCGCAGTCCGGGTACCGGGCGAGAATCGCTTCGACCAACTGCCGCCCGAGTCGGCCTCCCTGTCCGTCTATGACCGTCACTCGCACCTGAGTACCTCTTCGTCCACCAGCCGCGCGGCGTACCGGATGCACTGCCCACAC
The DNA here is from genome assembly GCA_023421395.1 of Bacillota bacterium. Classification (GTDB taxonomy): domain Bacteria; phylum Bacillota; class Clostridia; order Christensenellales; family Aristaeellaceae; genus JAEZHK01. The sequence continues at coordinate 72,196 of JAEZTL010000004.1, read as the reverse complement.
GGCCTTTCCCGGTGGTACTTCGCGGTGCGCTTTTCCGGCGTAGGCTCCTCGGGGCCGGCCACGTCCAGAAGCTCCCGGCAGATGTAGGAGCCGCACTCGTCCTTGAATTTGCCCATGAGCGCCTGAATGCGTGCGTAGTACGCCTTCTTGCCCTCTTCGTCGTCGGGAACATCGTATCCTTCGACAACGCCCAGCACCATCATCATGCCGCTGGCCGCGCCGCACACCTCGCGCAGCCGCCCGATGCCCCCGCCGAACGCGGAGGACAGCTTGAGCGCCGCCTTTTCGTCCATGCCCAAGACGTCCGCGAACGCCGCGAACGTCGACTGTGCGCAGTTATAACCCTCGAGGAACAGCTCGCCCGCGCGTTTTTCATGCGCCGTCATTTAAATCTCCTCATCCTTCTCCGCCGCGGCGGTCTCTTCCGTGTCTTCCTCCCCGGCGTCCTCTTCCTCCTCGGCCTCCGCGCGCTCGAAGCTCGCAATGCGGCTTCCCTCCTGGACGCGCATGACGCGCACGCCCTGGGTGGCCCGGCCGAGGATGGGAATCGTGTCCACAGGCGTGCGGATGATGGTTCCGTCGTCGGTGATGACGAGGATGTCCTCGCCCTCGGTGACCAGCATCTGGCCCGCCAGATACCCCGTCTTGTCCGTCAGGCGCATGGCGAGGATGCCCTTGCCCGCTCGGGACTGGAGCCGGTATTCGTCGATAGATGTGCGCTTTCCGTAGCCGAGCTCGGTGATGGCCAGCACCTCCGCGCCCTCCTCCACCATGCTCATGGCCACGACCCGGTCGTCCGCGTCCAGTTCCATGGATCTGACGCCCATGGCGGACCGGCCGATGGGCCGCAGGTCCTCCTCGCTGAACCGGATGGCCATGCCGCCCCGGGAGCCGAGAATCAGCTCGCGGCTGCCGTCGGTGAGGGTCACGCCGATGAGCTCGTCGTCCTCGCGCAGCACGATGGCGATGAGCCCCGCGCGCCGGAGGTTCGTAAATTCCGAAAGCTCGGTGCGCTTGATGGTGCCGTTCCGGGTCGCCATGATGAGGTAGTGGCCCTCGACCTTTTCCGCCGGCACCGCCAGCATGGCCGTCACCTTTTCGCCCGGGTCGAGCTGGAGAAGGTTCACCATCGCCGTGCCCCGGGCCGTCCTGCCCGCCTCGGGAATTTCGTAGCACCAGAGCTGGTACACACGCCCGCGGTTGGTGAAGAACATGATGGGGTCGTGGGTGGAGTTGATGGACATCTGCTCCACAAAGTCCTCCTCGCGGGTGGCCGTTGCGGTGATGCCCTTGCCGCCGCGCCGCTGGGCGCGGTAGGCGGATTTCGAAACGCGCTTGACGTACCCGTAGTGGGTGAGCGTCACCACCATGTCGTCCTCTTGGATGAGGTCGAGCATGTCGATTTCGCCGTCCAGCGCGGAAATTTCCGTGCGGCGCGGATCGGCAAAGCGCCTTTTGATCTCGAGAATTTCGTCCTTGACGATGCCCAGCACCAGCTTTTCGTCCGCCAGCACCGCGCGGAAATACTCGATCTGCTTCTGAAGCTCCGCGTACTCCGCCTCGATCTTGTCGCGCTCGAGGCCGGTAAGCCGCTGGAGCCGCATGTCGAGGATGGCCTGGGCCTGCCTTTCCGAAAGCCCGAAGCGCGTCATGAGCCCTTCCTTGGCCTCCGCGCCGTCGCGCGAGCCGCGAATGAGCGCGATCACCTCGTCGATGTGGTCCAGGGCGATGATGAGCCCTTCCAAAATGTGGCTGCGCGCCAGCGCCTTGTCCAGGTCGTACTGGGTCCGCCGGGTGATGACGGACTTCTGGTGCTGGAGGTAGTGGTATATGATCTCGCGCAGGGACAGAACCTTGGGCGTGCCGTCCACCAGCGCGATCATGATGGCGCCGAACGTCTCCTGCATCTGGGTGTGCTTGTAGAGGTAGTTCAGAACCACGTTGGCGTTCACGTCGCGCTTTAACTCGATGACGATGCGCATGCCCGAACGGTCGGATTCGTCCCGGATGTCGGAGATGCCCTCCAGCCGCTTTTCATGCACCAGTTCCGCGATCTTCTCGATGAGCTTGGCCTTGTTGACCATGTAGGGGATTTCCGTCACCACGATGCGCTGGCGGTTCCCCGGCATTTCCTCGAATTCGTGTTTCGCCCGGGTGATGACGCGCCCGCGGCCCTCGTGATAGGCGTCGTAGATGCCCCGCTTGCCGAGGATCACGCCGCCTGTGGGGAAGTCCGGGCCCTTGATGTGCTCCATGAGGTCGTCGACGGTGGCGTCCGGATTGTCGATCATACAGACGACGGCGTCCACCGCCTCGCCCAGATTGTGGGGCGGGATGTTGGTCGCCATGCCCACCGCGATGCCCGCCGAGCCGTTGACCAGAAGGTTCGGGAACCGGCTGGGCATGACCTCCGGCTGCATCAGCGTCTCGTCGAAGTTCGGGTAGAAATCCACCGTCTCCTTGTCAAGGTCCCGCACCATTTCCATGGACAGCTTCGAAAGCCGTGCCTCGGTGTAACGCATGGCCGCCGCGCCGTCGCCGTCCACGGAGCCGAAGTTGCCCTGCCCCTCCACCAGCAGCGCCCGGGTGGAAAAGTCCTGCGCCAGGCGCACCATGGCGTCGTAAACCGCCGTGTCGCCGTGGGGATGGTACTTGCCCAATACGTCGCCCACGATGCGCGCGGACTTTCGGAAGGGCTTGTCGGGCGTCACGCCCAGTTCCACCATGGAGTAAAGAATGCGTCGGTGCACCGGCTTCAGCCCGTCGCGCACGTCCGGCAGCGCGCGGCTCACAATCACCGTCATGGCGTAGGAAATAAAGGAGGTCTTTAACTCATCCTCGATGTCCCGGGGCTTCAGCGTCCCAATGTTGAAATTCTCAATATCAGCCAAGGGCTTGGTCTCCCTTCAACGTAGAAGTAGCGCCGGGGCGACGCCGGGGGCGCTGCCCCCGGACCCCCGCCAAAGGGACTGAACCCCTTTGGAATCCCCATATGGGGAACGAATCCGCAATTTCCCTCAACCCGGCATGGGATTCTCAAGGGCGTCAGCCCTTGAGCGGGGTCCGGGGCGGAGCCCCGGCGTTCTCCCCGTCAGATGTCCAGCTCCGCGAGCTGCGCGTTCTGTTCGATGAATTCGCGGCGGGGTTCGACCTGATCGCCCATGAGCAGGGTGAACATTTCGTCCGCGGAGATGGCGTCCTTCATTTGGACGCGGAGCATGACGCGGGTTTCGGGGTTCATGGTGGTATCCCAGAGCTGTTCCGCGCTCATCTCGCCCAGGCCTTTGTAGCGCTGGATTTCGGGCTTGGCGTCGCGGCCCAGCTCGTCAAGGTAGGCCTGCAACGCCTCGTCGTCGTAGACGTAGCGGGAGGTTTTGCCGCGCGTCACCTTGTAGAGGGGCGGCTGGGCGATGTAGACGTAGCCGTCCTCGATGAGCTTGGGCATGTGCCGGTAGAAGAAGGTCAGGAGCAGTATGCGGATGTGGCTTCCGTCGACGTCCGCGTCCGTCATGCAGACGATGCGGTGGTAGCGGAGCTTCTCCGGGTCGAAGTCCTGACCGAAGCCGCCGCCGAAGGCGGTGATCATAGCCTTGATCTCGGCGTTGGCGAGCACCTTGTCCATGCGCGTCTTTTCGACGTTCAGGATTTTGCCGCGCAGGGGAAGGATGGCCTGGAAGTGCCGGTCGCGGCCGGTCTTGGCGCTGCCGCCGGCGGAATCGCCCTCGACCAGGAAGATTTCGCACTTGGCCGGGTCGCGCTCGGAGCAGTCCGCGAGCTTTCCGGGCAGCGCCGCGGACTCCAGCGCGGTCTTTCTGCGGGTGAGATCCCGCGCCTTGCGGGCCGCCTCCCGCGCGCGGGCGGCGGAAAGGCACTTGTCCATGACCGCGCGGGCGGCGGCGGGATTCTCCTCGAAATAGGTGGACAGCTTCTCGGCGACCAGGGAATCCACCGCCGGGCGGATCTCGGAGTTGCCCAGCTTTGCCTTTGTCTGGCCCTCGAACTGGGGCTCGACGAGCTTGACGGAAATGATGGCCGTCAGGCCCTCGCGCACGTCCTCGCCTGCGAGGTTGGCGTCCGAATCCTTGAGAATCTTCGCCTTGCGGCCGTAATCGTTGATGACGCGGGTGAGCGCCGAGCGGAAGCCCGCCAGATGCGTGCCGCCCTCGGGATTCAGGATGTTGTTGGCGAAGCAGAAAACGCTTTCGGTAAAGCCCGCGTTCCACTGGAGCGCTACCTCGATGGTGGAGGTGTCCCGGGCGCCCTCGATGTAAATGGGCTCCTTGGTGAGGGGCTCCTTGTTGCGGTTCAGGTATTCCACGAACGAGATGATGCCGCCCTCGTAGTGGTACGTCTTTTCGAGGCTCGGCTCCACGCGCTCGTCGACGAGCGTGATTTTGATGCCCTTGTTGAGAAACGCCATCTCGCGGAAGCGCGTGCGCAGGGTGTCAAACTCAAACTTCCCGGTCTCGAAGATGCCCGGCTCGGGGGTCTCCCCGGTCTTGACGTCCGGATAGAACGCGATGGTGGTGCCGGTCTTGTCCGTCTCGCCCACGCATTTCAGGTCGTAGAGAATCTTGCCCCGGGCATACTCCTGCTCGTAAACCTTGCCGTCCTGATAGACTGTGACCTTGAGGTGGCTCGAAAGTGCGTTGACCACGGACGCGCCAACGCCGTGCAGCCCGCCCGATACCTTGTAGCCCCCGCCGCCGAACTTGCCGCCCGCGTGCAGAACCGTGAGACACACCTCGACGGCGGGCCGCCCCATCTTGGGATGGATGCCCACGGGAAAGCCGCGCCCGTTGTCCTCCACGCGCACGGAACCGTCCGCCAGAAGGGTCACGTTTATGGTGTCGCAATAGCCGGCGAGCGCCTCGTCCACCGCGTTGTCCACAAGCTCGTACACGAGATGATGAAGCCCGCGCTCGTCGGTAGAGCCGATGTACATGCCGGGGCGGCGGCGCACTGCCTCGAGGCCCTCCAGCACCTGTATCTGACTCTCGTCGTAATGATTATCTCTGGACATTCAAGCACTCCTCGAGTAAATTTTCCTACTATATTATTATATCACTTTTTTGCACAGTTATAAAGCGAAAACGCGAGTTTTAACAGGTGCTTCCAACAGAATGAAAAACGCGGAAAAAGGCCGCGGACGATCACGTCGTCCGCAGCCTGAAATCCAAACTATTTTTTGTTCCGCTTGCCCGCCGAACCGCCGGTCAGCTCGCTGGTGGTGTGCTTGAGTTTGTCCCACGCGCCCCCGAACTTGCCCGTCTGGAAGAAGGCGAATACGGCGGCCGCCACGATCGCGATGCCCACGACCCACGCGATGCCCTTCCACGAGCCCTTGGACGTTTCTTTCTGGGTCGCCTTTTCGCTTGCCTGAGCGGTTTCCCCGCCATAGAGCACGGTGTTCACCACGTCCGCCATGTACGAGGTGGACTTGATGACCAGGTCCTTGTTGATCTCGTGGGTGCCGAACTCGAAGAGCAGCGCCTTGGGATAGAGCTCCTGGTTGTAGTTGCCCTTGCCCATATAGATGTCCTTGACGAGCCCCGGGTACTTTTCGTCGGCGGTGGCCTTGATGGTCTTGGCAAAGGACTTGTTGGCGTCGGAATTCTGGTTGCGCTTTCCGACGAACAAACGAACCTTGCTCATCTCGGTGCCGTTCACCGTGGTGTCGTACTGGGAGGCGGGCACGGCGTCCCTGTGGATGTCAAAGAGCGCGTCGGGGCTCTTTTTCAGAAGCTCCACCGCCGTGGAGCGCGAGCGCGAGTACGCGCCCGTGTCATGGGGAAGGAAGGTTTTTTCGGAGTAGGTGACGTTGATGCCCTTCTCCTCCAACGCCTTTTTAAAGGCCTCGCCTACGTCGTAGATGCCCGCGTTCTTGAGCTTGGAATAGTCGCCGTCGTTGGGCACGTAGGATTCGTCCGAGTGGGTGGAGTACATGGCGATGGTCTTTGTGCCGCCGGACGCCTCCGCCAGCGCCGCGAAAACGGCCTGCGCTTCGTCGCCGGTCATGGCCTCCGCCCTGTCGATGCCCAAATACTCCGCGTAGGCCTCGCACTTTTCGTCGTCGACGCGCGTGATCTGGAAGTGCCTGTCGTCCCCCGCGATGTACTCGTCGTCCACGTACATGCGCGCGGCGCGCATGGTAAGGAATTCCCCGTCCTCGGAATAGAGAGAATAGATACAGTCGCCGTCGGTTTCGAGGGTCTCGTCAAGGACGCCGGACGCCGCGGCCACGGGCGCGAAGAAGCCCGAAACCGCTACCATAAAGGCGAAGGCCAACGCGAATTTTTTCATTTGCGGTGCTCCTCCTTCACAAAGTCGCCGTCCTTGAACTCGCGCGTGGGCTTTTTGTTGCCGCGCTTGATGCGCTCGAAGATTTCGCCCACGAGCTCTGCGAGGATCACGCCCAGAAAGCCCGCGATCACCACCGTGTCAAAGGCTCCCGCGCCGCCCAGCACCAAAGACTGGTTCACGCCCGCGTTCCACACGGGAATGAGGGAAGCGGTCTGCGCCAGCAGAACGCCCATCACGCCGCCGATGAACGCGCAGCGGCGCGAACGGCCCAGGACGTAGGCGATGACCGCCGCCGCGACGCCGTAGATCCAGTTGGGATCGAAGGGCATCTTTTCCGGCTCGTTGGGCAAAAACCGCATCAGCGCCCAGATGGCCGCGCCCGTCACCACCGACGCGATGATCGCGCGCCACCTTTCCCAGGCGGTATCCGCCTTGATGAACAGGTAGACGCTCAGGATCAGCGGGATGACGCAGCCGCCGAGGTTCACCTCAACCGGCCCCAGCGGGATGTTGGGCACGAAGCCCAGCCCGATGATGAGCGCGATGAACACGTATGCCTGCGCGTCCGTGAGCCTCAGTCTGTCCAGCACCCTCTGGCCCACGCCGAAGGCGATCAGAAGCCCGGTGATGATTAATAGAATAAGTCCAATCGTCATAAAATCAGCTCCCGTCCCGGCTAATATGCCCGAAACGGGAGGCGCGGATGATGGGAAGATGTGGAATGCGCTCAGATTTCGCAGCTCGGCCGGATGACTTCGCCCTTCGCCCAGGGAATCAAAAATTCCACAATTCCGCTGGCGTAAGGCGCGACGGTGTAAAGCCCATAGTAAATGACGATCCCATCGGCGGTGAGATAAAAATTTTGCTCGTCAAAATAATCGCGGGCGAGTTCGTTGGGATCGCCGAAAAAGATGTCGTTTCCCGCCGCGATCATCTCCGCAATCCGCGCGTCGATCTTTTCGAGTATGTAGGCGTGATAATCGCTCTCCGCCTGAAAGAAATCCGAAAGCCGCATCCGGGTCCCCTTGTTCAGGTTCCAGGTGTCGCTCGTCCGGACCGTGTTGCCGTGCGCCCCGCCGGTAAACTGGTAGCTGTCGAAATACAGGCTGATGGCGCAGCGTCGGTTATAGGTGACGGTGTAGCTCATCTCCGCCTCGTAGGGCGTGAACAGATACCCGTTGCGCGAGGACTCGAGGTACCATTCCACGGCGGCCGGGTAAAGCTCGGTGAAGAATTGGCGGAAGAACGCCTCCATTCCGCGTCGGTACTCCTGATTGATCCGATTGAGAACCCATGGAAAATTCCGCGACATAAATTCCGGATACGCGGCCGCGCACGTCAAAACGCGGACGCGGTCATAGTACCGCGACCGCTTTTCGCTCCGCCTGATCACCGCAACCCCATGCTCCATGCCCCCACCCCCACCCCAGTGTATGCGCACGCCAACGTAAAAATCGACGGCGTGGGGTTTGGGCCCCCCGCGCCGTCGACGGACAGTATGGATTTTTCCCACAATCAGTATGGGATTCCAAAGGGACAATGTCCCTTGGAGGTTGGCTTGCCGGAGGCAAGCCAAGTCGCTTCGGTGAATTTGCCGCATGGAATGCGTCAAATTCAGTCCCGTAGGGACCAGCTTCGCCCACGGCGAAGCTGCCGTGCGACCGCACCGATTGAATCTCGATTCAATCGGTACGCCGCTGGGGGTGCGGGGGCGGAGCCCCCCGGCCGTCTTTCCCTTCCCGGTTAGTACACCGTCACCAGCGTGCCTGCCGCGCAGTTGTTGTAGATCCACTTGGCGTCGTCCACCTTGAGGCGGATGCAGCCGTGGGAGGCGCGGGAGCCGAGGGCGTTGACGGAGCCCTGGCGGAGGGTGTCGGTGTCCTTCTCGTCGTAGAGCACCGAATGGAACATGATGCCTCCCACGATGACGTAGCCATACTGGGCCCAGCAGTCAAATTCCTTGAAGTAGTACCACCTGCCCACAGGCCCGCCCGCGGCCCATGTGCCGTAGGGGGTGGGATTGGTCTTGGTGCCGGTGGAGCAGACCATGGACTTCACAAGCTTCGTATAGTCGCCCGCGACCCATTCATAGACGTACACCTTCTGGTCAGCCACGGAAATCTTGACCTTGTAGGGGTTCGCGGGACGGTCGGACTTGATGGCGGCGGAGGAATACATCAGCCGCTGGGTGGCCTCGTCCGCGACACCGGTCTGCTCGAGGCTGTTGCGCTTCTGGAAGTACTTGATGGCGGCCTCGGTGCCCGCGCCAAACTGGCCGTCGATGCCGTTGTAGCTGGAGAGGTACCAGAGGGACGCAAGCCTGCGCTGGAGGCGCGTCACCTCGTCCGCGTTGGTCGCCGCGCCGCGCGCGAGATCCTCGACGTAGAGGGTGACGTTTTTCATGGAGATGATGTCCGCCATGAGATCGTCGGTCACGATGCCGTCCGGCTCGTAGGGCGTCGGGGTGGGCTCGACGGTAGCTTCGGTGCCAGTCCCGATGGGCTCGTCCGTTACCTCGGGCTGCTCCGTTTCATTCAAGAGCGTGATGCCCGCCGTCGCGTCCGGGGTCGCGGTGGGCTCCAGAGTGGGTTCGGGGGTCGGAGCGATGGTGGGCGTCGGGGAGGGGGTGGGGTTCGCCTCGTAGTAGGCGACCTCCCGGTCGTGCACGTACTGCTGATAGAGTTTCACCGCCGTCTCGGTTCCGCCGCCGAAATCGCCGTCGGCCGAGCCGCTCATGAAGCCCATGACCTGCAAAGCCTGCTGAATGAGCTTGATTTCGTCGCCCTTGGCGCCTCTGGCCCGGGGGGTCGGCTCCGGCGTCGGCTTCGGAATGGCGGAAACCGCGTTCAGCTGGACGAGGGTATTCGCATCCGCCGCGCCGGTTGCGGTCAGGCCGTTCGCTTCCTGGAATTCCCGAATGGCGGCCTCCGTGCCCGCGCCGAAGATGCCGTCGGCCGTGCCGGTAAGGTAGTCAAGCTCGATGAGCCTTGTCTGGATGTCCTTGACGGTTGTGACCGTCTCGTCGTCGCGCGCACCGTTGGCCAGCGGCGTGGGGGAGGGGGTGGGGAGCGCCGATTCGTCGCCGAAAAGCACTTCAAGCGTCTTTTCGTCCTTTTCGCCCGTCGCCTCAAAGCCGCAGAACGTCTGGAACGCCTTGAGCGCCTCTGTGGAGCGCGGCCCGAATATTCCGTCCGCGGTTCCCGTCAGAAAGCCGAGCTCGATCAGGCGCGTCTGAATCTCGACATCCGCGTATGTCGTCTGTGTCGCCGAAGGCGTCGGCGTCGTTCGGGACTCGCTGTGTGCCGTCCCGCTCATGACCCGGCTCAGCACGGTCTCCCCGTCGTCGTCGACGGCGATGAACCCGCAGGCGGTCAGCGTCATGAGCGCGGCAAGCAGCGCGGCAAGCAGTTTTACTTTCATTTCGAGCACCTCTGTGTTTTTGTTGCGTATATGAGACGCAACAACCTCTGTTGTGGTTTCATGCAATGTCTGGCATAAATAATGCCAAAAATTGCGACGCCCGTTGTAATTGGTTCAATGGGACATGCGATCGCGCCATCTTTCGCACACGTCGCGCACCTCCGCGCGGCCCGCCGTGCGGAAGCGCCAGACAAAGTTGGCGTCGCCGCGGGCGCGGACGGGGGAGAGAAGCCCGTTGTCCCGCCGGTCGGTTTCGAGAAGCGCGCCGAGGTCGGAAAGGAGCGTCATTTCGACGCGCCCGCCCTCGGGCGTGAGGACGACGAGTGTGAACCCTTCGCCGCCCTTCTGGCCCAGTCCGAACGCGCCGCCCAGGCCCGTGGATTCCACCCGGACGGGCAGCATGCCCACCGTGAGCGCGGCGGGCGGGTAGCGGTCCACGCGAAAATCGGCGTCTTCTCCCGGCCCGGGGCCGTAGAGGAGGCACCGCTCGTCTCCGTTGCGCGCCAAGCCCCAGAAGCCGCCTTCGCGCTGTATGTAGAGGGAATCCTCGGGGTCGAACCCCTCCCCCCGAACCCGCTCCGCGAAGGCGAGCCGCCTGTCCTCGAGGACGCGGAGCTGTTCGCGGCGGGATGTGCCCGCAGTTTGTTTCATGTGCGCACCTCAATAATCAGGAGATTGGACGAAGCGGCTCATGGCAATGTTGCCGCAACGAATTGCGGTATTATTGTGACCGCGCCGTCAATGCCTGCCCGCGGCGATGGCGCAGACGGCGTTGATGAGGATCACCGCCAACAGCGCGTGCAGCGGGTTTAGGATGGAAAATCCTTCCACAAAATGCGCGCACGCATACAAAAGCGCGATGTCGATAACAGGCTGGATGAGGCCCATTGTGAGGCAGCCGATGGGGATCGACAGGATGCGGATGATGGGCCGGACCGCCACATGCACCGCGCCCAGCAGCGCGCCCATGGCGACGGACGCCGCCAGACTTTCGGCCCGGAAGCCATCCATCATGCGTACGCACGTGGGGATCGCCAGCACGCAGCACGCGAACACGATGGCGGCCCGGCTACCCCTGCGCATCGGGGAACCTCTCAACAATGATATCATAAAACGCCTCCCACGCGCCGCTTCGCGGTGGTTTTGACTGAAATGTCAAAATTTCGTCACGGGTCGGGTGCTGGAGCGAAAGGCTGTACGCCCACAGCGCCAGCTGCCGGCCCGCCACGCCGTTCCCGTAGCGCATGTCGCCCCACAACGGATGGCCGATGCGCGCATGCTGGACGCGGATCTGGTGGGCGCGCCCTGTCATGAGCTCCACATCCACAAGCGTCAGTCCGTCCCGTACCATAACCGGCACGGTCACAAGCGCCGCGCGCTTCGCTCCCGGGGCGTCCTCCCCGACCACGCGCACCATGCCGTCCGCGCCCTTGACGAGAAAGTCCACGAGCGTCCGCGCCTCGCGCAGCTCGCCTTCCACCACCGCCAGATACTTCCTGCCCTGGGCGTGCGCCTGAAACTGCGCGCCCAGCCGCGCCGCCGCCTTGCTCGTCCGCGCGAACACCATCACGCCACCCGCCGGACGGTCCAACCGGTGCACCAGACCCAGATATACGTTGCCCGGTTTCTTGTATTTTATGCCAATATATCCCTTCAGTTCCGTGAGCATGTCCAAATCCCCCGAGGCGTCCGCCTGCGAGGGCATGTTCGGCGGCTTCACCGCCACCAGTATGTGATTGTCGCAGTACAGCACTTCCATATGGCCTCCGAGGGGGAGGGACGGGGTACGCTGGGGCGCTGCCCCAGACCCCGCTCAAGGGACAATGTCCCTTGAGAATCCCAAACTGGGTAAGAATTGAATATTGTCCGTCGCCCGCACGGGGGCCCAGCCCCGCTTGCGCGAGCAAAGTTTTTGCGTATAAATAAATCCGTTCCCCGCCGCGCAGCGGCGGAGTAAGGGATTCCAAAGGGACAATGTCCCTTTGGCGGGGTGCAGGGGCGGAGCCCCTGCCGTCACTCTCCCAGTAGCTCCGTCGCCCTGCCCTCGTAGAACACCGCCATTTTGTGGAGCGCGCGGGTGAGGCAGACGTACAGGAGGCGGGCGTCGAGGGGGCGCGCGGGGAAATTTTTCTCGTCGGCGTCGAGCACGACCACGCCGTCGAACTCGAGGCCCTTGACGGCGTCGGCGGGGGCGAGCACAACGCCGGCGGGGTAGCTGTCGGCCTGGGGGTCGAGGACGGTCCAGCCGAACTTTTTGGAAAGCGCCTCGAGTCTTTTGCGCGAGCGCGCCATGACGGCGATGGAGCGGAGGCCTGCGTCCGTCCATTCCGCGACGGTTTCGGCAAGCTGTTTCTCGCCGCCTTCCGCGAAGAGGGGCGCTTCGCCGTGGCGCAGAACGGGCTGGGCGGGCCGGAGGCCCGCGACGGGCATGTTTTTGACCACGCGGGAGGCAAAGCCCATGATCTCGATGGTGTTCCGGTAGCTGGTGATGAGCTCGTGGCGGCTCGCCGAACCCTCGAACACGCCGACGGTCAGTTCCTCCCAGCTGGCGAGGCCGCGATAGCCCGCGATGCCCTGCATGAGGTCGCCCACGATGGTGAAGGTCGCGCCGCGGGCCATTCTCCTTAATAATTCGACCTCGAAGGGGTTGAAATCCTGCGCCTCGTCGATAACGATATGGCGAATGTCGAGCCTTTTGAGTTCCAATGTGCGCATGGCGATGAGCGCAATGGGCGCGATGTCCTCGCGCTCGAACGCGTTTTTGGAGACTGTGTACTCCGCCGCGCGCTTCATGCCGCCCGTCGCGCCGTCCGCCAGCTGATCCTCCAGAAATTGCAGGTACAGCTTTTTCGGGTCCAGCGTCGGGAATAGCTTCATGGCGTTCTTAGGGAAATCCAGCCGCTGCTTCTTGAGCTGCTTCTGGCGCTCGAGCATGGAATCGTGCAGCTTTTGCGCCTTCCGGGTACGCTCTTCCTTGGACGCGATGGTCTTGGGCAGCTCGGTGATCCGCCGGTCGCACTCGCGCTCATACCATTCGGAGATGGAATGCGCGGCCTGGGCGGCGCGCAGCTTGAGCTGTTTTTTCAGCTCGTCCAGCCGCCTCTTTAATGGAAACGGCTTTTCGTCCACCAGCAGGAATTTGCGCAGCTCGTCCGCCTTGTAGACGGGAATGGGGCCGAACATAATGTCCTCGTCCGGCGGGAACGATTCCTCGTACCGGTCAAGCCAGCGGTCGAGCCGCGCCAGCATGTTCAGGGAGCCCTTGTATCTTTGCGTCTGGGTGTAGGCCGCGAGGGTGACCTCGTCCATTTCCAGCACGTCCTCCAGCGCCGTCGACGGCTTTATTTTGGGCAGCGCGCCCGCCAGCCAATCGTCCATGAGGCGCTGAAACGTCGTCTGGCGCACGTTTTCCACGCCGAGATCGGGGAGTACCTGCGCGATGTAATTGAGAAACAGTGGGTTGGGGGCGAGAATCAGCATGTTGTCGGCGCGGAGCCTTTGCTGGTATGTGTACATGAGATAGGCGATGCGGTGAAGCGCGATGGTGGTCTTGCCCGAGCCCGCGACGCCCTGCACGACGAGATTCTTGTCGATGGGATAACGGATGACGTAGTTTTGCTCCGCCTGAATGGTGGTGACGATTTCCCGGAGCCGCTCGCCCGTGGTCTCCCCGAGCACCCCTTGGAGGAATTCGTCCTGGGAGACGATGTCCGCGTCGAAAATGGTCTGAATCGCGCCGTCCTCGATGCTGAATTGGCGCTTGAGCGTCAGTTCGCCCTCAATGATGCCGTCCGGGGCCTCGTACTTCAACGGGCCAATCTGCCCGGAATAGTAGAGGTTTGCCACCGGCGCGCGCCAGTCCACCACCTCGACCTCCAGCGAGTCCGTCCGCAAAACGCCGTACTTCCCGATGTAGTATGTCCGGGGACCGCCGCCCGTTTCCGTGAAGTCGATGCGCGTGAAGTACGGCTTCCGAAGCGCCTGGCCCAGGTTCCGCTCGGTTTGCAGCGCCCGGAGATACATCATCTCGCGCAGCGGCAGCGCGTCCGGATCGTACATCCGCGCGGTGCTCAGCCCGCCCTCCGCTGCCAGCCGGTCGTTCACCGCCACCTGCCGTTCCCGTTCGATGATCTCCCGCGTCTCTACCAGATGCCCGGCTTCCTCGGCGTATGCCGGGTGTTCCGTCGCAGCCATGCTCACACACCTCCCGGTTTTTGCGTAGACATCCATTATACCACAAGGGATCCGGCTGTGCAAGGGAGTTGTGCTGACCAGGGGCTCCGCCCCCAAACCCCTGCTCAAGGGACACTGTCCCTTGAGAATCCCATACTGGGAGAGAAATCCAAATATCGTCCGTCGAACCGGTCGGGGGCCCAACCACGACCGGTCCGAATTTTTTGCAGGGCATCGCCAAATAGCAGACTCGGTGGCGCGGGGTTCGGGCCGCCGCGTCGCCCACATACCATTTTTTTTACCCCGTATGGGATTCTCAAGGGCCTAAGGCCTTTGAGCAGGGGTCCGGGGGCGGCGCCCCCGGCGTTCTTTCGTCTCGTCCCCCGGCGTTCCTTCGTCCCCCCCGTGCGCAGTTTATTAAACTCCGAGGCGCATGATATGATTTAACTTGACATATTTAACAATGGATGGTTTAATAAAAATCGCCTGCAAGTTTAGTAATTTTAAACCGAGGTGAGGGGCGTGCAGATCGGGAAAACCATCAAGCGGCTCAGGCTGCAGAGGGGGCTCACTCAGGAAGAGCTGGCGGACCGTTGCGAGCTTTCCAAGGGCTTTATCTCGCTTTTGGAGCGCGACCTGACCTCCCCGTCCATACAGACGCTCACGGATATACTGGAGTCGCTGGGCACGGACCTCAAGACATTCTTCGGCGACTCGGCGGACGAGAAGATCGTCTTTACGGACGAGGAAATGTTCGTGAAGGAGGACGCGGAGACCATGCGCGGCTTCGTCAAGTGGCTGGTGCCCTCGGCGCAGAAAAACCGCATGGAGCCGATCCTTGTGGAAATGGCGCCGGGCGGAGAGACGGACGAGGACGACCCTCACGAGGGCGAGGAATTCGGCTTTGTGCTCGCGGGCACGGTCAGGGTGATCGTGGGCGACCGCGCCATGCGCGCCCGAAAGGACGACAGCTTCTACTTCAAACCCAACGCGCCCCACCGGCTTGTGAACGCCGGAAAAGGCGTGTGCCGCGTGCTTTGGATTTCGACGCCCCCCAGCTTCTGAGATGGAGTGACACACATGTACGACGAGATGCGGCTCATCGAGCTTCGGAAAATTTCAAAAAGCTTCGACGACACGCAGGTTTTGCGCGACGTCGATCTGTATATCAGGAAGCGCGAATTTCTGACGCTTCTGGGCCCTTCCGGTTGCGGAAAGACCACCATGCTCAGGATCATCGGCGGCTTCGAGTTCCCCACGGAGGGAAAGGTGTTTTTCGAGGGCAAGGACATCACCGACGTGCCACCATACAAGCGGCGGGTGAACACGGTGTTTCAGAAATACGCGCTGTTTACGCACATGAACGTGTTCGACAACATCGCATTCGGGCTGAAGCTCAAAAAAATGTCGAAATCGGAGATCGAAAAGCGCGTGGGCCGCATGCTGTCGCTGGTCAACATGGAGGGCTACGAAAAGAGATCCTCCGATTCCCTCTCCGGCGGCCAGCAGCAGCGGATCGCCATCGCCCGGGCGCTGGTCAACGAGCCGGAGGTGCTTCTGCTGGACGAGCCGCTGGGCGCCCTCGATCTGAAACTGCGCAAGAACATGCAGCTGGAACTGAAGGCCATGCAGCAGGAGCTGGGGATCACGTTCATCTACGTGACCCACGACCAGGAGGAGGCACTCACCATGTCTGACACCATCGCGGTGATGTCGGGCGGGCGCATCCACCAGATCGGCGACCCCAAGAGGATCTACGACGAGCCCAAGAACGCGTTCGTCGCCGATTTCATCGGCGAATCGAACATCCTGCCGGGCGTGATGCTGGAGGACGAGCTGGTGGAGATGGCGGAGCGCCGCTTCCCCTGCGTGGACGAGGGCTTCCAGAAAAACGAGGCCGTGGACGTGGTTGTGCGGCCCGAGGACATCATGGTGGTGGGCGAGGACGTGGGCATGCTCACGGGCGAGGTGGAGTCGGTGATCTTCAAGGGCGTCCACTACGAGATGATGATCCGGGCGGGCGGCTCCCGCTGGAAGGTGCACTCCACCACCATGCAGCCCGCGGGCAGCGTGGTGGGTCTGTCCATCGTGCCGTTCAACATTCACATCATGCGCAGGGAGGAGCAGGCGATCCGATGAAGCGTTCGATTTTCGCCGCCCCCTACGCCGTTTGGATGGCGATGTTCACCATCATGCCGGTGGTGTTCATCGTGTACTACGCGTTCACGTCCAAGGCGGGCGCGTTTTCGCTGGCCAACTGGGCGGACTTTTTCACGGCGGGGAATCTGCGCACGGTTTGGGTGAGCGTCTACCTCGCCCTCCAGTGCACAGCCGTATGCCTGGTCGTCGGCTACCCGGCGGCGTACTTTCTGGCGAGCAAGGCATTTTCCAGGAACAAGACGCTGTTTGTTCTGATCCTTTTGCCCATGTGGATGAACTTCCTTCTGCGCACATACGCCATGCGCGCGCTGCTCCTGGACAACGGGGTCATCAATACGCTGCTCGTCTGGCTGGGCGCGGGCAGAAGACAGCTTTTGAACACCGAGGGCGCGGTGCTTCTGGGCATGGTGTACAACTACCTGCCCTTCATGATTCTCCCCATCTACACCTGCCTGCGCAAGTTCGATCAGCGGGTCATCGAGGCGGCGGAGGATTTGGGCGCGAACCCGTATCAGGTGTTTGCGCGGGTGACGCTGCCCCTTTCGGTGCCGGGGGTGGTATCGGGGATTACCATGGTGTTCATGCCGGCGGTGACGACGTTCGCCATCTCGCGGCTGCTCGGCGGCGGCATGACGTACCTCATCGGCGATATGATCGAGAGCCTGTTCATGACCTTCCGCAACTGGAACTACGGCTCCACCATTTCGCTCATCCTCATGGCGCTCATCATCTTCTCCATCGCCATCCTCAGAAAGGTTGACCCCAACGGGGAAGGGGGCGGCATGTGGTGAAAAAGGCGTTCCGCTGGACATACCTGGGGCTGATCCTTCTGTTCCTCTACGCGCCCATCGCGGTGATGATCGTTTTGTCCTTTAACAAGTCCGTGTCCTCGGCCCAGTGGACGGGCTTTACCATGAAGTGGTACGCGGAGCTGTTCGACAACCGCTCCATCATGGACGCCCTGCGGCTGACTTTGGAGGTGGCGGCCATCGCCACCTGCGTCTCGACGGTTCTGGGAACGGCGGCGGCCATCGGCATTCACGCCATGAAAAAGGGCTGGGCGGCCTGGCTCATCAACATGTCGTACCTGCCCATGACCATGCCGGACATCGTGACGGGCATTTCGCTGATGCTTTTGTTCGTATTTGTGAACCTGCCCATGGGATTTTGGACCATGACCATGGCGCACATCGTGTTCGACACGCCGTATGTATTGTTTTCGGTTCTGCCCAAGCTCAAGCAGATGAACCCGAACATGTACGAGGCAGCGCTGGATCTGGGCGCGCGGCCCATGAACGCCATCATGAAGGTCATCATTCCGGAGATTTCTCAGGGCATCGTGACGGGCGCGCTTCTCTCGTTTACCATGTCCATCGACGACTTCATCATCAGCTACTTTACCGGCGGCACGGCCTCGAACCTTTCGATGATCGTGTTTGGTTCCGCCAAGCGCGGGGTATCGCCCAGCATGTACGCGCTTTCCGCGCTCATGTTTCTGGTGATCCTGACGCTTCTTATCATCATCAATCGGCGCTCGTCGCTTGAGAATGTATAATACAGGAAGGGGAATGACCATGAAAAGACTCAAAAAGGCAATTCTGATCCTCCTCGCCATGGCGCTGGTCGCGGGGGCCGCCGGCTGCGGAAAGCAAGAGGCCGCAAAGGACGCCTCCAAGCCCTATGCGGGCACCACGCTCACCATCTTCAATTGGTACGACTACATCGACGAGGACGTGCTCACTCAGTTTACCGAGGAGACGGGCATCAAGGTCGTCTACACGAACTTTACCACCAACGAGGAACTGTACACCAAGCTCGCCGCCAGCCCGTCCAGCTACGACGTCATCTTCCCCTCCGATTACATCATCGAGCGGCTCATCAAGGAGGACATGCTCGCGGAGCTCGACACCTCCAAGATGCCCAACTACGTGGGGCTTCTTAACTGGATCAAGGCCCCGGCCTATGATCCGGACGGAAAGTATTCCGTGGCCTACATGTGGGGGACCGTCGGTATCATCTACAATACCGGGATGGTTTCCGCCCCCGTCACCAGTTGGGGCGCGCTCTTTGACGATCAGTACAAGAACAACGTCATCATGATGGACTCAGTGCGCGATACCCTGGGCGTGGGCCTCAAGTATCTGGGCTATTCCATGAATTCCACCGATGAGACCCAGTTGGACGCTGCCCGGGACGTGCTCATCGACCAGAAGAAGCGCGGCATCGTGAAGGCCTACTACGTCGACGAGACCAAGGACATGATGGTCGCGGGCGAGGCCGCCCTGGCCGTGGCCTGGTCCGGCGACGCGCTCTATGCCATCGAGAAGAACGACAAGCTCGCCTATGTGGTGCCCGACGAGGGTTCCAACATCTGGGTCGACGGCATGTGCATCCCCAAGGGCTCAAAAAATGTCGAGGCCGCCGAGGCGTTCATCGACTTCATGTGCCGCTCCGACATCGCCTATAAGAATCAGCAGTACATTTACTATTCCACCCCCGTCGCCGCGGTCGTCGACATGTACACAGACGAAGAGA
The DNA here is from genome assembly GCA_023421395.1 of Bacillota bacterium. Lineage (GTDB taxonomy): Bacteria > Bacillota > Clostridia > Christensenellales > Aristaeellaceae > JAEZHK01. The sequence goes on along the minus strand of JAEZTL010000004.1, from coordinate 53,605 downwards.
AGGCCGATACGACCATCAACCCCACCCAGGACATCATCGACCGCTGCGAGTTCTTTACCGACATCAGCCAGTACTCCGATCTCTACGAGGACGAGTGGATGCAGATCAAGCAGGCGCAGTAGGGGGAAGGAACGAAAAGACGCCGGGGGAGACAAAAAGACGCCGGGGGGAGACGAAAGAACGCCGGGGGGAGACGAAAAAAACGCGGGGGGGGGGGGGGGGGCCCCCCCCCCCCCCCCCCCCCGCCCCCGGGAGAACCGAAAGGGCGGTGGACGCATGCGGGACGAACGGCTTTGTCTCCTGGCGCGGCAGCTGGTGAACCACTCGGTGGCGCTGCAAAAGGGCGAGCACCTTCTCATCAGTTCAACCGGCGCGGAAAACCCGCTGATCCTGGAAATCATCCGCTGCGCCTACGAGGCGGGCGGCTATCCCCACCTGGACATCCAGAACCACGCGCTGAAAAAAGAGGTTCTGCTCTCCTACGACGAGGAGGCGGCGCGGGTGGACGCCGCGTGGGAGTCCGCGCGCATGGAGGGGATGGACGCTTCCATCAGCGTGGTGACCACCGATAACCCGATGGAGCTGGGCGAGGTCCCCCGTGAAAAGCTGTCGCTTTACGCGCGGCTCGTGGGGCAGCCGGTCAATCGAAGGAGGCGCGAGGGCCTTGTGCGTTGGTGCGTGGCACTCTACCCCACGCCCTTTTACGCCTTTTCCGCGGGCATGTCCCTCAGCCGGTTCGAGGACTACTATTTCAAGGTGTGCTGCCTGGATTACGCGCGGCTCGGCGAGGCGATGGACCGCCTCAAGGCGCTGATGGAGCGGACGGACCGCGTCCGCATTCTGCGCGAAGGCACCGATCTCAGTTTCTCAATCCGGGGGATTCCCAAGATGTCCTCGAAAGGCGAGCGCAACGTACCCGACGGCGAGGTCTATACCGCGCCCGTCCGGGATTCGGTGAACGGCACCATCGCCTTCAACGTACCTTCCACCTACCAGGGCGTGCGCTTTGACGGGGTGACCCTCCGGTTTGAAAACGGCCGGGCGGTTCGGGCGGAGGCCAGCCACCCGGAGGCGCTGAACCGGATTCTGGACACCGACGAGGGGGCCCGCTTCGCGGGCGAATTCGCCTTCGGCGTGAATCCGCACCTTCTGACGCCCATCGGGCAGACGCTCTTTGACGAAAAGATCGCGGGCAGCGTCCATCTGGCGCTGGGCCACGCGCTGGACCTGACCGACAACGGCAACCGGAGCGCCATCCACTGGGATCTGGTGGCGATCCTGCGCCCGGACCACGGCGGCGGCGAAGTGTACTTTGACGGCGTGCTGGTCCAGAAGGACGGCCTTTTTCTGCCGGAGGCGCTCGGCGGCCTGAACCCTGCAGTTTTGTAAAAAGAGGGGATAATCGACATGCATACGATCGATACGGTATACTGCGCGGCCATTACGCCGATGAATTACGACCAGTCCGTGGACCTGGCCGGGCTCGTCCGGAACATCCGCTGGTATCGCGGGCAGGGGCTCGGAGGCGTCCTCGTCTGCGGAGGCACGGGGGAATTCGTCAGCCTGTCCTTTGAGGAGCGCCAGGCGGTGGTGGCGGCGGCGGCGCGGGAGATCGCCGGGCGTGGCGGGTTCATGGTGGGCTGCGCCGCGGAGACCACCCGGGAGGCCATCCTTCACGCGCAGCACGCGGAGGTGTGCGGCGCGGACGGGCTTCTTTTGATCGCCCCCTACTACTTCAAACCCTCAAAGGCCGAGCTGGTGGAGCATATGCGCGCGGTGGCGCGATCGGTCTCCATCCCCGTGGCGCTGTACAACAACCCCGGCTCCTGCGGGAGCGATCTGACGCCGGAGATCATTGCGGAACTGAGCGTGGAACCCAACATCACCCACGTGAAGGAGGCCACCGGCGAGCTTCAGCGCGTGGACGAGATCCGCCGCCTCTCTTCGCCGGACTTCCACGTGATGTGCGGCTGCGACTACCTGGCCTGCGACATCCTGGAAAAGGGCGGCGCCGGCTGGATTTCCATCACCGCCAACGCGCTGCCCGGACAGTCCCAGCAGCTCTTTGACCGCATGATGGCCGGAGATTACACCGGCGCGCGTGCCGTGATGGAAAAATACCTGCCGCTCTATACCGTCTGCGAGCAGCCCTACAAAGCCATTCAGACCATCAAGTTCATGATGGAAGCGCTGGGCTGCGCCAGCGGCCCCAGCCGCCTGCCCCGCCAGCCGCTGACGGAACGGGAGCAGGTGAACGTGCTTTTGATGATGCGGGAAGCGGGCCTTCTGGCCTGACGGGAGGAACGAATCATGCAGAAGCATCCTCCCGGCCTCTTCAACGACGTGATCGGCCCCGTGATGCGGGGCCCCTCCAGTTCCCACGTGGCGGCGGCGCACCGGATCGGCGGCATCGTCCGGCAGTCGCTGCCGGACGGGCCCGTCCGCGCGGTGGTGGACTTCGACATCTCCGGCTCCCTGGCCAAGACCCACAAGGGCCACGGCACGGACTTCGGCTTTGCAGGCGGGCTTCTGGGCATCCCGCTGACGGACCCACGGGTGGCGGACGCCTGCGCCATCGCGGCGCGGGAGGGGATCGACATCCGCTTCCGAATCCTCAATTACGGCGCGACGCATCCCAGCCACTACCGGATTGAGGCCGCCGACGGCCGGGGCGCGACGCGCCGCTGGGACGCGGTGTCCACAGGCGGCGGCATGTTTGAAATGCTCCGGCTGGACGGCCATCCGGTCAGCGTCACGGGCGACTTTTACGAAGTGCTGGCCTTCGTCGCGGACGATTCCGCGCGCTCACGCGCCGCGTCCGTCTTGGGCGGCGGGATCGTATCGGAGGACGCGCCGCTCGTTCAGATCCGGCTTTCCGGCCCGCCGGAGGCCGGGGCGCTGGAGGAGCTCCGCCGCCTCCCCGGCGCGGGCGAAGTGATCGTCCTCGCGCCGGTTCTGCCCGCCCCCACGGCGCCGGGCTGCCGCGTGCCCTTCGCCACCGCCGGAGAGCTTCTTGCCTATGCCCGCGCAGGCGGTCTTTCGCTCTCCGCCTGCGCGCTGGCCTACGAGAGCGCCCGGAGCGGCATGACGGAAGAGGCCGTCCGGGAAAAGATGGCGGATCTCGTGGGCGTCATGCGCGGGGGAATCCGGCGGGGGCTTCGGGGCACGGCTTGGGCCGATCGCATTCTCGGACCCCAGGCCGCGGGTTACGCGGCGCGAAAAAATCAGGGCGCGCTGGCGCCGCTGGGCGCGCTGGATACCGTCATCCCCTATATCACCGCCCTCATGGAGGCCAAGAGCGCCATGGAGGTGATCGTCGCCGCACCCACGGTGGGCGCCTGCGGCTGCCTGCCGGGAACGATCCTGGGTTTGGCCGACGCGGCGGGGCTGACGGAAGACGACGCGGTGCGCGGCATGCTGGCGGCGGGCGCGGTGGGCGTTTTGATCGCGGAGGGGGCCACCTTCTCCGCGGAGATCGCCGGCTGCCAGGCCGAGTGCGGCGCGGGTTCCTCAATGGCCGCCGCGGGCGTGGCGGAAATGCTGGGCGGCGGCGCGGAGACCTGCCTTGACGCCGCGTCCATCGCGATGCAGAACATCACCGGCCTCGCCTGTGACCCGGTGGCGGACCGCACGGAGGTGCCGTGCCTCGGCAAAAACGTGATGGGCGGTGCCAACGCGCTGGCCAGCGCCAACATGGCGCTGGCGGGCTACGACAAGGTGATCCCGCTGGACGAGACCATCCGGGCGATGGCCCGGACGGGCGAAATGCTGCCGCCTCAGCTGCGATGCACGCTCGGCGGGCTGGGCGATACCCCCACGGCCCGCGCCATTTACCGGCGGCTGAACGGGGCTGACCAAGAAGGAGGCGAATCCGATGCGAACCCATGACGAATACCATTCCCTCGCCCGCTCGGTTTTCTGCCCGACGGGCGCGTTCATCGGCGGGGCGTTTACGCCCTCCGCCTCCGGCGGGACGTTTGTGACCCGAAATCCCGCAAGCGGCGCCGCCATCGCGGAAGTGGCGCTGTGCGGCGAGGCGGACGTAAACCGCGCCGTGGCGGCCGCGAGGCAATCCTTTGAGGACAGGCGGTGGCGGGGGCTCTCCCCGGCGGAGCGCAAGGCGCGGCTGACGCGCCTCGCCGCACTGATTGAGGCGTGCGGAGACGAACTGGCGGTGCTGGAGTCCATGGACAGCGGCAAGCCCGTCCGCGACACCGCGGAACTCGACGTGCCCGAGACCGCCGCGTGCTTCCGCTGGCACGGCGAAGCCGCGGACAAACTGGAAGACGTGGTGACCGCCACAGGCCCCGATGTGGTCAGCCTGGCGGTCCGGGAGCCCATCGGCGTGGTGGCGGCGGTGCTCCCCTGGAATTTTCCGCTGCAGATGGCCGCCTGGAAGCTGGCGCCCATCCTGGCCGCCGGCAACAGCGTGGTGGCCAAACCCGCGAAGCTGACGTCGCTGACGCTTTTAAAGCTGGCGGAGCTGACCCTCGAGGCCGGCATTCCGGAGGGCGTGGTGAACGTGGTGCCCGGGGACGGGCGCGTGGTGGGCTCGGCGCTGGCGCTGCACCCGGATGTGGACCTGATCACCTTCACCGGCTCCACGGAGGTGGGGCGCCAGCTGCTGGCGCAGTCGGGCGCATCCAATTTGAAGCGGGTGCTGCTGGAGTTGGGCGGAAAGAACCCCTGCGTGGTCATGCCGGACGTGACGGACCTCTCTTACGCCGCGGAGCAGATCGTCTCCGCCGCCCTTTGGAACATGGGCGAGAACTGCACCGCCAATTCCAGAATTCTGGTCCACCGGGACATCAAGGACAGGCTCATGGAAAAGCTGCTGGCGGAAGTGGCGCGCTGGAAGGTGGGCGACCCGCTGGACCCGGAGAACCGCCACGGCGCGATGATCGAAGAAAAGCATCTTCAGAAAGTGCTGGGTTACATCAAAACCGGCGTCGCGGAGGGCGCGGCGCTGGTCTACGGCGGGCACCGCATCCTTGAGGAAACCGGCGGGCTCTTTTTAAGGCCGGCGGTGTTCGACGGGGTGACGAGCGGGATGACCCTCTACCGTGAGGAGATTTTCGGGCCGGTCTTCGGCGTCAGCACCTTTGATACGCTGGAAGAGGCCGTCCAAATGGCCAACGACACGCCCTACGGCCTGCAGGCCAGCGTGTGGTCCAACGACGTCAACGCCGTGCACCGGCTGAGCCGCGGCATCCGCGCGGGCACCATCTCCGTCAACTGCTATTCGGAGGGCGACATCGGCACCCCCTTCGGCGGGTTCAAGCAGTCCGGATTCTTCGGCCGCGACAAGTCCCTCTGGGCCAACCGGCAGTATACGGAACTCAAGACCATCTGGACGCAGATCCGCTGAGGGCGTACGAAAGCGGCCCCCTGAAAGCCCTTGGCTTTCAGGGGGCCTTCGCATGTGCTCCGGCGCTTTTCACACCAAGTAAAAACAGCAATTATCCCAAAGGATCGAGAGATTTTCGATCAGGGCAAGGAGCCGGAGCGAGGCACGGCGGCGCTGTGATGCGCGGAATGCACGCAGCCTCGCGCGGAAAGATCCGGCGTGACGACACATTAATCCTTCGAATCGGCATCAGGCTCCAGCGGAAAGCGCACGACGGCGCGGTCGCGGGTGGAGCGGTAGATGGCGGTAAAGAGCTCCACGGTCCTCAGTCCGTCCTCCAGCGTGATGAGCGGCGCGCGCTTCTCCCCAATCGCGCCGAGGAAATCCCGCAGCTGCTCCCGGTGAAAGTAGTCTATGCTGTCGATGGAACGGAAGAACTCGGCGTCCTGCCCGTTCCAGAGCGCCAGACGGTCCTCCTCGCCGGGAACCGTCCACAAATCGTTGACCGGCGGCTCCGCGATGCCGGAGACGCCCGCGATGAACATCGCGCCGCCGTCGGTCTTGACGCCGACGCTGGCGCCGTTCTCCCCGTGCACGTGCACGTTCCCGTACAGCGCCGGGTTCTGGGAATTGCTGACCACGATGTTGCCCAGCGCGCCGCTTTTGAAGCGGACCACGGCGACGGCGGTGTCGTCCACCTCCAGACCGGGGTGGTTGAGCGTGTCCCAGATGCCAAAGACCTCCCGGACCTCCCCCATGTACCACAAGAGCAGGTCCAGCTGGTGCGGGGCCTGGTTGACCAATACGCCGCCGCCCTCGCCCTTCCAGGTGCCGCGCCAGGGATCGGAATGGTAGTAGGCCATATCCCGCCAGCCCAGCATGGTGACGGTGCCCAGAATGGGCCTGCCCAGCTTTCCGTCGTCGATGGCCTCTTTCACCCTCATGGCGGGGCGGTAGAAGCGCCGCTGGCAGATGGTGGTGCCCACGACGCCCGAGGCGCGGGCCGCCCCGAGGATCGCGCGGCTGTCCTCAAGCGACGCGGCCAGCGGCTTTTCCACCGCGATGTGGAGTCCAAGGCGCGCCGCCTCCACGGCATACGTCGCGTGGTTCGGGTGCGGGGTGCAGATGCTGACAGCTTCCGCGCCGGTGGCCTTCACCAGCGCCTCCAGGCTGTCGAAGCCCGGCACGCCGTACGCCTTTCCGAATTCCGCGCCGCGGCCGGGCCTTGTGCCCACCGCGCCCACAAATTCGCTCGCCTCCAGCGCGGCGTAAGACCGGGCGTGAAAATGGCCCACCTTTCCGCAGCCGACGACGGCGGTTTTAATCCTGCGCATGGCGTTCTCCTCCTCTCCCCTACGGGATCAGCACGACCTTGTAGAGGCCTTCTTCGCGGTTATACAGGCGGTTCAGCCACTCGTTGCCTTCCGAGAGCGGCACGGCCTTCGAGATCATGGCGTCGACATCCACCTTGCCCCCGGCGATCAGCTCCAGGCACTTTCCGTACTCCCCGGCGGAGGCACAGCTTCCGAAGATGCTGATCTGCCGCGTCACGACCCACTGCAGCGGGAAGTCGATCGTCTGCGCCAGGTTGCCGATCAGGACCACCTTGCCGTTGAGGGCCACCGCCTTGAGGCACAGGTTGACCGTCGGGCCGATGCCGGTGGCGTCAATGGCCACATCCGCGCCGCGCCCGTCCTTCGTCAGCGCCAGAATCTGCCCGAGGGCGCCCTCATCCTTGGAGTTGACCGCGGCGGTGGCGCCGTTTTCCAGCGCCGTTTTCAGCCGTTTGTCGTCGATATCGACGGCGATCACCGTTTCCGCGCCAAAGCTGCGGACCACCTGCATGGTGAGCATGCCAATGGTGCCCACGCCCAGGATCACCACCGCCATGCCCGGCTCGATGGCCGTGCGGGTCGCGGCGTGGTAGGCGATCGAAAGCGGTTCGACCATGGCGGCCTGGCGGTACGTCACCCCGTCCGGCAGGCGGTACAGAACGCGCTCCGGCACCGCCACGTACTCGGCAAAAGCGCCGTCCATGCGGTATTCCTCGCAGGAGACGCCCAGCACGCGCCGGTTCGCGCAGAGGTTGACATTGCCCGAAAGGCACATGCCGCATTTGCCGCAATAGATGGTGGAATCAAACGTCACGCGGTCGCCGGGCTTAAAATCCCTCACCGCGCCGCCCACGGCCTCAATCTCACCGGCGGCCTCGTGCCCCATGATCACCGGCGGCCGGCGGCGGCCGGTAGAGCCGTCCATGCCGTGCACGTCGCTGCCGCAGACCGCGCACGCTCTGACCCGAACCAGCACCTCGTCCGCCTTGGGCGACGGCGCGGGCACCTCCTTGTACGTGAACTCCTTGTACTTTTCCATGACCAGCGCCTTCACGGAAATCCTCTCCTTTTGTCAAATCATCCGGATGGCCGGAGCCAGCGCGTACCGCCCCGCGTGGCGTCCGTAGAGGGCCAGACCCCCGCCGCACGTCACCCGGAGAACGATGTCGACCGCCCCGTCCCGCCACAGCGCGGGGACGATCCGGCTGGGCAGCGGGGCCCGGATCAGGTATCCGTAGGAGCCCGCCTCGTCCAGCTTCCGGTCGTCCTTCTGCGCGTGCCAGCTCAGTATGCCCCGGGCGTCCGCCGGGTCGTTGGGGAGCTCGAAGCGCCCGAGTCGCTCACCCCCCGCGAAAACCTCCACCGCCGAGGGGTAGGGTTCCTCGTCGGTCATGAAGTAGGAGTTGGGGAACGCGCCGCGGTCCACCAGGCTCTTGGGGTCCTGAAAGAACCGGAGCGGATCCAGCGCCTCCGCCGTTTCGCGCGAATCCCTGGCGAGCACGCGCTTGGCGCCCGCCTCAAACAGAAGCTCCAGCCCGTCCGGGCAGGCGCCGCCCGGCAGCCGTACCCGGAACCGCGCTTCACCGGAGCCGCCGAAGCACAGTTTTTCGCCGTCCAGCGCCGTCCAGGAGACTGGGAACCGGTCCTCCACCGGATTGCCCAGCGGCAAAAGTTGCGGATCGGGCGCCGGTTTCCGGACGTCGAAGGCGGTAAAGTTCCGCGAGACCACGCGGCCCCGGGCGTCCAGAAGCCAGACAGAACAGACCGCCGCCGCATCCGCCTCCGGCATGATGAGCGTCAGCGGCTCGAGGGCCGTGACGCCCAGTCCAAAGCCGCCGATCGGGCGTTCTCCCCTCTCCGTTACGACGCGCCCGTCGGGCGCGTCGTGCCAGAGCGCCCAGGCGATTCGAGCCCCCTCCCCGCCCCGGCCGGAAAAGCTTGAAAGCGCCAGCGGCAGAAGCACCGCCTCGCCCGCCCGGACCGTCCGGCAGGGCGGCGCGTCGATGGCGACGAAATCCTGGGCATGCAAGTCCCGGAGCGTCATGCCGCGGCAGAGATCGCCATAGCCGAAATCCTTGTCCCGGCCGTCCATGCGGTAGTAGCCATTGAACTCGTTGACAACGTCCCGGAACTCGGTGAACACGAAGCCGCACAGCTTCTCGTGCAGCCGAAATTCGTTGAGCATGTACCGGTACTGCCAGGCGATGTCGCTATCCCCGGCGGAGCCGTCCACGCCCCAGACCATGCCGCACTCGCTCACCATCAGCGGTTCGCGGCCCTGCCGCGCACCGCCGGTGTAATTAAAGGCGGAGCCCTCGTAGGTTTCGCGCACGACGCGGTCCACGTGCTCGCGCAGCGGCTGGTAGCCGTTGATGTAGAAGTGCCAGGTGTTGAGATCGGTCAGCACATGATCGTAATTGCAGGCGGAATTGTCTTCGATCAGGCGGGTGGGGTCAAGGCGCTTGGCGCGGGCAAACATCCGGCGCACCCAGTTCTGCGTCTCGGCGCGGTACGCCTTTTCGCCCCCCTCGAAGTGGAAGAGCCCCCATGTCTCGTTAAAGATCACGAACGAAATGATCGACGGGTGGCTGCGGTCGCGCAGCAGCACCTCGCGCATCTCGCCCTCGTAGGCGGCCCGGGCCTCCTCGTCCGGCTCGCCCCAGAAACAGGGCATATCCTCCATCACCATCATGCCGGCCTTGTCCATGTGGTAGAGCATCCGGGGCTCCTCCGGCTTGATGTGGAAGCGCACCAGGTTGAGCCCCAGCCGTTTCATGCGCCAGGCCTCGTCCTCAAACACGCGCTCGCCCTCGGCGGTAAAGCCGCCCCGGGCGTAAACCGCCTGATCCAGCGCGCCGCAAAGGTAGACGGGCTTCCCGTTGAGGGTGATCCAGGGATATTCGCGCCCGTCAAAGCACCGGGCGGCGATCTCGCGGATGCCGAAGTAGCTCCGGGCGCGGTCCTCCCCGTACGCGGACGAAAGCGTCACCGCGCCCTCGTAGAGGTGCGGGTCCTCCGGCGACCACAGCCGGGGATCCTCCACCCGGAAGCTGAGCTCAATCTCGTTTCTCCCCTGCGTAAGGGCGCAGTCGCAGGCGAAGGTACGCCCCGCGAAGGCGGCCTCAAGCCGCGCCTCGCCCGCGGCGCCCGCCTGCACCCCCGCCCGAAGGGTCACGCCGCCGTCGCAGCGCGTCTCAAAGAACAGGTCGTCCAGCCAGGCGGCGGGCCGCTCCTCCAGCCACACGGTCTGCCAGATGCCCGCGATCTCGGCGTAGAGCTGCTTGCCGGTGGTCTGGCACGGCCGGCGCTGATCCCGCGCGCGAACCTCGATCAGGTTGTCCTCGCCCGTCCGCCAAAAATCGGTGACATCAAAGCCAAAGGGCGTGTAGCCGCCGCGGTGCGCTCCGGCAAACCGGCCGTTGACGTAGGCCTCGCACTCGTAGTCCACCGCGCCGAAGCATAGAAAGACGCGCCCCTTCGCGTCAAACCGCGCGCGCCGCGCATACCAGCCGGTACCCGGCTCGTCCCGCCCGACGCCGGAAAGCGCGTCGGCCCAGGAAAAGGGCACGGTGATGGCCGCGCCGTATCGGCCCCGCCGCGCGGAAAATTCAGTTTCCGCCGCCTCCTCCCCCGTCGGAAACAGCCGGAAATCCCAAGTCCCGTTGAGGTTCAGCCAATGCCCGCGCATCAGGTCCGGGCGCGGATGCTCCGGTTTTGGAATCGCCCCCATGAAGCGCCTCCTTCGGAGATTTTTCTAAAGTATACCACGCGCTCCGGCGAAGCGCCAGCGCCGCTACGCCTCGAAGAACGCGCGGGGATTGCCCACGAGGAGCCGCTCGATGCTCTCCTCGGGAAAGCCCTTTTGCCGCATCAGCGGCAGCGCGTACCGGTGGATAAAGCGGTTGTTGTAGCGCGCGTCGTCCGGATCCTTCTCCCGCTCAAAGCGCCACTCGAAGGGGCCGATGTCCACGAAGCTGACATAGTCGTGAGAGATGAGCAGCCGCTCGAGCCACCCGCGCCGGCAAAGCGTCAGCAGGGTTTCGACGCGGTTTTCCAGCGGGTTCTTCGCGTCGTCTCCAAAGCGGTCGAGGCCGATGTAGCAGCCCCGGCGCAGGATTTTTTCGAGGAAGTCCACGTCGTTGGTGTCGCCGCAGTGGCCGATGACCACGCGATTCATCGGGATTCCGTGCTTTTCCAGCACGTCCAGCTGGCGCTGCGCGCTGTCGTTTCGGTGGGTGGCGTGGGTCGCCACCGGCAGGCCGCTCTCCTTGGCGGCGATGGCGGACGCCTCCAGCAGCCTTTCGTTGATGGGTGTGACGCCCATCCGGTCGGTGCAGCACTTGATGATGCCGGGCTTGACGCCGGTGCCGTCGAGGCCCCGCTCGATGTCGGTCATCAAACAGTGGAGAAAGCTTGACGTGCTCCGGCCAAACATCCACTGGTTTTCGGTATGGAAAAAGCCTGTGGCGCAGATGATCTGCATGCCGGTGCGCAGGGCGACCTCGCGCACGATGGCCGTATCGCGGCCCAGGCATACCGGCGTGACGTCCACCATCGTTCGGACGCCCAGCGCCTTTGTGCGGCCGATGTCCTCCGTCGCGTAGTTCAGAAACTCCTCCCGGTCGAACCACTCCGGGTAGCACATGCGCATGTTCCAGTTTGCGCTGACCACGTGCTCGTGGGTCAGCGTCTGGCCCAGCGCGTCCGTGGAGATCGGCCCCGCCGCCGAGTGAATCATCTTGGCCATGCTCGCGCCTCCATCATGTCGCGGGCGGCGGGCCTCATGCCCGCCGCCCGCTCGTCTGTCGATTCAGCTACTCGATGTTGCGGTGGCGGGCCTCCATGTCCTCGTAGGTCTGACCCAGCGCGTCCTTGACCAGGATGGCGACCACATCCATCAGGAGGTAGAGATGCTGCTCGTACTGGTTGCCCATCGGCTGCACGGTGGGCACCACGTCGTGCTGGCGCGGCGCGTCCGGTCCCATCGACTTTTCGTCCAGGTAGACCGTCGAGTGTACGAAGAGGATCAGGTCCGCGTAGGTCTTGGCGAGGTTCCCCTCGGGAAGCCCGGTGATCATCGCGATCTTCGCGCCCGATTCGTGGGCGCGCTTCACGAAATAGCGGTGGATGCCCACGTCGCCGCGGCCGTCGGTGAGGATGAACAGGTCTCCTTCGTGCATGCCGATGGTGGTGTCATCAAAGAGCCAGAAGGTCCGCTTGCCCAAGTGCGACAGCCGCATCGCGAAGCCGCGCATGGAGATGCCCTCGCGCCCGGAGCCGTACACGAAAATGTTGTTCGCCTTGACGATCGCGTCTACGAAGGCCTTGAGCTGCGCCATATCGAGAAGGCCGAACACCTTCGCGTGCTCCTCCACGATGGCCTGGGTCAGCTTGCGGTAGGTTTCAATAGAATCCATCGGTCTATCCTCCGTTTCAAGTATTGCCCGCCCCGGCGGCGCCGGGCTTCCGGCTCAGGCGCCTGAGTTGCTGGGAGATCACGTCGGTCTGCATTCCGACCGAAATCATGACCAGAACGCCCATCAGGATATTCTGCCACCAGGTGTTGATGTTGGTCGAATAATTGAACATTGTGTTGATGACCACGATGATCAGCGTACCGAACATGACGCCGCTGAACTTGCCCTCGCCGCCGGTCAGCTTGACGCCGCCCAGCGCGCAGCCCGCGATGGCGAAGGTCTCCCATGATACGCCGGCGGTGGCCTGCGCGGTGCGCAGCCGCCCCGAGAGCAGAATGCCCGCCACCGCGCACAAAAGCCCGCAGATGGCGTAAGCGGCAATCTTGACCGAATCCACCTTGAGGCCCATCATCCGTGCCGCTTCCTCGTTGCCGCCCACGGCGTAGAGCGCCGTGCCCAGCCTCGTGTGCCGGCTGACGAACATGCACACGAGCACCAGCGCCAGATAAATGAAGATCAGAATGCTGAAATCAAAGAGCTTGGTTCGGCCGAACCACAGAATGGCCGGGCTTTCGATCGTCACCGGCCGCTGGTCGGTGATCAGGTAGACGATTCCCCGGAGCGCCAGCATCATCGCCAGCGAAGCGATCCACGAGGAGATCTTCATCTTGGCCACCATGAAGCCGGTCAGAAGGCCTGAGGCCAGGCCCGTCGCGAGGCCGACCGCGATGCCCAGCACCGGGTGACCTGTGTTGGCGACCATCGCCGCGACCACGCCCGACAGCGCCAGCGTCGAGCCAACCGAAAGGTCGATCTGCCCGATCATGATCACAAAAGCCATCGCCAGCGCCACGATGCCGCCGTCGCACGCCACCTTGCGCAGGATGTTCTGCACCGAGTCCACCGAGAGGAACTTGCGGTCGCTGAAGAGTACGCTCGCCAGGGTGAACAGCAGCAAAAACGCCAGGATCGTATTCTTGGAGTAGAACCAGTCGTACGCGGCGCGCACAGGGTTTTTCTTTCTGATCATGGCCCGCACCTCCTCACGCGCGCGTCTCGCGCTGGATGTAGACGGCGAAGATGATGATGGCCGCCTTGAGCACCTGCGCGTACTCGTAGGTAATGTTGTTCATGACGATCGAGATGGTGATCAGCTGCATGATGATCGCGCCGACCAGCGTACCCATCACCTTGGCGCGGCCGCCGCTCATGCTGGTGCCGCCCACGGCCACGGCCGCGATGGCGTCCAGCTCCGCGAGCTTACCCAGCGTATTGCCGTCCGCCGCGCCGACCTTGCTGGAGAGCATGATGCCCGCGATGCCCGAAAGCACCGCGCTGACCACGTAGACCGAAATGATCGTCATCACCGAATTGAGGCCCGAAAGCCGGGCCGCCCGGGGGTTGTCGCCGACGGCCTGGATCCGGCGGCCCCAGGCGGTCTTTTCCATGATGAAGAATATGGCGCCCGCCACCAGCACGATCGGCAGAATCTGCGTCGGCACGACGCCGAAGAGCTTGCCCTGGCCGATGGCCAGGAAATCGGTGTACTGGGTCAGGTAGATGATCTTGCCGTCGTTGACCACCTGGGCGACGCCGCGGGCCAGAATCAGCATCGCCAGCGTCACCACCATGGGCGACACGTTCAGCTTGCCGATCATGAACCCGTTGACAAGCCCGATCAGCGCGCACAGCACCAGGCTGATCAGCATCGCGGGTACGATGCCCAGCGGCAGGAAGATCGCGTTGAACACCGCCGCCGCGGCCAGTACGGAGCCCACCGAGATGTCGATGCCGCCGGTGGAAATGACCATCGTCATGCCCATGCCGGTCAGGATGATCGTGCAGCACTGGGTGATGATGGTCCAGATGACGCTGATCGAGAAGAAGTTCTGGGTAAAAATCGAGTTGATGAGCAGGATCACCGCCAGCATGATCAGCGCGCTCCAGCGCTTGAGCTGTTCGACCAGGCCGCCGCGCTCCTGAATATAGCTGCGGCCGGTCTCGGCGGACTTTATCATGCGAGCACCTCCTCTTTCGCGGAGATCAGGTCACTGTGGCTCTTGGCAATGGTGTCCATGATGCCGTTCATCGAGATTTCGTCGCTGATCAGCTCGCCCAGCTTGCGGCCGTCGCGTATGACGACGATCCGGTCGCAGTTGCGCACCAGTTCCTCCATCTCCGAGGAGATCATGAGGACGCTGATGCCGCTCCCCGCGAATTCCTGGATCAGCCGCTCGATCTCCGCCTTGGTGCCCACGTCAATGCCGCGGGTGGGCTCGTCCAAGATGACCAGCTTGGGGTTCATGCAAAGCCAGCGGGCCAGCAGCACCTTCTGCTGATTGCCGCCGCTCAGGAAGCGGACGGGCTGCTCGGGCGACGGGGTCTTGATTTTGAGGCGGCTGATGTAGGCGTTCACGATTTCCATCTGCTTTTTGGGAGACACCACGCCGGCCCTTGAAAGCTGGGGCAGCATGGCGATGGTGATGTTCTCCTTCACCGACAGGTGCGGGTAGATGCCTTCGGCCTTGCGGTCCTCGGTGCAATAGCCCATGCCGGCGCGGATCGCGTCCTTTGGCGCGTGCAGCCTGAGCGGCCCGCCCAGCCACAACACCTCGCCCCGGTCCGGGATTTCCGCGCCGAAGAGCACCTTGGTGAGCTCGGTCCGGCCGGAGCCCAGCAGGCCCGCCAGCCCCAGCACCTCGCCCTTTTTGATCTCCACGTCGATGCCGCGCAGCTTGACGCCCTGCTCGATGCGCCGCATCCCCGCCAGCACCTCGGCATCCGAAAACTCGTAGGCGCCCTTCTGCCGCAGCGTCTGCGTGTACTCGCGCCCGATCATCAGCGAAACCAGCTGCTGCATGGAAATCTCGCCGATGGGGAATTTACCGGAAACTTCGCCGTTGCGCAGGATGGTCACGCGCTCGCAGATCCGGAAGACCTCCTCCAGCCGATGGCTGATGAAGATGACCGAAATGCCCTGTGCGGCCAGCTTCTGGATCACGCCGAAGAGCACTTCGACCTCCTTGGTGTCCAGCGACGACGTAGGTTCGTCCATGATGACGAGCTTTGCGTTGATGGTCAGCGCACGGGCGATGGCGACCATCTGTTGAATGGCCGTGGAGTATTTGTTCAGCGGTACATCCACGTCAATGGAAATGCCCATGCCCTGGAGCACATGCTCGGCATCGGCAATCATCTTCTTCCGGTCAATGGTACCCAGTTTCGTGCGGGGTTCGCGGCCGAGGTAGACGTTCTCGTAGACCCGCTGAAACGGGACGAGGTTGAGCTCCTGATAAATGGTGCTGATGCCGTCGCGCTGGGCGTCCAGCGCGGTCTTGGGGTTGATTTCCTTTCCATCGAATTCGATGGTCCCGGCGTCCTTCGAGTAGATGCCCGTGAGCACCTTCATCAGCGTCGACTTGCCCGCGCCGTTTTCGCCCATCAGCGCGTGCACTTCGCCCTTGCCCACCTCGAAGTCGACCTGATTCAGCGCCCGAACGCCCGCGAAGGACTTGTCGATCCCGGTCATTCGGAGCAAAACCGGCTTGTCCATACCGCACCTCTCTTAGAAAGGACCGCGGCCATCCCCTCGAAATGGCCGCGGCCCCGCGTATGCCGTCGAAGGCGGCGCGAAGAGATTAGAAGCCCTTCGACACGTCCACGTTGTCCTTGGTGTAAAGGGTATCCATGTTCTGGTTCTTCAGGTCGTACGGCAGGCCGGACTTAATCTTGGCGATCAGCGCGTAGGTGGCCTCACCGAACAGCGGCGAGCAGGAGCAGCTGGCCAGCATTTCGCCGGCGGCAACCGCCTCGAGCGCGGTCTTCGGGCTGTCGATGCCGCAGATGTTGAACTTGGCGGGATCAAAACCGGCCTGCTTGACGGCGGCGACGGCGCCCAGCGCCATGTCGTCGTTGTGGCAGTACACGGCCGCGATCTTGTCGCCCCAGGCCTGGAGCACGGATTCCATGACCGCCTGGCCGCCGGCCAGCGTGTATTCGCCCACCTGGTCCGCGACGACCTTCAGGTTGGAGCCCTTGATGGCGTCCATGAAGCCCGTCTGACGGTCGATGGTGGACGTGGCGCCCTGGGTGCCCTGGATGATGACGATATTGCCTTCGCCGCCGGTCTTCTCAAGGATGACTTTCGCGACCTGCTCGGCTTCCCACACGAAGTCGGACATGATCTCGGCGGTGTAGTCCGTGCCCGCCTCGCCGTTGATCGTGCGGTCGATCAGGATGACCGGAATGCTCTTGTCCATCGCGTCGGCGATGGAGGCCTGCAGGCCGTCCTCCTGCTGCGGGGCCACGACCAGGAAGTCCACGCCCTGCGCGATCAGGTCCTGAATATCAGAGGCCTGCTTTGCGATGTCGCCGCCGGCGTCCGTGATGATGCAGTTGATGCCATACTGTGCGGCGACGTCTTTCATGCTGTTGGTTTCCGCGACGCGCCAGCTGTTGCCGTTGTCACACTGCGAGAATCCGATGGTCAACCCGTTCAGCACAGACATGTCCGGCGCCTCGGCGAACGCAGCCGACGTCAGGCCGAGAACCAAAATGACACTCATCAGGAAACAGGCCAGCCTTTTCATCGAAAATTCCTCCTCGAAATATTGCGGTCTTCCGCTGTTTTTAATGATAACACGACTGGATAAATAATACAATACAAAGTGATAAAATATTCCTATGTAGCTACATAGCGCCCCGTTTTCGTATCATATTCGTAATGAATGCTAATGAAAGAAATCCAATCCGCCGGGCCAAAAGGCACGGCGGCAGGGGGAACACACGGTGGAAAACGGTTGACAAACGCGCGCTTCCCCCTATAATATGGTATTAAGTCTATATTTCACTATGTTGTGACATATCATGGGTTTCGCGCCAAAGCGCGCCTTCTGCCCGCCCTATTACGCGGCGGAACCGGCCGAAGGAGGCTCCGAAATGGAAGCGGTTCTCTTTAACCTCCAGCGCTTCAGCACGCGGGACGGTCCGGGCATCCGGACCACGGCATTTTTTCAGGGGTGCAACCTCAACTGCGCGTGGTGCCACAATCCCGAATCCATCTCCGCCCATCCCAGCCTGCAGTTTTTCGCGGACAAGTGCGCGCTGTGCGGCGGCTGCGCGCTCGCGTGCCGGCGGGGCGCCCATGCGCTTGAGGATGGAGCGCACCATTTCGACCCGTCCAAATGCGCCTATTGCGGGGAATGCGCGCTCTATTGCCCGGCCGGGGCGATCCGCTGTGACGCCAGGGTCTACACGCCCGAAGCCCTCGCGGCGATCCTTCTGCGGGACCTCCCCTATTACCAAAACAGCGGCGGCGGCGTGACGGCCTCCGGCGGCGAGCCGATGCTCCGGGCCGAGTTCCTCGTGGCGCTGTTTGCGCTCGTAAAGCGGCAGGGCGTCCACACGGCCGTGGATACCGCCGCCAACGTGACGTGGGACGCGTTCGAGGCGGTTCTGCCGGTCACGGACCTCTTCCTGGTGGACCTGAAGG
This sequence comes from Bacillota bacterium, assembly GCA_023421395.1. Classification (GTDB taxonomy): domain Bacteria; phylum Bacillota; class Clostridia; order Christensenellales; family Aristaeellaceae; genus JAEZHK01. The sequence goes on along the minus strand of JAEZTL010000004.1, from coordinate 36,016 downwards.
CCATCGACGCCGAAACCCACCGGCGCTATACCGGCGCGGACAATACCCGGATTCTCCGGAACATCAAAGACCTGAGCGCGCGCGGCGCAGCGGTGGAGATCCGGATGCCGCTGATTGGCGGCGTGAACGATTCGGACGAATCCGCGCGGAAAACGGCCGCCTATCTGACCAGTCTCCCCGCCGTCCCCTCTGTCCGGCTTCTTCCCTACCACAACTACGGCCTGTATAAGGCCGGAAGCGTCCGCATGAACATGCGCGAATTCCGGCCGCCCGAATCCCCCGAAGCGTTTGCCGGCATCCTCAGGGCGCATCACATCCAAGTGGAGGTGTCGTGACATGACAGAAAACGTCCTGTCCGGGAATCTGGCCCGTCAGCTCGAAAACTGGATGGCAAAGCACAGCGATTACACGTTTTACGAGCGCATTTCGCTCCTTTTGGAGAGCGAGCTGCTCTTTCGGGACGAGCCCTACGCCGTCCGTTACGGCGACACGCTGGGCTACATCCTGGACCGGGTGAGCCTACCCATCGATGGCGATGAGCTGCTCCTGGGCCGGGTGGCGGAGCGCATCCCCACGGCGGAGGAACGGAAGACCGCCGTCGACGCCTACGCCGCCTGGTGGGACGGCCGGCCCCTCGATGCGATTCAGGAGGACATCCTGTGGTTTTATTCAAAGGCATGGCTCAGGTGCCGTCCGCCGTGGTTCTATTCCTTCGGCCACCTGGCGCTGGACTGGAAGCTTCTGATGCGGGAAGGGATCGGGGGCTTTGAGCGCCTGGCGCAGGAGAGCGGAGCCGAACGCGACGACGAGCGCGGAGCGCAGTTTCTGGAGGGTGCGCGCCTGTGCCAGAGGGCCGTGTCCCGGTACATCGCCCGCTACGCGGACGCCGCCGCCGCGGCGGGCCGCGCGGATGCGGAGAGCCTCCGGCACATCAGCCGCGGCGCGCCGCGCACGTTCCGCGAGGCGCTGCAGCTGATCTGGCTGATGACCCTAGTTGCCCAAAAAGTCTGCGGCTGCGGCGTGCTCAACTTCAGCCGCATGGACCAGTACCTGCTGCCCTTTTACCGGAAGGACATCCGGGACGGCGCGCTCACCCGGGCGTCTGCGCGGGCGCTCCTCCAGGAATTCTACTTCAAGAACAACGAAATCATGGCCAATACCGACCACATGAGCTTGGACATCGAATCCACAACCGGGACGCTGGAAGTCGCCTTCGACGACCCCAACTACATCATTCTGGCGGGTCTTTTGCCCGACGGAAGCTCCGGCGTCAACGAGCTGACGGATCTGATGGTCCAGGTCGCGGCCGATCTGAAGCTGAAAAACCCCTTCGTGGTCGTGCGCTGGCACAGCGGGATCGACGAGGCGTTCTTCCGGAAGGTCGCGACCGCGATGCGCGACAACGCCACCGTAATCGTCTACAGCGATGACCAGATGATCCCCGCGCTGCGCCGGTGCGGCGTCGGGGAGCCGGAGCTCTACGACTACGGCTTCTTCGGCTGCAACGACCCCATCATCCCCGCGGAGGAGGGCGGCCTGCGGCAGCTCTGGCTGAACCTGGTGAAGCCGCTGGAGCTGGCGCTCAACGAAGGCGACTACCCGATGGAGCCCGGCGGAACCAACCGGGACCTCTACACCTTCCCGCTGGAGGACCGGCTGACCGGCCTGATGACCGGCGCCTACTACGGCGTGAAGACGCCGCCGCTTCGGCATATGCGGACCATGGAGGATGTGCTGGACGCCTACCGGGCGCAGCTTCGCTTTCTCATGCACAGCTACCGCCAGGGCATCGAACGCGACATGGAGCTGGAAAAGCGCGTCAACGCCGCCCGGCTGCGCTTTGAGGACTGCTTCCTCCAGGGAACGCTCAAAAATGCCGTCACCTGGAACAACGGCGGCACCAAGTATCACTTTATCGTCGTCCAGGGATCGGGCATTGCCACCGTGGCGGACGCGCTGTACGCGATCGACCGCCTGGTCTTCCAGGAAAAGGCCTATACCCTCGAGCAGCTCAACGAAATCCTGAAGTCCGACTGGGCGGGGCACGAGGCGCTGCGGCAGCGCGTAGGGCGTCTGCCCAAGTTTGGAAACGATCTGGACGAGGTGGACCGATATGCCGCCTTCGCCAGCGAGGCCTTTGCCGACGCGGTGTCGGAGGAGGACGGGGGCCGCTACTTGTACGGCTTCCTGCCCACGCTGTCCAGCGACCGCGATTTTACGACGATGGGTCTTTTCGTCGGCGCCACCGCGGACGGCCGGCACGCGCGCGCGCCCATCAGCGAAAACCAGTCCCCGGCCGAAGGGGCGGATCTCTCCGGCGTCACGGCGCTGCTCAACTCCGCGTCCAAAATCCGCTTTGACCGGATCACGGGCGGCCCGCTGAACCTTCGGCTGCACCCAAGCGCCGTCGGGGGCGAGGACGGCGCGCGGCTGCTGGCAGCACTGATCAAGACCTACTTTGAGAAGGGCGGGCTGCAGATCCAGATGAACGTCGTGGACCGCGAGACGCTGCGTCAAGCCCAGCGGGAGCCCGAAAAATTCCGGAATCTCTGCGTCCGCGTGACGGGCTACAGCGCGTTCTTCACCCAGATGGGCCGGCGCGCGCAGGACGAGCTGATCCGGCGCACGGAACAGGCGCCCTAGCGACGCAGCGCGTTGAAAAAACCCGAGGGTTTTTCAACGCGGATGAAGGCGTTCTTCGCAGGCCTGAAATCCTTCCGGATTTCAGGCCTGCGCTGACGGATGGTATTATTTCTTCTCCCGGCATGCATCCCGGGAGAAGAAACCGCTCCCGGCGACCAGCGCGCCGGGAGCGATCGGACGCTTCTAAGCGGTTTGTCAAGACGCGCTCGGCGCGCTGTCCGGCACCCGGAGCGTGACGGTGGTGCCCCGGCCCAGCTCGCTTTCCACCGACACATGGCCCTCGCCGTACGTCAGCCGCATCCGCTGCAGCACGTTTTCGAGGCCGATGCCGCCCTTGACGCCCGCCTCCCGGGGCGACAGCACTTCGTTCAGCCGATCCGCGCTCATGCCCGCGCCGTTGTCCCGCACCACCAGCACCAGCGCCTCGCCCTCGACCTCCGCCGAAACCTCGATCCGGTCGCCTGCCTTGGGCTTGGGAAAGCCGTGCTGGATCGCGTTCTCGATCAGCGGCTGCACCACCATGCGGGGAATGGGCCGGAGCATCGCGTCGGGCCCGACGCGGCAGGAGAAGCCCAGCCGGTCGCCGAAGCGCGCTTTCTGGATGGCCACATAGTCCTCCGCCACGTTCAGCTCCTCCGAAAGCGGCGCGAACTGGGCCCGGTCGTTGAGCGAGTAGCGCAGAATGCCCGCCAGCCGCGAGACCATCTCGCCCGCGCGGGGCGCACTCTCCATCTCGGCCAGCGCGCCGATGGAATTGAGGGTGTTGAAGAGAAAGTGGGGGTTCATCTGCATGCGCAGCATGTCCAGCTCCGCGCTCTTGAGAAGGCTCCTCGTCTCCAGGTTATCCAGCTGCTGGCGGCTCAGCTCGCGCTCGACTTCGCGCTTTCCGATGGTCTCGGCCACCAGCACGTCGTAGCTGTCCACCAGCTCGCCCACTTCGCGAAGCGACGCGCGCCCGGGGGCGGCGGCGGCGTCCTCGCCGGTTTTGGCAAAGTGGCGCATGCGCCTGACCAGCGTTTTGATGGGCGTGGACACGCCGCGGACCACCCAGGCCGCGGCGAGAAGGCTGGCGGCCGCGGTCAGCCCCAGCAGGAGGTTTCCGCGCCGCGCGATGGAATCCAGCCGGATGGAAAACTGGTCGTAGGTGCCCTTGGCCTCGACGGTCAGCGCCTCGCTGGCGGTGCGGAGCTCGTCCTCGATGTAGCCCTTGAGCCGCTGCAGGTATCGCTCGTAGACGGTCAGGTAGAGCGTATAGTCGGTGGTCAGGTTCGCCACCAGCTCCCGGTAGTTTTCGTCGAAGGTGGTCACCATGTTGTCGATATCGGTGATCCGGTAGCGCATCTTGCCGTCAAGGCGCTCCTTCAGCAGTTCAAGCGTGGCGCGCGCGTGGCGAAGCGCGGCCTCGTAATCCGCCTCAAAAAAGGCGCGCTGGTCCGTTCGCCCGTTGCGCAGGCCCCAGGCGGCCAGGTACATGCCGTTCACATCGTCCTTGACCTCGATCAGGCGGATCAGAAGCGAATACTCGCTGGCGAAGTCCACGTAAAAGGTCTGGTAGTCTCGCTGAGACCAGAACCCGCTGGTGGTCATCACCGCAACGATCGCCAGAAAGCAGACGAAGAGCACCGTCCAGATGGGTACGCGGCGTTTGGCCATGGAGCGCCTCCTATCGCGCGCGGAAATCGTGGGGCGACACGCCGTAGTACCGGGCGAAGAGTTTGCGGAAGTAGGCGGGGTCGGCATAGCCGCACCGGCGGGACACCTCGCCGGGAGACAGCCGGGTCTCCTGCAGAAGCCGCCGGGCCAGCCGCATCCGCCGCCGGGTGATGTACTCGATGAAGTTGACGCCCACCCGCTCTTTGAAGCTGGCCGACAGGTGCTGCGGCGACACGCCCAGTTCCAGCGCGAGGCTCTCCAGCGACAGCGCCGCCAGCTGATCGTCCCGAACGAAGCGGTCGATGTTGTCGAGGAGGTTCAACCCCTTGTCGTCCTCGCCCCGGGCCGTCAGAAGCCGCGCCAGACCGCTCCACGCCAGCGCCCATTCGCCGCCGGTCACCGCCTGAACGCGCCGGGGGGCGCCGGAGAAACCGGCTTCGTGACAGGCGTCGCCGAGGCGCTCCTCCCAGGCCGCCAGGCCGTCCGAGGGCGTGACCAGCGCCGCGAAAAGCCCCTCCAGCGTACCGGTGAACACATACCCGAGGCTGGGCGCGCGCTTTTTCAGGAGGTACCCCAGGCGGCCCAGCCGCTCTTCTCCCCCGCCGGGGCAGGCCGCGGCCATGATCAGCCCGCCGTCGAGGCGGCCGTAGTAGCGGGTAATCTGCGCGCGGGTGGATTCGCCCAGCTCCCTCGAGGTCAGAAGCGCCAGCACCTGCTGGTCGGCGAAGGCCTCGGCGGTGGAGACGCTGGCGTGAAACAGCCGGGAGATCTTCTCCACCGCCTCTTCGCGCCGAAGCGGCTTGAGCAGGTAGCCCTTCACGCCGATGTCCAGCGCCTCGGACACCAGCGAGAAGGAATCATAGGCCGAGCAGATCAGAATCGACGCCATCGGGTGGGCGGCGAGGATCCGGCGCGACGCCTCCAGCCCGTTGACGCCCGGGATGCGGATGTCCATCAGCACGCCGTCCGGGCGGTAGCGGGCGTATTTTTCCACGGCTTCCTCGCCGGTTTCCGCCTCGGCGACCACCGTCACATCGGAAAAATTGCGGGAGAGCAGCGTCCTGAGCGCGAAGCGGGACAGCTCCTCGTCATCCACCAACAGGACCGTGGGCATGGTTCCTCCTTCCTCCGCGCGCTACAGCGTCCATTGACGCATGAAGTCCGCGTCTCCCCGGGTTCCGGCCCTATGCACGGTCAGGCGCAGCTGGTAGCCCAGCGCCATATCCTGGTGAACCTGCGCCTCAATCTCGAATTCACGGGCGGGGTCCCGAAGCATCTCGTCCGGCGCGCAGGCCTCTTCCGCGGCGTTCACCAGTGCCATGCGCGGCACGAAAAGGGCCGCCTGGGGCATTTGGCCCAGATGGATACGGTTGCCAAAGCGGCCCTTGCGGATCTCGATCAGATCCTTCAGGGCCGCCCATTCGTCTGTGAGCGGAACCCACCCGGAGCGCAGCGCGGCGTAGCGGATCAGGCGCTGCATGGAGGCCAGCAGGCGCGCGGTACCCTGCGCGCCCTCGATGTCCGCCAGCTGGCTGGCCTGTGTCAGATACTCGCAGATTTTTCCCGACAGGTCCTCCTTCTCCATGTCCGCCTCCCGTCAGCGGTAGACGCCGTACTCCTGAAGCGCTTCCCACATGGCCATGTAGTTCTCCGGCGGCACGTCGCTCTGCACGTTGTGCACGGTGGAGAAGATAAATCCGCCGCCGGGGGCCAGGTCGTCGATGCGGCGCCTGACTTCGTCCTTCACTTCCCGGGGCGTGCCCTTGGGCAGCACATGCTGGGTATCCACGCCGCCGCCCCAGAAGGTGAAGCGGCTGCCCAGCTCCCGCTTGAGGCGGGCGCTGTCCATGTCCTTGGCGCTGACCTGCACCGGGTTCAGGATGTCCACGCCCTCCTCGCGGAGCATGTCCGCGAAGGGCAGCATGCTGCCGCAGGTGTGGTAAAAGATGTAGATTTCCGGCGCGCCGTTTTTGCGCGCCCGGTCCCGGATGAAGCCGAAGAGTTCCTTGTGGTAGGGCGATACCATCTCCCGGTAGAGCTGCGGGGACACCAGCTGGCTGTTCTGGGTGGCCAGATCGTCCGCCTCGGAGACGATGAGCACGTTTTCGCCCACCTCGTCCATCGCCTTCTCCCAGTAGGCCAGCTTGTAATCGGTGATCTTCCGCATCAGCGCGTGGCTGAATTCCTTCTCGGCGATCATGTCGCAGAAGAACTTTTCAAACCCGCTGGTCCACAGCGCCAATTCCCAGATGCCCGCGTTGTGGCGGCCCAGAATGTAGGCGCGCTTCTCCTGGTTCACGTAGAAGTCCGCCCGCGCCTTCATGCCGGTAAAGCGGGAAGGGGCGTCCCCGGCGGGCATGTGGTAGGCGGAAAGGTCCTCGACGGTTTCGGCGTCCTCCAGCGGGTGGCTGACCATATCGAAGTAATGGCCGCCGTCCACCGGCATGCGCCAGCCGATGCCCAGTTCGTCGGTCATCAGGGTATACTTTCCGTCCGGGGACAGGCGCGGCTCGGAACGCATCGGCGCCACGGCGATGGGATTCGGATCCACGCCCCGCACGTCCACCTTCAGAAGGTTCACCACGTCGTCGTCGATGCGCGCCAGCTGCTGGGTCATGTCCTGGATGTCGATTGCGGCCTCCGGGAGGCCCAGGAATTTCCGCAGCGCACGGTAGGCGGACACGTTCATGCCCGTCAGCACACACGCGCCCAGGTCGAAGGGAATCCTGTCCGGCTCCTTGTGCCTCAGCGCCGTCAATACGCGCTCGTAGCTAGTCATTGAAATCCCTCCTGATATAATAATTCCCCGTTCATCCGGCTTTTTCCTGCCTGATCTTGCCGGCCCGGTCGATGAGAACCGCCGCCATCAGCGTGAAGCCCGTGACGAATGTCTGCCAGTAGACGCTGACGTTCAAAAGCGTCATGGCGTTTGAGATCAACGCCATCAGAATGCAGCCCAGGAACGCGCCCACCACGGTGCCCTCGCCGCCGCTCATGGACGCGCCGCCGATGATGACCGCGGTGATGACCTTCAGCTCCAGGCCAACGCCCGCTGTGGTGGAGGCCGAGCCCAGCCGCGCCGTCAGAATGATGCCGGCAAAGGCCGCCAGAAGGCCCATGATCACGTAGTTGACGATTTGCATCCGCTCGGCGTGGATGCCGGAGAGCTTCGCCGCCTTAAAGTTGCCGCCGATGTAGTAGTTCTGGCGGAAGAAGCGGCTGCGGCGCAGGAGGAAGTCGCCAATGATCATCAGAATCAGCATGTAGATCACCGGCATCTGCACCGGGCCCAACTTGGCCTGGCCGATCCAGGTGAAGCTTTCGGGCAGGCTCGAGATGTTCTTGCCGTTCATGAACACCAGCACCAGGCCGCGGCCCATGCTCTGGGAAGCCAGCGTGGTGACGAAGGGCGTGATGCCCAGCTTGGCGATGGCGAAGCCGTTGAAAAGGCCTACCAGCGCGCCGGTGGCCATGCCGCCCACCACGCTCAGCCACACCGGGACGCCGGATTTCATCAAGAGCGCCGCGATGCCGCCGGAGAGCGCCACGATGGAGCCCACCGACATGTCAAATCCGCCGCTGACCATCAGGCTGACCATGCCGATCACCATGATGGCCTCCATGGAGAGGCTTAGCAGCACCGCCAGCAGGTTGGCGCCGGAGAGAAAGTAGGGCGAGGCGAAGCACATCACCACGAACATCAGCGTCACCACGCCTAGCAGCATCAGCTCGCGCGCGTTTTTCATCCGGCTGGTAAGGTTCTTGAGATTCAAGGTTCATTCCTCCGTTCCGCTGTCCGAACCCGCCGCCAGGCTCATGACGCTCTTTTCCGTGGCCGTCCAGCCGTCGAGGATGCCCGCCACCCGGCCGTCCTTCATGACGACGATCCGGTCGGATACCCCCAGCACCTCGGTGAGGTCCGAGGAGATCATGATCACGCCGCAGCGCTGCTCCCGCGCCAGCCTTCGCAGCAGCTGGTAGATTTCGAACTTCGCGCCCACGTCCACGCCGCGGGTCGGCTCGTCCACGATGAGCAGCTTCGGCCGGATCGACAGCCACTCGGCCAGGAGCACCTTCTGCTGGTTGCCGCCGGAGAGCTGGCTGACGCGCTTCGTGACCGAAGGCGTGACCACGCCGAACTCCTTCACGGCGCGCCGGGTTTCCGCCTCCAGATGGCCGTCCCGCATCAACCCGTTCCGGGCGAACGCGCCCAGCCGGTTCGACGCCATGTTCTGGCAGATGTCGAAGTTCAGGTACAGCCCCAGGCTCTTCCGGTCCTCGGTCATGTAGCCGACGCCCTGCGAAATCGCCTCGTCCGCCGACCGGGCGAAGTAGCGCCCGCCCCAGAGCGTCATCTCGCCCGCGTGCAGCCGGTCCGCGCCGAAGATCGCGCGGCCCACTTCGGTGCGCCCCGCGCCCACCAGCCCGGAGAAGCCCACAATCTCACCCTCGCGCACGTCGAAGGATACGTCCTCGAACACGCCCGGGCGGGTAAGCCCTCTGGCGGTGAACACCACATCGCCCACCGGGCAGTCCCGGCGGCCGTAGATGTTGTCGATGGAGCGCCCCACCATGTGGCTGATGAGGAAGTCCTCGTCCACGTCCTTGACCTCGGCGTCGACCACCTTCTGTCCGTCCCGAAGCACGGTGACGGTGTCCGCGATCTCGAAGATCTCGCTCAGGTGGTGCGAGATGTAGATGAACGCGATGCCCTGGGCCTTGAGTTTCCGGACGTTCTCGAAGAGTTTTTTGACCTCCACCTCGGTGAGGGAACTGGTGGGCTCATCCAGCACAATCACCTTGGGGGACTCGCTCATGGCCTTCAGGATCTCCACCACCTGCTGGTTGGCGATGGACAGGTTGCGCACCGGCATGCCGGGCTCGATTTCGTCAATCTCAAAGAGCCGGAGCATTTCCGCCGCGTCGCGGTTGAGCTTTTTGTAGTCCACCAGCCCCATGCGCCCCACCGGCTGGCGGTTGAAGTAAATGTTCTCCGCCACGCTGAGCTGGGGCACCAGGCTGAGCTCCTGAAATACAATGCCGATGCCGCTCTCGATGGAATCCCGCGGCGTCTGAAATGCGGCGCGGCGGCCGTTCACGAAAATCTCGCCCTCGTCGGGCTGGTAGATGCCGCCCAGCACCATCATCAGCGTCGACTTGCCCGCGCCGTTTTCGCCCACCAGCGCGTGCACCTCGCCGGGCTTCACGCGAAAGTCCACGCCCCCCAGCGCCCTGACGCCGGGGAAGTGCTTGACGATGCCCTTCGCCTCCAGCACATATTCGCCCATAGGCCCACCTCGCTTCGTTCATCAAAACAGCGCGGACGGACGGTGCGCCGTCCGTCCGCGCTGCGGAAATGGTTATTATCCGCGCTTAAAGTACTTGGCGTTCGCGGCGTCGATGATGATGACGCCGGTGTCGATGGAGGCCGGCACGCCCGAAACGCCCGCGGCCGCGTTGTCGCTGGTGATGGCGACGTTGGAATTGTTGACGTTGATCAGGATCTGGATCGCGTAGTAGGGCATCAGCGCGGTCTGCTGCGCCACGGAGGCGGTGATGACGCCCGCTTCGATGTCGCTGAGCACATCCTCGCCGCGGTCCATCGAGATGATCTTCACCTGGCCCACCTTGCCCGCTTCCTTCACGGCCGTGGCCGCGCCCGCGCCGCCCGCGGCTTCCACGCAGGCGATGCCCGCCAGATCCGGGTACTTCTGCAGCAGCGCGCCGGCGGCCTGCGCCGCCACGATGGAGTCGGACTGAGTGTCGGCGATCTGCACGATCTCAATCTCCGGGAACTGCGCCAGCGCGGCCTCGTAACCGCTGATGCGCTCTTCCAGGTTGCCCTGGCCCGGCTTGGTCATCAGCGCCACCTTGCCCTTGCCGTCGATGGCATTGGCCAGGTACTGACCGCCCTGGTAGCCGGCGTTGTAGTTGCCCGTGCCGACGAAGGCGATGCGCTTGGAATTGGGCACGTCGCCGTCCACGGTCACCACCGGGATGCCCGCATCGATGGCCTTGTCAATGATGGGCCCCAGCGTGTCTTCAAAGCCAACCACCACGATGCCGTTGGGCTTCTTGGCGATGGCCTGTTCGAGGGCGGCGATCATGGCGTTCATGTCGTAGTCTGCGGGGCCCACGTACTCGGTGCGCACGCCGAGCTCCTTGCCCGCCATCTCGCAGCCCAGCATGTGATCGTAGAAGTAGTCCAGGCCGCCCAGCGCGCTGACCTGGATGTAGAGCTGGTCGGACTTGTCGGTCGTCTCGGCGAGGCCGGGCATCATGCCGGCGGCCAGGATCAGGGTCAACGCAAGGAGCAGGCTGACGAGCTTCTTCATGGAACGCAACCTCCTTAATCGTAGCGGCGCCCTTGCCGCTCTCCGGTTCCATTTCATTATATAACACCCAATCGAACCAACAAGGGGGACATTCTTCCAGGCCGCCGGAAATACTTAATGCGCCGAACGGCGCCCTCCGGCCCGCGCCGGAATTTCTAAAGCACGCCCCCGGATTTTTTCCGGGAGGAATGGAAAAGGGCCTCCGGAGGGACGAAAAACCCCACCCGGCCGGAAAAGGGGGGTGGGGGTGTCCGCCGTCCGGGGCGCTTCCCGCGGCGTAGCGGTGTTTCGCGGCGGCGCTCACGCGCCGGATTCGCGCCCGATCATGCCGGAGATGAAGGGCGGCACCTGTCCGGGATCAATGCTGAGCACGTGGGCAAACTCGCCGTAGAGGCGCTTCTCCGCCTCCTTCATCAGCCGCTCGTCCGCGGTGGGCAGCTTGCGATGGCTCTCCTTCATGGTCCGGTCGCGCTGGTAGAGCGTCTTGATCAGCCGGACCAGCTCCCGCCGGTCGCTGCCTTCGATGATCCCGCCGTAGACGGCGCGGCGCCGGGCGTCGTCCTCAATCCAGATGGTGTCCTCGTCGGGGATTGACCGGATCAGCCGGATCACCTCGTCCCGCGTTAAAAGCCGCCGCATGCGCTCCACCAGCGCCGCATTGTCCACCGGAACGTACACGGTGCTGTTTTCCGGGCTCAGGGGCTTGAGCACGTAGTACTCCGCCGCCCGGCCCGCCAGCGTCCGCATGGTCTTCCCGGCGACGCGGCAGATGCCGTCGACGCCGTAGAGCACCACGTCGTTTGCGCAAAACATCCCGTTCCCTCGACTTTCCCAGAATTGCGCCCGCGCGGGGCGATACAATAATTATACCGTATTTTCTGTGAAAATATCATAGTCTATTTCTGAAAGAATTTAGCGCCATGCGGTTGTGCGAAAGTACGGCGGAGCCGCCCGTGTGCCGAAGCCGAGCGGCTTCCGCAACCGACAGTCTCGTAATGCAAAAATAATCAAACGGTTAAATTTTACAATGGTTGCGTGGAAAAAACACGGCGCAAAGGTCTTTTTGTGCTCTATAATCAAAAGGGGTATTCCGGCGGCGCGTAAACGCGGCCGCTCCGTACCAATGACCATTCTCCCCCACGCCGTCGCTGCGGAAAGGATCGGGCTTGCCATGCAGAAGGAGATTCTGTCCATCAACATGATGGAGCAGGTGGTTGACCTCAAATTGCTGGAGCTCATGAAGAACGCCGGCATGTGCACCTGCGGGCGGTGCCGCGCCGACGTCCGATCCATCGCGCTCAACAGCCTGCCGCCAAGGTATGTGGCAACCCTCGCCGGCGAGGCGATGACGCAGTTTGAACTGCTGACCTCGCAGATGCAGGCCCTTGTCATCACGGAAATTCTGATGGCCATCGACAAGGTGTCCCGGAATCCCCGGCACGACCGGTAGCCGCCGGCGGATTTCCCGCAGCCCTCGGAAAGGCCCCAAAAGACAAGATCCCCGCGAACCGGAAGGTTCGCGGGGTCCACGCAAAACCGCGGGAAGGATTACTTCTGGAACAGCGACAGCAGGATGCCTGCCGCGATTGCCGAGCCGATGACGCCGGCCACGTTGGGGCCCATGGCGTGCATCAGCAGGTAGTTGCCCGGACGGGCCTTCTGGCCCTCGATCTGAGAGACGCGGGCGGCCATCGGCACCGCGGACACGCCGGCGGAACCGATCAGCGGGTTGACCTTGCCGCCGGACAAAAAGCACATCAGCTTGCCAAGGAGCAGGCCGCCGACGGTGCTGAAGCAGAACGCCGTCAGGCCCAGCGCGATGATGCCCAGCGTGTGCCAGGTGAGGAAGGTTTCGGCCCTGGAGGTCGCGCCCACGGTGACGCCCAGGAAGATGGTCACGATGTTGATCAGCGCGTTCTGGGCGGTGGAGGAAAGGCGCTCCACCACGCCGGATTCCTTAAAGAGGTTGCCCAGCATCAGCATGCCGATCAGCGGCGCGGTGGCGGGCAGCAGCAGAACGCAGAAGATGGTCACGATAATCGGGAAGCAGACCTTCTCCAGCTTGGAGACTTCGCGCATCTGCTCCATGACGATCTCGCGCTCCTTCTGGGTGGTGAGCGCGCGCATGATGGGCGGCTGGATCATCGGGATCAGCGCCATGTAGGAGTAGGCGGCGATGGCGATGGCCGGCAGAAGGTCCGGCGCCAGCTTGGTGGTCAGATAGATGGCGGTGGGGCCGTCCGCGCCGCCGATGATGCCGATGGAGGCGGCTTCCTGAGAATTGAAGCCCAGCAGCTGCGCGAGGATGAACGCCACCACGATGCCGAACTGCGCGCCCGCGCCCATAAACAGGCTCGACGGGCGGGCCAGCAGCGGGCCGAAGTCCGTCATCGCGCCGATGCCAAGGAAGATCAGCGACGGGTAGATGCCCAGTTTGACGCCCTGGTACAGGTAGTAGAGCAGGCCGCCCGCTTGCTTGCCCACCGGCTCGCCCATCAGGTCCGCCAGCGGCAGGTTGGCCAGTAGCATGCCAAAGGAAATCGGCAGCAGCAGCAGGGGCTCAAACTTCTTGACGATCGCCAGGTAAATCAGCGCGCAGGCGATGATAATCATCAGAAGGTGCTGCCACGTCAGCGCAGCAAAGCCCGAGGACGCCCAAATGGTCTCAAGCGCATGTCCAAACATCTTTCAAACCTCCACGCGGCGCTCGCCGCAAAATGATCAGCCGTTGGCCTTTCCGGTGAAAAACCGCCCGATTACCAGCGAAGTCAGCTTCATCAAGCCGTAGATCGACGCCAGAAGTACGAACACCATGCTCATGCAGAACAGCGCCACCAGAATGTCCTCTCCGAAATTCATGCAAAACCCCCCTTTGCCCGTGTGGAAATAAAGCGCGATTATCGTTTATTGTATTGCAATTCAACGTCAAAGTCAACAACCGGACGACGTAAAGCGCGAATTTTCGCACCGCATGTATACGCCTCGCGGACCCGGGCCCATCGCAGACCTGCTGTATAAGGAAGGAGTCACCGCGCTATACCCATGAAAGCGATCACAGCCCCAAAGTGCCCGGGGTTTTTGATGCGAGCCGACACCGTCCGGCGCGAAAAAACCCGGCGCGGTGAGCTAATAATTAGGTAGAATTGGCATTCCAATCCTGAAGGGGGAATTTTCATGAAGAAAAGGGCGTTCTCCGCGCTGATGGCCGTTCTGGTCATCCTCCCGCTGCTCGTCCCCACCGCCCTGGCGGAAGGGGACAAACCGATCAAGTTCCGTGACAAGGTGTTTGAGGCATGGGTGCGCGCCAGCCTGGACAGGCCCGAGGGCGACATCACCGTCAAGGAAGCCTCGGGCGTCGAGGACCTCATGCTGTGGCGCGACGGCGAGATCCCCGAGGAGGAGAAGATCCGCGACATTTCCGACGTGGCCAACTTCCCCAACCTCCGCACCTTCAGCGCCCACGGCAACGCCATCAAGGACATTGCCCCGCTGGCGAAGCTGACCAGCCTGACATATCTGGACCTGGGCGGAAACCCGCTCAAGAGTCTCGCGCCCATCGCCAAACTGACGGAGCTCAAGGAGATGACCATCTGGTACTGCGGTCTCGCCGACCTGTCCCCGCTGAAAAAACTGACGAAACTCGAGGTGCTGGACGCCAAGGGGAACAAGATTAAGGACGCGAAGCCGCTCAAGGGCCTGACGAACCTCAAGCGCCTGGACCTGATGGACAACCAGATCAGAGACGCCGGCCCGCTGGCGGGCCTGACGAGCCTGACCGCACTGATGCTCTCAGGCAACCCCGTCAAGGATTGGAGCGTGCTGGAGGGAATTTACAGAAACCTCGCCGAGAGCGACTTCACCCCCGACCAGCTGAGCGGCGACTTCGAGATTCCCTTTGACGATCAGGCGCTGGAGCAGAAGGTGCGCGCAGCCATCGGCAAGAAAAAGGGCAAGATCACCTATGGCGACATATCGGGCCTTCGGGAGGTCTATGCCTCCTACGAGGGCGGCAGAAAGGAGCGGAAGATCCGGAGCATCAAAGCGCTGGCATACTTCCCGAAGCTGTTCAAGTTCGAGGCTTTCGATCAGGAGATCAGCGACCTGACGCCGCTGAAGGGGCTGGAAAATCTGGTCATTCTGGCGCTGGACGGCTGCCCGGTCACGGACCTGGCCCCGCTCGGCGGGATGGGCAGCCTGGGCATTCTGCAGCTCAGCCGCACCGGAGTGAGCGACCTTACACCCCTTTCAGGGCTTAAAACCCTGGGCACGCTGCAGGCGCAGGGCAACCGGATCACGGACATCCACGCGCTGGCCAATCTGACCAATCTGGATGCCCTCGACCTCAGCTACAACAACATCGCGGACATCTCGGCGCTCTCCGGCCTCGCAAAGCTGACCAGCCTGCGCCTGGCGGGCAACCCCATCCCGGACTTTACGCCCATCCGCGATCTCCTGCCGAACCTTACCGACAGGGACTTCGAGCCGCTGTTCGCCGACGACGTCCCCGCCACGCCCATCGAAATCGCGGACCCCGCCTTCGAGGGGGCGCTGCGGCGGGCCCTGAACATCTTCGGCCGGCCCATCACCCGGAGGGACGCGTACCCCGTGCGCAAGTTGGAGCTGTTCAACGAAAAGACGGAGGCTTCCGCGTTCTCGGACATCTCGCCGCTGAAGTGGTTTGTGAATTTGGAGGAACTGCGCTTTAACGCCAACCCCGTGACGGACTTCGGCGCGCTATCGGGGCTTACAAAGCTCCGAAATCTGGACGCAGGCTTTTTGCAGGTCGCCGACATCACGCCGCTAATGGGCCTGACCAGCCTGGAATCCCTAAACCTCCGGTCCTGCCCGGTGGCGGACGCCGGTCCGCTTGCGAACCTGACAAAGCTGCGCTTTCTGGACCTGGCCGATACCCGGGTGGCGGACGTCGCTCCGCTGGCGAAGCTGACGAACCTCCGGATGCTGTACCTGTCCAACTGCCCCGCGGAGGATCTGAGCCCGCTCAAGGCCATTTACAAAAATCTGGAGCAGAACGACTTCACCATCCCGAAGTAGGGAGCGCATACGGGGTATCCGCAAAAGCGCCCTGCGTGGGGTCCCGACCGTTCCGGGTAACCTGTGCGCCGGGGACGGGAACGCGCCCCGGACGCCGGAGCATCCGCAGGTTTTTGATGCGATGAAGAACCGGAGGCCGCCTCGAACGAGGCGGCCTCCGGCTTATCTGTGTCCGGCGGGGCGCTCACCCCGCCGCCACAAAGCAGAACGGATGTCCTTCCGGGTCAATCATCACGGTCCAGCGGTCAGAAAACTGGGCGCTCGCCACCTTCGCACCGCACGCCACCGCGTGGGCGACGGCCTCCGGCAGCTTTTCCTTAGGCACGCCGAAGTCCAGGTGCGCCATCTGCTGCTGCGCGCCCGCCTCCTCCGGCCAGACCGGCGGCACGTAGTCCTCGTTTTTCTGAAAGCCGATGGCGGTGGCGCCGGGCGCTCCCTCGATCTCCGCCCATTCGTCGCCCTCCGCGTCGCCCTCGCTCCAGCCCAGCATGCGCGCGTAGAAGCCCGACAGCGCCTTGACGTCCCGACAGTCCAGCACCACGGTGCTCAAACGGATCGGCAGCCATTCTCCCATAGTCCTTCTCCTTGTGTCATTCGCCCGCCTTCAGGGGGTTGGGGATGTTGACGGAGAGCAGCTTCGCGGTCTTGTTGGTCAGGTTGACCCAGTTATGGGGCAGGTTGGAGCGGATCTGAATGCTGTCGCCGGGGTAGAGCGTGTGGCGCGAGCCATCCATGTACACGGTGACGATGCCCTCCAGCACGTAGGAGAATTCCTCGCCCTCGTGGGCATACATCTCGATCTGCTCCTCTTCCAGCGCCTCCTGAGGCATCAGCAGAAAGAGCCTGGGCAAGAGCGCGTACCCGGCCGGGTCGTTCGACAGCACGTATTGAATAATCTGTGGGGAGACGGGGGTCGCCCGGAGATCGAACCCGTGGGTCACGGGTTCGGGGCTGGGCCCATGGACGACGCTGAAGAAGCTGGAAATGTCCGCACCCAGAATGCGGGCCAGGCTCGACAGCGTGTCGATGGCGATGGAGGACATTCCCCGCTCCAACTGGGACAGAAACCCCACCGACAGGCCCGATTCGTCCGACAGCTGTTTGAGCGTGAGCTTTTTGGCCAAGCGGAGCGAGCGGATGTGTGCGCCGATCATCGCGTTCTGGTTCATTGATCGTCCCCCCCGTTCTTGCGCACCACTATAGACCATTTCCGCCCGCCTGTCAAGCGAATCTGCTTCCCGGAGCGCCGCAAGTTTCATATTCGTGAATTTTATCCGCAATTGATTGACAGCGCATAGGCTAGGGTAGTAAAATTCCGGGTAAGGGATGGGGCCGGTCGCGTCCCATATTCACCGAAATGAATTCCGGAGGCATGCGCATTGCACGAGGCGCTGGTGGTCAACCTGCAGCGGTTTTCCCTTCATGATGGGCCGGGCGTGCGCACGACCATCTTTTTCAAGGGCTGCCCGCTGAAGTGCCTGTGGTGCCACAACCCGGAGAGTCAGGGCTTCTCTCCGGAGGTCATGTTCTTCCGGGACCGGTGCACCGGCTGCGGCCGATGCGAGGCGGTCTCTCCTGCGGAGGACGGCGCCCGCTGCGAGGCCTGCGCCTTCGATGCGCGGACGCTGGTGGGCACAAAATACACAGCCCAGGCGCTTTTTCAACTGGCGCTCCGGGATCAGGGCCTCTACGACGGCAGCGGCGGCGGCGTCACGCTGTCGGGCGGCGAAGTGATGGCGCAGGACGCCGGCTTCCTGGCGGAGCTTCTGACGCTTTTGAAAAGCCGGGGCATCCACGTGGCCATCGACACCTGCGGCTACGCACCCTGGGCGCGCTTCGAGGCGGTTTTAAAGCAGACGGATCTTTTTCTCTACGATCTCAAGGCGATGGATCCGGCGCTGCACCGGCGGCTCACCGGCGCGGACAACGCCCTGATTCACGAAAACCTCCGGAAGCTGGCGGCGGCGAACGCCGCGATCCACCTCCGGATTCCGGTGGTGCCCGGCGCCAACGCCGACGCGGAGGAGATGCGCGCGCTGGCCGCCTTCGCCTTTGGCGCCTGCGGGGATGTGCCCGTCTTTCTGCTGCCCTACCACCGGGTGGGCAGCGACAAGGCCGAGCGGTTGGGCCGGGAAGCGGCGGTCTTCCCGCCGCCGTCCCCGGAGACAATGGAAAGAATGCTTGCGATCTGGCGCGGCGCAGGGTTTGGCCGCATATCGGTCGGCGGATGAGGAGGCTTGTGTGTGGAAGCGATGGAACGGGATCGGGGCATGAACCGGCGCATCAGGATGCTGCGCGCGGTCAGTATGGAAACGGCGCCGTCCATCTCGATGGAGCGGGCGCTGATCGAGACGGAAACCTACAAAATGTACGAGGGGCGCGTGTCGGTTCCTGAACTGCGCGCGCTGGCCCTGTACCGCTACATGGAAAACCGCACCCTGTACCTGGGTGAGGGCGAACTGATCGTGGGCGAAAAGGCCGGCGGCCCCCAGCAGGCGCCCACGTTCCCGGAGCTGTGCTGCCACACGCTGGAAGACATGCGCGTCATGGACGCGCGGGAGCTGATCTCCTTCAAGGTGTCGGACGAGGCGATGATGGCCCAGGAAGATGCCGTGATCCCCTTCTGGCAGGGCCGCACGATCCGCGAAAAGCTGCTCGCCTCCATGACGCGGGAGTGGAAGGACTGCTACGAGGCGGGCATCTTCACCGAGTTTATGGAGCAGCGCGGCCCCGGCCACACCGTGGGCTCGAACAAGATCTACGAAAAGGGCTTTCTGGACTACAAGGCGGAGATCGAAACGTCCCTCGCGGCCCTCGACCCGCTGACAGACGAACGCGCCCAGGCAAAGGCCGAGCAGCTCCGGGCGATGGCCATCGCCTGCGACGCCATCATGCTGCTGGGCAGCCGCTACGCCGCCCTGGCGCGCGAGAGGGCCGCCGCCGAGGCCGATCCCGGCCGGAAGGCGGAGCTTTTAGAAATCGCGGCCAACTGCGATCAGGTGCCCGCCCACGCGCCGAAAACCTACTGGCAGGCGATCCAGATGTACTGGTTCGTCCACCTGGGCGTGACCACGGAACTGAACCCCTGGGACGCCTACTCCCCCGGCCGGCTGGACCAGCACCTCTTCCCCTTCTATCAGGCCGACGTGGCGGCGGGCCGTCTCACGGGCGACCGGGCGCTGGAGCTGCTCGAATGCCTGTGGGTCAAATTCAACAATCAGCCCGCGCCGCCCAAGGTGGGCGTGACGCTCAAGGAGAGCGGCACGTACACCGACTTTGCCAACATCAATACCGGCGGCATCGCGCCCGACGGCTCGGACGGCGTCAACGACGTCAGCTACCTGATCCTCGACTGCATGGACGAGATGCGGCTGTTGCAGCCCTCCTCCAACGTGCAGATTTCCAAAAAGACGCCGCGCCATTTCCTGAAGCGCGCCTTGGCCGTGTCCCGCCAGGGCTGGGGCCAGCCCGCCTTCTACAATACCGAAGCCATCGTCTCCGAGCTCGTGAACGCGGGCAAGACCCTCGAGGATGCGCGCAAGGGCGGCACCAGCGGCTGTGTGGAGACCGGCGCCTTCGGCAACGAAGCCTACATCCTGACGGGCTACTTCAACATCCCCAAGGTTTTGGAGCTGACCCTCAATGACGGCGTCGATCCGCGCACCGGCAAGCGCCTGGGGCTGCCGCTGGGCAAAGCGGAGGATTTTGGGGACTTTGAAGCCCTCTACGCCGCCTTTGAACGGCAGATGAAGCACCTTCTGGACATCAAGGTGCGGGGCTCCAACGTGATCGAGCAGATCTACGCCCGCTATATGCCCGCGCCATTTCTGTCGGTCATCACCAACGACTGCATTGAAAAGGGCATGGACTACAACGCCGGCGGCGCGCGCTACAACACCAGCTACATCCAGGGCGTGGGCATTGGCACCATCGCCGACAGCCTGGCCGCCGTCAAGCTGCACGTCTATGAGAAGAAGACCTTCTCCATGGCCGATCTGATGGAGGCGCTGAATAACGACTTCAGGGGCGCGGACTGGATCCACGCGCTGGTTGCGAACCGCGCACCGAAATACGGCAACGACGACGACTATGCCGACGACCTGATGCGCCGCGTCTTCAAAAGCTACCTCAGTCAGGTGACGGGCCGCAAGAATACCCGCGGCGGCACTTTCCGCGTCAACATGCTGCCCACCACCTGCCACGTGTACTTCGGCGAGGTCATGGGCGCTTCCCCGAACGGCCGCAGGGCGGGCAAGCCCCTTTCCGAAGGCATCTCCCCCACCCAGGGCGCCGACACCCACGGCCCCGCCGCCGCCATCCGCTCGGCCGCCAAGATGGATCACCTGATGACCGGCGGCACGCTGCTCAACCAGAAGTTCACACCCCCCGTGGTGGCGGGCGAGGCGGGGCTCGACCACATGGCCGACCTGGTGCGCGCTTACTTTGATCTGGACGGCCACCACATCCAGTTCAATGTCGTCGACCGGGAGACGCTGCGCGAGGCGCAGCGGCACCCCGACGAGTACCGGGATTTAATCGTCCGCGTCGCGGGCTACTCCGACTACTTCCGCAACCTCAGCCGCGCGCTGCAGGATGAGATCATCGACCGCACGGAGCAGAGCTTTTAGAGGCCACGGGAAGCGGGGAAACGGCGGGCTTACGCTCCGCCCCCGCTCGGGGAGCAGACCGCTCCCCTGAATCCGGCCTTTATGGGGTTTCAGTATGCGTTTGGAGGGGATTATCAGATGAGCAACGGATTCTTTTCCATCGAGCAGCCCAAGAACGAACCGGTGAAGGCCTACCTGCCCGCGAGCGCGGAGCGCGCTTCGCTGAAGGCGGAGCTCGCCCGCCAGGCATCCCAGGTCGTCGAGATCCCGCTGGTGATCGGCGGGCGCGATGTAAAAACCGGGACCCTCGGCAAGATCGTCACGCCCCACGACCACCGCCACCAACTGGCGTCCTTCCACAACGCCGGCGAGGCGGAACTGAAGGCCGCCGTGAAGGCCGTGAAGGATGCCAAGGCCGCCTGGGCGGACATGCCCTTCGAGCACCGCGCCGCCATCTTCCTGAAGGCCGCGGACCTGCTGGCCGGGCCCTGGCGCGACCGCGTCAACGCCGCCACCATGCTGGGCCAGAGCAAGACCGCCTACCAGGCCGAGATCGACTCCGCCTGCGAACTGGCGGATTTTCTGCGCTTCAACGTCTACTATGCCCAGGAGATCATGCGGCAGCAGCCCTCCTCGTCGGCCGCCGTCTGGAACCGGATGGAGTACCGGCCCCTCGACGGCTTTGTGGTGGCGGTGTCGCCCTTCAACTTCACCTCCATCGGCGGCAACCTCTGCACCGCCCCGGCCATCATGGGCAACACCGTGATCTGGAAGCCCTCCTCCACGGCGGTGCTTTCAAATTATTACTTCATGCGCTTGCTGGAGGAGGCGGGCCTGCCCGCGGGCGTGATCAACTTCGTGCCCTGCCGTGGAACCGACCTCTCCAAATACGTGCTGACCGACCCGGATATGGCGGGTTTCCACTTTACCGGCTCCACAGAGGTCTTCAGCGGCGTGTGGAAGATGGTGGGCGAGAACATCGCCGCCTACCGCAACTACCCGCGCCTGGTGGGCGAAACCGGCGGCAAGGACTTCGTATTCGCCCACGCCAGCGCCGATGTGGACGCGCTGGTGTCGGCGCTGGTCCGCGGCGCCTTCGAATACCAGGGACAGAAGTGCTCCGCCGCCTCCCGCGCCTTCATCCCGGAGAGCCTGTGGCCCGCCGTGAAGGAAAAAATGCTCTCCGAAATCGCCCGCGTCAAGACCGGCGACGTCTGCGACTTCACGAACTTCATCGGCGCGGTGATCGACCGAAAATCCTTTGACAACATCAAGGGCTATGTCGACTACGCCGCCGCCTCTCCCGACGCCGAGGTGCTCTGCGGTACCTGCGACGATTCCACCGGCTACTTCGTGACGCCCACGGTGATTCTGGCCAAGAAGCCGGACTTCAAGACCATGGTGGAGGAGATCTTCGGGCCCGTGCTGACCCTCTACGTCTACCCGGACGCGGCGCTCGACGAAACGCTTTCCCTGTGCGACGGCGCTTCGCCCTACGCGCTGACCGGCGCCATCTTCGCCCAGGACCGCGCGGCCGTCGTGAAGATGGAAAAAGCGCTCTCGGGCACGGCGGGCAATTTCTACATCAACGACAAGCCCACCGGCGCGGTGATCGGCCAGCAGCCCTTCGGCGGCGCACGCGCCTCCGGCACCAACGACAAGGCGGGCTCCATGCTCAACCTCTTCCGGTGGGTCAGCCCCCGGGTGATCAAGGAAAACTTCCTGTCCGCGAAGGAAATTACCTATCCCTTTATGAAGGAATCCTGAGGAGGCGCGGCATGGATAAGTCCTTTTACATGGAAAACCGCCGCGCGCTATACGCGCGCATCCCCGGCGACGCGCTGATTCTGTCCTTTGCCGGCGAAGCGCTCCGCCGCACCGCGGACGCCTTCCACGGCTTCTTCGCCAACCGCAACTTCGCGTACCTGACGGGCGCGGGGCTGCCCAACGCGCAAAAATTCGTGTTTCTGGCCGAAAAGCGGGGTGAAAAAGTGCGTGAGGCTCTTTTCATCCTGCCGCCGGACGCGCACCTTGAGCGCTGGAACGGCCGCCGCGTGAAGGCGGACGAAGCCCGGGCGCTGACGGGCATCGAGGAGATCGCCTGGGTGGAGGACTTCCCCGCCCGGTTCCACAAGCTGGCGGGGAGCGGCGCTTTTGAGCATCTGTACCTTGACATCGACCGCCTGAAGCCGGGTGAGCCGGAATCGGACGCCGACCGCTTCGCGGCCCTCGCCGCGCGGGAATACCCGTTCCTGGCGGTGAAGAACCTGCTGCCCCACCTGCGGTCTTTACGCACCATCAAAAAACCCTGCGAGATCGACGCGATGACGAGGGCCATGACCGTCACCCGCGAGGGCGTTCTGGACATGATGCGCGCCTGCCGTCCCGGCATGGCGGAGTACGAGCTCAAGGCCGTCTACGACGCCGCGCTGACGAGAAACGGCGTGCTCACCCCCGCCTTCCCGCCGATCATCTCCGCCGGGAAGAACAACTTCTGCATCCACTACGACGCCTACACCGGACAGGTGGAGGACGGCGACATGGTCCTCAACGACGTGGGCGCCATCTGGGACAACGAGTGCAACGACGTGTCCCGCGGCTGGCCGGTGAACGGAAAGTTCTCCCGGGAGCAGGCGCTGCTCTATACCTGCGCCTTCAATACCTCGGAGTACATGTTCTCGATTCTGAAGCCCGGCATGCCCATGGCGGACGTGGACCTGACCGCCCGGAAGTACAACTTCGAGCAGCTCAAATCCATCGGCCTCGTGAAGGAGTACGAGGAAGTCGGCCGCTACATGTGGCACGGCGGCGCGCACCACGTGGGCTTTGACGTACACGACGTGGTGGACATGACCCGCCCCGTCTCCGCCGGCATGGTGTTCTGCGTGGACATCGGCATCTACAACGAGGAATGGGGCATCGGCTTCCGCCTGGAGGACAACTGCCTCATCACGGAAGACGGCGCCGTCAACCTGTCCCGGTCCATCCCCCGCTCCATCGAGGACATCGAGGCCGCGATGGCCGCGAGATGAATGAGCACCCGAGGATCGTGGATCCTCCCCCCGCGCCCCTCGCAAAAAGCCCGCATGCGCGCATGCGGGCTTTTTCGTATCGGAGGCGGTCACTGCCGGCAATGGCCCTCGTGCTCCATCCTGTGCTCATGGCAGACCGCGCCGGTGGATTTGAGTTCTCCCCTCAGGTACTTCTCCACGGCCTGGCGCGCGTCGCCGGAGGCGCCCGCCACCACCTCGACGCCCCGCTCCTCAAAGATTGTGACCGCGCCGCCGCCCATGCCGCCCGCTACGACCACCGTCACCCCCATGTCCGCCAGGAAATTGGGCAGAAAGCCCGGCCTGTGACCCGGGTTGGGCACGCTCTTTTCCGAAATGACGCCGCCATCCCGCGCCTCATAGATGTTGAAGTTCTCACAATGGCCGAAGTGTGCGCAGACGGCCTTTCCGTCAGCGGGTACCGCGATGATCATACGCTTTCCTCCTTGATTCCGTCGTCCTGTCCCGTCCGCAGAAGCGCGGTCAGGTTCCCGTAGAGCGCGCGGAGGGCTTCGGCGGCCGCGCCGCCGCGCAAAACCACGCTTTCGCCCGCGTTGACCGCCTCCACAACCTCGCGGTCAAAGGGGATGCGCCCGAGAAACGGCAGTGCGGCCCGGGCGCAGAAGGCTTCAATGCCGTCCGAGATCTCCGGGTTCCCATCGGCTTTGTTGACGCACACGGCGCACCTCGCGCCCAACTGCGCCGCGGTCCGGAGGACGCGCTCCATATCGCTGATGCCGGAGAGCGTGGGCTCCGTCACGATCAGGACCAGATCCGCGCCGCCGACGGAGGCGATCACCGGGCAGCCGATGCCGGGCGAGCCGTCGATCACCGCCAGATCGCCCGCCGCCCCCGCGGCGTTCATCCGCCGCTTGACCTCCGATACCAGCCTGCCGGAGTTGCCGCCGCCGGGGTTCAGGCGCGCGTCGGAGAAGAAGCGGCCGCCGCCCGATCGGGCGATCAGCCTTCCGGCTGCCATGGGCCGCATCGCGATCGCGCGGGACTCGCAGGCCATTTCGCACAGCGCGCAGCCCTCGCAGGCCAAGGGATCGATGTCATAGCGTCCGTCCGCCCCGCGCGAAACCGCGCCGAAGCGGCAAAGCGCCGCGCATTCTCCGCACCGGTCGCACGCCTCCTGATCGATCCGCGCCCGGGGAAGGCCGAAATACGCCTCTTCCGTCCCGTCCGGCGGGTTTTCCACCGCGAGGTGCAGGTTGGGGGCGTCCACGTCGCACTCCGCGAAGCGGAGCGCGCCCGAAAGATGGATCAGCGCGCCGGCGACGGTGGTCTTGCCGGTACCGCCCTTGCCGCTGAGCACCACAATCCGCTTCATTGAACGCGCGCCTCCTCCATGAGCCGTTCCCTGAGTTCCCGAAACAGCGCTTTGACCCACGGGAGCTTTTCCGAAACCAGAATGCCCAGCGCGTTCAGGCGCGCGAGTTCCGGGTCATAGGGGATGCGCGCCGCCACGGGAATGCCCGCCGCCTCGCAGTAGACTTCCGAAGGATCGGCTGCGCCGGGCATGCGCTTATTGAGCACCGCCACGCGCCGCTTCCCAAGGCCCGCGCACAGTTCGTCCGCCATCTTCAGGTTTTCCGCGCCGTAGCGGGTGGGCTCCGCCACCAGCACCACCAGGTCCGCCGCCCGGGCGCAGGCCATCGCGGCGCAGGAAACGCCGGGCGGGCAGTCCAGAAAGGCGGTCTCCGCTCCGTCCAGCTCCGAAAGCAGCGCGTGGATGAGCGGCACGCCGCTGGCCTCGCCGGGGTTCAGAACGCCGGTGGCGACGCGGATCTCGCCGGAATCGCCCCGCTCAATGGCGCCGATGGGCCGCATTCGCTCTGAAATCGCCCGGACGGGGCACAGGGTGGCGCAGCCGCCGCAGCCGTGGCACACGCCGGGGGTCAGAAGGGGCTTGCCGCTGACGAAGGCCAGCGCGCCGAACCGGCAGAACTGGACGCACACCCGGCAGCCCAGGCATTTTTCCGCGTCCACCGCGGGTACATTCACGCCCACCTCCCGGCGGACGATCGCCCCGGGGTTCAGAAACAGGCGGCCGTCGGGCTCCTCCACATCGCAGTCTGCGTAGACGCACCGCCCGCCCGCCGCGGCCAGGTTCACCGCCACCAGCGTCTTGCCCGTGCCGCCCTTGCCGCTCATGACCGCGATCTTCATTCCGCGCCCCCATGGAAGCCGGGGTGGATGGCGGTCAGCGGGGGCAGCGTGCCCGCCAGCAGCGCGCCCAGGTTGGCCTGGGTGCCGCCGAATTTCGGCCGGTAGAGTTGGATGCCCGCGGCCTTCAGCACGTTCGCCGCGTTTTCTCCCAGCCTGGGGGCGATCAGCGCGCCGGCTTTCAGATCCACCACCGCCTGGGCCGCGCGGATGCCCGCGCCGCCTTCGCTCCGGGCCGCGGCGTTCTCCAGCACGTCCACCGTGCCGCGCTCGGTGTCCGCCACCCAGAATAGAGGCGCGCGCCCGAAGGACGGACAGGGGGTGTCCCCATCCTCGTTGACCGGGATGACCACTCGCACGATGCCTCTCCTCCTATTCACCGGTCGGAAGCGCCTCCTCCAGGTGCTTCAAAAGCCCGTCCAGCCACGCCCCGTCAAAGAGCTCGATGGCGCCCGCGTCGCAGGCGGCGGCCAGCTTCGGGTCAATGGGCAGGCGCGCGACGCAGCCGATGCCGTGGGCGCCCGCGATGGCGTCCGCGCGGCTCTCGCCAAAGGGCGTCAGCCTTTTGCCGCAGTCCGGGCAGACCATGTAGCTCATGTTCTCCACCAGCGCCAGCACCGGGATTTTCATCATGTCCGCCATCCGGACCGCCTTTTCGACGATCATGCCCACCAGTTCCTGAGGCGTGGCCACCACCACCACTCCGTCCACCGGAAGCGATTGGAACACCGTCAGCGGCACGTCCCCGGTGCCCGGCGGCATGTCCACGAACATGTAGTCCACCTCGCCCCAGGCGACCTCCGTCCAGAACTGCTTGACCGTGCCCGCGATGATCGGCCCGCGCCACACCACCGGATCGGCGTCGTTTTCCAGCAGCAGGTTCAGCGACATCACCGAAATGCCCGTCCTGGTGCGGGCGGGAAGGATGCCCATCTCGTTTCCGACGGCCTTTTCATTCAGCCCGAAGGCCCTGGGAATGGACGGGCCGGTGATGTCCGCGTCCAGGATCGCGGTTTTAAACCCCGCGCGGCGCGCCAGTACCGCCAGAAGCTGCGTGACCAGGCTCTTGCCCACGCCGCCTTTGCCGCTGACCACGGCGACGACCCGCTTCACGCGGGTGAAATCGTTGGGCGCTGCGCGAAAGTCAAAATCCTCGGCGCGCTCCGCGCAGGCCTCGCCGCAGGCGGCGCAGTCATGGGTGCATTCGCTCATTTCGTTTCCTCTCCGCCTTTCATCAATCCGCTTCGCCGGCCGCAGCGGTGCCGCTGGCAGCCGCCGCAGCGGCAAGTCTCCTCCAGCCCGTCGCAGAGCCGGTATTCGCCGCCCTCGATGCGGAGCACGCTGCCGTGCACCAGCGACTGGGCGAGCTTGCGCCGCGCGTCGCTGTAGATGCGCTGCACCGTGGTGCGGGCGATGGCCATCTGGTCGGCGCACTGCTCCTGGGTGAAGTTCTCCAGGTCGATCAGCCGGATCGCCTCGTATTCATCCACGTTCAGCACCACCACGCCGCGCTCCGGCGGCGCGTTGAGCGGGCCGTACAGGCTGCTCTCCGGCAGGCAGCACACCTTGCGCCACTTCCTGGGCCTGGGCATGCCGATCCCTCCTAATTTCGGGCATATGCCCTATTCGTTCTTCATTATAAGCCGAATCGGGCATATGTCAAGTATTTTTTCAAGCTTTTCGCGGCTGCGCAGCCGGATACGGACAAAAAAGAAGCGGCCGGCACGCATGCCGGCCGCTTCCGGGCCAAACTTACCGGATCAGCGAGGTGGCCACGAACAGGCCGGCCGCCAGGTTGGAAACCAGCATGACCACGGTGATCTGGGTGTTGATCGACGGGCCCGCGGTGTCCTTGAAGGGATCGCCCACGGTGTCGCCGATGACGCCGGCCTTATGGGCTTCGCTGCCCTTGC
Organism: Bacillota bacterium; assembly: GCA_023421395.1. Taxonomy (GTDB): domain Bacteria; phylum Bacillota; class Clostridia; order Christensenellales; family Aristaeellaceae; genus JAEZHK01. The sequence goes on along the minus strand of JAEZTL010000004.1, from coordinate 8,594 downwards.
CGCCGCAGTTGCCGGACTCGATGTACTTTTTCGCGTTGTCCCACAGTCCGCCCGCGTTGGACATCAGAAGCGCGATCAGAAGGCCGGTGACGATGTTGCCCACCAGATAGCCGCCGATGGCGCTGACGCCGCCGATAAAGCCCACGGCCAGCGTGCCCAGGATGGCCATGAGGCCCGCGGGGATCAGCTCGCGGATGGCGCCCACGGTGGCGATGTCGATGCACTTTTCATACTGCGGGTGCACGCCGGGCCTGCCTTCCTTGAGACCGGGAATGCTGCTGAACTGGCGGCGGATTTCCGCCACCATCTTTTCGGAATTGCGGTCCACGCCCAGAATCAGCATCGCGGAGAACACCGCCGGGATGGCCGCCCCCACCATCATGCCAAAGAAGACCAGCGGGTCCATCAGGTTGAACTGGATGTTGGCCTGGCCCGCCGCGTCCACGAGCTTCTGGTAGGCTTCCGGGATGTTGGCGAGGCCCACGGTGGCGACCATCTTCTCGATGGCCTGCTCGGCGGTCTCTTTGAACGCGGCCAGCAGCGCGATGACGGTGAGGCCCGCCGCGCCGATGGCGAAGCCCTTGGTAATGGCCTTGGAGGTGTTGCCGGCGGAGTCCAGCTTGTCGGTGATGTCCAGCACCTCGTCGCCCAGGTCGCACATCTCGGCCAGGCCGCGGGCGTTATCGACGATGGGGCCGTAGGCGTCGTTGGCGATGATCATGCCCACGACGGACAGCATGCCCAGCGCCGCCACCGCGATGCCCAGCATCGGGTAGTTGCTGCCAAGCGGCTCGCAGATCTTATAGGAAACCAGCGCGGCCAGGCCGATGCCCACCATGGAGGGCAGCGAGCTCACGAGGCCGTAGGAGAAGCCGGAGAGGATCGTGAAAGCCGGGCCGTTCTGGCAGGCCGACGCCACGCGGGCGACGGGCTTTTTGTCGTCGCCGGTGAAGAATTCGGAGGTGAGGCCGATGATCACGCCGGCCACCATGCCGAACACCGCCGCGCCCCAGATGCGGAGGCCGTCGGCGACGGACTCCATGCCCAGGGGCCAGATCAGCGTCACGATCAGGGTCATCACCGCGAACAGGCCGCAGGTGATGTAGGTGCCGTTGTTGAGGGCCTTGCCCGGGTCGCCGTCCTTGCCGATCTTGGAGACGAACACGCCGATGATCGAGGCCAGGAGACCCAGCGCGCCGAAGCAGAAGATCAGCTCGATCTTTTGCAGCACCGTCGCGATGACCACCGCCGCCGCGATGGAGGCCACGTTGGAGTCGAACAGGTCCGCGCCCATGCCGGCCACGTCGCCCACGTTGTCGCCCACGTTGTCGGCGATGACCGCCGGGTTGCGCGGGTCGTCCTCGGGGATGCCCAGCTCCACCTTGCCGGTGAGGTCGGCGGAGATGTCCGCTGTCTTGGTGAAGATGCCGCCGCCCGCCTTGGCGAACAGCGCCAGCGAGCTCGCGCCGAAGCTGAAGGCCATGATCAGCTCATCCGGGTTGTCCCGCTTGATCAGGAACAGGATCGCGGTGCCCAGGAGGGACGTGGCCACGACCGCCATGCCCATGACCGCGCCGCCGCGGAAGCCCGCCATGTACGCCGGGGCAATGCCCTGGCGCGCCGCGGAGGCCGAACGGCTGTTGGCGTAGGTCGCGATCGAGATGCCCACCACGCCCGCGGTGGCGGACAGAACGGAGCCGAACAGGTAGCTCAGCAGCATGCCCACGTTGTGGGACGGATCCTCGGAGGACCAGATCGGGTGAGGCAGGAACAGCAGGATGAGAAGGCCCGCCGCGCCGCAGAAGATGGCGAGCGTCCTGTACTCGCGCTTGATGAACGTGAAGGCGCCCTTGCGGATCAGGTCGCTGATGCGGTCAACCTCCGGGTTGGCCGTCGGCAGCGCCTTTACCCAGCGGTAGAAGTAGGCCGCGACGCCCAGCGCGGCAATGGAAACCACGATGGCCACGATCGCCCAAACCATGCGATACATCTCCCCTTTTTGAAATAGACCCTGGAGAAACATCCCTGAAACCCCATTTGCCGCGCCGCGCGGTTCCGCCGGAAACGGCGGGGCGGAAGCAGCCGTTCAGGCCGCCGCAAGGGGCGGCGCGCGACGCCTGCAGGAGGGGGGCGCAAAGGTACGGTCGGTACGGGGCGCGTCGGAAGGCGCCGGGCCCGCTGTCCGCACCGACGCGAAAACTTCCGTATGAAGTCGTGACAGGCAGTAAAAAAGGCGTAACACCGAAGACCGCCCCGGAGCGGTCCATCGCACTTCCGGAGGCGCGGAGGCAATCCAGGCGGAAGAAGCCTGTTGCCCGCCTCTTTTCAGGGACGAGGGGGTGCCGGAAGACAAGGAGAACACCGCGCAGCTCACCGCCAGCGCGGCCGCGATCCAACGGTGCCACCCGAAGCGAGCGCCCATCGATACTCCCCCAAATGTCAAATCGTAACCAGTATATATGTATCACAAATTAACGCCGGCGTCAAGATTTCTTCGAATTCAGGTTCGCCGCCCGGGGCCCTGCGCGGCCCATGCCCGGAGGGCCGAGCGATCTGCCTATTCCGCTCGTTGGCAGCGCTTCGCGACAGGCATTCGGTCGGTCTACACCATCGCATGCGATCGGCCGGCAGAGACGGTCCGAACGGCGCGGTTCCTCCCAGTACATCACATTTTCTAAAACTTTATTTTACATTCTTTTATTGACATTTAAAATAAACCATTATATAATTGTCAATCATCGGACCGATAGGATTGGGGGGGACGTTGTGAAAAAGAGGGGCGCTCGTATCGCCGCGATTGTGCTGTTGGTTTGCCTGCTCTTGGGGAATGTGGCGCTGGCCGAGCCCAGCTGGGTCAAGAAGTACCGGGGCGCCGTGAGCGGCGCATTCAAAAACACCAGCAGCAATTACTACATCGGGTTGATGGACATCCGCGGCAAGGGTCTCCCGGTCTTGATGCTGGGTCACCGCAGCGGCAGCAGCTACCGGGTGGAACTCTACTATATCAAAACCAGCGGCTCGCTGCGCAAGTCCTCTCACAACTACGTGAACGCCGGCCTCTGCAACGACATCTACTCGTACAAGGTTGTGAGCTCCAGCGGAAAATACCAGGTGCTGGTGGTGTGCCACGGCCTGTCCGGCAGTTACGAATACACGAAGATCTTCCGCATTACTCAGAATTCCAAGCGCGTGCTGGACGTTCAGGAGCTGTTCCGCTCCGACGTCTATGGCGGGATGGCGACTTCCTCGCGCAGCAAGTACTACGCCAGCAAGAAAAAGGTATCCTACTCTACCTTCCAGAAGAAGCTCAGCGATTACGGCAGCAAGTATACTTCCGTCCGGGACGCCATCCGCATGGAGGCGGTGTCCTCCAAGACCGAAGCATTGAGCCTCTTTGAGAGCGACGCTTATCGTTTCTGGTGACGCTCCGCGAAGCCGGAAGGCGGCCGGCGCCGAAGCGCCGGCCAGCGCTTCACCAAAGTACCCGTGAGGTTTCCGCCGTTCCCGGCGGCGCATGCGCCGCCGGGAACGTTGTTTCTTCCGCCGAAAACAAACCGCGTGGACGGGCGCCTCATATCTCGCCGGGCATTGCCCCGGCGAGATGCAGTCCCGCGGAGGGATCGGTCGACATTTCCGCCGGATTGCTCCGTGCCTGCCGCACGCCGTCCCTTGGCAAGCTCGTACGCTTGCAGCCGTGCGCGCGGGCAGATCGAGCCGTTATCCATACCCGAGGGGTCACTCGGCGAGCGCGCCCGTATAACGCGTTCATTTTTGTTAATATCTGGTATTTTCCTCATTAATTAATTGACCGTTTCTCCCTTTTGCGGTAGAATATCCATCAATGGGGTGTTGACGGCCCATCCTCTGGGCACGGCCGCGGGTGTGATCGCGCGCAGAGGTCCGTCTTTTTTCGTTTCACCGCCTGTTGATGCCCCGCCGGTCCCGCATCCATCGCAAGCCCTCAATCCGCCGCTGTACGATGAAAGGAGAGTTCGACATGAAACGACCCGTCCGCGTTGCGCTCGTGGCGCTGGTTCTGATGCTCGCCCTCACCCCCCTCTGTCAGGCAATGCCCTTGTCGTCTCAGATCAACGGCACTTGGTACGGCAAGATCAAGGCCGATATGGGTTACGGCACCGCTTCCGCCACCTGCTACGTCACCTGCGAAGATGGCATCGCCCGCTTTCGCGCGGCCGGGAAGGTCAAGTCCCTCACGTATACCATCGTCGGGAACAGGCTGATCGTCGCAGGCTCGCTGTTCGGCGTGGCGAAGGATCCGGAATTCACCTATTCGCTGGACAAGAAGGTCACCACGCTGAAGCTGTCCACCAGCTACCTGAACCTTTTCCCGGTAGGCGCCAAGCTGACCAAGACGGCCGCCAAGGTGTCCAAGGCCTCCGCCGGCACGCCCAAGGTGGGCCGCAACAAGAACGTGAACATCTCCGTCAACGGTGTGACCGAATACGTGTACATGACCAAGACGGACGGCACGGTGATCGCCTCGTCCGATACGCGCCAGTCCAACGGCCGTTACGTGCTCTACTACGACGGCTGGAGGAAGGGTTACAATTACCTGTACGTCTACGCCGGCCTCTATGACGCGGAGGGCAAGCGGCTGGTTACCAAGGCTCCCGGCCAGGTGCTGGACGCCGCCGACAAGGCCAACCTTTCGAAGGCCTACAGGATCAAGGTCCGCGTCCGCTGACCCCCGGTTACAACCGATACGGCTCCGCGGTGCGCAGGCAAAGCGTTTTGTCTGCGCGCCGTTTGGTCTGAAAGAGGAGGCGAACCATGCGCAAGGTACTTTGGATCGCGCTGGCCGCGGCGCTGATTTTGTTTCAAACCGCCTTCGCCGACAGCGTCGCGGGCAAGTGGAGCGGAACGCTGACCGTGGAAGGAACATCGTACGGCGCGACCGTGCGGTTCAAAAGCGGAGGCGCGCTCTCCGCAACCTCGCGCGGAGTAACGCTGCCCGGCAGCTACAGCGTGTCGGGCAATTCGGTCAAAATGCGCGTGTGGGGCTACAGCATCACCTTGAAGCTCCGGGAGAAAGGCGGCAAGCAGTACCTCTCCGGCGCGTCCAGCGCGATGGACAGGGACGGCACGCTGTCGCTGTCCCGAAAAAAGCCCGCCGGGGATGGGCCTGAAGCGGCAGCATCCCCCGCCCTCGACGCAGCCGGCGCCTGGACGCTGGCCTCCGGCGGCAGGCTCTACGCGCTGAAGCTGTATAAGGCGGGCTTCGCCGCCTGGAGCGAGGGTCCCGAGGGCGGCGACGCAGAGACAGCGTTTTATGCCGCGCTTCGGGTGAGCGACGGGAAATTGATCCTGAGCCCGCTGGACGGCGCCGCCGATCCGCTGGCCGCGCCGGGCCTCGCGTCTTGGTGGAACGAAGCCTCCGGCGCCTACGAAATTCCCTACGCGCTGGCGGACGGGGTCCTGACCCTTGAAGGCGTGCCCGGCTTTTCAAATGCCGGCGAGGCGCTGGACGACAAGCCCGCCGATGCGGCGTTCCGGCCCTACCTCAACCTCCGGTTGGGGGACGAAGGCCAGGCGGTTCAGTGGCTGCAGCAGCGGCTGATCGACCTTAAGTACCTCGCGGGCGAGGCGGACGGCGACTTTGGCGCCATGACCCAGGCGGCGCTCAAGCGCTTTCAGGGCGACAACGCGCTGGTTCGGGATGGCGTCGCCGGCCCGGATGTCATGGCGCGCCTCGCGCCCTGACAGTTGAAGGCGGCCACCCCGGGCGGCGCCGAAAGTGAGGATTCCTTGCATCAAGGATTTGGCCAGAAACTGGGCTTTATCGCCTACCAGGCGATCGCATGGACGCTCATCGCGCTGTGCGTCGCCATGATCCATGACTTTTCCCAGCAGAACGCCGGGCACTCCAACGCGCTGAGCCTGGAGGTGACCGATGTGGTCTACCGGGTGCTCGAAAAGCCGGTGGGCAAGATCAACCGCAATTCCGAGGCCTTCGAACGCCTGCACGGGTACGTGCGCAAGGCCGCTCACGCGCTGGAATTCGCGATGCTGGCGCTGGCGCTGATGCTGGCGCTGGCCGCCACCCGGATGCGCCTGGGGACGCGGATTCTCCTGACGCTGGTTCTCTGCGCAGCCTTCGCGGGGTACGACGAATGGTCTCAGGCGGCGTCGCTGGGCCGCACCCCCGCGCCGAAGGACGTGGTCATCGATACGTTTGGGGCGCTGGCCGGCTGCGCCGCCACGATGATGGTGCGCCAAATGGCGGTCTGGGAGCTTCGTCACAAGGCGGCTCAGCGGGATCGGCGCAAAAAATCCCCCTCGTGAGCGGAGGCGCCGCCGGTTCCGGCGGATGCGTTTGCCGAATTTTCAACCTCCCCAAGCACCTGCAAATCCGGATGGATTTGCAGGCGCTTTCGCATACTTGAGCGGCATGTCCGCCGGAACGCCTCCAGCGTCCAATGCGTCAAATCATTGGCAACCAAAAGGAGGGAAAAACATGAAACGCTTCCTGGCGCTGGCCCTTTCCGCTCTGCTGTTGCTCGGCGGCACAGCCCTCTCCGAGTCCCAACCGGCGCCGGATGCCGCCGCAGCCGCTCAGGTCGTGGAAGAATGGTCGCCCTACGCGCTGCGCCTCGTCGCAGAAGTGGGCGATACGCTGTACTTCACCACCCGTGGCGGCCCGGTGGGAGACGAACCTTCCGCGCTGCGCGTTTCCTCTCAGGGCGGGGAGCGCGCGCTCGCGGAGATCTTTGACGGCGCGGTCTATGTGGAGAAGGACGGTGCGATTTATTTCCTGGACGGCGCGGATTCCGCGCTGCTCATGGCGCTGGACCCCTCGACGGACGCGGTCCGGCGGGTGATGGATCTGGGTTTTGAGAACGCCGCGCTGACGGGCGCGATGGACGGATTGATGGTGGGCGGGCTGATCGGAAGCGGCGTGTACGCCAACCGCATCCTGGACGCCGCCGCCGGTGCGCTGGTCGCCTCCGGCGCGGATCCCACGGGCCTGTATCAGAACTTCGGAAGCTTTGAAACCGTGCTGACGGCTTCCGGCGGGCTCAGGCTGCGCCTCGAGGGGAGCGAAGCCTGGCAGGACGTCGCCTCCGCCCCGGTCGACGCCCAGGCGGCGCTCCACGGCAAGCTATATTACCTGGTGCGCCGGGAATTTCTGGAAAACGACTACGTGGAAATCCATGGCTTTGACCCGGCCACCGGGCTGAGCGAAGAAATCACCGAGGTGGAGAACATCACCGAGGGCCAAATGATCGCCTGGGGCGATTTTCTGGCGCTGGCCGGCCCCGGCGGCGTCGTGGCCGTCAACCCGGAGGACGGCACGCAGCAGGTGCTCTTCGCGGTGGGCCAACCGCTGGCGAACCCATCACTTTTGACCGCGGGCGGACAGCTCTTTCTGCTGGCGAGGCCGGACGCGGAAGCCGGACCCAAGCTGACCGCCCAGCTGCCCCCGTCCGCCATTCTGCCCGAGCCCACGCCGCAGCCCCAGCGGTCCCTGTCCCGGGGCGACCGCGGCGAGGACGTGCGCGCGCTGCAGGCGCGGCTCATCGCCTTGGGATACCCCTCCGGCCGGGAGGACGGCGTGTTCGGCGCGGCCACCGACGCCGCGGTGCGCTACTTCCAGGATGCGCTGGGCCTTAAGCAGAACGGCGAGGTCACCGCGGAGGTGCGCGAGGCGCTGGATGCGCCGGACGCGCCGGAATACGTGGAATTCGTCGCGCTGGATACGGCAAGCAGGGGCATCCGGGTGACGGCGCTGCAGGCGCGACTCCGGGAACTTGGCTATCTGGCCGCCTCGGCGGACGGCGTGTACGGCAGCCGTACCGCCGAGGCCGTCGAACTGTTTCAGAAGGAAGCCGGCCTTAAGCAGACCGGCAAGGCCTCCGTCGCGACGCTTGAGGCGCTGATGGATGAAAACGCCCCTGAGTGCAGCGTCTACGTCACGCTGAAAAAGGGCGATACCGGCGACGCCGTCGCGCAGCTTCAGTCGCGTCTGAACGCGCTGGGTTACTACGCCGGCGCGAGCACCGGCTCCTTCGACGACCGCACCGCCACCGCGGTGAAGCTGTTCCAGTCCGCCATCGGAGCGCGTCAGGACGGTGCCGCCAGCCAGAGGCTGCAGCAGCGGCTGTTCTCCGCGCGGGCTCCCCACCATGACGGGTATATTTCGCTGCAGTACGGCGATTCGGGCCCCCGCGTCAAGGCACTGCAGGCCCGGCTCAAGGAACTGGGCTATTTCGGCAGCTCCGTCGGCGGCAACTTCGGCAGCCAGACCCGCAGCGCGGTCCGGGCCTTCCAGAAAGCGCTGGATGTGAAGCAGACGGGCACCGCGACGGTGGCGCTGCAGGAGGCGCTCTTCGGTGACGACGCACCCACCCCCACGCCCCGGCCCACGGTAACGCCGAAGCCGACGCGCACCGCCAAACCCACGGCAGCACCCACGCCGGAACCAACGGCAAAACCGACGTCCAAGCCCGCCCCCGAACCCACACTCGGGCCCACGCCCGAGCCGACACCCGAACCGACACCCGAGCCCACGCCCGAGCCGACGCCCGAGCCGACACCCGAACCGACGCCCGAGCCCACGCCCGAGCCCGTTCCCG
>JAEZTL010000027.1 GCA_023421395.1 Bacillota bacterium | reverse complement strand
GCGCGGCGGCGGCAGTTTCGGCGGGGGCGGCCTCCGGCGCGGCGGTCGCCTCGGCCAGCGCGGCCAGCGGCAGCATCGCGACGATCAGCGCGAGAACCAGAGTCAGAACTTTCCTCATGTTATGATGCCTCCATTTTGATGCGAACAGACGGCTCGGCGGCCGTCCGTTTTCCCGGTTTCGAATCATCGCGCGCCCGCACCGCCGTTCCGCCCGAACCGTCCGGGCCTGAACCCGGACGCGGCCCTTGGGGCGAAACCTGCCACGGCGTCAAGCGCGCGACGGTTGTCAATGGATAGACGTGAAATTGGCCCGATTGGATGCACCCGTTACGGCGCGGGGGTCGCGGTGGGCATGAGCGTCGGTTCGGGGGTCGGTTCAGGGGTCGGTTCGGGCGTCGGCGTGGGCATGTCGGCCAGCTGCTGCGTCAGCGCGTCGATGGTGGCCTGGGCCTCGACCAGCAGCTTGTCCTTTTCGTCGATGATCGCCTGCAGCTCGGCCTTGGCCTTGTCCACGGCCTCGGTCAGCTTGGCTTCGCCGTCGGCGACAGCCTGGGCGACGGCGGTTTCCTTGTCGGCGGCGGCCCGCTCGAGGGCGGTCTTGCTTTCGGCGGCGGTCTTGTCCAGCGCCTCCTTCAGCTTGGCCTCGCCATCGGCGACGGCCTGGGTGACGGCGGTTTCCTTGTCGGCGGCGGCCTGATCCAGCGCGGCCTTGCTTCCGGAAGCCGCGTCGGTTAGCGCCTGTTCTTTCTCGGCGATGGAGGCCTCGGCCGCGTCAAGATTGCCCTTGATTTCGGCGAGCGCGTCGTTTGCCAGCTTTTGGCTGTTGTTCAGGTTGACGCAGAAGACGACGGCGACAATCAGCGCGATGGCCAGCAGCAGAGATACCAATTTCCACGCTTTCATGGGCGAACCCCCCCGTTGAATTGTTCCCGAAGGACACGCTACAAATTATAACACAAGCGTAAATGCTTGAACAGGGGCTATGTTAAAAAAACGCGGCGTTTTGGAGCGCCGCGGCGAATTGCGCGGATTTTGCCGCGACGGATGGGGAAGTGGGGCCCGAACGGGCCTTTATTGGCACGCAAAAGGCGGACGGCCATCGCCGCCCGCCTCAGGCGCGTTCTCGCGTCAGTTGATGATGAACGACTTGATCTCTTCCATCAGGTCGTCGCAATCGTCGTTGTATACCTCCAGCGTGATGGGGCGGGAAAGGTCCAGGCTGAAGATGCCCAGGATGGATTTGGCGTCCACGACGTGACGGCCGGCGCGAAGATCGATGTCATAGGGGTGGCGGTTGACGATGTTGACAAACGTCTTGACGTTCTCGGCCAAACTCAGCTTGATGTTGACAGCGCGCATACTGATCCCTCTCTTACATCCTCATTGAGCTCGCTACGCTCAATATACAACCCTCGTATTCATTTTTTCAAGCGGGATTGCGTCATTTACTAACTTTTAATTTGAGCGGTGGATATTCTGCGGAACGGCGTCGAAAAAAACCGTTGACATGCGGGATTCCTTTTGCTATAATACCACTCGTCGGTCGGATGCGGCTGTTCCAGCTTCGTTCGGTTGACACTTTGCCGAATGGTGTAACGGTAGCACCTACGACTCTGACTCGTATTGTCTAGGTTCGAATCCTAGTTCGGCAGCCAGATATGCCTCCATGGTCAAGCGGTTAAGACGTCGCCCTCTCACGGCGAAAACTGGGGTTCGAGTCCCCATGGAGGTGCCAGCTCAAAGCCCCCGGAATCTTTTGATTCCGGGGGCTTTGCATTTTACCGCCATTTTATCCCGGCCGGACGAGGGCCGAACAATCCTGTGGTACGCTTTTTTCGGATCAGACGAAAGGAGCAATGAACCATGAAACGATTCTTCGGTATTCTCGCGCTTTTGCTCGCGGCCGCGGCCCTTTCCGGCCTGGGCGCGCTGGCGGAAGAGCCGGCTCCCTCCATGACCTATACCGAGCCCTACATGGTCACCCTCAGCCCGGACCGTGAAATGAACATCCTGTGGCTGACCAAGGAGCCTTGCGAAGGCCTGGTCGAATACGGCCTGACGCCCGCGCTGGGCATGAGCGCGACGGCGGAGCAGTATGAAATCAAGGGTCTGCGCACCTCCAAGACCCCCGAGGGGTACGACGACACCCCCGAAATGAACCCGGAGCTTCCCGTCTATCAGCTGATCGCGAAGCTCCCCGGCCTCGAACCCGGCAAAGTATACTATTATAAAGTCACCACAAAAAAGGGCGATCAGGTCCAGCCGGGCAAGCGGTATTTCTTCAAGACCGCGCCGGAAAAGGGCGGGGATTTTGACTTCGCGCTGCTCAGCGACATGCAGCTCAAGGTCAAGACCAAGGAGACGCTGCACTTCCTGGGCCAGCAGCAAAAGGACTTTCTGATCTTCGCGGGCGACCTCTCCAACACCCCGTGGAAGGCCGGCGAGTGGTTCGACGTGGAGGGCTGCTTCCAGAAGGAAGGCGAGGACGACCGCACCTTCTTCGAGGCGCTCCAGCAGGACGACGGCAACTGCCGCCTGATGCAGTACATGCCCATCTTCTACTGCCCCGGCAACCACGAGGTGGACGACCAGCGCGTCTGCACCGACAAGGAAATGGCGCAGGACGACGCCAAGTGGACCTGGGCGGTCTACATGCAGCTGTTCCGCCCGCTGTACCCGGAGCAGGTGTACGGCGTGGACGGCACGCGCTTCTACAGCGTCGACTACGGCGATCTGCACCTATCCTCCATCAACGTGCACCGCTGGCAGGCCTGGGACGGGTTCGAGTTCCCCGGCTGGATCACCAAGGACGACATCTCACCCGACAGCAAGCAGGCGCAGTGGCTGGTTCAGGATCTTTCCTCGAGCGACGCCAAGTACAAGTGGGTCGTGATGCACTGGCACATGCTCAACCGCGGTGAAGACGGCTACTTCCCGGTCTCCAAGGCCGTGGCCGACCCGGCCGACCCCTCGAAGGCCGTCTACCCCGACGGCGACTACTGCTGGGACGTGCTGCGCCCAATCTATGAGACCTACGGCGTGGACGCGGTCAACTTCGGCCACAGCCATGTGTACGAGCGCTACCTGATCGGCGGCGTCAACTACATCGAGGCGGCGTCCATCGGCAACAACTACCGCGTCACCAACGACCCTTACCATCCGTCGGGCAACCTGCCGGTGATCGAGCAGAACGATTTCCGCTCGGTCCTCCTGGTGCACGTGGGTGCGGAGGGCATGGTCGGCACCGGCGTTCAGGCCAGCGTGGAGGACAACGGCATCGGCTACATCGGCCGCGTGATCGATCAGTACACCATCGCGAAGGCGGACTGACGCTCCACCCGGCCCGCCGCCTGAAAGCGGGCGGCGGGCCGGTTCCATCCCCCTACCCGATACGATGAGGAGAATGACGATGATCAAGTGGAAAAACCTGTCGGCGCTCATCCTGACCCTCGCGCTGGCGCTGGGTCTTTTCGCCGTTCCGGCGCTGGCTGACGACCTCACAATCCTCGCCCGGGACGCGCAGTGGAAGTACTACGATCAGGGCCGGCTGGAAGGTGACGCCTGGAAAGCCGCCGAATTTGACGATTCCGCCTGGTTCGAGGGCAAGGCGCCGCTGGGTTTTGGCGACGACTATTCCGAAACCGACCCGTCGCTGCCCATCGGCACGGTGATCGGCTTTGGCGACGACCCGGCCGACAAGTACATGACCTCCTACTTCCGCGTTACGGTGGATGTACCCGATCTCTCCGCCTACCCGGGCCTCGAGGTATACGTTCATGTGGACGACGGCTGCGTGGTCTACATCAACGGCGCGGAGGCATTCCGGCGCGGCATCGACGACGGCGTGGCCGTCGAATACGGCACCGACGCCAAGTTTAAACCCAAGGAGGAAACCTTCACCGCGCCGGCGAGCCTGCTGAAGCACGGCAAAAACGTCATCGCGGCCGAAGTGCACCAGGACGGCGGCGACAGCTCCGACCTGTGGTTCGAGATGGGCATCGCGGCCTCTACCGGCGCGAAGGCGGAAGAAGCCGCGGCGCAGGTGACGGTACCCGATCCGTCCGCGCCGCTTGGCGCGGTGTCCAAGGTCACCGTGACATTCGCCGGAGACGTGAAGACGGCAAAGGGCTTCACCTGGTACACCACGCCGGCCTCCGCCGGCAGCGACGTGCAGGTGGTCGAGAAGACGGGCGGCGAGCCCAACTTTGACGGCGCGCAGAAATTCTCCGGCCGTTACCAGGTTTCGACCAATTCCCCGTCCGAAGTGGTCCACAAGGCGGAGGCCGTAGGCCTCAAGCCGGACACCGCCTACTTCTTCCGCGTGGGCGACGAGGCGCTGAACCTGTGGAGCGGCACCGGTTCTTTTGAGACCGCCGCGGACGGCGCGTTCACCTTCATCGATCTGGCGGACTCCCAGGCCAAGACCGAGGACGAGGCCAAACTGGCCGCCCACACCTTCCGGAAGGCCGCGGAAACCGTTGAGGACGCCGATTTTATGGTCGTGAACGGCGACCTGGTGGACACCGGCATGAACGAAGCGCAGTGGGACTGGCTGCTGGGCGCCGCCCAGGATACGCTGCTGGACACCACCCTGGTGCCCGCCGCCGGCAACCATGACGAGGATAAAAACAGCTTTATCGAGCACTTTAACCTCATCCCCGCCCCGTTCTCCGCCACCGAGACCGGCGCGTACTATTCGTTTGATTATTCGAACGCCCATTTCATCGTACTCAACACCAACGAGGATTCCAAAGAATACGCCGACTTCACCCCCGCCCAGATCCAATGGCTGAAGGGCGACGCCGCCGCCGCGAAGGCGGGCGGCGCGAAGTGGCTGATCGCCGTCATCCACAAGGGCCCCTATACCACCTCGAACCACGCGGAGGACGGGGACATTCAGGATGCCAACGGCGTCAGGACGCTGGTGGCGCCGCTGATGAACCAGCTGGGCGTCGACCTGGTGCTCGAGGGCCACGACCACATCTACGCCCGCACCAAGCCCATCCGGGACGGCCAGGCAACCGAAGCGGAAAAGGCGAGCGAAACGCTGAACGGCATGCCCGTCGACTACGCCGTCAGGCCCGATGGCACGATCTACCTGATCCCCGCCACCGCCGGCCCCAAGGTGTACTACAAGAGCGCAAAGATGCCCGCCGAGTATTACGCCCTGTTCGAGGTCGCCGACGAGAACCACGCCGCCGTCTACGGGCCGGACCCGGACGATCCCTCCCGCCCCGTTCGCAGCGCGGTTCAGAACTTCGTGGGCGTCACCGTCGAAGGGGACAGGCTGACCGCGGTCGCGTATGAAATCGACCAGAACAAGGACCCGGAGACGCCCTACATCGTGGACCAGTTCGGGATTGTGAAATAGCCCGGAGCCATACGGGCAAAAGGCGGCGCGGGTTCCCAAAGGGAACCCGCGCCATTTTGACCGCAAATTATTCCGGCCTTTTCAACGCGACGGGAGGGCGCCCCGCGTCACTCCCCGACCCGCACTGTCCGTCCTTCCTCCGCGGACCGGGCGGCGGCGAACACCGCGCGCATGGCCTTGACGGCCTCCTCACCCTCGGCCAGCGAGGGCTTGCCGGTGAGGATGCTCTCCACGAAGGCGTCAATGACGCCGGTGGAGCGGCGCTTGCCGGCGTTCTGCTCCTCGTTGGTGGTGATGTGGTCCAGCTCAAACTTCTCCACGGTGCCGTCCCGCCGCTCCAGGATCAGCGATTGGTGCGGGTCGTCGTAGACCCGAAGCACGCCCTCGGAGCCATAGATGCGGGTGGAGTTGTCCTCCCTGCCGTAGTTGGTCCAGCTGGCGCGCAATACGCCCATGCCGCCGGATTTCAGCCGCATGACGCAAAGCGCGTTGTCGTCCACGGAGACGGGCGCGCCGTCCGGGGTTTTTTTGTCCAACGTGCCGAGCATCGCGAAGGATTCCACAATTTCGTCGCCGGTCAGGTAGTGGATCAGGTCCGCCTTGTGAATGCCCAGATCCGCCAGCGCGCCGAAGGCCGCCTTGTTCCGGTCGAAGAACCAGCTGCTGGCGGTGCCCGTCCAGATCTCCGGGCCCGAGTGGCCGAAGGTGGTCAGGAAGGTGAGCACCCGGCCGATCTCGCCGGCTTCGATCAGCGCGCGCGCCTTCTGGTGGGCGGGGGCGTAGCGCTGGTTGTGGCCGATCATCAGATGCTTGCCGCTCTCCCGGGCGGCGGCGACCATTGCCTCGCAGTCCGCGAGGGTGGTGGCCATGGGCTTTTCGCACAGCACGTGCTTTCCGGCCTTCAGCGCCTTCACGGTGAGGTCGGCGTGGAAGACGTTGGCTACGCATACGCTGACCGCGTCCAGATCGCCCGCGATCAGCTCCTCGGCGCTTTCACACACCCTGCCGCCGAATTTTTCCGCCATGGCCCGCGCGCGCTCGGGCAGCGCGTCGTACCAGGCGTCGATCCGGCAGGCCGGGTTTTCCGTGTACTCAGGGGCGTGGCGGACCTCTGTGATCTTGCCGCAGCCCAGAATGCCAATTTTCAGCATGGGCGCACCTCCTTTGGATCTTGTGATTACTTCCTTCTGCCCTGCATGTTCTGCAGCAACACCGCGATGATGATGATGCCGCCGGAGATCGCGCCGTTGAGGAACGTGGGCACGTTGAGCATCGTCAGGATGTTGTTGATGATCTTGAACATCAGAACGCCCAGGAAGGTACCGATGATCTTGCCGCGCCCGCCGCTCATGGCCGTGCCGCCGATGGCGACCGCGGCGATGGCGTCCATTTCGAAGAGGTTGCCCGCGCTGGCGGCGGCCACCGCCATCACGCGGGAGGCGTACAGCCACCCGGCAAAGCCGCACAGAAGCCCGGTGATCGTGAACACCAGCGTCTTGACCCTGTCCACGCTGACGCCGGCGAGGCGCGCGGAAGTCTCGTTGGAGCCCAGCGCGTAGACGTGCTTGCCCAGTTTGGTGCGCTGCATGATGAGGCCGAAGAGCAGCGCGAAGGCGATCAGCATGATCATCGGATAGGGAATCTTGAGGCCGAAAACCGGGATGTTGCCGGCGGCCACCATGCGGAACACGTCATAGTTGGCCTTGTCGGCCACGGTGAAGGGCCCCCCCTGGCCGATCTGGTTGATGATGGACCGGCAGGCCGTCTGCACCGCCAGGGTGGCGATCATCGCGGGCATGTGGCCCTTGGAGACGAGCAGCCCCGTGAACGTGCCGATGCAAAGGCCCAACGCCAGGCAGAAAAGAAGCGTGATCCAGATGTTGGATGTGAAATTCAGCACCATGATCGAAAGACCGGAGATGATCGCCACCTGCGCGCCCACGGAGATGTCGATCTGCCCGGCGCAGATGACCATCGTCATGCCCAGCGCGATGATGCCGATGGGCGCGCTCTGCACGAAGATGTTTGAAATGTTGGTCCAACGGAAGAAATTGGGGTTGGTGACGCGGCCCACGATCACCAGCAGGAAGAAGGAGAGCCAGTAGCTGTAATCCGACAAAAGCCGCTTCAGGTAGTACCGGGGGTCTTTCGCCTGCGCCGTCTTAAGCATGCCTGATTCCCTCCAAATTCGCGCCGGTGGCGTAGTACATCATGTTCTTTTCCGTAAGTTCATCGCGGCCAAGCGTCTTTGTGACCTCGCCCAGATACATGACCATGCACCGGTCCGCGACCTTGAAGATTTCCGGGAACTCCTGACTGAATACCAGAATCGCCTTGCCGCTCTCGGCCAGGCGCAGGATCAGGTGGTAGATTTCAAATTTGGTGCCCACGTCGATGCCCTGGGTGGGGTTGTCAAAGATCAGGATGTCGGCGTCGGTCTCCAGCCAGCGCCCGAGGATCACCTTCTGCTGGTTGCCGCCCGACAGCGACGTGATCGGGTTTTTCGGATTGTCCGCCTTGATGGACAGCGCCTTCTTCTGCCGCTCATAACGCGCCGCCTCCCGGGCGGGGTTTATGAGAAGGCCGCGGAACTTGGCGTTGAAAAACGCCATCGAGGTGTTGTCGTAGATGGAAAGGTCATTCAGGATGCCCCGCTCCTTGCGGGCGCGCGGCACCATCGCGATGCCGCGGCGCATGTGCTGGAGCACCGTGCTGCCGCTTTTGACGCTTGAGCCGTTCACCCGGATTTCGCCGGAGGCGCCCTCCACGCCGAAGAGCGCGTCCGCCAGGTTGTCGCGCCCGGAGCCCTGGAGGCCGGTGATGGCGATGACTTCCCCTTTATGGAGGTCAAAACTGATGTTCCGGAAGGAGGCGCCCGTCAGGTTTCGGACGGACAGCGCCACTTCCTCGCGGACGTAGCAGGGCTTGTGCTCAAAGTCGTCACCGGAGAGCTGGCGCCCGATCATCATTTCGGTGACGGCGGACTCGTTGATCTCGTCAAAGCGGCCCTGGGCCACGAGCTTTCCGTCCCGGAGCACGTAATAGGTTTCGCAGATTTCGAAGAGCTCCGGCATCTTGTGGGAAATATAAATGAAGCTGACGTCCTCGCGCTTCAGCTGCCGCATGATCTCGAACAGATTCTCGATCTCGTGGGTGGCGAGGGCGGTGGTGGGCTCGTCCATGATGATGACGCCGCTTTTGAACAAAAGCGCCCGCGCGATTTCCACCATCTGCTTTTCCGCGGGCTGCAGATCCCCCACGGTGGCCCACGGGTCGATGGAAACCTGCATGCGGGAAAACACCTCGGCGCAGCGCGCGGCCATGGCCTTTTTGTTTAGCAGCGGGCCGCGGGTCATCTCCTCCGCCAGGTACATGTTTTCAAACACCGTCAGGTCATCGCACAGGTTCAGTTCCTGATGGATGAAGCGGATGCCCAGCCGCATGGCGTCGCTCGCGCTTCCGATTTCGACCTTTTTGCCATCCAGGAAGATCTCGCCCGAGGCAGGCGGGAACGTTCCGGCCAGCACGTTCATCAGCGTACTTTTGCCCGCGCCGTTTTCGCCCATCAGGCCCACGATCTCCCCGGGCCGCACGGTAAAGCTCACGTGATCCACCGCGCGGACGGGCCCGAAGTCCATCACGATATCCTTCATTTCAACGAGCAATGTCTGGACACCCCCTGTGCGCTTTTCAGAAATGCGGGCCGGCCGAGGGGCCGGCCCGCATCGCGTCGGTTTTTGCCGGAATTGCGTCAGCCGATGGAGTAGCGCTCCTCGTATTCCTTGCTGGCGCGGAAGTCGGCGACGGTATTCTTGTCGATCTCGATGGAGGGGATCAGGAACAGCTGGCCGTTGATATCCTGGCCCTGGTACTGCGCCCCTTCGCCGGCGGCGATGGCAAGGCGGATGGCCTCGCGGATGAAGGAGGGGCTGAAGAAGTAGGTCACCAGGTCGATCTTCTGGTTGTCGTAGGTGTCCAGCGTCTCACGGCGACCGCCGACAGAGGTGATCAGCTTGATCGACTGCTCGCCGGTGAAGTTGTTGATGGCGATGGTCAGGCCGTCCACGATCTCGTCGTCATGGGTGCAGATGAAGTCCAGGTCCGCGATCTGGGCGGGATCGGTGGTGTTGAGCCAGTTCTCCATGAATTCCTGGCTCTTGGCGTTGGACCAGTCGGTCTGGAAGGGCTCGTGCACCTGCTCGAACTGGGCGGCGTAGGGCGAGGCGTTCAGAACGTCCACCATGCCCTTGGTGCGCTGGATCGAAACGGTGGAGCTGTCGCCGATGAAGGTCAGGTACTGCAGCTTCTCGCCGGCGTCCAGGCGGTCCTTGAAGTACTTGAGCAGGTATTCGCCCATCCACTTGCCGATGGTTTCATTGTCGCCCATGATCTCGGCGGCCATGCCGGTGAAGTCGGGAATCAGGCGGTCGTAGATGACCAGCTTCACGCCCGCGTCCACGATGGACTGGGCGGCGGAGCGCAGCTGCTCGCCTTCCAGCGGCCACAGCATGATGACGTCCGGGCCCCAGGTGAGGATGTTCTCGATGGCCGCGATCTGCTTGGCGGCCTCGCCGCCGACCTCAAACTTGTACTCCAGCTTGTCCGCGCCCATCGCGGCGACCTGCGCCTCGATTTCGGCACGGGCGTGGGCGATGCTCTCGCCCAGGAAGCCGTGGTCGGCGTCCGGGGTCACGATGCCCACCTTCAGGGCGTAGGCGTTGGTAAAGGACAGAAGCAGCATAAGGGACAGGATCAGCGCGACGAGTTTCCTCATGGTATTACCTCCCGCTGGTTTTGTTATGGCTCACCGGCCTTGGCCGGGAGATCCCGATGGGGGCGCGGAGGACTCCCGAACGATCAGCCGATGGGGCAAAAGCGTCTCCCGCGGGGGGCCGACGCGGCTGATCGCGCCCTCGAGCAGTTCCATCGCCCTTTCGCCGATGCCGGCGCAGGGCTGGGCGACGGTGGTCACATGGGGATGGAACATGGTGGTGTGCTCCACGTCGTCAAAACCGACGACCGTCACGTCCTCCGGAACCCGGAGTCCCATTTCCCGGGCGCTGGCGATGGCGCCCAGCGCCAGAACATCCGAAATGCAGAGAAGCGCCGTGGGGCGCTCGGGCAGCGCGAGCATCTGCGTCGCGGAGTCGAAGCCGCTTTTAAAGCTGTAATCGCTGGCGCCCCGGCGCACATAGGGCTCGCGGAACGGGAGCGAAGCATCGCGGAGCGCATCCCGGTAGCCGTCAAAGCGCAATTGCGTGGAGATGTACTGGTTCTCGCTGCTGACAAGGCCGATTCTCTCATGGCCCAGCCAGATCAGGTGGGCCATCGCCTCCCGCGCCGCGGCGTAGTTGTCGATGGATACCCGGGGGATGGGCAGCGCCGGGTCGTACTCCGAGCACTCCACCAGCGGGTATTTTTCCGCGTAGGGCAAAAGCCAGGGGGCTTCCCGCTCCGTGGCCAGCAGGATCGCGCCGTCCGCCTGGCGGCGCTGCAGCATGCCCAGCACGCTCTCGGTCTGCGCGCGGTCGCCGTCCGTGGTGCACAAAAACGCGCTGTAGCCCATGCGGTGCGCGGCCTTGCCGATGCCCGCGATGATGTGGGTGTAATAGGGATTGGTGATGTTGGGCGCGACGATCAGGATGATCCGGCTCTCGTTGAGGCGCAGGTTCCGCGCCGACACGTTGGGCGCGTAGGCGAGAGCCTCCACCGCCGCCAGCACCCGCTTCGCCGTCTCCTCGCTGACCTGACCCTTGCCATTCAGCACCCGGGATACCGTCGCCACCGATACCCCCGCCGCCCTGGACACATCCAGGATTGTCGACATCTGCCCCTCCGTTTCTTCCGGGCGGGGCAGAGCGCCGCCCCAGCGGCCCGCGGGCGAACTTTCAGTAATCGTTTACATCAATCTACCACAAAACTCGCTAACTGTCAACGGTCCATTTGGCGCTTTATCCATAAATATGAAGACAATGCGCAGGTTCTCCGGGGGGAATGCGCCAAAATCGGGCCGGACCGCCCCGCTTTGCGCGCGAAAGTTAAGTTACCATAAACCGTTGATTTTTCGTCCCAAGCTCCATATAATAAAGATGCAAATGCGAATCATGTGCAACAATCCCGCCGGGCGCGGGGTTCGCGCGACGGATGGCGGAGGTGGACTCATGGTTTTCAAAAAGATGCGCGCCCTGACGTGGCTCGTGGCCGCGATCATGACGATGGGCGCGCTGACCGGCTGCGCCGAGGCAAAGCCTGGGCTTCGTGTGGCGGCCAGCTTTTACCCGATGGCGGATTTTGCCGGAAAGATTGGCGGCGACCAGGTCAGCGTGACGGTGCTGGTGCCTTCCGGCACCGAACCCCACGACTGGGAGCCCTCGCCCGCGGACATCGTGACGCTGAGCAGGGCCGACGTATTCGTATTTAACGGCGCGGGCATGGAGCACTGGGTGGAGGATGTGCTGAATTCGCTGAACCGGCCCGACCTGATCCGGGCGGAGGCCTCCCGCGGCGTGACGCTGCTGGAAGGGGAGGGCCACGAGGCCGGAGACGGCCACGATCACGACGCCGATCCTCACGTGTGGCTGGACCCAATGAACGCCAAGATCGAGATGGCCAACATCCGGGACGCCCTCGTCGCGGCCGACCCCGAGGGCAAGGCCGTCTACGACGCCAATTATGAGAAATACGCCGCGGAACTGGACGCGCTGGACGCGGAGTACCGGGCCAGGCTGAACGGCCTTGAAAACCGGGATGTGGTGGTGGCCCACGCCGCCTACGGCTATCTGTGCCATGCCTATGGCCTTGACCAGATGGCCATCGAAGGGCTGACGCCGGATTCCGAGCCTGACCCGGCCCGGGTGGCCGAAATCATCGACTTTTCGAAGGCACGCTCGGTGAAGGTCATCTTCTTCGAAGAACTGGTCAGCCCAAAGGTGGCTCAGTCCATCGCCGCCCAGGTGGGCGCATCCACGGATGTGCTCAGCCCCCTCGAGGGCCTGACGGACGCGGAAGCCTCCGCCGGCGACGACTACTTCTCGGTGATGCGAAAGAATCTGGAGGCGCTGACCGCGGCGCTGGGGTAGGGGAAACATGCAAACGATTATCGAAGCGGAGAACCTGGGGTTCTCCTACGGCGGGGAAAAGGTGTTCTCCGGCGTGAATTTTGCGGTGCGCGAGGGGGACTTCGTGGCGCTGATCGGCAATAACGGCGCGGGCAAGTCCACGCTGATGCGGCTCCTCCTGGGCGAGATGACGCCCGGGGAGGGCCGCGTCCGGCTGTTCGGGCAGGAGGTTTCCCGCTTTCGGGCGTGGCCCAGGATCGGCTACGTGCCGCAGAACGCGGCCCGCGCGGGGCAGGATTTCCCCGCGTCGGTCCGGGAAATCGTGGAGGCCAACCTCTACGCAGGGGCGGGGCTCTTCCGCAGGCCGGGCCGCGCGCTCAGGGAGCGGGCGGCCGATGCGCTCCGGCAGGTGGATATGGCGGGCTTTGAAAAGCGCGCCATCGGCGAGCTCTCCGGAGGGCAGCAGCAGCGGGTGATGCTGGCCCGGGTGCTGGCCGGCCGGCCGGAGGTGATGCTGCTGGACGAGCCCACCAGCGGCGTGGATTCCCGCACGGTGGAGGCGCTTTACGCGCTTCTCGCCCGGCTCAACCGCGGGGGGCTCACCATCCTGATGGTGACCCACGACGTGGCGCGCGCGTCCCGGATCGCGTCCCGGGTGATCTGCCTGGAGGAGGGCTCCCTGGTGGAACTGCCGCCGCAGCAGATAAAGGAAGAACTGCGGCACCGGCACAAGCATCCGGCGGAGGAGGACCATCATGGACATCTTGCAATATGACTTTATGCGCCGCGCGTTCCTGGTGGGGCTGCTCCTTTCGGTGATCGTGCCCTGCGTGGGCGTGGTGGTGGTGCTCAAGCGGCTATCGATGATCGGGGACGCCCTCTCCCACACGTCGCTGGCGGGGGTGGCGGCGGGGCTGCTCATGGGCGTGAACCCAATTCTGGGCGCGGTGGTAATGACCACGGCGGCGGCGCTTTCCATCGAGTTCATCCGCAAAAAGATGCCCCGCTACCAGGAGATGTCCATCGCCATCATCATGTCGGCGGGCATCGGCCTCGCAGGCGTGCTGTCCGGGTTCGTATCGGGCAGCGCCAACTTCAACAGCTTCCTCTTCGGCTCCATCGTGGCCATCGACAACTTTGAACTCTGGATGGTGGTGGCCATCAGCTGCGCGGTGATGGCCTGCTTCCTGATTTTCTACCGCGAGCTGTTCTTCATCGCGTTGGACGAACGCGCCGCGCGCCTGGCGGGGGTACCGGTGGGCGCGGTCAACTTCGCCTTTACCATCCTGACGGCGGTCACCGTATCGGTGGCGGCGAGGACGGTGGGGGCGCTGATCGTGTCGTCGATGATGGTGGTGCCGGTGGCCTGCGCGATGCGCTTTGCAAAAAGCTACCGACAGACGGTGATCTATTCCGTGGGCTTCGCGGTGGCGTTCATGCTCGTCGGCCTCTTCGCCGCGTTTTACCTGGGGCTTCGCCCCGGCGGCGCGGTGGTGCTGACGGGCGTCGTGTGCCTCGTCGCGCTGCTTCTCGCGGGCGGGCGCGGGCGCGGCGCGCTGGCAGGGAGGTGAGCGAAGATGGCGGACCTTGACTGGCCTCGCGGCCTCAAGCGCACCCGGCAGCGGGAACGCGTGCTGGAGGTGCTCGCGGCGGCCCAGGCGCCGGTGAGCGCCATGGACATCGCGCTGAAGATCGAAAGCGAGGGCGGCGGCGCGTGGCTCTCCACCGTATACCGCGCGCTGGAAAACTTTGTGGAAAAGGGCGTCGCGGCAAAGATCGACCTCTCCGGCAGCGACGTGGCGCTGTACGAACTGCGCCATCCCGGGCACAAACACTACGCCGTGTGCGTGGACTGCCACCGCATCATCCCCATGAGCTCCTGCCCCGTGGGCCACTTCCAGCCGGACTTGCCGGAGGACGGTTTCACCGTCACCGGCCACAACCTGGAAATCTTCGGTCACTGCAAGAACTGCCAGAAGCGCGGGAAATAAACGGATCAGAAACAGGCGCGCGTCCGCCCGCGAAATTCCCGTTCGCGCGGCCGCGCGCCTAAATTTTCTGCGGCGGAAACGGTATAATAAGAGAACGGGAACGGCCAACCGATCGATAAAAGAGGTATCGTATGCACGATCAAAAACGGGTTGCGGCGATTCACGACATCTCCTGCCTTGGGAAATGCTCGCTGACGGTGGCGCTGCCGGTGATCTCGGCCATGGGGATCGAAGTCAGCGCGATCCCGACAGCGATCCTGTCCACCCATACGGGCGGCTTTACGGACTACACCTTCCGGGACCTGACGGACGACATCCTGCCCATCGCGCGCCACTGGCGGGGGCTTCATGTGCGCTTTGACGCCATCTACACCGGATATCTCGGCTCCTTCCGGCAGGTCGGCCTTGTTCTGGAGACGTTTGACGCGCTCAAATCGCCGGAAACGCTGATTGTCGTCGATCCGGTGATGGCGGACAACGGCCGGCTCTACGCCCACTTTCCGCCGGATTTTCCGTCGGGCATGCGAAAGCTCTGCGCGGCGGCGGACCTGATCATTCCCAACCTGACCGAGGCGGCGCTCCTGCTGGACGAACCCTATGTGGAAGGGCCTTACGCCATGGGCTACGTAGAGGGGCTTCTTGCGCGGCTGGCCGCGCTGGGGCCCCGGATGGTGATCCTGACCGGCGTATGGTTCGACGAGAACGCGCTGGGCGCGGCCTGCCTGGACGCGGCCACCGGCCGGGTGAGCGTGCGCCTGGCGCCCCGGGAGCCGGGGTATTACCACGGCACCGGGGATCTCTTCGCCAGCGCCGTTACCGGCGCGCTGACGGGCGGTTTCGACCTTGACCGCGCCGTGGGCCTGGCGGTGGATTTCACCGCCGGGGCCATCCGGCGCACCCGCGACGCAGGCACGGACCCACGCTTCGGCGTCAATTTTGAGGCGGAGCTGGGCGCGCTGGCGGAGGCGGTGTCCGGGTTGCGGCGTGACCCGGAACTTTCGTAAAGCGTACGCGCCGGGAAGACAGACCGGCTATAACGGGAGGGCCGCTTCCGGCGAGCGAATCGCGGGAATCGGCCCTCTCCTTTTGCAAAGCCCGACGGTACGGCCGGGACCGCTTCAGACCGCGTGCGGATCGTCGCCGGAAAATTCCGTCAGGACGTCAACCACACCCGGGTCGAACTGCGTGCCCGCGCACCGTCGAAGCTCCGCCAGCGCTTCCTCCCGGCTTCGCGCGGCCCGGTAGACCCTGCCCGACAGCATGACGTCGAAGGCGTCCACGACGGCGATGATCCTGCTGGGCAGCGGAATGCCCTCCCCGGACAGCCCGAACGGATAACCGCGCCCGTTCCACCACTCGTGGTGCGCCAGAATGTATGTGGAAACCTGCGCCAGTTCCGGGATGTTCTTCGCGATCTTGTACCCGATCTCCGGGTGGCGCTGGACCTCCAGGCGCTCCTCGGGGGACAGGGGGCCGGGTTTGGTGAGGATCTCGTGCCGGATGCCGACCTTTCCGATGTCGTGGAGCATTGCCAGCAGCAGCAGATCGTTGACCATCTCGTCAGACAGCCCGAACCGCTCCGCGATGTGCCGGCAGTAGCCGGCCATGCGGTCGGAATGCTGCTGCGTCTCCGCGCATTTTTCGTGGAGCGTCGACAAAAGCAGCCGGATGATGCCGTTGCGGTAGCTCCGGCTTTCCAGCAGCTTTTTCCGGTAGACCCACTGGGCGGCCTCCTCGACGAGGCCTTCGGCGTTCCGAAGGGCGGTTTCGCTCGTCGCGAAGCCGAATGTCAGCGTGGCGGGGGCCGGTCCGCGCCGCTCGTGCTCCAGCGCGTTCCGAAGTCGTTTGAGGACGGACTGCGTTTCGTCGCCCGAAGAATTCGGCAGAATCAGCAGGAATTCGTCATCCCCCCAGCGGGCGACGATATCTTCCGCCCGGCAGTTTGCCCGGAGGACGCGCGCGACAGAGGTCAGGATTTCGTCGCCGGCGCGGTATCCCAGGGCGTCGTTGATCATCTTCAGCCCGTCCACATCGCCCAGCACGATGGAAAGCGGCGCGACTTCCTGGGCGACCATGTGTTTGAGCGCCTCCACCGCGAATATTCGTCCGTAAAGACCGGTCAGCGAATCGAGCGCCGTCGCGCCGTCTCCGCCGGAGTCGCCCGCGGCGGGAAGCACCGGATGAATTTGCGGACGCACGTCCTCGTAAAAGGCGAGCAGCACGGATTCGCTCAAGGCGATGATGGTGACCCTGTGACCGAGGCTGAACGAACTGATGCGCCCGGCCACCCTTTTCTCCGGGCTGGCGAGCGCCTCTTCTCCGAGAGCCTTCATACGGGCGCTGATGCCGGGCCTGCGGGGCGCGATTGTTTCGGAAATTTTTCCGCCCACGTCCGCGCCGCTTAGCCCGCTCAGCGCTTCGAATGAAGCATTCATGGCCAGGATCCGGAGATCGCCGACCCTGTCGTCCCCGGCGGAAACCACCTGGCACAGGACGCATCCGAGCGGAAACCGTTCCACGAGCCGATGCGTCAGCTCCATCGACTGCTCCGCCGCCATTTCCATGTCAGCCAACCTCATCCCTCCAAAGTTCCTTGCGTCAGGCCTCCCGGCGGGCGGACAACGCGCGATTCCCCCATTCCCGGCGGCTGTTTCCTTTTTCGCAGCGCCTATTCGCCTATGAGCCGGGTCACGCCCCTCGGAGGAACGCCGGCCTCGCGGCAGCGGCGGTCATATCCCTTTGAAGCGGCGGTTCGGGCGCGGCGCCTTCCATTTTTTGCTTATTCCCGCGTGAAAAAGGCGGCGCTTGCGGATTGTCCGGAGACATCCTGTCGGCGCGGCCTGTTTGCGGGATCCGCGCGCCCGCCTCCGGGCAAAGCCCGGCGGCGGGCGCATTCCGTGTCGGATCAGTACTTTCCGAACTCCTCGTCGCTCAGCGCGATGACGGGTTTTCCGGACGACTTTCGCACCGGCTCCGCCTTCGCGGCGGCTCTTCCGGGCGCCTCGGCCCTCGCCTCCGCGATGGTGGCGCGGGGTTTCGCCGGCGCGCCCGCCATATACTTCAGCCTGAACCGGCTCACCGACTCCCGCATCATCTCCGCCTGCCCGGACAGCTCCTTGCTCGCCGCCGCGCTCTGTTCGGAAACCGCCGAG
>JAEZTL010000001.1 GCA_023421395.1 Bacillota bacterium | reverse complement strand
CAAGGCACTCCGCTCCAAGCGTTTAACTCATCAGAATCTGACTGTTCTTCTCTCTCGCTCTCGCTGTATCGTTTTCAAGAATCGCATCGCACACTTCTCGGTTTCCGTTGCCCCGTTTTTCGCGTGCCTGATAATATTATCACGAGGAGTAACCAATGTCAATACTATTTTTAGTACTTTTTTCGACTTCACAATTTATTAATATCCCGGACCTTCAGCACCGGCTGCAACTGTTCCCCCCTGAGCGCGGACAACGCGGCATTGCGAAGATCCCCTACCTCCAGCACGAGAGACGTGGGCTTTCGGATCGGATCATCCTGCGCAAAGGGCACGAAGAAAACGTTCTTGCGTTCCATCATAAAGCCGATATTCTTGGCGCTGCCCGACAGTCCGTCGTTGGTGGAGATGCCCAGGAGCACCGGACGCGCGTTGCGAAGCTGTGACTTGACGGCCATCGTCACCGGCGTATCGGTGACGCCGCAGGCGATTTTGGCCAGCGTATTGCCCGTACACGGCGCGACGACGACCAGATCCATCAGCTTTTGCGGGCCGATGGGTTCGACCTCCTGAATCGTGTGCCAGCACCCCCGTCCGCAGATCGCCTCCAGGCGAGCGCGGATTGCGGCGGCCGTGCCAAACCGGGTGTCCATGGAATACACCTTGTCGGATAGAATCGGGTACAATTCCGCATCGTTCAGATCCTCCAGTGCGTCGAACACGCTGTCAAATGTGCAAAACGAGCCGGTGACAGCGATGGCGATGCGCTTCCCTCTGAGCTCATTCATGGCGGACCTCTCCTTTCCTTGCCTCACGAATCGCGTCCAGCAGCGCGCGGCCCGCACTCTCTGGACAGTAACGTCCGGGCAGACCCGGCTCCCGCCATGCGGCAAGGCCCAGCATCTGCGCAGCGTTGAGGTCGACGCCGTAGGGTGAGCTGCTCAGATCAACGAGCAGCGCATCCTGCCGAAGAGAGGCGAGCTGCCGCCCTTCCAGCACGCGTTGCGGCGGCGTGGAGAAAACGACCCGCTGCCGCGGCAGCGCGAGAAGCATCTCCTCCATGTCGACCGCCTGCGCACCCGCGCGCTCCGCCTGCTCCCGGGCGGCCGCTGATCGCGCGGCCACCGTCACGCGCGCGCCGTAGCCCAGCAGCATGCCCGTGAGCGACCGGGCGATGCGTCCGTAGCCAACCACCATCACATTCGCCTCGGACAGCGAAAAAAACGCGCGCTCGGAGGCCGCATGGATCGCACCCTCGGCCGTGTAAACTGCGTTTCGAAGCGTCAGGCGCTCGTTGCCATTGAGGTTGATGATCGGATACCGTCTGTGAAATTCCACCGGCGGTACACCGGGGCCAAAGAGGAAGACCGGTGTGCCGGGCGGCAGCGCCTCCCACACTTCCGCCGCTTCGAAGGGATTCTGCGCATAGGGAAAGGCCATTCCCTGGGCGCCGAACGGATTATGTAGCACCGCTATCTCCGCCTCGCGGAGATCCGCCAGCGAGGCCCGCGGGATGTCCACCCCTGCGTATTCCAACCCCAGCCCCGCCGCGTCCGCGCCATCGCGGCGCGCCCAATCGATCAGGTGCGCATACCGGAGATCGCCTCCGATCGCCACCAGTTCCATCGTCTTTTCCCCCTTCCAGCGCGTTGTCCAGCGCATCCTATGCCCGCCGAAGGAGGCGTGTGAGGGCGCAAAAAAAGAGGCCCCCGCTTGGGGGCCTCAGATAACGGCCGTCAGAGCTCGTAGCCCGGCTTTTCTGAAAGACCGTGCTGCCGGTCAAAGTTCTCCTTGTTCTTTGCGAGATACCGCTCGTACAGCTCACTCGCATCCATGCCGGCGGTGAGGCACATGCTGACGAAAAAGTGGAGCAAATCCACCAGTTCCTCTCTGAGCGCCTCCTGATCGATGGGCTTCGGGTTCTTCCACCACTTGAAGTTGACCTCGTCCAGAAGTTCCGCCAGTTCCGAAATCGTGGCCAGCGTCTGCATCTGAATCCATTTCTCCATTGGGATACCGTCGAGGTCGCGGTGCGCAACGAGCTCGTCATTGAACGCCTTCTGCAGTTCGAAGATGCGCTCCAGCCTATCCATCTTCAAACCTCCAGCCCTTCCGCGCCCTTGCCCACCAGCGCATAGGACGGCTTGGCGCTCAAAATCCTGCGCGTCACGTCCATCACGGAATCGTAGGTGATCGCGTCGATTTTGGCGATGACCTCTTCCTCCGTCTGCTCGTTGCCCAGCAGCAGCTTTCGGCGGCCCAGCGCGTTCATGCGGCTTGATGTAGATTCGAGGCCCAGAATGTAGCTGCCCTTAAGCTGTGCGCGCGCCTGCTCAAATTCCTGAGGGGTCAGCCCGTCCCGAAGGATTTTATCCACTTCCTGACGGATCAGCTGCAGCACCTGCGCGCCATGCTCGAGGCTGGTACCCGCGTAGATGGCGAAGAGGCCCGAATCGGAGTAGGATGCGGGATAGCTGTACACGGTGTAAGCCAACCCCCGCTCTTCGCGGATGGACTGGAACAGCCGGGAACTCATGGCGCCGCCCAGCACGCTGTTGAGGATTGACATCGGATAAATCTCATCCGCATCCTGCGGGATCCCGGGAAACCCCAGCGTGAGATGCAGTTGCTCGATGTCCTTTTCGCGGCGGATGATCTGCGGCTTTGCGCTTTTCGTGCGATAGGCGGCGGTGTGCTCGCCCTCGAGCCATGGCCCCAGGTATTCTTCCGCCAGCGAAACCACTTTCTCCCAGTCGTAGTTTCCGGCCAGCGCCAGCACCGCGTTGTCCGGCCGGTAAAATTTCCGGTAGTAGCTCATGAGCTTCGCGCGGTTCAACCCGCCGACGGACTCCTCGGTGCCCAGTATCGGCCGGGCCAGCGGCTGGTCGCCGAACTGCGCCAGCATGATGAGTTCGCTGACCAGATCCTCCGGCGAATCCTCCGCCATGGAGATCTCCTCGATGATGACGCCCTTTTCCTTCTCCAATTCCTGCGGGTTCAGCACGGAGTGGAGCACGATGTCCGAGATGACGTCCACCGCCAGCGGCAGGTCTTCGTCCACCACCTTGGCGTAAAAGCAGGTGCACTCCTTGGATGTAAACGCGTTCAACTGGCCGCCGACGGCGTCCATGACCTCCGCGATTTCCCGGGCGGTGCGCTTTTTCGTGCCTTTGAAGAGCATGTGCTCGATGAAGTGGCTGATGCCCCCCTGCTGCCTCGTCTCATACTGGGAGCCGCTCCCGATCCACAAGCCCACCGACACCGACCGAAAGTGCGGAATCCGCTCGGCGATGATTCTCAGGCCGTTTGAGAGCGTATGGTGATCGTACATGCATTCCCTCCTGAAAAAGCGGGGAACCGGGCGCCGCCCAATTCCCCGCGCAAGTGTTTTAGCGCCGGAACGGCCTTCCGCCGTCCCGCCCGCCGTCGCGCCTCTGGGGCGGTCTGCGGACCGGCATGGCCGGGTTGTCGTACTCAATGTCGGTGCGGATCAGGTTGACGCGGCCCTGCGCGTCGATCTCCGCCACCTTGACGGGCAGCGTGTCGCCGACATTGACCACATCCTCCACCTTTTCCACCCGCTCGTTGGCCATCTTCGAAATGTGCAGCATGCCGTCTTTGCCGGGCGCGTATTCCAGGAACGCGCCGAAGGGCATGATGCGAACCACGGTACCCTCGAACTCGTCGCCCAGCTTCAATTCCTTCGTGATGCCCTCGATAATCCGGCGGGCCTTCGTGGCGGCCGCTTCGTCGGAGGTCGCGATGTAAACGCTGCCGTCGTCCTCGATGTCGATCTTGACGCCGGTCTGCTCGATGATCTTGTTGATGGTCTTGCCGCGCGGGCCGACCACTTCGCCGATCTTCTCCGGGTTGATCTTGAACACGACGATCTTGGGCGCGTACTTCGAGAGGCTCGGGCGCGGCGCCGGCAGCGAGTCCAGCATCTTGCCCAGAATGTGCATGCGGCCGTCCAGCGCCTGAGCCAGCGCCTGGCGCAGGATGGGCTCGTCGATGCCCTTGATCTTGATGTCCATCTGAATCGCGGTGATGCCCAGGGCCGTGCCCGCGACCTTGAAGTCCATGTCGCCCAGGAAGTCCTCAAGGCCCTGGATGTCGGTCAGCACCGCCACCTTGCCGGTGGACTCGTCCTTGATCAGGCCCATCGCAACGCCGCCCACGGGCCGCTTGATCGGCACACCCGCGTCCATCAGCGCCAGCGTGGAGCCGCAGACAGAAGCCTGAGAGGTGGAGCCGTTGGAGCTCATGACCTCGCTGACCAGCCGGAGCGCGTACGGGAAATCGTCCGTGGAGGGAATCATCGGCTCCAGCGCACGCTCGGCCAGCGCGCCGTGGCCGATTTCGCGGCGGCCCGGGCTGCGGGTAGGCTTGGCTTCGCCGGTGGAATAGCCGGGGAAGTTGTAGTGGTGCATGTAACGCTTGGATTCCTCAGGGTAGATGGTATCGAGTTCCTGCTGCTCGGATACCGGCGCCAGCGTAGCGACGGTCATGACCTGGGTCTGCCCGCGGGTGAACACGGCGGAGCCGTGGGCGCGGGGCAGCACGCTGGTCTCGCACCAGATGGGGCGGACTTCCGTCAGCTTGCGGCCGTCGGGCCGGATGCCCTCGTCGATGATGCGACGGCGCATGACTTCCTTCTGCAGCGCGTACAGCGCGTCGCCGATTTCGCCTTCACGGCCGGCGAACTGCTCGGCGAAGTGCGCCTTGACGTCCACCTTGAGCCCGGCCTCGCGCGCCTGGCGCTCCTGCCGGTCAAAGGTTTCAAACACAAACTTGACCTTGTCCATCGCGTATTCGCGCACGGCGGCCTTCACGTCGTCACCGGGCAGCACCAGCGGGAACTCCCGCTTGGGCTGACCGATCTCGGAAACGATCTGTTCCTGGAAGGCCACCAGCTTTTTGATCTCTTCGTGGGCGAACAGGATGCCGCCCAGCATGACCTCTTCGGAGACTTCCTTGGCGCCGGCTTCGACCATCAGCACGGCCTCTTTTGTGCCGGCGACGGTGAGCTGCATCAGGCTTTCGGCCCGCTCGGCGTCATTCGGATTGATGATGTACTTGCCGTCCAGGTAGCCTACGTTGACCGCGCCGGTGGGGCCGGCAAACGGAATGCAGCTGATGGAAAGCGCGATGGATGAGCCGATCATCGCAGGGATCTCGGGGGTATTGTTGGAATCCATCGACATGACCGTCGCGACGACGGAGACGTCATGGCGCATTCCCTTGGGGAACAGCGGCCGCAGCGGCCTGTCGATCAGCCGGCTGGTCAGGATGGCCTTCTCGGCCGGACGGCCTTCGCGGCGGATCCAGCCGCCGGGGATCTTGCCGACGGCGTAGAGCTTCTCCTCGAAGTCCACGCTCAGCGGGAAGAAGTCGATGCCCGGGCGCGGCGTCTCGGCGACGGTAGCCGTCACGAGTATGCACGTGTCACCGTAGCGGACGAAGACCGCGCCGCTGGCCTGCTCGGCGTACTTGCCGAACTCCAGCGTCAACGTCCTTCCGCCCAATTCGTAACTGTAGCTCTTGAACATGGTTTCCCCTCCTTGTGGGCATTCTATCTATTTCTTTTTATTGAAACCGTATTTGGCAGTCGGCGAATGACTGCAAAAACCGCCGCTTAGGGCAGTATCCCCCAAACGACGGCATTTTGTTCATCTCAGGGACGCGGCCTTGGCAAGCATTACTTGCGCAGACCCAGCTTGGCAATCAGGTCGCGGTAGTTTTCGATGTCGGTCTTCTTCAGGTAATCCAGCAGGCCCCGGCGCTGGCCGACCATCAGCAGAAGGCCGCGGCGGGAGTGGTGATCCTTCTTGTGCTCCTTCAAGTGCTCGTTCAGGTGGTTGATGCGCGCGGTCAAAAGCGCGATCTGAACCTCGGGCGAGCCGGTGTCGCCTTCGTGGCGGCCGTATTGAACGATGATATCCTGCTTGGTGGTTTCCATATTGTATTCCTCCGCTTTCATATGCCCGCAAGCCAGGTGAGCCGTTGGAGATTCGGCGGACCGAGCAAACGGATGATCTTCGGCTATTATGCCGCAAGAATCATTGTATCATACCGGGTATCCGATGTAAATGCACTTTTTGTGAAGTTATGGAACATATTGGCCAATTTCCGGCAGATCGAGAAAATACCTGGGGTCGGCGGCTCGGCCGGAGACGCGCACCTCAAAGTGCAGGTGGATACCGCAGGCGCTGCCGGTGGAGCCCATCACCCCGATGGCCTGCCCCTTTTTCACCCTTTGCCCGTTTTTTACCAGGATTTTTGAAAGATGCGCGTACATGGTTTGGGTGCCGTCCTCGTGTTCGATGGTAACGTATTTACCATAGCTGCCGTACTTCGAGACGACGCCATCTTTCACGTCGCAGGGGTCGATATAACGGCCGTATCTGTTTTTCTTGGTCTTTTTATAGTCGTGGGTGCAGCGGTTGTCCGCGCGCACCACACGGCCCGAGGCCACCGCCAGCACGTGCTCATCCCCGCTGGGCGAGAAGTCGACGCCGTCGTGCTTGTCGCCATCCCGGGCCATGGTTTTAAAGTCGTCGGTAATCTGGCAAAAGCTGTTCTCCGAAACGGGGAACCGCCAGACATCGCCCGCCACGTCGGCCTTTTCCGGCTCGATCGACCACCGCTGCCCGGGGTTGTCCAGATCCAGCGCTTCGAAGGTGAGCTTCGCGCCCGCCTCCGCCCGGACCGCGGTCAGCGCGCGGGATGGGTCCGCCTGAAGGCTCAGGATGTAATCCCCCTCCGGTGTCAGAAAAGCGCGAAAGCGGTGGGACGCGCCGCCCTCGCCCGCGAACGCCGCATAACTGCCGTCCTCGGGCCTTGCGGTGGGCGCGCCGCCCCCCTGCAGGCGTGCTTTTTCCGCCGCGAGTTTTTCGATCCTCGCATGACGGTCCAGAATTTCCTTGAGCATCAGGATCTTCGCGTCGCCGCTCTCGACGACGCCCTCGTCCGAAAGCGGCGCGGCAAGGTAGGCGATGCGCGGGCACAGCGCGCGCATCGAAAAGCTGTCCCCGTCCACGTCGGAAACCAGAAGGCGCTTCGCAGGATCGGCCGCGCTCCCCTCGGCCTCCGCCGCCAGTTCGAGGCCCGTGACCTCTTTGCGGAGCGCTTTGTAGCGGACGGTCAGGCGCGTTCCGGAGAGCCGGAGCGCCACGGCGCCCTCGCCAACGCTGGCGCTGCGCCCCACCACCAGAACCTGGCAGTCGGCGCGCTGGCCCTCGTAAATCAGCGTTATCTGAGTCCGCCCGGGCGAGCACGCAGACAAGAGTCCCTGTTGATCGATGGAAGCGATCTGATGGTCGCCGCTGGTCAGGCTGAAATCACCGGGATCCAGAAGTTTGATGCCCAGCTGTACGTGCTCCCCCACCTCCAGCGTGATGGACGCGGGCGAGATCGCGCAGGCCGTGAGGAAAATCTCCCTGGCGCGGTACTGTGTCGCCAGGACGCGCAGGCCGTGCAGCGCCAGCGCCTGCTGGTTGAACCACTCGCCCTGGTAAACAGGCTTCCCATCCCGGACGCCCGCCGCCGCCAGCGGTGCGTCCGCTTCCAGGCTCTCCCGGGCCGCGTCCTCTCCCTCGGCCGCGTACCCCGCGCCGTCCGGCGTTTGAATTTTATAGCGCGAATAGCGCCACACGTTCCGGGTAATACGCCGCTCCACCTGTCGCTTTTCGATAAAAAGGTCCGTACGTGTCTCGATGGGCTGGTCGCTCCACTCGCTCCAGGGGCCGTATGCCACGTCGCCGACGGAGGCGCGCGCCGCGCCGCATAGGCACAGTACGGCCGCTAGCGTCATAAGCGCAATCCGCCAATTTCGCATGTTCCAGTCCCCTCTTTCGCAACAGCCCGACATTTTTCAACAATTATAACACAAACGCCCCGGCCCGGGCAATGCCGAACCAGGACGGAATGTTATCGCTATTCGTCGCGCGCATCGGCCAGAACGGCCCTGAGTTTGAGCCAGCCGTTTCCGTCCGCCTGCCCGATGGCGGCGAGGCCGCCATTCAGGTAGACCCGGACCGGCTCGCCCTTCGGCGGGATCCCATCCAGATCACAGTAGGAGACCGGATTTCCGTTCAGCAGCCAGCGCGCGGCGCCCGGCTGAACGCAAACCGCCGGCAGGTGCGCAATCGGCGCGTCCAGCGGCATCAGGCATGCCTCGGGACCGATCTCTGCCAGTTCCTCCGGCGTGACGGCGGAGGCGATGTCAAACGCCCCGGCGCGAACCCGCAGCAAAAACGCCATGTGCGCGCCGCAGCCCAGCATTTTCCCCATATCATGAATCAGCGTCCGCACGTACACGCCCTTGCCGCACTCGATACGCGCCAGAAACCGGTCGGGCCCCGTAGGGCGCAGGTATTCAAAGGCGTCCACCCGCGCTGGACGGGGCGCCAGATCCACCGTCTCCCCCTTCCGGGCCAGGTCGTACATGCGCTTTCCATCCCGCTTTACCGCGGAATACATCGGCGGAACCTGCAAAGTATCGCCGGTGAGCGCGGCCATCGCACCGCGGAGTTCAGCCTCGGTGGCCCTCACCGGGGCCTGCGCGACCACGGCGCCGGTTGCGTCCTGTGTGTCCGTCTCAATCCCCAGCCGCGCCTCAGCGATATACACCTTTGTCTTGTCGATCAGATAATCAAAAAGCCGCGTGCCCCGGCCAACGCACACCGGCAGCACCCCTGCCGCGTCCGGGTCCAGCGTGCCGCCGTGGCCCACCTTCACCCCGCGCGGCAGGAGCTTTCGCACCCGAACCACCGCGTCTGAAGAGGTCATGCCCGGCGGCTTCAGCAGGTTGATAAATCCGTCCATTGCGTCCTCACGGCGCGTCTCGCCTTCTCGATTTGATGACGCGGAGAGGGCTTAGCCCTCTCCGCGAGAAAATGCATCGGGAACCAAGGGTTTTCAGACGCCCAATTCCAAACAGAGTTTGGTGAGCACCTCGTCCGTGGCTTCACGGAGCGGCAGATGCATGGTCATGCCGGCCGCCTGCTTGTGTCCGCCTCCGCCAAAGAAGTGGGCCACTTCGCCCACGTCGATCCGGCCCGTGGAGCGCAGCGAGAATTTCGTGGCAAACATGCCCCGCTCATCCGCCAGCACCGCCGCCTCGACGCCCTCGGTCTCGATCAGAAAATTGATGATCCCCTCGGTATCCGCGGCGGAGGCGCCGCTGACCTCGTACATCAGCGTATTGATGCGGGTGACGGCGATGCGGTCATCGCAGTAAAACTCCACCGCCGACAGCGCCATCCCCAGCAGCATCGTGCGCGCCCGCGTACGCAGCCGGAAGAGCCGAAGGCTCACATCCTCAATATCGAACCCCACGTCCAGGCACCGCGCGATGCCGCGCGCCGCCTCCGCGGTGGTGTTGGAATAGCTGAGATTTCCGGTATCTGTAGCGATGGCGGTGTACAGCGTTACCGCCAGTTCCCTGTCCAGTTCGACGCCCATCTGGTCGATCAGCCGCAACGCGATCACCCCGGTGGCGGATGCGTTCTCATCGATGACGCAGAGTCCGGCAAAACAGGGGTTCGTGGCGTGATGATCAATCAGCGCGGTGTCCTTCACGTGGGATAGCGCGCCCTTGTCGCCCGCGCGGTCATAGGCGGCCACATCCTCGTAGAGCACGCATTTGGGCTCAAAGGGCAGCTTCGACGGCGGATAGACGCGGTCGATTCCCGGCAAAAACTGGTACATGTGTGGCACCTTGTCCTGGCTGACCAGCGCCGCGCGCTTGCCAAGTCTGGTCAGCGCGCGAGCCAGCGCAAGACCGGAGCCCAGGGTGTCACCGTCCGGAGAGACGTGGGCCACCACCGCGATATCGTCCCGCGCTTCAATCCACGTCGCCAGTTCGGCGATCGTCGCCATGGGCTTCCTCCTCTTTCAGCAACCGGTTGATTCTGTCCGCATATTCAATGTTGGTGTCGAGTTCAAAGATCAGTTCGGGCGTATAGCGCAGGTCCACGCGCTTGCCCAGTTCCCGGCGGATAAAGCCGGAGGCCTTTTTCAGCGCCTCCATCATGCCCTTGCGCTTTTCCTCCTCCAGCACGCTGACGCGCACCTTGCAGTAGCGCAAGTCCCGTGTCACCTCGCAACGGACGATGGAAAACGTGCCGCCGATGCGGGGATCGCTCAAATCCTCCCGCAGGATTTTATCCAATTCCCGCCGCACCTCTTCGGAGATGCGGTCCACACGGTCAAATGCCATGGTTCCTCCTTGAAAAAAGTTGGCGGGCACCTTACGCCAAGCGTGCTCCGCCAACAGGGTTCCCCGATTTGACGGATTGCAACAGGCCCCGCGCAAAAGTCCGCGCAAGGGCCCGCGCAGCCCACGTTCCGTCAAGGCCGGACTCAGCGCTCGATTTCTTCCATCTGGAAGCACTCGATCACATCGCCCTCCTTGACATCGTTGTAGTTCTCAAGCCCGATACCGCACTCGTAGCCGGTAGCGACTTCCTTGGCGTCGTCCTTGAAGCGCTTGAGGGATTCGATCTTGGCCTCCTGAACGACCACGTTGTCGCGAAGGAGCCTTGCCTGCGCGTTGCGCACGATCTTGCCCTCAGTGACGTAGGAGCCCGCGATCATGCCCACGCCGGTGACGCGGAATGTCTGCCGCACCTGGGCGCGGCCCAGGATGGTCTCCTTGAACTTCGGCGAGAGCATGCCCTTCATGGCGTTCTGGACATCTTCGATGGCATTGTAGATGATGCGGTACAGCCGGATGTCCACCTTTTCGCGCTCCGCGATTTCTCGCACCGCATTGTCGGTGCGAACGTTGAAGCCGATGATGATGGCGTTGGAAGCCGAAGCCAGCATGATGTCCGACTCGGTGATCGCGCCGACGCCGCCGTGGATGGCGCGCACGCGCACTTCCTCATTGGACAGTTTCTCCAGCGACTGCCGGATGGCTTCAACGGAGCCCTGCACGTCAGCCTTGATGATCAGGTTCAGATCCTTGACCTCGCCGGCGGAGATCTGGTTGAACAGGTCGTCCAGCGTGGTCTGGGACTTGGCCTTGACCAGCGCGGCGCGCAGTTTGTCCTTGCGCTCGTCGACCACCTGGCGGGAGAGCTTGTCGTCGTCGACGGCGTTCATAACGTCGCCGGCGTCGGGTACGTCGTTGAAGCCGATGACCTCCACCGGATCGGAGGGGCCCGCCTCCTTGACGCGCTCGCCGCGGTCGTTCACCATCGCGCGGACGCGGCCGTAGGCCGTGCCGGCAACGATGGTATCGCCCACGTGCAGCGTGCCGTTCTTGATCAGCACCGTGGCCACGGGACCGCGGCCCTTGTCCAGCCTGGCCTCGATGATAATGCCGCGGGCCTTGCGGTCCGGATTGGCGCGGTAATTCTGCACCTCGGCCACCAGCAGGATCATCTCAAGCAACTGGTCGACGTTGTCCCCTGTGACGGCGGAGACGGGCACCATGATGGTATCGCCGCCCCACTCCTCGGCCACCAGGCCATACTCGGTCAACTCCTGCTTGATGCGCTCGGCGTTGGCCGCGGGCTTATCCATTTTGTTGATGGCCACGATGGTGGGCACCTGAGCGGCCTTTGCGTGGTTGATGGCTTCGATGGTCTGCGGCATGACGCCGTCGTCCGCGGCCACCACCAGGATCGCGATGTCCGTGGCCTGCGCGCCGCGGGCGCGCATGGCGGTAAAGGCCTCGTGGCCCGGGGTATCCAGGAAGGTGATCTGCTGACCACGCACGTTGACGGTGTAGGCGCCGATGTGCTGCGTGATGCCGCCCGCCTCGCCCGCGGTGACGCGGGTTTTGCGGATGTAGTCCAGAAGGGATGTCTTGCCGTGGTCGACGTGGCCCATAATGGTCACCACCGGCGGGCGGGATTCGAGATCCTCGCCGGTATCCTCGAAGGCCTTGGCCTCCAGCACATCCTCCGCGGTTTCGGCCTTCTTCATCTCCAACTCGACGCCGAACTCGTTGCACACCAACTGCGCGGTGTCAAAGTCCAGCTCCTTGTTGATGGTGGCCATGATGCCCAGGAGCAGCAGTTTTTTGATGATCTCGCCGGCGGGCTTGCCGATTCGCTCGGTCAGATCCTTGACGGTGATGGTGTCGGCGGTCATGTAGGCCTTTTCGATGCGAACAACCTCAGGCCTGAAGGTATTCATCTGCTTTTTGCGACGCTTGGAGCGCACAAATTCGTCGTCGCCGAAGATCTTGGGGCCCGCTTCCTTGATGATCTGTTTTTTGTTTTTGGAGCGCTCGGGATCGTTCTGGCGGACGTATTGCTTTTTGTTGGGGTCGTAGTTGGAGACGCGCTCCTTCTCGACCGTGGGCGTTAGCTCCGGGCCGGATTTGCGGCCAAAGCCGCCGCGCGTGCCGCCCATCGGCGGGCGCGCGGGACCGCCGCCCGCGGGACGCGGCGCAAAGGGACGCGGCGCGCCGGGCGCGGCACCGCCCTGCACCGGACGGCCGTAGGGGCCACCCTGACCGGGCTGCACCGGACGGCCGTAGGGGCCGCCCTGACCGGGCTGCACCGGACGGCCGTAGGGGCCGCCCTGAGCCGGCTGTACCGGACGGCCGTAGGGGCCGCCCTGAGCCGGCTGTACCGGACGGCCGTAAGGCCGCTGCGGCTGCTGTACCGGCTGAACGTCGCGAACCGGCGCCTGAGCGGCCGGACGCGGCGCCGGGCGGAATTGCGGTTGCACCGGCTGCTGCGGCCGCACCTCGCGCTCGGCGGGCTTTTCGATTTTTTCGGCAGGCTTCACCTGCGCGCTCTCCGGCGCGGACTCGCTCACCGCGACGGGCGCCTCCGCCGGTTGTTCCGGCTTGGCCGCCGCGTCGGGCGCGGCGTTTTTCACCGCGACCGGCTCCGCCGGCTTGCTATCGACCGGCTGGGGCACCTGCTCGGTGGAATAGGCGGTCATGAAAGAAGCCGCTTCCTCGTATTGGCGTGAGAGCGCCTCGCGTTTTTCCTGCTCAGCTTGCTCCTGCTTCTGCCGGTTCAAATCGTCGGCGGCACGCCGAAGCGTCTGCAGGATATCCTGCACCTGGCGCTTGGACTTGCCGACGGTCTCCAGCAGCCTGCTCGCCCCCGTGGAGAGCTCCTTTGTCGCATCCTGTACCCTGACTTTGGTCATTCCCACCTTGCACCCCCGCTAATGTATCGCCAATTGAATAAGTTTATCCGCGAAGCCCTTTTCGGTCACCGCCGCGGCCATCCGGCCGGGCTTACCCACCGCTTGCCCCAGGTCGCCGGGCGCCAGCTCGATCAGCCGTATGCCCGCGTACTCGCACGCGTCCCGCATCGCCTTTTTGGACCGCTCCGACGCGCCGCCGTCCACCAGAATCAAAAGCGCGCCGCCGGACTTTGCCAGCTGTTCGCAGACCGCCTCGCCGGTTTTCAGCGCGCCGGCCCGGGCGCACAGTCCCAAAAAATTTGTGAGCGGGCTCATGTGTCCCCACCCATCTGGGCGGTCAGCGCCTCGTAGACCTCGGCGGGCACGCTTACTTCCAGCGCCCGGTCCAGCGCCTTGCTCTTCTGCGCCTTTTTAAGGCAGGCCGGGTCTGGGCACACGTACGCGCCGCGTCCGGGCGCTTTGCCCACGCGGTCAATCGCGATGGGGCCTGCGGGCGACTTGACCACGCGCAGAAGCTCCTTCTTGGGCTTCATCTCGCGACAGCCCACGCACATGCGCATGGGTGTCTTGCGCTGCTTCTGCAACTAGACTTCTTCCTCCCCGACATCGCCTTCAGGCTGCTGCTCAATGAACTGCTGCTCGTTGAGCTGCTGCTCGATCTGGCTCTGGCTCTTGATGTCAATCTTCCAGCCGGTGAGCTTGGCGGCCAGCCGCGCGTTTTGCCCCTCCTTGCCGATGGCGAGGGAGAGCTGGTTGTCCGGAACGACGACGCGAGCCGCTTTTTCCTTATCGGACACGTACACGCTGATAACGCGGGCCGGGTTGAGCGCCGAAGCCACGTATTCCGCCGGATCGCTGGACCACTTCACGATGTCGATCTTCTCGGTCTTGAGCTCGGCCACCACGTTTTCCACGCGCATGCCTCGGGGGCCGACGCAGGAGCCGACGGGATCGATCAGCGAATCGGTGGAATAGACGGCCATCTTCGTGCGGTAGCCGGCCTCGCGGGCGATGGATTTGATCTGCACGATGCCCTGCCGGATCTCCGGCACCTCAATTTCAAAGAGCCGTTTAACCAGGCCGGAGTGCGTGCGCGACACCAGCACCTGCGGGCCGCGGCTCATCTTGTTGACCTCCAGCACGTATACCTTCAGCCGGTCGTTGACGTGGTATTCCTCTCCGGGCATCTGCTGGTTTGGCTCGAGGAGGCCCTCGGTGCGGCCCAGTTCCACATACACCTGGCGGTTGTCCACCCGCTGTACGATGGCGGTGAGGATTTCGTTTTCCTTCTCGATGTACTCGTCGTAGATCACGCCGCGCTCGGCCTCGCGGATGTGCTGCACGACCACCTGCTTGGCGGTCTGCGCCGCGATGCGGCCGAAGTCCCTGGGTGTGGCGCGGAGCTCGGCCAGATCGCCGATTTCATATTTGGGATGAATGGCCCTGGCTTCTTCCAGGCTGATCTCCGTCTGCGGATCCTCCACCTGCTCGACGACGGTTTTCCGCGCGAACACCTCCACCGTTCCCTTTTCCCGGTCGATGGCGGCGCGCACGTTGGCGCTCTTTCCGAAATTTTTCTTGTACGCCGAAATCAGCGCGGATTCGATGGCGGCAAAAAGCACATCCTTGTTGATGCGCCGCTCCTTAGCCAACGCGTCCAGCGCGCTGATGAATTCGCCGCTGTCAATGGTTCCCGGCATTCACAAACACTCCTCGTCACGAATTCGCGCTCACACTTCGTCCAGTAAATCGTCCTCGTCGAAGTCCACGACGGGCTTAACCAGGGCGACGGCCTTGAGTTCGAAGCCCCGCTCCTCTCCTGCGGCATCCCGGATGACGACTCTGCCCTCCGAAAGACCCGACAGGGTACCGCGGAAAACCTTCTGACCATCCTCCGGCCTGTACAGGCG
Organism: Bacillota bacterium; assembly: GCA_023421395.1. Lineage (GTDB taxonomy): Bacteria > Bacillota > Clostridia > Christensenellales > Aristaeellaceae > JAEZHK01. The sequence continues at coordinate 132,853 of JAEZTL010000001.1, read as the reverse complement.
CACCTCCACCTGGGCGCCTTCCGCACGCTCAAAATCCTCAGGCTTTTTGAGCGGCCGGTCGGCCCCCGGCGAAGAGACCTCCATGTAATCATAGTCAACGAATTCCACCATCGGCTGGATCCGTCGGTGATAGGCCTCGCAGTCGTCAAGCGATACCCCGCCGGTCTTGTCGATGTAGAAACGCAAAAAGCGGCCGGTCGACTCCTTGACCAGCTCGACGTCCACCAATATGAACCCTAGCTGCGCCGCAACCTTTGCAGCGATTTCCTGCGCTTTGCCAAGCGGCGCGGATGGTTTCGGCAATCCAACACCCTCATTCCCCAGACAGGGGAGAACTGGCCTGAGAAATCCCAGACAGAGCAATTGTAGCACATCCCAGCCCTGAATACAACCTGCCCAACACACAAATAACGCAAAAAAGGAAGAAAGCGTACTGCGCGTCCACATTGTAACCATAAAGTCCCCGTAAAAAACCGGGAGGGTTCCCGCCCTCCCGGTCCAACTGTAGGCTTATGCGCGCCCGGCGATCACTCCGCTTCGTTCGCCGCGATGTCGTAGGCGCGGAGCCAGCTTCCGTCCGCCTTCATGACGCCGGCCTTGTCCGGCATCTGCACGGTGAAGAGGCCGTCCGCAGGGGAATACAGCTCCCGGTAGTCGTCCGGCTGCCAGAGGACGGCGCCATTTTCGTCCATTAGACCGGTCCTCCGGGTGTCTGGTACCTCGTTGAGGTAGGTGTAGCCGCCGTCATCCAGCGTCTCGGCCTGTGTGTCAAAGGAGGAAAACGCGTAGTAGGGCGTATCCGTCCCCGCGGAGATTCGCCAGATGTCCTGATAGGGGCCGGCCAGCCGCTTTCCGTTCAGATCGCACAGCGTGGCGTTTTTCTCGCCCCAGGGGCCTTCCCGGAGGATCAGTCGCGCGCCGTCGCAGTCGACGGAACCGTCCTCGGCGTTGGTTTCAAGCACCGTTTTCCCCTCCGCGTCCACCAGAAGCATTCTGCCATCCAGATAGAGCGTAACCAGCGGGCTGTCGGCTGACGCAGAAAAATGGATGTCCTCGCCGGAGAATTCAGAGATCGTCCGGTTCGCGCGGGGATCGATCAGCGCGATTTTCGTGCTGTCGGCCTGGGCGATGACCACCGGCGCCGAGCCGCCCAGCGAAAGGGCCTCGTACTTGGGCGTGATCAGCCAGTTGCCGGAGGCATCAATCACTCCAGTGCCGCTGTCGATGGCCGCGTCGGCGAAGCCGCCGACAAACGCACCCGCATAGCTGAACTGGGCGGAGATCGCCCACTCGCCGCGGGGGTTCAGGTAGCCGGTGCGGCCGGTGTCCGCGGACAGTACCGGCATCAAACCGCCCGAGAACTCCGTGAGGCCATAGAGCACGCGGATGCCGGTGGCGCTCTCCCTGCCGGCGGGATCGATGTAGTACACGCCGTCGGCGCGCTCATCGTAAGGGTTGGTGGTCAGCGCCAGGTAACCGCCCTCGCCGTTTTCAACGATGCTGGTATAGTTACAGGGCACGACCACATTGAGCGCCGTGTCCATGACGCCGTACAGACCTTCCTGCTCAAAGCAGATCTTATCACCCATTCCGGTCAAGTATTGGTAGGAAAAATCGGTCAGCGCGCGGCCGTCCGCGTCCAGAAGCTTCGCCGCCTCCGGTTCCTCGCCGCCCGGCTGGTACGCGGCGTAGAAGTACGGCGGCTGATCGCTCAGAAGCTCAATGTTGGAATACTGGCCAACACCCACAAGCTCCGCGCCGTCTCCCGCGACCAGCACACAACTGTCACCCACGTTCAGCGCCACGGCGGGCGCTTCCGCACGCGCCGTCCATGCAAAAGCCAGCGCCAGCACGAGGCCCAGCCACCCTATGCGTTTCACAGACACACCCCCAGATGAAGCCAATTCTTCTCGTTTCATTTCGACGCGGCGCCGACCGCGTTTGTTCCGGCTCAGCCAAAGTCGAAAAGACTCGTCTGGCTGGTTTCGGGGAGCTCGCCCAGCGCGCCCGCCGCCGCAAGCGCCTGCACCACGGATTTGGCCACCTTGCGCCGCGCCATATCCTCCTGGGAGAGGAACGGCCCTCCGTCCCGGGCACGGGCCAGGTTCTCGGCCGCCGCGAGGCCTACGCCCGGCATCGACGAGAGCGGCGGCAGGATGGTAACCTTGTCCGGCATCAGCAGGAAGTGCTCCGCGTGGGACTCGTACAGCGAGACCGGCCTGAGCGAAATTCCGCGGGAGGTCATCTCGATCAGGATCTCGTAGAGGCTGATCTGATCCTCCTTTTTGGCCTTTTCGTCCTTTTCGAGGGCCTGCAGCTCCGCGAGTTTGGCCCGAAGCACCGGCGGCTGCGCCACCATCGTGGAGCCGTCGAAGGCTTCCGCGTTTCGCTGCAGATAGCAGGCATAGTAGGCACCGGGGTAAAACACCTTGAAGTAGGCGATGCGCAGCGCCATCGTCACGTAGGCCACCGCATGGGCCTTCGGGAACATGTACTTGATCTTCTGGCAGGATTCGATGAACCAGTCCGGGGTATTCGCCGCCTTCATGGCCTCGATCCATTCGGGCTTCAGGCCCCTGCCCTTTCGCACCGACTCCATGATGGTGAAAGCCGTCTTGGGCTCCACGCCCCACTTGATCAGCTGGTTCATGATGTCGTCGCGGGTGCAGATGCACTTTTTCAGCGGCGCGATGCCCGCCTTGATGATGTCCTGCGCGTTGCCCACCCACACGTCGGTGCCGTGAGAGAGGCCCGAGATGCGGATCAGCTCTTCCATCGACCGGGGCTGTGTGTCCACCAGCATCTGCCGGACAAACCGCGTGCCGAATTCCGGGATGCCCAGGGTGCCCGTGGGCGAGCCGATCTCCTCCGGCGTCACGCCCAGCGCCTCGGGGCTCGTAAAGAGCGACAGGATGCGCTCGAAGACGGCTTTGTCGTCCAGCGGAACCTTCTGCGGCGTGATACCGGTCAGGTCCTCCAGCTTTTTAAGCATGGTGGGGTCGTCGTGGCCCAGGATGTCCAGCTTCACCAGCACGTCGTGCATGGAGCTGAAGTCGAAGTGGGTCGTGACGGTTTCGGAATCCTGATCGTCCGCCGGGTGCTGGATCGGGGTGAACTGGTAGATCTCGTAGCCCTTGGGCAGAACCACCATGCCGGCGGGATGCTGGCCGGTGGTGCGCTTGGCGCCGGTGATGCCCTTGGCCAGCCGCTCCTTTTCGGCCTGGGTGGCGGTCGCCTCCCGCTCTTCCAGGTATTTGAGCACATAGCCGAAGGCGGTCTTCTCCGCCACGGTGCCGATGGTGCCGGCGCGGAATACGTTCTCCGCGCCGAACAGCTCCTTCACGTAGTTGTGGGCGATGGGCTGATATTCGCCGGAGAAGTTGAGGTCGATGTCCGGCACCTTGTCGCCCTTGAAGCCCAGAAAGACCTCGAAGGGGATGTCGAAGCCGTCCCGGTCCATGTTCGTACCGCACACCGGGCAGTCTTTGACCGGCAGGTCCAGGCCGCAGGTGTACTCCTCCGGGACGTCGAACTCCGAATGCTTGCACTTCGGGCACACGTAGTGGGGCGGCAGCGAGTTGACCTCCGTGATGCCGGTCATGTTGGCGACGAAGGACGAGCCCACCGAGCCCCGGGAGCCGACGATGTAGCCGTCGGACAGCGACTTTTTCACCAGCTTGACGGCGATGTCGTACAGCGTGGAGAAGCCGTAGCCGATGATGGAGCCCAGTTCCTTATCGATGCGCGCGCGCACGATCGGGGGCAGTTCATCGCCGTAGATTTCGCGGGCGCGGGTGTCGGTCAGCGTGCGAATGTCGCTCTCGGCGAAGTCCCAGAAGGGCTGAAAGGTTTCCGCGCCTTCCGGGTGCTCCACGAAAATGCGCAGCTTGGGCGATACCTTTTCCGCGATGGCGCAGGGCGCGTCCACCACCACCCGCCGGGCGTTCTTCTCGCCCAGATAGGAAAACTCGCGGAGCATGTCGTCGGTGGTGCGGAAGTAGAGCGGCGGCTGGCAATCGGCGTCCTCAAAACCCTTGGCGTTCATCAAAATCGCGCGGAACACGGCGTCCCTGGGTTCTTTGAAGTGCACGTCGCCGGTGGCCACCACGGGGATATTCAGCCGATCGCCCAGCTCCAGAATTCTGCGGTTCAGCGCCTGCAGCGCCTCCACGCTCTCCACGCGGCCCTCGCGCAGCAAAAACTCGTTGTTGCCGGTGGGCTGGATCTCAAGGTAGTCATAAAACTTCGCGATGCGCTCAAGCTCCCGGTCGGGTTTTCCATCCAGCACCGCACGGAACAGCTCGCCCGCCTCGCAGGCACTTCCGATGATGAGCCCCTCCCGGTACTTCTCGATCACGGATCGCGGGAGGCGCGGCGTGCGGCGGAAGTAATTGAGATGCGCCTCGCTCACCAGGCGGTAGAGGTTGGTCATGCCCTGCTGGGTCGCGGCCAGGAGGATGATGTGGCAGCTGGCGCCGCCCGCGTCGTCTTCAAAGACCTGGTTAAGGTCCGCCAGCGCGCGCAGCGGCCTGCTCTCCGCCAGCATGTCCAGCATTTTCGTGAGCGCCTGAGCGGTGGCCCGGGCATCGTGCACCGCGCGGTGCGCGTTTTTGAGGGAAACGCCCAGCCGTTTGCACACCGCCGCGAGCTTGTGACTCTTCTGATCCCGGAACATGTTGCGGGACAGCGACAGCGTGTCGATCACCGGGTGGTTCATCGCAAGGTTCATCTTCGCGAATGCGCGGCCGACGAAGGCGGTATCGAACTCGGCGTTGTGGGCGACCAGCACCGCCCCTTCGCAGAACTGATGGAATTCGGGCAGCACCTGCTCGATGGTGGGCATGCCGGTGAGCATCGCATCGGTGATGCCGGTGATCTCCACGATCTTCGCGGGCAGCGGGCGCATGGGGTTGATGAGCTGGGAAAACTCCGCCACCTCCACGCCGCCCTGAAACTTCACCGCGCCCAGCTCGATGATGGTGTCCTGCATGGGGCTGAGCCCCGTGGTCTCCACGTCCAGCACCACGAAGGCCGCGCCGGACAATTTACGGGTATCGGCGTTTTTGACCAGGCTGGGCTTATCGTCGATCAGGTAGCCCTCGCAGCCCGGGATCAGCTTGATGCCCGCCTTCTTCGCGGCGGAAAAAGCCTCCGGGAATGCCTGCACCACGCCGTGATCCGTGATGGCGATGGCCGGATGCCCCCACTCCGCCGCCATTTTGATCAGGTCCGTCGGCGACGCGCAGGCGTCCATGGCGCTCATCTGAGTGTGCAGGTGCAGCTCCACCCGCTTTTCCATCGCGTCGTCCGTGCGCCTGGGCGCGTCCGAACGCACAAGGTCGGAAACCATCAACACCATCTCGTGCTGGAAGTCGTCATAGCGGTAGTCGCCCCGGGCGCGCACCCACTGGCCCTCCTTGAGGGCCTCCATCAGCTGCTCGGCCTGCTGCTGGGTGGCCTCGGCGCTCGTCGCCTTCCGGCCGCCGACGAAGGCCTTGCAGGCCACGGTACCGGTGTAGTCGGTCAGCGCAAAGGAGCACAGCTTCGACCCGCTCTTGAGGTCGCGCAGCTCGCTCTTGAGCACCTCGCCCTTGATCGTCACGCGGCCCGCGCCCTCGCCCAATTCCGACATGGGCAGCGGCTCCTCCGCGATGGTCCGGCCCAAAAGCTGCTTGGTCAGCGCCTTGCAGCTGGCGCCGTTTCCATCGGCGGCGCAGGCCTTCCGGGCCATCTCCGCCATCAGAACCTGTTCCTCGTCACGCTTTTTTGCGATCTCCCGAAGCCGAGCCTCTTCATCGCCCCGGGGCTCCAGCGTCACCCGCACCTGAGCGCCGAAGAGCTCCTTCAGGAGCGCCTCCACCCTTCGGTCGACGCCCTGGGCGGTCAGGTACTCGACGCCCAGCCGGTCCACCTCGGCGATCAGGAGGTCGCCCCGCATCTTCCAACTGGCCTCTTCCCACTGGAGAAAGGGCATGGCGCTGGGCAGTTCGCGGGTGATGAGGCCGCAGATAAACCGCGCATAGGCGGCGACATTCTGGAGCACGTCCTCCTTCAGCGCGGGATAGCTGACGCGAAAATAGGCCTTCGCGCCGGGGAACGCAGCGCGAAGCGCCTTGCTCAGGGCCGAAAACTCCCGGTCCTCCAGCAGGCGCGACGAAAAGAAGCGGGCGACCAGTTTGTCCCCCGCACGGGAAACCAGCACCCGGTCCAGCGTAATGCACCCGACCAGTGCCGGCTCAACGTCTTTAAAGATGTTCAGCCACAGATCGTTCATTTGTATGGAATCTCGCTCAATCTTTCTTATCGGTCATCTCATCGAGACACCGGCGGATTTCCGAAAGCAGGGTCTCGGCCAGATCGCCCGTCACCTTGCGGACGGGTTTGCCCTTGACGAACAGCGCGCCGCCGTCCTTGCCGCCGGCGATGCCGATGTCGGCCTCCCGCGCCTCGCCGGGGCCGTTGACCACGCAGCCCATCACGGCCACCTTGAGCGGCGTCTTGATGCCCCGCGTCTCCCTGCGCACCCGGTCGGCAATGCCCGCCACATCGATCATCGTGCGGCCGCAGGTCGGGCAGGAGATCACCTCCACGCCTTCTTCCCGCGCGCCCACCGCCCGGAGAATGTCCAGGCACACCGGAATCTCGTTTTCCGGCGGCCCGGACAGCGACACGCGGATGGTGTCGCCGATGCCGTCCATCAGCAGGCTTCCGATGCCCACGGCGGACTTGACCGTGCCCGCCTCGGGCGTGCCGGCCTCGGTAACGCCCAGATGCAGCGGGTAATCGCAGGACGCCGCCGCCAGCCGGTAAGCGCGAACCGTCGTCCGGACCGAGGACGCCTTCATCGAGAGCACGATGTCGTGTACGTCCATGTCCTCCAGCATGCGGGCCTGGCCGAGGGCGCTCTCCACCAGCGCCTCCGCCGTGGGCCCGCCGTACTTCTGAAGCAATTCCCGCTCCAGCGATCCGGCGTTGACGCCCACCCTGAGGGGCACATGGTGCGCCTTCACGCAGTCCGCGAGCCTTCGCACATTCTCACGGCCTCCGATGTTGCCGGGATTGATGCGCACCTTGGCGATGCCGTTTTCGATGGATGCGATCGCCAGACGGTAATCAAAGTGAATGTCCGCCACCAGCGGCACGGGACTAACGTCGACCAGCGCGCGCACAGCCTTGGCGCAGGCCTCGTCGTACACCGAAACGCGCACGATGTCACACCCCGCCTCATGGAGCCGCCGGATCTGCGCCAGCGTGGCCGGGACGTCCCGGGTGTCGGTATTGGTCATCGACTGTACGGAAACCCGCGCGCCGCCGCCCAGCGGCACGCCTCCCACCATAACGCGCCTGGTCATACCGCCTCCGGTTTCTCCGGCCGTCATCCGCCGGCCACCTTTCGCATGATGTCATGATAGGTGAGCACAACCAGAAGGCCCAGCAGCAGCACAAACCCCGCCGCGTGCACCCAGCCTTCGTATTCCGGCTTCACAGGCTTCCGGCGCACGGCCTCCACCAGGAGGAATACCAACCGCCCGCCATCCAGCGCCGGGAGGGGCAAGAGGTTGATCAGCCCCACGTTCAGCGAAATGATCACGATCAGGTTGAGGATGGTCTCAAAGTCACGGCTGATTTCCTCGGTCATGAAGCTGATGATCCCCACCGGGCCCATGGCGTCCTGGACGCCTTCGCCGCGGAAGACCAGGTTCTTCAGGCCGTCCAGCATCAGAAGCGTAATGTCGTAAACCCGGTAGCCGGAGATCGACAGCGCCTCACCCAGCGAATAATAACGAGTCGTCGAGCCCAGCGTGATGCCGATCTTGCCGCCGTCCTCCGTCGCCTGCGGCGCGACGGAAACTTCGACATTCTGGCCGCCGCGGTCCACCGTCAGCGTCACGGCCTTGTCCGGCTCGCTGGCGCCGATCAGCTGGACGAGCTTCGCCGCGCCCGCCTCACTGAGCTCGATGGGCTCTTCGCCCACCGCGGTGATTACATCCCCCGCCATGAGCCCGGAATTCTCCGCGGGCATGCCGGAGGTGATGCCGTGTACCACCGGCAGCGCGAAGCTTACGCCCACCACGGTAAGAAATACCACCACCGCCAGGTACGCCAAGACAAAATTCATCGCAGGGCCCGCGAAGATGGTTAGAAAACGCTTCCAGACGGGCGCGTTGGTAAACGCCCGCGGGTCCGCGGAGGACTCGTCCTCCCCTTCAAACTTGCAAAATCCGCCCAGCGGCAGAAGGCGCAGCGAATAGTCGATGTCCTTTCTGCGCCACTTAATCAGCTTCGGTCCAAAGCCGATGGCGAACTCCAGCACCGTAATGCCCGAAGCACGGGCCACCAGGTAATGCCCCAGCTCGTGGGCGAACACGATCAGCCCGAACACCATCAGCGCAACCACAAAATACAATATACCGGACATGAATAGCTCCTTTTTGTCAGCTTGCCTATAACGCCTTTCGGACGAATGCGCGCGCCTCGCGGTCCGCGGCGCGCACGGCCTCCAGAGAATCAATTACCCGTTTGGGCACCGTTTGAAGCGCGCCTTCCACCAATCGCGCGATGTCGCCAAAGGGGATCGCGCCCTGCAAAAACGCGCCCACCGCGGCCTCGTTTGCGCCGTTCAGCACCACCGGCGCGCTTTCGCCCTCCCGGAGCGCCTCCCGCGCCAGGCGCAGGCAGGGAAAGCGCGCCTCGTCGGGGGCCTCGAAGGTGAGGGTCAGCTTCGCAAAGTCCAGCGGCACGGCGCCGTAGGGAAGCCGCGCGGGGTAGCCCAGCGCGTAGCCGATGGGCCCGCGCATGTCGGGCGCGCCCATCTGCGCCAGGATCGCGCCGTCGGAAAACTCCACCATCGAGTGTATGACGCTCTGGGGGTGCACCACCACATCCAGGGCCGCCTCCGGCATCTGAAACAGGTGGTGCGCCTCGATGACCTCGAGCCCCTTGTTCATCATGGTCGCGCAGTCTACGGTGATTTTTTCGCCCATGCGCCAGGTGGGATGGCCCAGCGCGTCCACGACGGTGGCGCCGCGGATCCTTTCCGCGCTCCAGGTGCGGAAGGGGCCGCCCGACGCGGTGAGAATCAGCCGCCTGGGCGGGTTGCCGTTCGCCCCTTCGAGGCACTGAAAGATGGCGCTGTGCTCGCTGTCCACCGGCAGGATGGTTTTGCCCAGTTCTCGCGCGCGCGCCATCACCAGATCGCCCGCGGTGACCAGCGCCTCCTTGTTGGCCAACAGCACCCTTTCGCAGGCGGCGAGCGCCGTCATGACCGCGCCGAGGCCCGCAATGCCCACCACCGCCGCCAGGCAGTCATCCGGCCGGTGGGCGAGAAGCGCGCGTTCCGAGCAGTCCTCGCCAAAGTACCAATCGCAAAAACGCACGTCCTCCGGAAGCGATTCAGGCTGAACCACCAGGCCAGCCGCCGCCGGGCGGAACGCGCGCACCATGTCGAAGAGCGCCTCGTGGTTCCGGTTTGCCGTCAGAACCGACGCCTTAAAATGATCGGAATGCCGCCGGATCAGGTCGAGCGCCTGCTGACCGATCGAGCCGGTCGCGCCCAGTACCGCAATCGTCCGCAATTTACCACCCCGCCGAAAAAGTGAAGAATACGTAGAGGATTACGCCGGAGAACAGTACACTGTCCATTCGGTCCAGCATGCCGCCGTGGCCCGGAAAGATCGCGCCGTAGTCCTTGATGCCGCAGTAACGCTTGACCATCGAAGCCGTCAAATCGCCGATCTGCGCGGCAACGGAACCCACAAGCCCGAGCAGCGCAAACGCCCACAGCGGCGGGAGGTGCGCGGCGTAGGGCGCGAAGGTCCGAAAGCGGGTCGTCAGCATTTCTGCGCCCCAGGGTACGGCCACCGCGAAGGCCATCGCCGCCAGCACCCCCGCCGCCGAGCCCTCCACGCTTTTGTTGGGGCTGAGGGCAGGCGAGAGCTTGTGCCGCCCGAAGTGGGTGCCGAACTCGTAGGCGAAGAGGTCCGTCATCAGCGGGATCAAGAGCATCAGCGCCGTGGCGATTCTGGCCACCAGCACCGGCTTCAGGTCCTGCAGTGGGAAGAGCATCGTAATCAGCATCCCCGGGTAGAACAGCGGAAACAGCGTCGCCACCGCGGAGTCAAAATCGATCTGGCCCCGGAGGATCACGCCTGCCAGCGCCAGCATGCAAAAAAGCGTCGTCAGCGGGCTCAGCGCGGAGACGCCCAGCAGCAGATAGACAGGCAGCGCCAGAAGCGCGTAGGCCATGCCCACCCAGCGGATGGGCCGCGCGCCGCGCACGAGAAACGCGCCGTACATCTCCCACATGGCCATCACCATCAGCGCCACCAGCCCCACGCGCAGCGGCCAGCCCTGAAAGAACCAAAGCGCGACCATGACCACCGCAATCACGATGCCCGTGATCCGCCGGCGGATCATGTTGCTGATTTTGCTGCTCTCGGCTGCTTCCATCAAATGCGACTACACCTTTCCAAATCGCCTGTTCCGGGCGGCGTAGCGCACGAGGTCCTTCCGGTATTCCTCGCGCGTGTAGTCCGGCCAGAGCACGGGGTTGAAGATGATCTCGGCGTACGCGGTCTGCCAGGGCAGGAAATTCGAAAGCCGCATTTCGCCGCTGGTGCGGATCAGAAGATCCACGTCCGGCATGCCGGACGTATACAGCTGACGCTCAAAGGCGGCCTCGTCAATTTCCTCCGGCTTCAGGCCCAGCGCCGCCAGGTTGCGGGCAGCGCGGGTCAGCTCCGCGCGGCCGCCGTAGTTGAGGGCGATATTGAACCTGAGGCCCGTGTTGCCGCCGGTGCGGCCAATGGCGTTCTCCACGGTGGTGCGCTGGAGCTCCGGCAGCGCAGATAAGTCGCCCAACACCGATATCCGGACGTTCTTTCGGTGCAGTTCGTCGATCTCGGAAGTAAAATACTTGACCAGAATGCCCATCAGCGCGTTGACTTCGTCCGTCGGACGGCCCCAGTTCTCCGTGGAAAAGGCGTAGACGCTGACGGCTTCAATGCCCCAGTCGTCCGAAGCGCGCACCATCTCGATCAGCGCGTCCATGCCGGCGGTATGACCGGCCGAGCGCGGCAGGCCGCGCTTCTTGGCCCAGCGTCCGTTGCCGTCCATGATAAACGCCACGTGGCACGGCAGCTTCTCAGGCAGTTCTCCGGCTAAATTCGCCGCGCCGCCGGGCCGCAAAAGCCCGGCGGCGCGGCGAGCAAGTTCCATCATCTTCACTCGGATACCTCATCCGGAAAGCGGGCCGCCAGAATTTCACCCGGCCGGACGCGCACCACGCGCTCGGTGCCCCCGGGGTGTCTTTCCGGCAAAATGCGTTTTACGGCAGGCTCCGGCTGTCCTTCCGCCCGGATAACCGCCAACGCATCCTCAAGCGTCAGGCCCAGCACGGACGTCATACGCTCATGATCTCTTTTTCCTTGTCGGCGGCCACCTTGTCCAGCTCCTTGATGTGGTTGTCGGTGGTCTTCTGCAGCTCCGTCTCGCCCAGCGCCTGCTCGTCCTCGGTGATCTGCGAGTCCTTCTTGAGCTTTTTCAGGTGCTCCATCGCGTCGCGGCGAATGGCACGGACGGCCACCTTGCCCTCCTCGGCCTGCTTGCGCACCTGCTTGCAAAGGTCCTTGCGGCGCTCCTCGGTGAGCTCGGGGACCAATAGGCGGATCACCTTGCCGTCGTTGGACGGGTTGATGCCGATGTCGGACTTCTGGATTTCCTTTTCGATGGCGGAAATCATCTTGGGCTCCCAGGGCGCGATCACGAGCAGCCGCGGCTCGGGCGACGTGATATTGCCCAACTGGTTGAGCGGGGTCGGGGTGCCATAATAGTCCACGAGGATTCGATCCAGGATCTTGGGATTCGCGCGGCCCGCGCGCAGCGTCGAAAGCTCCTTTTGAATGACCGCGAGGGTCTTGTCCATCTTGTCGGACGCGGCCTTCACCGTTTCCTTGTACACGTTGGTCTCCTCCCATCGTGGCGCGCATGCGCCGCTGTCTCAAATTCTATTGTATCGGGTTTTGGCGCAAATGGCAAGCGCCAAATGCGGCGAAAGCGGGAACTTTGGGCGGCGTCACCCGTGCACGATGGTACCCATAGCGTCGCCATCCGCGACCGCGAGGACGTTTTCCAGCCTGTCCATCGCAAACACGCGGATCACCGGCACCCGGTTTTCCTTACAGATCTGAAAGGCGGCGGTATCCATGACCTTGAGTCCCATTTCGATGGCCCGTTGGTAGGTGATGTCGCGGATCAGCTTTGCGCCGGGGTTTGTCCTCGGGTCGGCGTCGTAGACGCCGTCCACGGTGGTGCCCTTGAACACCGCGTCCGCCTTCAGCTCCGCGGCGCGCAGCGAAGCGGCGGTGTCGGTGGTAAAGAAGGGGTTGCCGCTGCCGCCGGCCAGAAGCGCCACGCCGCCGGAGGCGAGGGTTTCGTCCGCCTCCCGGGCGGTGTAAAGACGGGCGAAGCGGTCCATCTGCTGGGCGGTGAACACCCGGGCGCGGCAGCCGCGGCGGATGAGCGCGTCCTCGACGCACAGCGCGTTGATGATGGTGGCCAGCATGCCCATCTGGTCCGCGTTGACCGGGTTCATGGCCTCGGTGAACCGGCCGCGCCAAATATTGCCGCCGCCGATCACCACGCCCGGTTCGACGCCCTTTTCCGCCAGCCGGGCGATCACATCCGCCGCGGCGTCCACGCGGGCGGCGTCAAAACAGGCGCCGCCGCTTCCAAGCGCCTCTCCGGAGAGCTTCAGGATGATCCTTTTGTAGATGGCCATCGGGGGGTCCCTCCTCGCAATGAAAAAAGGACTGCCGCGTGCGCGACAGCCCTTTCATCCGTTTTACTTCTTGGCCATCGCCGCGGTCTGCTCGGCGACTTCGGCGGCCAGGTCGTTGACCTTCTTCTCCAGGCCCTCGCCCATCTTGTAGCGGACGAAGCGGCGGACGGAGATCTTTTCGCCGATCTTGGCGATCTTCTCGTTGATCAGCTGCTCGATGGTCACGTCCGGGTTCTTGACGAAGGGCTGCTCCAGCAGGCAGACCTCCTTGTAGAACTTGTCGACGCGGCCCTGTACCATCTTTTCGATGATCTTCTCGGGCTTGCCCTCGTTGCGAGCCTGCGCGGCGAGGATCTCCTTCTCATGCTCCAGATGGTCGGCGCGAACCTCGTCGCGGGCGACGTATTCGGGCGCGGAGGCCGCGATCTGCAGCGCGATGTCGTGCACGAGCTCCTTAAACTCATCAGTCTTGGCCACGAAGTCGGTCTCGCAGTTGACCTCCAGCAGCACGCCGACCTTGCCACCCAGGTGGATGTAGCTGTCCACGATGCCCTCGGCCGCGATGCGGCTCTGCTTCTTGGCGGCGGCGGCGAGACCCTTCTCACGGAGGAAGTCAATGGCCTTTTCCATATCGCCTTCGGTGGCGGTGAGCGCCTTCTTGCAATCCATCATGCCCGCGCCGGTGCGGCCGCGAAGCTCCATGACGTCCTTTGCGGTGAATTCCATGGGGTACCCCTCCAGACATGAATTATAGTACGATTACGCTTCGACGGGCGTTTCCGGTTCGGCCTGCTCGCCCTGACGGCCTTCAAGCACCGCGTCGGCCAGCTTGCCGGCGATCAGCTTGACGGCGCGGATGGCGTCGTCATTGCCGGGGATGACGTAATCGATCTCGTCGGGATCGCAGTTGGTGTCGACGATGCCCACGATCGGGATGCCCAGGATGCGGGCCTCCGCCACGGCGATGCGCTCTTTGCGCGGGTCGACCACGAACAGCGCGCCGGGGAGTTTTTTCATCTCGCGGATGCCGCCCAGGTTCTTCTCCAGCTTTTCGCGCTCGGCGTTGAGCTTGATAACTTCCTTCTTGGGCAGGACTTCGAACTGGCCGCTCTTCTCCATCTGGTCGATGGCGTTGAGGCGGTCAATGCGGGAGCGGATGGTCTTGAAATTGGTCAGCGTGCCGCCCAGCCAGCGGTTGTTGACGTAGAACATGTTGCAGCGCTTGGATTCGGACTCGATGGACTCCTGCGCCTGCTTCTTGGTGCCGACGAACAGGATGGACTTGCCTTCGAGCGCCATGTCGCGCACGAAAAGGTAGGCTTCGTCGATCTTGCGGACGGTCTTCTGCAGGTCGATGATGTAGATGCCGTTGCGCTCGGTGAAGATGTACTGCGCCATCTTCGGGTTCCAGCGGCGGGTCTGGTGGCCGAAGTGCACGCCGGCTTCCAGCAGCTGCTTCATGGAAATGACTGCCATTTGGGTTTCCCTCCTTGTTTTTACCACCTTTCGCGTCTTTTCCGCCCGGCACCCTTTCGGGCAACGCCGGGAAGATCGGCGAAAGTGCGTTTTCCGAACTAGTATACCACAGATTGGCTGTTCATTTCAGATAATTTTACGTTAACCGCTGATCATTCAATCCGGATCGTCGTGATGGCGCTGACTTTGGAGCCGTCCTCCGCCAGCGCGGTGATCTCCACCGTCTGCCCCGCCGCGCCGCGGCGAACGGTCAGCACGCCTTCGGAAGTGATCTCGACCAGCTTTTCCGGGGATGATCTCCACAGGACGCTGATGCGGTTGCCATCCTGATCGAAGGCGCGCAGCTTGATCGAATGGCCGGGCGATATGGTGTCTTCCGCGATGATCACCACGCGCTCGGTCTTCCTGCCCACGCTGACCTGAATGGACGCGGTGTGTGCGTCCAGCGTGGCGGTGACGGTGGCCGTGCCGAGACCGGCCGCGGTCACAAGGCCGCTGGCGTCGACGGCGGCCACGGAAGGATCGGACGAGGAGAAGGCAGGCAGTACGCCCTTGCCGTCAGGGCCTACCGCACGGATCAGCGCCGTCGGCGCGCTTTCCACGCTCTCGGGCCAGCTCAGGCTCACGTCGCCGCCGGTCACATCCCGGCCGTTCAGGAGGAGCGCCAGCCATTCGGGGGCGGCGCTTCCGGCAACAGGCGTTTCGGCGGGCGCGGGCCTTTCCGTAGCGTCGGGCGCACTGGTTTCACCCGAAGGTTCGGACTGGTCGGGTTTCTCCGCGGGTTCCTCCGCGGGTTCCTGCGCCGCGGGCACGGTGGTTTCGGCAGCCTTTTCCGGCGCCTGCGCGCCGGCCAGCACCGGCAGTGTCAGCGCCAGCACGATGAGGCCGGTCAGGCACGCCGCCACTTTTTTAATGAACATACGGGTTTAAAACCTCCCCGGCCCGGGTTGGGTATTCTTCGGGCCGATCTGTCGTTTTGCAACTATACATTCTAGCCACGCGCCCCGGTTTGTCAAGTTATTTCCCGTCGCAGAAAAGCGCGCTGAAATGTTAACTTGACAGGAAGGAAAAGAAGGCCTATACTGCATCCATCGACTGGAATGACGGGGAAAAATCGCGCACGAAGGCACCAGAGAGGGTTCGCCGCTGGCTGAAAGCGGACCCGGCGGGAAGGCGCGTGAACCACCCTCCGACCGTCGGCGCTTGGGCGCGTTATCGCCCGCCAAAGATGGTATCCCGGCATAGCGCCCGTTTAGACGGGGTCTCGCCGGCGACAAGTTGGGTGGAACCGCGGGCATTCAGCCCGTCCCTTCATAAGGGACGGGCTTTTGTTTTATCATCGCATCGAAAGAACGGAGGAAGACTCATGAAGATCACACTGGAAGGCCGGGAGCGCACATTTGAAGACGGCGTGACGCCGCTGAAAATCCTGGAGGCTGAAAAGTCCGAAGCCCGCAAGACCGCGCTGGCCGCCCGGCTGAACGGCCGGGTGATTTCCCTCAGTACCCCCATTTCGGAGGACGGCGAACTGCAAACCCTGGACTTTTCCGACGAAGAGGGCCGGAAGACCCTCCGGCACACCGCCAGCCACGTGATGGCCCAGGCGGTCCTCAAGCTGCGCCCGAACGCGAAGCTGGCCATCGGCCCCGCCATCGAAAACGGCTTCTACTACGATTTTGACGTGGACGAACCCTTCACGCCGGACTTTTTAAAGGATGTCGAGAAGGAAATGGCCCGCATCGTCAAGCAGAATCAGCCGCTCGCGCGCTTTGAACTGCCCCGGCAGGAGGCCATCGAATTCTGCGAAAAGGCCGGCCAGCCCTACAAGGTGGAGCTCATCCGGGACCTGCCCGAGGACGCGATCATTTCCTTTTATACGCAGGGCGATTTTACCGACCTGTGCGCCGGCCCGCACCTGCCGACCACCGGCCGGGTGAAGGCCTTCAAGCTCACTTCCATCGCCGGCGCCTACTGGCGCGGCAACGAAAAAAACAAGATGCTGCAGCGCATCTATGGCACCGCCTTCTTTGACAGGGAGGAAATGGACGCCTACCTCGCGCGCATCGAAGAGGCCAAGAAGCGCGACCACCGGAAACTCGGCCGCGAACTGGACCTCTACGACATTCTGGACGAGGGCCCGGGCTTTCCGTTCTTCTTCCCCAAGGGCATGATCCTGCGCAACGAGCTTGAAAACTACTGGCGCGAGATCCACCGGGCGGCGGGCTACGAGGAGATCAAGACGCCCATCATGCTCAACCGCTCGCTGTGGGAGACCTCCGGCCACTGGGAGACCTACCGGCAGAATATGTACACCACGAAGATCGACGAAACCGACTTCGCGCTCAAGCCCATGAACTGCCCCGGCGGCATCCTGACCTACAAGCGCCGCATCTGGAGTTACAAGGACCTGCCGAACCGCTCCGGCGAACTGGGCCTGGTGCACCGGCACGAACTCTCCGGCGCGCTGCACGGGCTGATGCGCGTGCGCGCCTTCACGCAGGACGACGCCCACATCTTCATGACGCCCGATCAGATCCGCCAGGAGATCATCGGCGTCTACAAGCTGATCGACGGCGTGTACCAGACCTTCGGCTTCAAGTACCATGTGGAGCTCTCCACCCGGCCGGAGCACTCCATCGGCACCGACGAGATGTGGGCGCGCGCGACGGACGGCCTCCAGGGCGCGCTGGACGAGTTGGGCGTGAAGTACACCGTCAACGAGGGTGACGGCGCGTTCTACGGCCCGAAGATCGACTTCCATCTGGAGGACTCCATCGGCCGCACCTGGCAGTGCGGCACGATCCAGCTGGACATGAACCTGCCGGAGCGGTTCGACCTGACTTACGTCGGCCCCGACGGCCAGAAACACCGGCCGGTGATGATCCACCGCGTCGCCTTCGGCTCCATCGAGCGGTTCATCGGCATCCTGACGGAGCACTTCGCCGGCGCGTTCCCGCTGTGGCTGTCGCCGGTACAGGCAAGGATCCTCACCATCACCGACCGCGCCGACGCGGCCGCGAACGCGCTCCTTGAGAAGCTCAAAGCCGCGGGCATCCGCGCGGAGTGTGACCTTCGTAATGAGAAGATCGGCTTTAAGATCCGCGAGGCCCAGAAGGAAAAGGTCCCCTACATGCTGGTCATCGGCGACAAGGAGGCTGAGACCGGCGAGGCCGCGGTGCGCTCCCGCAAGGAGGGCGAACTGGGCGCGATGGGCGCCGACGCCCTCGTGGCAAAGCTTTCCGAGGAGATTCGGACAAAAGCGCTGTAATACCACCAAGTAAAAAAATTCATGATTTCAAAGAGGGAAGGATTATTAATGCGGAACAAGGAGCCAAAGCGAGGCGACCCTTCGAGATACGCCTTCGGCGTGAAATGAAGGGCTGCGTTGAGCGACAGGCGACACACTTCCGCGCAAAAAGACCCACCCCGACGAATCATGAATGTTTTGGTTTGGTATAAGTACACCGCGAAGCCGCCCGCGAAAAATGCGGGCGGCTTTTCCTATCAATGGGAAACATGAATCACGCCAAGCGGCGAGGGATTTTCGATGCGGAGCAGGGAACCGGAGCGAGGCAACCCTTCGGGATATGCCTCTGGCATGAAATGCAGCGCTATTCCGAGCGGAAGGCGACACGGCTCCGCGCGAAAAGGCCCGGCGCAACGAGTGATTGATGTTTGGACTTGGTATCCCATGCGAGAAACGGACAAGCACGCCCCGCGTCCGCGTGGTAGAATGCCGTTGTTGGGAGGGAACGCAGATGGACTACCGGTCGCACATCCAGCGCAGCATCGACCACATCGAGGCGAACCTGGGCGAAAGGATCACGGTGGAGGACCTCGCCGCGCGGGAGGGCTTCTCCGCCTGCCACTTCTACCGGGTGTTCTCGTATTACGTCGGCATGCCGGTGATGAGCTTTGTCCGGCGGCGGCGGCTCGAACACGCGGCATCCCGGCTCGCGGGTGGCGGGCGTGTGCTGGACATCGCGCTCGAGTACGGGTTTGAAAGCCATGCCGGCTTCACCCACGCGTTCCTGAAAGCCTATGGCGCGCCCCCGGAGCGCTATCGCCTGCATGCGGCGCCACGCCCTCCGCGCCCGGTGCGTTTGGACCTTCACCATCACTATCATCTGACAGGAGGAATCGTCATGGAACCCAGAATCATCACCCGCCCGGCCTTCAAGGTAGTCGGCTACGCGCTAAAAACCACCTCGGTGGACGGTGAAAACAGCACCGCGATCCCCGCCTTCTGGCAGGATTACATGAAGAACCACTGCGAGAGCCTGCACAAGGCGCTCACGCCCGTCAGCCATGCCGAGTACGGCCTGTGTATGGATATGGACACGGAGACCGGCGCGTTCAACTACGTGATCGGCCTGGAGGTACCGGAAGACGCCGCCATCCCCGGCGGTCTCAATACCGCCGCGGTGCCCGCGGCTACCTACGCCGTCTTCACCACCCCGCCGTCGGACCACGCAGGGTTCGTGGACTCAATCCAGAACACCTGGCGCTACATCTACGAGGAGTGGTTCCCCCAGTCCGGGTATGAGTACGCACCCGGCGGCGCCGATTACGAGCTCTACGACGAGCGCTGCCTGAAGGAGAACGGCAAGCAGATCGACATCGCGATCCCGGTGGTCAGGCGCTGACGCGCAGTGGAGGGAACCCGCCGCGCGCGTTTCACCAAAGGCGCGCGCCCTGGGCGAACACCACGGCTGAAAACGGAAGGGGCAAGCCCCTTCCGTTTTCAGCCGAAAAACCGTTACAAAAGGAATCCGTATTTCCGGATATACCTCTTTTTCACCCGCGTCACCAGCGCCATGTAGCCGGCCACCACCGCGATGAGGTAGGCGAAGTAGATGCCCGGCAGCGGCGTGAGGCCGATCTTCTCCCCCAGAATGGTGTAGGGCAGCAGCGATACCACGAAAATGCCGCCGAAGCTGATGAAGGTCAGCGGCGCGGAGGCACGGCTTTTGACAAAGGGGGTCAGCGGGGTCCGGAGCATGTGGATGACAAGCGTCTGCGTCCACATGGACTCGACGAACCAGCCGGTCTGAAAAACCGCCGCGTACAGCGCCTTCATGCCCGGGTCGGTCAGTTGGTGGAACAAGCGCCCGCCCGTCGCCATCGGGCAGATCACGAAGTAGAGCGCGAGGTACGTCGCGATGTCAAAGACCGAACTGGTGGGCCCCAGCGAAGCCATGAAGCTGGTGATCGACATCGCCTCCCACTTCTTGGGCGCCTTGAAAAATTCCGCGTCCACGTTGTCCCAGGGCAGCGCGGTGCAGCTCAGGTCGTAGATCAGGTTGAGCAGGATCAGGTGCAGCGCCGCCATCGGCAAAAAGGGCAAAAACGCGCTGGCCACCAGCACCGACAGCATGTTGCCGAAGTTGGAACTGGCGGTCATTTTGATGTACTTGATCATGTTGGCGTAGGTCTTGCGCCCCTCCAGAATGCCCGACTCCAGCACCATCAGGTCCTTTTCCAGCAAGATCACGCTGGCGGACTCCTTGGCAATATCCACCGCCGTGTCCACCGAAATGCCCACGTCGGAATCCTTCATGGCGGCGGCGTCGTTGATGCCGTCGCCCATGTAGCCCACCGCGTGGCCCTTCTGGCGCAGCGCGCGCACCACCCGCGCCTTCTGCGCGGGCGACAGCTTGGCGAACACCTGGGTCTTTTCGGCCAGGTCGCCCAGCGCCTCGTCCGTCAGGCCGTCGATCGCCGGGCCCAGCACCAGGCTGCCGGCGTTGAGCCCCACCTGGCGGCAGATGCTGCGGGTCACCTTGTCGTTATCGCCGGTGAGCACCTTGACGGAAACGCCATAGGCGGTCAGCGCCTCAATGGCGGCTTTTGCGCTCTCCTTGGGCGGGTCGAGGAAGGCCAGGTAGCCCATCAGCACCATGCCCGCCTCGTCCGCCGGGGAGAAGGCGCCCACAGGAGCGTGGTTGTCCTTATAGGCCACGGCGATCACGCGCATGCCCCTGGCGTTGAGGGAATCCACACTCTCATAGATGACCCCGCGCATCGCGTCATCCAGCGGCTTTACCTCGCCGTCATACTCGACCGAGTCGCAAGCCTTCAGCATTTCCTCCACCGCACCCTTGGTGATCATCTGCGTGCGGCCGTCCCGCCGCTCGACCACCACGCTCATGCGGCGGCGATCGAAGTCGAAGGGGATTTCATCCACTTTGCGATAGGCCATTTCAAGGTCCTTCAGTTCGTCGTGATTGTCCTGCTCCTCCCGGGTCCGGTCCAGGATCGCCACGTCCAGAAGGTTTTTCAGCCCCGTCTGGTAAAAGCTGTTGAGGAACGCGTAGCGCAGCACCCGCACGTTTTCATCGCCGTGAATATCCAGATGGTATTCCAGCACCACCCGGTCCTGGGTCAGCGTGCCGGTCTTGTCGGTGCAGAGGATGTCCATCGAACCCAGGTTCTGAATGGAATTGAGGTTTTTGATGATCACCTTTTCGCGGGACATGGTCATCGCGCCTTTGGCCAGGCATGTGGTGACGATCATCGGCAGCATCTGCGGCGTGAGGCCCACGGCGATGGACACCGCAAACAGCAGCGCGCCGATCCAGCCGCCCTTGGTGAGGCCGTTGATCAGGAACACCGCCGGCGCCATGACCATCATGAAGCGGATCAGCACCCAACTGACCGAATCCAGCCCCCTGTCAAAGGCGGTCTTTGGGGGCTTGCCGGAGAGATCCCTGGCGAGCTGACCCAGCACCGTCTCCCGCCCAGTGGCCACCACCACACCCATGGCGCTGCCGCTGATCACATTGCCGCCGAGAAACGCCAGATTGCCGCAATCGGTCAGCGCACCGTCTGTTTTTTCGGGTCTGGCGCTCTTCTCCACCGGCTCGCTCTCGCCGGTCAGCGCCGACTGGCTGAGAAAAAGGTCCTTCGCGAAGCAGATGCGCATGTCCGCCGGGATCAGGTCCCCCGCCGCCAGGTGCACGATGTCCCCCACCACCACCTGATCCAGCGGGATTTCGACGCGGCCGTCCTCCGAGCGCTCCACGCAGGTGGTGGTATGGATCATCTCGGAAAGCGCTTGGGCGGCGCTGCCGCTTTTCGTCTCCTGCACAAAGCGCAGTACACCGGAAAACGCGACCATCACCCCGATGATGATCATTGTCGTCGGATCTTGCTTGCCGTTTTCCGCAAAAATCACGTCGGTAGCGGCGGAGACCGCCATCAGCGCCAGCAGGATCGCGGTAAAGGGGCTGACGAAAGCCTCGAAGAGCCTGCGCGCCGCAGAGCTTCCGGCCTCCCGCTGCACACGGTTGTCGCCGTAGCGCGCCCGGGCGCGCTCCGCCTCTTCCCGGTTCAGGCCGCGCTGGCGCGTGCCGAGCAGCGCGTACACCTCTTCCGGGGTGCGCCCGGCGGCCTCCCTCAGCCGCGCTTCGGCCTCAAAAGCGTTCGGGAACCTGGGCGCGACCGCGCCGAGCATTGGTTCTTTAAAAATGGTTTTTTTCATGATCCGCACCTCCTCGCAGGCGCATTACGCGCCCGATGCAAGACTGCGGGACTTCAGCGGGGTTCTCCCCGGGCACCATCCGCCCGGCGGCACCCGCCAGCGCCGCGGTCTTTGATGATTCCTGATCGGCCGCCGCATGGACCGGATTGCATGCCCAATCACCTCGCTTATTGTGTCGCCGTAAAATCGCACGCATGTAAAATCATGCAAAAAGCCGCCCGCAAGGCGGGCGGCGAAGCATGTGCGTAACGCGCCGGGGAGCGGCTATAAGCCGCCCCTGAACGTTTTTCGCATAAGGCAATGCCCGGCGCCCGACGCCGCACTTCGAGGAACCTCTATGGACCCGGACACACCGCTCACATCCTTTAAAAGAAAATTCCGCCGGTTTCGAACGCGGCGGAAAGCAAGGGCTTCGGCCATCGTTCGAGTTTTGGCTTCGCAGGGCGGTGAAATTGCGTTATCCTATGCCTTGAATCGACATAGACTGTTCGACCAGCTCGCCGTGTCTCCACGGCTTCGCGGCAGCAATCCGTATCCCTGTGGTAGCCTCACCTACCGATTTTCATTAACCAGTATAGGCCCCTGCTCGACTTCGTGTCAACCCTCTGCAATGTAAAACATACGCTCCGGCGCTGGCGTGGCCGGGCATGATCTCGCTGTTCCTACGCGAAAAATTTGTCAAAACGCAAAGATTATGGTACGATATGGAAGGATCGCGCCGGTTCGTCCGGCGCCGCGAGCTCTTGAGATTCTATTGAAGGAAGGGTGTTTCATCATGGTGCGCCCGCTTCATGCGCTGGCCGCGGCGATCGCCGCCTGTCTGGTTCTCACTCTAATGCCCGAAGGCGCGCTGGCCTTGACGGATGCGCGCCTGGCCGGTGATTCCAGCAGTTACGGCACGCTCTCCCCAAGCCGGGTGGAAGTCTCCGCTTCCAGCGAACTGACGGACGAGTACGGCGCCTATCCGGCGTCAAACGCGGCGGACGGAAATCTCCGCACCACTTGGGCGGAGGCGGCCTCCGGCAACGGCGAGGGCGAATGGCTGAGCCTCTCCTTTCCCACCCAGCAGATCCTGGGCTTCGTCATCCGCGCCGGATATCAGAAATCCCAGGATGTCTATAAGAAGAATGCGCGGCCGAGGCGCATCCTGATCGGCGTGGACGGCGAAGCGCCCGTCCCGCTGACGCTGGACGACGTGCGCGGCCCGCAGTTGGTGCTCTTTGATGAGCCCGTGACCACCGGCTCCCTCACCGTCGAGCTCTCCACCGTCTACAAGGGCTCAAAATACAAAGATACCTGCATCACCGACATCGGGGTCATCCCCGCCGACAACGGGGAACCGGAAGACGACTCCTGGCGCAGCCGCTTTCGCATATACCTCCGCCGCCACTTCCGCAGCGATCCTTACGCGTCCGTTGACTGGCTGAAGCTGATTGATCTGGATATGGACGGCACACCGGAAATGATCGTCTGCCCTTACGCTTCCCACGTGGCGGAATGCCTTGTGCTTTCTGCTTCGGATATTGACAGCCCCGCGCAGATGTACATCTCCTTCGATACGGATCCGGGCGATCTTTTCCATCTTTACCGGGACCAGGAACGCGGCGAGGCCTTCTGGCTGTTCTACGATCTGTACATCATGCAGGGAACCCGGAGTGAAAGCCATTCCATCATCGACTACGCGCCGGGGCGGCTGACGCTGACCGAGCAGTTCGGCACCTACGACGCCTTCGAGGACCAGGCGCAGGATTATGGCCGAAAGGAATTCCGTTTCCAGGGCGAACAGCTTTCGGAAGCCGACTACGCCCGGGCGTACGCGCGGTACTTCGAAGGGCTTGAACCGGTGGACTTCCAGTACGCGTCCGTCACGAGGCGGGTTGAAGACATCTCGGACGCGCTTCAGCTTTTTGACCGGCTGTGCGAGGACTACGAGGCGAGCGCATAGTTCCCCCTGCACGAACGGGCGCTTGAACCCCCGGCGCTTCTGTCCATCCGCAAGGCCTCCGCGAGTCTTCAGCCGTTCCCGGCGTCGACGCCTGGAACGGTTTCTGCTTCCGGCATGCGCACCGGGAGAAGGCGCAGCGCTCTTCGTCGGCGCACCGCCGGAAAAGCTGCGAGGCCTTCAGGCTTCCACCGGCTTTCTCCCGCGCATACCAAAACCAGCGGTTCTTGAAACTCAGAAGCGCCGGAGCCTTTCGGTTCCGGCGCTTCAAAGTTACCGTGGGGTCCCGCTTAGTAGTTCTCTTCCTTCAGCTGGAAGAACGCCTGGGGATGCAGGCAGACCGGGCAGACCTGCGGTGCGGAGGGGCCGATGGCGATGTGTCCGCAGTTGCGGCACTGCCACATGCGCATGCCGTCGCGGGTGAACACCAATCCGCCCTCGACGTTTTCGCACAGCTTCAGGTAGCGGGCCTCGTGCTCCTTTTCGACCTTGGCAACCGCCTCAAACTGCGCGGCGATATCGTCGAAGCCTTCCTCGCGGGCAACCTTCGCAAAGCCTGCGTACATATCGGTCCACTCGTAATGTTCGCCGGCGGCGGCGTCCTTGAGGTTGGTCACGGTATCAGCGACCGCGCCGCCGTGCAGGCGCTTGTACCACAGCTTGGCGTGCTCCTTTTCATTCTCAGCCGTCTCCAGAAAAATCGCCCCGATTTGCTCAAAGCCGTCCTTCTTGGCGCGGGACGCATAATAGGTATACTTGTTGCGCGCCATCGACTCGCCGGCAAACGCGGCGTTGAGATTCGCTTCTGTGCGGGATCCCTTCAATTCTTTCATAACAATCAGTCCTCCCGTGAAAAAATTCGCGCATTGACCGGTATTATTGTTACCCGTTTGCCGCGCTTCTGAAACAACGCTTATACGAAAGCGCGGAGTTCTGCCGCGATGTTGACGTCGCTTTTCCCATATGTTAAAATATTCCAAAACAGAAAGGAGGCGCGTCGCGTTGACCATTCAGACTTTTGATAAGAGCCTGAGCGGGCTAATGAAAAAGCACCGCATCACCATCTCCGAAATGACGCGCCGCCTAAATATCCGCAGCAATACCACGCTGTCCAGGATTCTGCACGCGCAGAGCTCCGTACAGGCCGCGGAGCATTTTTTCCAGGCGCTGCTGAGCGTGACACCGCCGGTCTTTGACGCGGCGGAGTTCAAGGAGCTGGAGCGGGCGCTGGAGGTCAGCCGACTGGGTATAAACGCCTACAGCGCGAACATGGAGATGTGGCGGCTGCTGAACAACGAGGCGATCCCCTCGATGCCTTTCCCCCTCGAAAGCTACGGCTCTGCGCGCTTCACAAGCACCGCGCAGCTGCTTGATTTCTACAGAACCGTCCACTCCGCCACGATTCACATCGCCTCCAGCCTCGTCTACCCGCTCTTTTCCGAGGTGCGGGATCTGCTGACCGACATCGCGCCCTCGAAGAACATTCAGGTGTACCACTATTTCTCGCTGGAGGGCGACGGCAGCCAGATTATCCGTGCCGTGCGAACGGCTTTGCCCGCGGTGTGCCTGCCCTGCTACCACGGCTACAAGATGTCGCGCCCGTCGACGCTGGACAAGGAGTTCCTGTCTCAGAGCCACGCGATCGTGCGCTTTCAGCGTGCGGACGGCAGCTTCGGCACCCATGTGATCGTGTTCGTCGCCAACCGCTGCCTGATCTATGAGAACGACGAAAAAAGCGGGATTTTCGACATGCTGGTGCGGCGCATCGCCGAGCAGGGACGCTGGTACGCGCCCATCAAGGAGGAACACGCGGCGGATCCGCGGTCCGATCTGCTGCTGGACTCCAAGCACGCCTACCTTCAGGAGAAGGACCGTGCGCTCTACGGGATTAAGCCGGACATTCCGCTTTCGACGATCCCCAGCGAGCTGATCGACGGGTTGATCCGGGACGGCTCGGGGGAATCTCCGATGTCCAGCGCGATGGTCTCGGAACTCAAATGGATTCAGCTGCAGCGCAACCGCAACATCTATGAAAAGAAGTCTCCTTCCCATTTTATCACGCAGCGTGACGGGCTGCGCCGCTTCGCCGAGACGGGGATGCTCTTCAATCAGCCGCTGGGCGTCCGCCCCTTCTCGGCCATGGAACGCATCGCCATTCTGACGGATTGTCTGCGCCGTACGCAAGAGATGCACTACTTCAAGCTCCACCTGGCCAAGGGCCCTCTTTCAGCGTGCGGGCCGCTGCAGATCCTTTGCCTGGACCGACTGGGCGTGCAGTTCTCCCATCCCTGGAATACCACGTCGGGCGCGCCGGTGATCACGCTGGCAGAGTTCACCGCGCTTTACCAGAGCTTTTTTACGGAGGAGCTGCTGGGAAAGCATGTGGAAAGCGATGATGTGCTGTGCGGTTTTCTGCAGGGGCTGATCGACGAACTGAAGCAGCGGCTCTGATCACCAAGCGTTGATCCCGTGAGGGTTTTTGCCGCGCGGCCTGAGATTTTCAAGAGTTTCCGGGCGGCGCGCTGACTGATGATGTCGCCTCCGTCATGCGATCGGGGCACGGACGGCGCGGTCCTCTTCCCCGCCCGCACGTCACCGGCAATGCCTGAACCCTTCGGGAACCTTGAGGATAGACTGCGCGCACCGCCGGACTGACCGGCGGTGCGCGCATTATAGGTTCACTTCGTGTCGCTGGATTCCTTGGTTACCCGGAGGCGCACCATCGCACGGGCGAGCATGGAACGGGTCATTGCGTATTCCTGCATGCTCTGCTTCTGGCGCATGATCTCCTCGGCTTCCTCTTTTTCCCGCTGCGCGCGGTTGACATCGATCTCCTCGGGCCATTCCGCGGTTTGCAGCACCGCGTACACGCCGTCCGGCAGGATAGACGCGTACCCGCTGGACGCTGCGAACCAGCGCCACTCCCCCTCCTGTCGTATGCGGGTGATGCCTTCGCCGAGCGCCACCAGCGCGGGCGAGTGGCCGGGCTCCACGCCAAACTCACCGTCCTGCGCCTGCAGCACCACCATCTCGACTTCATCGTCGAAGAAAGCGCGCTCCGGCGTCACCACCGAAAGATGAAACGTCAAGCGCTCACGCCTCCTCCTGGCCCTGGGCCGCTTTGATCAGCTGCCCGCCCTTCTCCTTCGCCTCGTCCAGTGTGCCCACCATGAAGAAGGCGGCCTCGGGCAGGTCGTCCACCTCGCCATCCACGATGGCCTTAAAGGAGGCCACGGTGTCAGCGACCTTGACATACTTGCCGGGGATGCCGCTGAACACCTCCGCCACGTGCATTGGCTGAGAGAGGAATCGCTGGATGCGGCGGGCGCGCAGCACGGTCTTTTTGTCCTCCTCGGTCAGTTCGTCCATGCCGAGGATGGCGATGATATCCTGCAGCTCGCGGTAGCGCTGCAGCGCCGCCAGCACGCGCAGCGCCACGCGGTAGTGCTCCTCGCCCACTACGTCCGGCGACAGGATGCGGGAGGACGAATCCAGCGGGCTGACCGCCGGATAGATACCAAGCTCCGCCACCTGCCTGGACAGCACGGTGGTGGCGTCCAGATGGGAAAAGATCGCTGCGGGAGCGGGATCCGTCAGGTCGTCGGCCGGCACATAGACAGCCTGCACCGACGTAATGGAGCCGTCGCTGGTGGAGGTGATCCGCTCTTCGAGCGCGCCGATCTCCGTGGCCAGCGTGGGCTGGTAGCCTACCGCCGAAGGAATGCGGCCCAGGAGTGCCGACACCTCGCTGCCCGCCTGGATGAAGCGGAAGATGTTGTCGATGAACAGCAGCACGTCCTGCTTTTCGGAGTCTCGGAAGTGCTCGGCCAGCGTCAGCCCGGTCATGGCCACGCGCATGCGCGCTCCCGGCGGTTCGTTCATCTGGCCAAACACCATGGCGGTCTTGTCGATGACGCCGGATCGTTCCATTTCAAGCATCAGGTCGTTTCCCTCGCGGGAACGCTCACCGACGCCAGTGAACACGGAAAAGCCGCCGTGCTCAATGGCGATGTTGTGGATGAGTTCCAGGATCAGCACAGTCTTGCCCACGCCGGCGCCGCCGAACAGGCCGATCTTGCCACCCTTGGCGTAAGGCGCCAGAAGGTCGATGACCTTGATGCCCGTCTCAAACATCTGGGCGGCGGGCATCTGCTTGTCGAAGCTGGGCGCGCTGCGGTGGATAGGCAGCAGCTCATCCGGTTGCACCGGGGGTTTGCCGTCAATGGGCTTGCCGAGCACGTCCAGCGCCCGGCCCAGCGTCTTGCGCCCCACCGGTACGGTGATGGGCGCGCCGGTATTTTCCACGGGCAGACCGCGGGACAGCCCTTCTGTGGCCTCCAGCGCGATGCAGCGCACACAGTCGCCCCGGTGCTGCATAACCTCCATGGCCACCTTGCGGCTGCCGCTGACGGCATATAGCAGCGTGTGGATTGGCGGGAACGCGCCTTTTTCAAATTCCACGTCCAGAACCGGCCCAATAATGCGCACCACGGTTCCGTTTGTCATTCCTGTTCCTCCCCTACTGAGCCGCCCATGATCTCGGTGATTTCCTGCGTGATCGCATCCTGGCGCACATGGTTGAGCTGCAGCCTGAGCTTTTCCAGCATCTCGCCGGCGTTGCGGGTGGCGTTGTCCATGGCGGTCATGCGCGCGCGGTTTTCGCTGGCGTAGGACTGAGCCAGCGCCGAATATACCAGCCCCATCAGGTAGTCGTGGGCCATCGCCTCGGCCACGTCCGCGGGCGAAGGAAAGAATTCGAACCCGGCAACCTTGGCGTGAATGGGCGAAGTGTCGGAAAAATCCACCGGCAGAAGCGGCAAAAGCCGCATTACCGTCGGTGTCAGCACACCGCGCTCGCCCATCATTGTGTAGATGACGTAGACCTCATCCACGGCTTTGGACAGAAACAGCTCGATCAGCGTGGCGGTAATCCTGCGGGCATGTCGCAGCGTCGGGTTCTGGATGATGTGCTGAAAATGCACGTCGGGCGTCATGCCCCGCCGGAAAAAGAAGTCGGTCGCGATGTGGCCCACGGTGAACAGCTTGACATTCAAGTGTCCGCTGTTTTCGATGGTGTCCAGCGCCAGCTTTAAAACCTGCTGGTTGTATCCGCCGCAAAGGCCCTTATCCGCCGCGATCACCAGATAGGCCGCCTTCCTGCCGTGTTCGCGGAAGAAGCGGTTGTTGATCGGCCCGCCCGCCGTATCCAGGATGAAGCGGATGCCCGCGCGCACCTGGTTGAAAAACGCCAGGTTCTGGTCGTGCAGGTTCATGGCCCGCTTCATCTTGGCCGAGGCGATCAGGTGCATGGCCCTGGTGATTTTCGAGGTGTCGTCGACGACCTTGATGTGGTGGCGGATTTCGGAGACGCTGTTCATTGCACCGCCCCCGAACGGGTCAGCCATTCCTTGACCGCCCGGGCCATGTTCTTCTCAAGAGACGCGGTGAGCACGCCGTTTTCGGTGAGCTCCCTGACGCCCTCCGGGTCCCTCGCTTCCATATAAGCGGGAAACTCGCGCTTAAACTGTTGCACCCGCTCGGTCGGCGTATCGTGCGGCAGCAGCGCGTGGGTGGCGGCGTAGAGAAGTTCAATCTGCGAGACCGCAGGCATCGGCTCGCCGTCCTTTTGCCGGAGGAGTTCCGTCAGGATGGCGCCATAGCGCAGCGTATCGCGGGTGGCGGCGTCCATGTCGGAGGAGAACTGGGCGAACACCTGCAGCTCCCGGTACTGAGCCAGCTCCAGACGCAACTTACCCGCTACCGCGCGCATCGCCTTGCGCTGCGCGGCGCCGCCGACGCGGCTGACCGAAAGCCCGCCCGAGACCGCCGGGCGGATGTTGGAGCGGAACATGTCGGTATCCAGAAAGATCTGGCCGTCGGTGATGGAGATGACGTTGGTTGGGATGTAGGCGGAGATGTCACCCGCCTGGGTCTCCACGATGGGCAGCGCGGTCATGGAACCGCCGCCCATCTCGTCCGACAGGCTGGACGCGCGCTCCAGCAGGCGCGAATGCAGGTAGAACACGTCGCCGGGGTAGGCTTCGCGGCCCGGCGGGCGGCGAAGCAGCAGCGACATCGCCCGATAGGCGACGGCATGCTTGCTGAGATCGTCATAGATGATCAGCGCGTCCTTGCCGCCGTACATGAAGTGCTCGGCCATCGCGCAGCCCGCGTAGGGCGCGATGTACTGCAAGGAGGCCGCGTCGCTGGCGGTGGAGCAGATGACGGTGGTATAGTCCAGCGCGCCGGAGGCGCGCAGCTGCTCGACGAGCCGCGCCACGGACGAGGTTTTCTGCCCGATCGATACATAGAAGCAGTAGACGCCTTTGCCCTTCTGATTCAAAATGGCATCCAGCGCGATGGCGGTCTTTCCGGTCTGGCGGTCGCCGATGATCAGCTCGCGCTGGCCCCGCCCGATGGGCACGATGGCATCGATGGCCATCAGGCCCGTCTCAAGGGGGCGATCCACCGGCTTTCGGGCCAGGATCGCCGGCGCGGGCGCCTCGATGGGGCGGTCCGCATCGGAGAAGATCGGTCCCTCGCCGTCCAGCGGCTCGCCCAGCGGGCTGACCACGCGCCCGAGCAGCCCCGTTCCGCAGGGAACCTCCAGCACGCGGCCGGTACCGCGAGCCTGGGCGCTCTCTGGCACAGTAGCCTCGCCGCCCAGCAGCACCACGCCCACGGTGTCGCGGTCCAGGTTCATCACAATTCCGCTGCCGCCGCCTTCAAATTCCACCAATTCGCCCAGCACGCAGTCCAGCAGGCCGCTGACAATGGCGACGCCGTCGCCCGAGGTCATCGTGACGCCCGCGCTCTGGGCGTTGACCCGCGTCAAATCCACATCTTTTTTGATTTGATCCAGCCTGGACTCCAGCACCCGTCCGATGGCTTTCCACTCAAGCATCGAGGATCGACCCCCGTTTCATCAGCTCGCGCTGCACCAGCGCCAGCCTTCCCTTGAGCGAATTGTCCATGACGCGACCGGCGATCTCCACGGTGATGCCCGCGAGAAGCGCCTTGTCGACCCGTTCCTCAAGCGCCACGGGAGCGCCCAGCAGATCGGCCATGCGGCCTTCGAGCCGGGCCTTCTCTTCCGGCGTCAGTGGAAAAGCGGTATTCACAACGCCTTGAATCATTCGCTTCGGCCTGCCTTTTCAAGGAACTCGTCCAGCAGGCGCCTGTGGTCCTCAATGTTGACCTCGCGCTCAAGCACCAGCGACGCAATCTGAACGGACAGCTTTGCCGCGTCCTTGTAGAGCTCCTGCTGCGCGTTCTGTTCTATGGTGCGAACCTGGGCCTTCGCCTTTTCGGCGATCTGCCTGGCGTCGCTTTCGGCGGCGGCGACCACGGCGTCGGCCCGGGCTTTGCCCTGGGCTTCGCCGGTCTTGATCAGGCCCGCGACCTCGCTGGCCGCGCCGTCAAGCTGACGTTTGCGCTCGTTCAAAAGCGCCTCGGCCTGTTTTTGGCTTTCCGCGGCGCTGTCGAGCTGCCCGGCCACCTTTTCCTCCCGCGCCTTCAGGAACTTCTTTACAGGCTTGTACAGAAGGTAGTACAACGCGGCCATGAGCAGCACCGTGTTGACCATGTGCAGCAGAATGGTCGTCGGATTAAACAGTCCTTCCAAACCGGCATCCCTCCGTTTCTGGTGCCTGACGGCCTTTTACACCTTGGCTCCAAGAACGAAAATCAGCAAAATCGAGACCAGCAGCGCGTAAATCGCGCAGGTCTCCATCAGGATCAGGCCGAAAAGCAGCGAAGAGTTGATCTTGCCGAAGGCCTCCGGCTGACGCGCGATGGCCTCCGCCGCCTTGCCCGTCGCGATGCCCATGCCGATGGCAGCCCCCGCGCCGCACAAAACCGCGATACCGGCGCCGATTGCGATAAGTCCAAGTGGTGACATGTCCAATCCTCCTCTTGATCGACGGTTCCCGAAATTATTCCACCGCTTCGCTGGTGTATATCAGCGACAGCAGGCCGATGACAAATACCTGTATGCCGATTTCAAATACCGTGAAGAACGACGAGAAGGCCGCCGGCAGCACGAGCGGCACCAGGTGGTAAATCATCTCCATGATGACCGCGCCCACGAGGATATTGGCGAAGAGCCGGATCGCCATCGAAAACGGTGTGATCAGGTCGGTGAGCACGCGGATGGGAAACACGATGGGCGTCGGATGGCACATGGCGGCAATGCGGCCCTTGAGGCCCCGGTACCTTAGGCCCGTCACGTTGACGGCGATGAAGCAGGTCAGGCCCAGCGCGATCGCGCAGTTGATGTCGCCTGTGGCGGCGGGCAAGCCAAACAGCTCAATGATGGAGGTCGAGAACACGTAGACCATGAGCGTCAGCGTCACCGGCGCAATAAAGGGGGCGGATTCCCCCACGTAACCCCTGGCCCAGTTTTCAAGCCCGCCGATGGCCATCTCCAGCACCATCTGCAGTCCCTTGGGCTTTTCGGAAAAACGCTTGCGGATGTAGAGGTTGGCCAGCGCCAGCAGTGCGATTACCGCCGCCAGCACGCCCCATGCGAGCACCACGCTCTGCCCGACATTGACGCCGAACACGTGGTAAGCTTCCGGATAGATGTTGACAGACACTTCCATGCGAAAGACTCATGCTCCTTTGCGCTCAGCACGCCAGAACGCGTACCCGAACGCGGTAAATGAGATGCTCGCCGCGAGCGTGAAGCCGACCAGCGCCGCAACCGATACGACAACAGACGCAATCATACCCGCCGCCCACAGCGGCAGCTTGACCGCAACCAGCCAGATCTTCCGTTTTTCGATGATCTGTTGCAGCAGCTTAAACTGAACCCAGCCCAGCGCGGCGCCGGCAACTGCCGCAAGGCCCACATATATGGCTCCCATATGAAGCATTATACCCCATCCCCGCCACAATTTACAAGTGGCGTTTTTTCGAAAATAGAGCATCCTGCTCTGTTAAACTTTTATCCCATGGCGCGGAGCTCCGTAACGCGCCGCGAATTCCGCGAACCGGCTTTTCATCGGGCCCGAAGCGTGGTATAATACCTTTATTCATATCGGAGGGGTGCACTTATGAAAATTTCCGCGAAGGGCCGCTATGCGCTGAGGCTGATGGTGGACCTGGCACAGCACGACAGCGGCGATTGGATCGCGCTTAAGGACATATCCGGCCGTCAGGGGATATCGGTCAAATACCTGGAGCAGATCGTGTCGGGTTTGAGCCGCGCGGGCCTTCTGCGCTCCAGCCGCGGCGCCGCCGGCGGCTACCAGCTGACCCGGCCTGCGGAGGAATACACCGCGGGCGAGATCATCCGGGCGCTGGAGGGTTCGCTGGCGCCCGTGGCATGCCTGGATCAGGAGCCCAACCGCTGTCCGCGCCAGGAAGCCTGCCCGACGCTCTCGCTGTGGGAAGGGCTGTACAAGGTGGTTAACCAATACCTGGATTCCTTCACGCTGGCGGACATCGCCAGGAGCGAATGCCCCGCTTACGATTATTCCATTTAAACGCCCCGCGTGCCGACGCGTTAGAAAGAACCGGGCTCCGCAAGGGAGCCCGGTTGTCTTGTATGGCGAATGTACGCTTAGCAGCAGCCGCAGCCACAGGAAGCGGGATGATCCACCGAGCTCATGTACTTGATCAGCTCGACGACCTTGTTGGAGTAGCCCCACTCGTTGTCGTACCAGGACACGACCTTGATGAAGGTATCGGTCAGCGCGATGCCGGCCTTGGCGTCGAAGATCGAGGTGCGGGAATCATGGATGAAGTCGGAGGAGACGACCTCGTCTTCGGTGTAGCCCAGGATGCCCTTGAGCTCGCCTTCGGAAGCTTCCTTCATGGCGGCGCAGATGTCGGCGTACTTGGCGGGCTTGCCCAGATTGACCGTCAGGTCGACCACAGACACGTCGGCGGTCGGCACGCGGAACGCCATGCCGGTCAGCTTGCCGTTCAGCTCGGGGATGACCTTGCCCACGGCCTTGGCAGCGCCGGTGGAGCTGGGGATGATGTTGAACGCCGCGCCGCGGCCGCCGCGCCAGTCCTTCTGGGACGGGCCGTCAACGGTCTTCTGGGTGGCGGTGGTGGCGTGAACGGTGGTCATCAGGCCATCGGTGATGCCCCACTTGTCGTGGAGAACCTTCGCGATGGGCGCGAGGCAGTTGGTGGTGCAGGAGGCGTTGGACACAAAGGTCATGTCGGAGGTGTACTTCTTGTTGTTGACGCCCATGACGAACATCGGGGTGTCATCCTTGGAGGGGGCGGACATGACGACATGCTTGGCACCCGCGTCGATGTGACCCTGGGACTTTTCCTTCGTCAGGAACAGGCCCGTGGACTCGACGACGTACTCCGCGCCAACCTTGCCCCAGGGCAGCTCGGCGGGGTTCTTGATGGAAAAGACCGGGATTTCCTTGCCGTTGACGATGATGGAATTTTCGGTGTAGTCAACGGTGCCATGGAAGCGGCCATGCACGGTATCATACTTGAGCATGTACGCCATGTAATCCGGGGTAATCAAGTCGTTGATGCCGACAAACTCAACGCCCCCCTGCTCGAGGCCGGCGCGGAAAACCAGACGGCCGATGCGGCCAAAACCATTGATGCCAACTTTGATCATGTACCTTTTCCTCCTCTTATTGTTTCCATCGTATTTTACCCCAATCCCAATCCTTTGACAAGCACAAAGCCCGTCAAAAAGGAAACGGCTATGTTAAAACTGTCAGACGTTGTGTTATGGAATTGGTCTCTTCCTCCGAAATTCCGATGGATCGGAGATAGCGGCGCGCGTCGCCATAGGCCGCCGCAAAGCGGCCCAGAAACCCCTCGATGAAATCGACCTTCGGGATGATGATGTACGCCGGGAGATCCGGGTCGGTCTCAAGAAACTTCCGGATCGGCTCGCGCATGTAGGCGGCGGTCAGAATGTAGTCCGCCAGAATCTCCTCCCGCGCCGCGCCCGCCAGCATCAGAAGAATCGCCGCCACCACGCCGGTCCGATCCTTGCCCGCGGTGCAGTGGAAGAGCAACGGGCCCCGGGTGGCCGCGATGATGCCGAAGATTCGCGCCATAGGCTCCGTCTGCCGGGTCATCTCAAGGTAGGAGACGGCCACGCCTTCCTCGGTCTCCGGCAGCATCTGCATCGCCGCGCAGAGGTCCACGTGGTGGTACTCAAAACCCGGCATGTTCCTTAGCGCGCTGGGCCGCCTTTCCACTTCCTCCAGCGTGCGCAGGTCGATGTGGGTGGTAATGCCCGCCCCACGGAGGCGCTCCACATCCTCCGCCGTCAGCTGAACCGGCGCATCGCTGCGGAAAGTACGCCCCCAAACCGTGGCGCCGCCCGGCACCGGGTATCCGCCCAGGTCGCGGGTATTGGCCGTGCCGGAGAGCAAAAGCCGCCGCGTCATAGCGTCAGAGCCGCCAGGCCCACCTTTTTGCGCACCTTGGACATCGTGCGGGCGGCGAGATGCGCGGCGCGCTCGGCGCTGGTGGTCATCACTTCGCCGAGGTACGCCTTGTCGGAGATGATCTTGTGATAGCGCGCCTGGATCGGCGACAGCGCGGCGATCACCGCGTCGGCCACCGCGTCCTTGAACGCGCCGTAGCCCTTGCCCTCGAAGTCTCGCTCGATGGATTCGAAGCCCTGACCCGTCAGCGTGGACAAAATGCTCATCAGGTTGGACACGCCCGGCTTCGCCTCGGGGTCGAAGCGCACGGTGCCGTCGCAGTCGGTGACCGCGCGGCGCAGCTTTTTACGGATGATTTCCGGCGCGTCCAGCATGGCGATGTAGGTATCCTCGGGGTCGGACTTCGACATCTTGCGGGTAGGCTCCTGCAGGCTCATCACCCGGCCGCCCACCTTGGGGATGTAGGCCTCCGGCACGGTAAATACCTTGCCGTACACGCCGTTGAACCGCTCGGCCACATCCCGCGCCAGCTCCAGGTGCTGCTTCTGGTCGGCGCCGATGGGCACCAGATCCGACTGATACAGCAGGATATCCGCCGCCATCAACACCGGATAGGTGAAGAGCCCCGCGTTGATGTTGTCGGCGTGCTTTTGGGATTTGTCCTTGAACTGCGTCATTCGGGACAATTCGCCCATGTAGGTATAGCAGTTCAGAACCCAGGCCAATTCCGCATGGGCGGGCACGTGGGACTGAAAGTAGATCAGGCTCTTTTTCGGGTCGAGGCCTACGGCCAGGAACAGGCTCATCACCTTCAGGCAGGCCTTTCGGAGCTCCGCCGCGTCCTGCCGCACGGTCAGCGCGTGCATGTCCACGATGGAGTACAGGCAGTCGTACTCATCCTCCAGAAGCTTGAAGTTTCGAAGCGCACCGATATAGTTGCCCAGCGTCAGGTTGCCGGTGGGCTGTATGCCGCTGAATATCACCCTGCGCTTCGCGCCTTCCTGGTTTTCCATCTGTCGGTCCCCTCTCCGGTTCAAGTCCGCAAATTTCATCATGTTATTCTATCATTTGGAAGCCGGATCGTCAACCGGCGCGCGCCTTGCGCCGGCCTTTTCGTCGATCAGCCGCATGATCCGGTCCGCAATCAGCCGGTCGGCGCCGGCGCGCAGCGCGAAATGGGTGGCGAGCCGGTAGAGCGACTGGCTGTCCGCCGGAAAGTCCGCCTTCAGCTGCTCGAGTAGCTGCGCTTCCTCCTGAAACGCCTCCCGCTGGGCGTCCAGAAACTGGTCGTACCGCGCCCTGTCCAGCGATGCGCCGTCCCGCTCGATCAGTTTTTTGACCGACTCGATGGGCAGCACCCGCTTGAGCGTGCAGGCCATCGTCAGCGACGCCAGGTGCGCACGCGCGTATTTTTTCCGTTCCGGCCGAGGCACAAACCCGGCCTTCACATAATTGTTGATGATCGACGGCGTGATGAGGTTTTCGTCCGGCGAATCCTGAAACGGCGACAGCTGCCGCTTGAGGTAAGTAATCACCTGGTCCATGTACAGCTCAAGGTCGGGCATTTCGTCCCACCGCGCCTCCCGGTACCCGCGCAGGAAATCGATCAGCGCGTCCAGCGCCTGGTTCTGCATCGCATACGCCCCTTTCCACGGGAGCATGATAACATTTGCTTTCAAAAACGTCAAGATATCTTGCGATTCTACTCTTGACATGATCACGGAGGTCTTATATAATGGTTTTGAAAACCAGATGTGCGAGGGGCGGTTTCATGCAGTACGCGGGCATTCAAGTATGGGGCGACTCGGTGCTCAAGGGCGTGGTGTACGATCCCGCGCGCCGTCGCTACACGCTGCTCAAGGACAGCGCCATCTCGATGCTGTCCAGGACCTTCAAGGTTCCCTTTGAAAACCTGTCCAGGATGGGCCGCACCGCGCCGGAGGCGCTTTCGGCCATGAAGTCCATGGATGCGGAGGCGTTTCGGGATAAACTGGTGGTCATCGAGTACGGCGGCAACGACTGCGATTTTGACTGGGCCGCGGTGGCCGACGCGCCCGACGCACCCCACGTCCCCCATACGCCGGCAGACCAGTTCACGACGGCGCTGAAGGAGATGGCCGACCATGTGCGCAGGATGGGCGGCACGCCGCTGTTATGCAGCCTGCCGCCGCTGGACCCCAGGCGCTACCTGAGGTGGATCGTGAAGGACGGACTGGACGAGGGCAATATCCTCCGCTTCCTGGGCGTTCCGGAGCGCATCTACCGTTGGCAGGAGTACTACTCCACGCTGGTGATGAAGGTGGCCTCGGAGGTCAACTGCCGGTGGCTGCCGCTTCGGGAGGCGTTTCTCTCCGCGGTCCGGGGCGAGGATGTCCTGTGCGAGGACGGCATCCACCCCAACGACCAAGGGCATAAGCTGATCTACGACGCGGCGTTGGAGTTCGAGAAAAAGTTCCCGCTGGACGGCGAATAGGTCCTTGCAAACGCGCACCCCCGCGCTTATACTGGCTGCGGGGGTGTTTTCATGCTTACCATCGGGATCTGCGGCGCCAGCGGCAGCGGAAAGACCACGCTGGCCAAGGCGCTGGCGGCGTCGGTCAGCGGAAAATCGGCGCTGATCAAGCAGGACTGCTATTATCGGGACCACAGCTACCTTCCGCTGGAGGAACGGGCCAAGATCAATTACGACGAGCCCGACGCCTTTGAGCACGACGTGCTGCGGGAGGACATCCGCCTTCTGAAGTCCGGCAAGAGCGTCACCCGCAAGGGCTACGACTACACGTTGCACCGCCGCGCGGACTTGGCCGAACTGATCGAGCCTTGCGATGTGACCATCATCGAGGGCATCCACGCCTTCTACGACCCCCGCACCCGGGATATGATGGACTTCAGGCTTTTCGTCCATGTGGATCCGGACATCTGCCTGCTGCGCCGCGTCCAGCGGGACATTCTGGAGCGCGGCCGGGACATCAACGGCATCGCGCAGCAATATCTTTCGACGGTCAAGCCCATGTACGAGCGCTACATCCGCACCTACATCGAGTTCGCGGACGTGATCGTGGCGGGCGGCGGTTTCAACAAAAAAATCGTGGACATTCTGGCCTTCTACATCAACAGCGGCCAGCTGCCCGAGCGCCCCGCGGACGCCGCGGAAGCGCCGCTAAACCTTTGAAACATGCATCATGAGGCTGCTGGGGACGAGCTTCGCCAGTACGCGATAGGCCTTCATCAGGGGCAGCGCGGTGTACACCGCCCGCCCTTTTTTCGCGGCGATCAGGGATTTCCGCGCCATGTAATCCGGCTTCACACGGGGCAGCATGTCGAAGGTCTTGCTTCGGATTCCGGCGATTTCGAGAAACTCCGTATCCATCGGGCAGGGGCAGGCGGCCAGCACCCGAACGCCCTTCCCCCTCAGTTCGAAGCGGATCGCCTTTGAAAGGGCCGACACGTAGGCTTTTGTGGCGCAGTAGACCGCCATGCGCGGCGTGGGCGCGAAGGCCGCGATGGAACTGACGTTGATCATCACGCTCCCCCGCTCCATGTGCTTAAGCGAAATGTTCGCCACCGCGGTCATCGCCCGCACGTTGACGTCCGCCATCGCCGTCTGGGTGCGCCAGTCGCCATCGGAAAAATCGCCCATCCAGCCCAGCCCGGCATTGTTGATGAGGAGTGCGACCGCATCGCCCCGCTCCTCGAGAAGCTTCTGATACTGGTCGAAGCTCGCCGGATCGGCCAGGTCCAGCGCGACGGGGCGCACGGTTACGCCCGGCATTTCGGCCTTGAGCGCCTCAAGCCTGTCCAGCCGCCGGGCGATGAGCCAGTATTCCCTGATCTCCGGAAAAATCTTCACGGCCGCCAGCGCGTAGGCGCGGCCCAGCCCCGACGAAGCGCCGGTGATGACTGCGATAGGCATGCCCTGTCCCCCTTTTGACATGTATTGATGTTTGTTACACACTAATGGGCCTGAAAGCCCTCGCCCAGCGCCTCGCGCACGTCTGTGGCGATCATGAAGGCGCAGGGATCGATGCCGCTGACCAGCGTCCTGAGCCGGAGCGTCTCCCGCCGGTTGATCACGCACAGAAGTACCGTCCGCTCCTCGCCGGTATACATGCCCCGGCCCGCGAGGCTGGTCACGCCCCGGTCCATGCTCTTGAGGATGGCGCCGGCAATCTCTTCCGCCTTCCGGGAGATGATAAAGTACGCCTTGGCCATGTTGGGGCCTTCCAGTACCCTGTCCAGCACCCGGGCCATGATGTAGGTGGAGATCAGCGCAAGGAGCGCGCCCTGTACGTCGAACACCATGCCGGCGGCCACGATGACCAGCGCGTCCACCATGAACACCGCCGCCGAAACCTTGACCACCTTCAGCTTTTTGTGGATCAGCATGCCCAGCATGTCGCTGCCGCCGGTGGTGGCGTCCCCCAACATGATGAGGCCGAAGCCCGCCCCGCCCAATACGCCGCCGAAGACCGCCGCCAACAGTTTATCGTCCGTCAGCGCGCCGAAAGGAAGGTAGTCGATCAACATCGAAAGCGCCGCCGACGCGAAAAGCGAACGGAGGCCGAATCGCAGCCCCATCGACCGCATCGAAAGCGCGAAGAGCGGCACGTTGAGCACCAGCGCCACGGTGCCCACGTTCCAGCCGAAAAGTGCGTTCAAAATCTGGCCGATGCCCGTAAAGCCGCCCGGCGCAACCTCGTTTGGAACCAGGAACAACCTGTAGGCGAAAGCGCCCAGTATCAACCCCGCCAGAATCCTGCCCCAGTCTGCGACTTCCGTGCGCCAGCGCTCACTCAAATTGCCCGCTCCCTTTTTCCCACCCGATTCACCGGCATTATAGCACATATTCTGCCAAAACTAAAGCGCGTTCATCCGCTTTCGCGCCCGCGCAAAAAGCGGTCGAAGCTACTCTTCGACCGCCAGGGATACCCGGATTGCCTGGTTGACCTTTTCCATCATCTCCGGCGGCAGCATACCGATGCGCTCCCGGAGTCTTCGCTTGTCGAGGGTCCGCATCTGTTCCGCCAACACCACCGAAGGCCGGGCGAGGCCCGCTCCCGAGACCAGCACGTGGGTGGGGAGGCGCGCCTTATCGATCTGGCTGGTCAGCGCAAGCACGACCACGGTGGGACTGAACCGGTTGCCCACGTCGTTTTGCACCACGAGCACCGGCCGCATCCCCCCCTGCTCGGAACCGACGACCGGGTCCAGATCGGCGGTGTACAGTTCTCCCCGTACAATCATGCTCAGCCCTCCCGCGGCATACTATGCGCGGCGGCGCGGACGCGCGCGAGGTTTGACAGGTCCTGGCGCATGTTGTACAATAATCCTATATAAATATGCGTTTTCGCGCGGAGGCGATGCCCGTGGTCACAATTTCCATCTGCGGTGATCTGGTCCCCACCGCCTCGAACGCCGCGCTCTTCGCGCGGGGCGAGGTCGAACCCACGCTGGACGAAAACCTCCTCTCGGCGCTCATGGCAAGTGACGCGCGCGTGATCAATCTGGAAGCGCCGCTGAGCGACAGCGGCGCGCCCATTTTGAAGGCCGGTCCGGCACTCGGCGCGGACGCGGCCTGCGCCCGCGGCATCGCGCGCCTCGCGCCCGTCCTGGCCCTGGCCAACAACCACATCCTGGACAGGGGCGCGGAGGGCCTCGAAAACACGCTCCGGGCGCTTCACGGCGAGGGCATCCCCGCATTCGGCGCGGGTGCGGATCTCATACAGGCCGCGAAACCCTGGATCTTCAAAAAGAACGGCCTGAGCATCGGCCTGATCGCCTGCTGCGAGCGGGAGTTTTCCGTCGCGGGGGCAGGCGCCCCCGGTGCGAACCCCTTCGATCCGCTGGAGACGCCGGACCAGGTGCAGCGTCTGAAGGCGGAATGCGACCGGGTGATCGTGCTGTACCACGGCGGCCTCGAGCTCTACCGGTATCCGACGCCCGAACTGCGCAAGTCCCTTCGCAAGCTGGCCGAAAAAGGCGCGGACCTCATCGTCTGCCAGCACTCCCACTGCGTGGGCTGCTTTGAGGAATACGCCGGGGCAACCATCGTCTACGGGCAGGGAAACCTGCTGTTCGACCGAAAAAATGACGAATACTGGCGCACCGCGCTGGTTGTTCAGGCAACTTTTGACGGGGATCAGCCCGTCCAATACCTGCCGGTAGTGCATGAGGGCGGCCGGGCGCTCCTCGCCCAGGGAGAAGAGGCCCGCGCGATTCTTGAAGGCTTTCACGCGCGCTCGAAGGAAATCCTCTCCCCCGGTTTCGTGGAAGCGGCGTTTCGCCGCCGCGCGGGGCAGGCGCTTCAGGATGCGCTCTACGCGCTCTCCGGGAAGGACCGCCTGCTGACGAAGATCGACCGCCGTCTTGGCGGACGTCTCTCCCGCCGCGCTTTCACGCGGCGGCGGATGCTGGCAACCCTCAACCTGATCGAATGCGAGGCGCTGCGCGAGCAACTCACCGAAGGTCTCAAGGACCGGCTGGGCATCTGATATATGAAGGCAACCACAAAGGAGGCGCGGCCTTGAGTTCCGACCTGTACGCCCTCGTCGCGCTGGCCGCGCGCTACTGGTTTGTGGCGCTGATGCTGGTATTGCTCTTTCGCGGCTGGCGGATGACAGTGGCTGACAACCGCCGCGCAAAGCTTCTCAGGGAATGGATGGGCCAGACCGGCTGCGTGGGCGAATTGATCGCCAACCCCGGCGCGAAAAAGCGCGTCAGCTACCCGATTCCCCGGGAAGGGGTGCTGGGCAGCGGGCGCAGTGCCGACGTGCGCATCCGCCACCGGGATCTGAAGCGCGCCCATGCCCATTTCGAACTGCGTGAAGGCGGGTTTTTGATCCGGCCGCTGGGCAGCGCCCAGCTGACCGTGGGCGGCGGCCACACCGGCGAGGCCGTATTCCTTGAGGACGGCGACGTGCTCGCCATCGGCCGGCTGGAACTGATGCTGGTGCTGTTTGACGCGCCGATGGAAGTCCAGGACGAGGAAGACGAGTGGTTTGAGGTGGCGCCGGACGGGGCGGCCTACGTCGATGACGAGGACGGCTGGTACGATGGCGCCTATGACTCCCCGGAGGAATCGGAACCGTACATCCGGCCCGCGCGTCGGGATATCCCCCTGAACGCGGAGGGCTACGCAACGGAGCCGGCAAAGGCGCGCGCCCCCCGGAAGGCGGGCGCGGGGCGTAGGGCGAAAGCCGCCGAAGCGGAGCTGCCTTTTTCGCAGGAGTCCGGACGGACGCCTGTCCGGCCGGCGGGCAGGCGGGTTCCGGCGGCGGGCGCGGCGCGCGGAAAGCGGAAAGCGGATGGCCCGGAAGCGCGCGCCGGCGGCGCAAACGCCGCCTCTCGGGCGGCGCGTGAACGCGCGAAACCCATCGACGATTTTTTTGACGAGGATGAGCTATGGCGAGACCGGTAGAATCCGGCGCGCTGCGCCGCGCGGTGCTGCGCGCGAACACCCACCTGCTCTTAACCGGTGTGATGCTGTTTCAGTTCACCGGCATGCTGCTGCTTGCCATCAAGTCGGATTCCTTCGACATGCAGGCGCTGGCCTTCGCCGCCCTGATGCCCGCCGTCACGTTTCTCGTGGTCAAGCTGTTCTCAAAGCTCTGGCCCATCGACCGGGCGCTTCTGATCCTGACGCTCTTTCTTTGCTCGATCAGCCTGGTGACGCTCAAGGACATCGCACGCTCCTCCGTCACACCGCTGAATCAGGCGCTTTACATGCTGGCAGGTCTCGTGGCGATGGCCGTCGGCATAGGAATCATACGGCACGTGCGCGCGTGGGACAAATGGGCGCTGCCGCTGGCGGCGGCGGCGTTTCTGGCGGTGGCGTCACCGCTGGTGATCGGCAGCTGGCAGTACGGCGCGAAAAACTGGCTGGACATCGCGGGTGTTTCGGTGCAGCCGTCGGAGTTCGGAAAGCTGGCGCTGATCTTCATCCTGGCGTCTCAGCTGTCCAACCGGCCGCGCTTCCGGAAGTGTCTGCCGTCGCTTCTGTTCGCGGCGGCGCTGTGCGCGCTGCTCCTGGCCGAGCGCGACTTGGGCGCGCTGCTTCTATACTTTCTGACCACGGTCATGATGTTCTACGCAGCCACCTCCAACCTACCCATTACGCTGGCGGGCCTGGGCATGGGCGTGGGCGGCGCGCTGGTTGCTTACAGGCTGTTCCCCTACGTGGCCAAGCGGTTTGAGATGTTCCAGAACCCCTGGAGCGACCCGCTGGATTCCGGCTGGCAGATCATTCAGGCGCTGATCGCCATCGGTTCGGGCGGCATGTTCGGGATGGGGCTGGGGCTGGGATACCCGCGAAACATCCCCCTGTACCACTCGGATTTTGTGTTCGCCGCGATCAGCGAGGAATTCGGGCTGATCTTCGCGCTGGC
The DNA here is from genome assembly GCA_023421395.1 of Bacillota bacterium. Taxonomy (GTDB): domain Bacteria; phylum Bacillota; class Clostridia; order Christensenellales; family Aristaeellaceae; genus JAEZHK01. The sequence goes on along the minus strand of JAEZTL010000001.1, from coordinate 89,406 downwards.
GATGCTGGGCATCTATGTGCTGATTCTGATGCGGGGCGCGTCGGTGGCGATGAACGCCCGCACCAGTTTCCACGCGCTCGTGGCCTTCGGCGTGGTGGCGCTCATCGCCACCCAGACCTTCGTGATCGTGGGCGGCAACATCAAGCTGATTCCGCTGACCGGCGTCACGCTGCCCTTTGTCAGCGCGGGCGGCAGCTCCATGGTCAGCATGATGGGCGCGATGGGGATGCTGCTCGGGGTATCCTCGCTGAACGCGGGCGACGAGGCCGAAGACCTGAAGCGCCTTGAATGGCGGGAGGGCGCGGTATGAAACAGATGCGGCGCGCCATCCGCGTGGTCACGGTGCTTCTGGTGGTGATGTTTCTGGGGCTGGGCGGATGGCTGGGCTACACGGTCTACTCCCAGGGCTCCCGCTGGACGACCAGTCAGCTCAACAGCCGGCTGAACGTCGCCAAAAAATCCAACGCGATGGGCGACATCATCGACCGGAACGGCCTGGTGCTGGCCACCACCCTCGCCGACCGCACCCGCAAGTACAGCGGCGACAAATCCATCCGCCTCGCGGTGTCCCAAACGGTAGGCGACGCGATGGGCATGTCCGGCACGGGCGTGGAAACCTTCCACGCCGGGACGCTTCTGGGCCTCTCCGGTTCGATCATCGACCGCACATGGCAAGTGCTCTCCGGTACCCAGGCCAGGGGCGACGACATCCGCCTCACCATCGACGCCGAGCTCTGCGCGTATATTTCCGAACAGTTCCCCTCGAAAAAGCAGGGCGCGGTGGTGGTCATGAACTACCAGACGGGCGAAATCCTGGCGATGGTTTCCAAGCCCGACTACGACCCCGCCGCGCTGACCACCCGCCAGTCCGGCGCGGACGAAACGGGCTCCGGCTACCTGAACCGCGTATTGCAGGGCCAGTACCCGCCCGGGTCCACCTTCAAGATCGTCACGCTGGCGGCGACGCTCGAGAACCTGCCGGCTGCCGTCGACCGCACCTATGTGTGCGAGGGGCTGCGGGAATTCGGAAAGGGCAAGGTGACCTGCTACGGCGGCGCGGTGCATGGCAAGATGTCGCTGCTGGAGGCGTTTGAGAAGAGCTGCAACATCACCTTCGCGTCGCTGGCGGTGGAAATGGGCGACCAGAAGCTGATCGCCGCCGCCCGAAGGATGGGGTTTGACACCAACTTCAGCTTCCGGGACCTGGTGCTGTACGAATCCTCGATTCCCGATTCCATCGGCGACGTCAGCGAACTGGCCTGGACGGGCGTGGGCCAGGGAAAGCTGCTGGTCACCCCGCTGCACATGGCGCTGATCACGAGCGCCGTCGCGAACGGCGGCGTGATGCCCACGCCGCAACTGATCAAGCAGGTGACGGGCGTCGGCGGTCTCCCGCGCCTCCGAGCCGCCAGCGGAGCCTACGGCCGCGTGATGACCGAGAGCGAGGCGGATTTCATCGGGCGGTACATGGCCCGGGTGGTCAAGGACGGTACGGCCTCCAAGGCCGCCGTCAAGGGCTACACCGTGTGCGGTAAAACCGGTTCCGCCGAGACCAGCGACGACAAGTCCGTCCCCACGGACGCCTGGTTTGTCGGTTATCTGGATGACCCGGCCCACCCCTATGCCATCGCGGTGGTGGTGGAAAAGGGCGGCGCGGGCGGCGAAATCGCGGCACCGCTGGCGGCGAAAGTGCTGAAAAAGGCGATTGCGCGCAACATCACCGGGTGAAAGACCACAAATTCCCCAGATAGCCCTTGTGTGCGCGTGTTTTTTATCGTACAATGGAACCACGCTGTCCGACAACATCGAAGGAGGCGCTTGTATGTCCATCATGCAGGCTTTTTGGCTGGGGCTCGTGCAGGGCCTGACGGAATTTCTGCCCATCAGTTCTTCGGGGCATCTGGATCTGATACAAAAACTGTTTGGCCTTTCCACCGAGAACTTTATGACGCTGGACGTGCTGCTCCACGTGGGCACCCTGCTCGCGGTGGTCGCGGTCTACTGGAAGCGGCTTTGGAAGATGATCCTGGATCTCGTCAAAAGCCCGCTCAAGAGCGAAATCTGGCTGCTGGTCATCGCGACAATTCCCGCGGTCATCGCGGCGCTGTTGTTTGATTTTGACGACAAGGTATTCTCCACCCAGTTCCTGGGCTTCGCGTTTCTCATCACAACACTGATCCTGTGGCTTTCCGACCTCATCAGCGGCGTGTCCTTTGAGACCAAGGAAGTCAAGTGGTCGAACGCGCTGGTGATGGGCGTCATGCAGGCGCTGGCGATCCTGCCGGGCATCTCCCGCTCCGGCTCCACCATCTCCGGCGGCATCTCCACGGGCCTGTCCAGAAAGCGCTCGGCGGATTTCGCATTTCTGATGTCTATCCCCGCGATTCTGGGCGCGATCGTGCTGCAAATCAAGGACAACGGCACCGAGATCTTTGACGGCACGTTGATCACCCAGATGGGCGGAGCGCTTCCGCTGCTGGCGGGCGTGATTACCAGCGCGGTGTTCGGATTCCTCGCCATCAAGTTCATGCTGGCCATCGTGCGCCGTGTGCGGCTCACCTGGTTCGGCGTATATACGGGCGTTTTGGGCATCGCAATCCTGCTGGACCAGTACGTGTTCCACTACTTCTTTTAAACCCTCTCCGGATCAAAAAGCCCCTCCGCCGAATACGGAGGGGCTTTTTTGATGATCCCAGAATTCCCGGGCGGATTGGTTGTCATATCAATACGAAATACTATTCCGTCCAAAGCGGCGAGGGGTTTTTGTTCCTGGCAAGGAGCCGAAGCGCGGCAAAAGCAGCGCTATTTCAAGCGGAGTGCGACACCGCCAGGGGCAAAAAGATCCACCGCAACGACAAAAGAATGTTTTGGATTGGTATCATATGCTGCTGTGGATGTAGTATAGAACGCATTTCTCCATCTCCACACAGCTGACGCTTTCGTTGTCGTACCGACCGTAGCGCCCGCTCTGGCCGATGGGCCGCCTCCTAAGCTTACGATCCGGAAGAGGTCCCCAGCCTTGATCTGCGCACATCGGTAAAATCGAAATGGCCGGCGCAGTCCACTTCCCCGACGCATTCCTCGAAAACCTGAAAATGCCCCGCGATCTCCGCACCATCCTTATCGGCCACAGTCCGGAAACCCTCGCGCGCCTCGAAGGTCTTGACGGATTCGGCATTGTAGAAGCACTTGCAGCAATCGGTTTAATCCCGAACCCGCTACAGTCGCCGTAATGGAGTTCGCTTTTTTCTTTCATAGCTGGCGATGTGCGGCGCTCCGACCGAGCAGCCGGCAAGCAGCGCGCACAGGATCAAAAGCGCGCACGACCTGCGCCCTCCTTCACCGGGCGGTCGCTTCAAGCGCCATCCCCCGACGCCTAGTACTTGACCTCCTCGGTCCCCGCCACGGCCTCGTCGATCAGTCCTTCGCAGTCAAGGAGCGCCTCGGCCTTCTCGATGTCCTCCAAATGGGGCTTCGTGGCCGGGTGCCGCGGCGTGAACACGGTGCAGCAGTCTTCATAGGGCAGGATCGATGTTTCATAGGTGCCGATCCGCTCCGCCATCTGGGTGATCTCCAACTTATCCAGGCCGATCAGCGGCCGGAACACCGGCATGTCCACCACACGGTCGGTGACGGCGATGGCCTCCATGGTCTGGCTGGCCACCTGGCCCAGGTTCTCACCGGTGACCAGCGCCAAGCTGCCGCGCCGGCGGGCCAGCTTCTCCGCGATGCGCATCATGAAGCGGCGCATGATCAGCGTGCCGAATTCGTCCGGGCACTTTTCATGGATCTCCATCTGGATCTTCGTGAAAGGCACCACGTCCACGGGCATGCCGCCGCCGTAAGCGCCCAGGATCGCGGCCAGGTCGATCACCTTCTGCTTGGCGCGCTCGCTTGTAAAGGGAAAACTGAAGAAGTGGATGGCCCGGAGCGTCACGCCCCGGCGCATGATCTGGTAGCCGGCCACGGGGCTGTCGATGCCGCCCGAGAGAAGCAGCGCCGCGCGCCCGCCGGTTCCCAGCGGCATGCCGCCCACGGCGAGGGTCTCGCCGCAATAGACATAGGCCATGTCGCGGATTTCCACGGAAATCCTGTACTGCGGCTTATGTACGTCCACCTTGAGGCCGGGGTTGGCCTCAAGGACACGGCCGCCCAGTTCCCGCCCCAGGGCCATCGAATCCGGCTGAAACCGCTTGTCGCTGCGCCGGGCCTCGATCTTGAAGGTGCCCGTAAGCGGCCGGGCCAGTTCCACCGTCGCCCGGGCGATCTCCTCCAGATCCTTTTCCAGCTCCACCGCCATGCTGACCGAGTACACGCCGAACACGCGGCGGACCTTCTCCATGGCCTCCCGCATGTCCGCGGCGTCCGACACGTAGATGCGGGCGTCGCTCATCCACACGCGGCCGCCCAGCGGCTTCACCGCAAATTTGACGTTCTCCACCAGTTTCCTCAAAAAGTACGGGCGGTTCAGCCCCTTCAGGTGAACCTCCCCAAAGCGCACGAGCAATACGTCGCGCATCATCATCGCCTCCAGAATTTTGACAAAACCGCGTACTGCGCACCCGCGCGCGCCGCGACGTAATCGATCTCTTCTTCCGTGGTATGCGGGGACAGGCTGAAGCGGACGGCGCATTCGGCCTCCTCCGCCCGGATGCCCATCGCCAGCAGCACCGGGCTGACCCTGCGCTTTTTCGAGGAGCAGGCGGAGCCGGTGGACACGTACACCCCGTCGCCCTCCAGCGCGTGCAGCATCACTTCGCCGCGAACCCCGGGAAAGCCCACGTTCAGGATATGGGGCGCGCCTTCCTCCGGCGCGGGGCCGAAGACGACCGCCTGAGGCGCTCCCCGCCGGATCGCCTCCCAAAGGCGCAACTTTTTCGCCCGGAGCGGAGCGGCCGCGTCCCCCATTGCCTCGATTTCCTCGATGGCGCGCTTCAGCCCGGCGATGCCCGGCGTGTTCTCTGTGCCGGAGCGCAGTCCCTTTTCCTGCCCGCCGCCTACCTGCCGGGGCTTTACGCGGATCCGGGGCCCCGCCACCAGCGCGCCGACGCCCTTGGGGCCGTGCAGCTTGTGGGCGGACAGCGTGTAGAGGTCCGCGTTTCGCATGTCGAAGGGCATTCTGAGAAAGCCCTGCACGCCATCCACGTGGATGAGCGCCTCGGGCGCCAGGCGCCGGACCGTCCGGCTGAACCGGCCGGCGTCCAGCACCGCCCCGGTCTCGTTGTTGACCTGCATGGCGCTGACCAGCGACGCTCCCAACGCGAGCGTCTTCTCCAGCGCGTCCCAGTCCAGCTGGCCCAGGCGATCCACCGGGAGAACCGCCACATCGTGCCCGAGCGCGCGCAATTCTTCAAACGCGGCCAGCACCGACGGATGCTCCGTGGCGGCCACCAGCACGCGGGCGGGACCGCGCCGCGCGGCCATCGCGCCCAGGATCGCCAGGTTGTTGGACTCGGTGCCGCCGGAGGTAAAGGTGACGCTTCCTCCGCCTTCGGCAGAAAGCGCCCGAGCGATCCTCTCGCGGCAGGCGCCAAGCGCCATTTCCGTTTCCATCGCCGGCGCATACAGAGAGGACGGATTAAAGTATCCGTCCCGCATTGATTGGACCATGGCCTCGATCACGCCGTCCGACGGTCGCGTAGTGGCGCTGTTGTCCAGATATGCCTTCATGCCCTCACGCCTGCCAGACGCTGAAATTCATGTAGTTGGGCCGCTTGCACAGATCCACCATCTCGCCGGACAGTTCCACCACCATCAGGTGCTTGACGCCGGACTTGACAAAGTAAAAGTAGTACAGGCGGGCGTCCCGGTTGAGGAACCAGTTGTGCTTTTTGATGCCCTGCATCGTGAGATAGCGCTGGAAGCTGGCGCCTGTCACGGGGCCAGCCGCCTCCACGTTTTTCATGTTGAGGCTGGTCAGATAGCGCCGGCGGCTGTTGTTGAGCACCTTGCTCACATCCAGGTCGCCGTTGGTGAATACGTATTCGTATTCGCTCTTGAGTTCGTCCTTGTAGCGGTAGAGCAGAAACGCCGCGCCGCCGAACACCACCAGCAAAATGATGGGCATGAGGTTGAAGCCGGTGGAAAACATCCCCATGACGCCGGACAGCGAAAACATCGCCACCAGCGCGAACACCACCATTGCCAGCCATGCCAGCATGTACAGGAAGTTGTAGAGGCCCGCGCTGCGTCTTACGGCAACCTCTTCACGGAAGTTGTCCAAAAAGCCATCCCTCCCGGTTATATCATGCTTCTATTATACCATGCGGCGGCGGCTTGTCGATCAAATTTTGTGACAAATCTTCAGTTTCCGTGTGAAAAGCGCGCGCACAGGAAGGATTTTGACAGAAAGCCTCCGAAAGGATATAATTCTATCGGATGATCTATCCTGATCTCTTGCGCGATCAACGCGCGCGACGCCATCCGGAGGTATACGTTTTTGAAATGTCCGAACTGCGGGGCCAGCGTCGCCGAGGGGCGCGCTCACTGCCCCCGCTGCAACCAGGCGATCGACGCGTTTGTTTCTTCGTCTGCCCGCAAGGGGCCGACCCGCGCCATGCGCATCGCCACGGGGCTGATGTGGGTGGTGTTCGCGCTGGTCTCGGTCACCTTTTTGTGCCTCGCGAGCTACCGGCTGTATTACTGGTTTGACGCGTGGCGTCTTTCGCGCGCCTATACGGTGGGCGGCCGCATGGCGCCCGACGTGGAGGAGATCACGCTGGACGACGGCCGCGTGGGCCACGCCATTACCTTTTTCGGCGATGACGGGAATTCCGTGTTCATCAAGGAGCTGGATCAGTCCTATTTGCTGACGGGGGGGCTCTCGCGCATCGAAATCCCGGACAGCAGCTGGTTCAAGGAAAATCCCGAGGGCGTGGAGGCGGCCGTCATTACGATGACGCCGGTGCTGGAGAGTGAAAACGGCTCCAGGACGGAACTTCCGCCGCTGGAGATGACCGTCAAGGTGCCCGAATCCCCGCTGACCCTGATCAACCCCTCCGATGACTTTCAGGAGGTCGTCAATTCCATCTACTCGATGCAGTTGCAGGTGGTGCCGGGTTCCAAGGTGCTCGTAAACGGCGAAGACGTGACGGACGTGGTGGATTTCGAAGGAAAGCTGTCCGCCAACATCAACGTGGGCTACGGCGACAACAACATCTCCGTTCTGGTGGCCACCCTGAACCACAAGCAGACCCGAAAGGACATCGTGCTCTACCGCGAGCCGCAGGACATCCAGCTGGAGCCCAACCTGAACCTGGACAAGTCCTCCTCGAAGGACACCATGACCATCAAGGGCACCATGGATCCCTCCGCCACGCTGGTGGTGGACACCGATTACGTGAAGGATTCCATCAAGATCGATCAGGACGGCAGCTTCTCCTTCAAGGCGAAGTTCACCGTCATCGGCGACAACACTGTCACCTTCCGCGCGCAGAAGCCGGGGCTGACCGATTCGGTGGTTTCGGTGCACGTCAACTACGTACCCTCCCTCAACGACTATTCCCGCAAAGCCTGGAAGATGGACTGGAAGAACCTGACGCTCACCTACCGACAGTGGTTCGGCAAGATTTTCCTGTGCAAGGGCCCGGTGGTGGAGATCATCGAGGACGAGACTCAGCTGGTGGTGATGAATGTGGGGACGGAGGACGAACCGCAGTACGTGATCCTGGACAACGTCTCGTCCCTCAAGAGCCCCACCGTGGGCCTCACCTACACCGCCTACGCGGACGTGGCCGGAAACGGCAACTACTTCTACAGCGATGTCTACTGCCCGCGGCTGACCGCCCGGTACATCCTGACCCCGGGAAGCTAGCGTCTCCGCTTGACGAACCGGACGAACCCGGATATCATGGATGCGTCGGAACCGGTACGGTTTTGATCCCTCCCCTGCCCCTGACTGCCCGATTGGAGGATGAACCTTGGACTTTGACGAGATAAGACCCCGACTAGACGAACTGCTCAAGCACGGACGGCACGGCGAGCTTCGGGGCGCGCTCCGGATGCTCAACGAGGTGGACATCGCCGAATACCTCCAGACCCTTGACCGGGAACACCTGCTGGCAGTATTTCGCATCCTGCCCAAAGACATCGCCTCGGATGTGTTCACCTACATGGACAGCGACCAGCGCGAGGCGCTGATCGCGTCCGTTGGCGACAGCGAACTGAGCGCGCTGGTGGACGAAATGTTCATCGACGACGCGGTGGACTTTCTGGAAGAGCTTCCGGCCAACGCGGTCAAGCGCATCCTGCAGTTTACCGACCGGGCGCGACGCGATACCATCAACCAGTTCCTGCACTACCCGGAAAATTCCGCGGGCTCCATCATGACCATCGAATACTGCGAGTTCCACAAGGACATCACGGTTCGCGAAGCGATGGAGGAGATCAAGCGCACCGGCATCGACAAGGAGACCATCTACACCATCTACGTCATCGACGCCGCCCGGCACCTGACCGGTACGGTGGCGCTCAGAAAACTCATCATCGCCGACGACGAAACGAAGATCGAGAAACTGATGGAGCAAAGCGTCATCAGCGTCCACACGCTGGACGACCGGGACAGCGTCGCCGAGACCGTGCGAAAGTACGACCTGATGTCCATCCCCGTGGTGGACAAGGAGGAGCGGTTGGTGGGCATCATCACCGTGGACGACGTGGTGGACGTGATCGAGGAAAGGAACACCGAAGACTTCGAGCGCATGGCCGCCATCCTGCCCTCCGACGACGATTACCTGCACACGGGCGTGATGCGCATGGCGATGAACCGCATCCCGTGGCTCGTGGTCCTCTTGGTTCTCAGCACCGTGGCCAGCTGGATCATTACCCGCTACGGCCAGGTTTTTGAGCGCAATGAAGCCGTATGGCTGGCGCTGACCGCGTCGATCCCGGTCTTGATGAACACCGGCGGCAACTGCATCTCCCAGTCCTCCACGCTGATCGTGCGCGGGCTGGCGCTGGGCGAAATCGAGTTTTCGGACATTCTGAAGGTGCTTTGGAAGGAGATCCGCGTGGCGGTCATGGTGGGCGCGGTGCTGGCGCTTTTCAACTACCTCAGGATGGTCTTCGTCAGCCGCATCGAGCTCCACACCTCGCTGGTTGTGTCGCTGAGCATGATCGTCACCGTCACGCTTTCGAAATCGCTTGGCTGCCTTTTGCCGATGCTCGCCAAGCGCCTCAGGATGGATCCGGCGGTGGTCGCCAGTCAGGCACTGACCACCGTGGTGGACGCGGCGTCGCTGGTGGTGTTGTTTTCACTGGCGACGCTGATGATCCGGTGACGCGATGAAGCAGGTGCTGGGCTGCCTCCGCAGGGCGGATCAGGATTTTCATATGATCGAGGCGGGCGACCGCGTCGCAGTGGGTGTGTCCGGCGGCAAGGACAGCCTGCTGCTCCTGTACGCGCTGGCGCTGTACAAAAAATTCTGCAAGGTTCCCTATGAGCTGGCCGCCTTTACGCTGACGATGGGCTTCGAGCCCTTCGACACCTCCGGCGTCAAAGGGCTGTGCGAGGAGCTGGGCGTACCCTACACGGTGAAGGAGACCGAGATCGGCCGGGTCGTCTTCGAGGAGCGCCACGAGAAAAACCCCTGTGCGCTGTGCGCCAAGATGCGCCGCGGCGCGCTGAACGACTTGTGCGCGGCCGGCGGCTACAACAAGCTGGCGTTGGGGCACCACCGGGACGACGCCATCGAAACGCTGTTTCTGTCGCTGCTCTACGAGGGACGCATTCACACGTTCCATCCCGTCACCTATCTTTCGCGGACGGGGATTACGCAGATCCGGCCGCTCGTTTACCTTCCGGAAAAGCACGTGATCCACATGGCGAAGGCTTTGAACCTGCCGGTCATCCCCTCCCCCTGCCCCGCCAACGGCCACACCAAGCGCGACGACGTGGAGGCGCTTTTGGATCACATCTGCAAAAGCTTTCCCAACGCGCGGGAACTGATGCTGTCTGCGCTTCAGAACGAGGCCCAGTACGGCCTCTGGAACCGGCCGAAGTAGCGTAGGGCCGGGCTTTCATCGCTCCCCCGGGCCCTGTCAAAAGCGGGCATCGTTCGGCCCTCCCGAGCGGGATCGGCGCACAAACCGTCCGCAAAAACCCATACGCATTCATTCGTTCCCGGCGCCGCGCATGTCAGGAACGTTTTTGCGCCCGGCATACGCCGGGCGCAAAAATAATGCCATCCGCCGACGCGCCGTCCGGAAATCCGCGCGCATCGCAGGCGCGCGGCCGTCCTTCCGCCGCGCCGAAAACCCCCGGGGCTTTCAGCCTTCCGCATCCAGCGCGCGGAAGAACGTCATCGCGCTGCCGTATACGTTGTACTTCGAGCTGCCGAGCTGATCGTCCAGTTCGGCCAGCACGGCCATTTGCGCCTCGCCCGGGCGAATCTTCAGCCCTCCATCCTCCACGGCGAAAACCGCCTCTTCCGTCAGGCGGTCCCGCCCGGCGCCCCGCCGGCGATAATCGAAAGGCTCAAGGCCCATCGTCGCATCCAGAAACGTAAGCTCCCCGTAGGCGTTTTCACTCTCCTCAAAGATCAGGCTGTAGAGCTGACAGGACTTCGCCAGAGAATAGTCGCCCTCCTCGCACAGGATGTATCCCAGCCGTCGGTAGTACCAGCCGTAATCACAGGGCAGCAGGCACAGCGGTCTGGCCTCCTCAAGCAGCGCCCGCGCGCTCGCCAAGTCGCCCTGCGCAAGGTAACAGCTGGTCAGCTCGACGGCCACGGCCATGCTCACCGGGTTCATCTCCCATGTGACCTCCAGACAAGCCCGGGCGTCCTCGTACCGCTGATCGTCCACCAGCAAAAAACCCAGGCAATACAGCAGCGCGGGGTAGTCATTGTACGTTTGGCTCAGCCTTTCATCCGGCCGGAGGGCGCGGTAGAGCGCCAGTTCTTCGGGCGAGGTATAGCAAAGCGCGCCATCCCATTCCTCAAACGGATATTTCCGGTTCAGCGCGTTGTGCTTTTCAAGGATGAGGTCGTAGGCGCCCGCCTTATCTCCTTCGCCAAACAGCGACATGATTTCCGCCGTGTCCTGGTGAAAGATCGGGCGCGGCTGCTCATAGAGATACATTTCGGCGGGAAGCTGAGCCGCCGATTCACCCCTCGCCACCGGAAGCGCCATCAACAGGATCAATAACGCCGCAAGAATCCGCCGCACAGGATCTCCCCCTCTTTCCGAGCCAGGCGCCGCGGCCGCGCGGGCCCTTTCCCAGAGTATAACATTGATGGCGGTTCCTGTCAAAAGGGAGATCATCCTCGCGAAACCGGGGGATGCACGCAGAAACGCCGCCCCGCGAAACGCGGGGCGGCGCTGACAAGGGACTTTTATTCTTCCTCCGCCCGCCAATCCTTGCAGGCATCCACCCAGCCCTGTGCTTTTGACGCGGAGAACAGCTCCTCAGGCGTCAGCGTCACGACGGACTGGTCGTTGCCCGCGGCGGGCAGCACGGTATCGAAGCGCCTCAGGGATTCGTCCAGAAAGACCTTGGCCTTCGGCCCCACGGCGAAGGGGCATACGCCGCCCACCGGATGCCCGGTGAGCGCAAGCGCCTCGTCGGGCGAGAGCATCTTGGCCTTGAGCCCAAAGGCGTCGCGGAAGCGCTTGTTGTCCACCCGGGCGTCGCCCGCGGCCACCAGCAGAAGACAGCCGTCCGCATCCCGGAAGGAGAGCGTCTTGGCGATGCGCGCGGGCTCGACGCCCGCCGCCTGGGCCGCCAGTTCCACCGTCGCGCTGGACTGGCTGAACTCGCGAACCCTGTCCTCCAGATGAAAGGCTTTGAGATATTCCCTTACCCGGTCGATGGACATTTCGAACAACCCTTTCGCTCAGCCCAATGGTTTTACGCCTGTTTTGACTGGACATCCCGCGCCACGACCACGCCGGTGGCGCTGGCCTGGATGAGGCCGCGCGTCACCCCTGCGCCGTCGCCGATGGCGTAGAAGCCGGGGAGCGCCGTCTCAAAGTGCTGGCTCACCGTCAGCTTGGACGAGTAGAACTTGACCTCCACGCCGTAGAGCAGCGTATTGCCGGAGTAAAGCCCCGGCGCCACATTGTCAAAGGCGCGCAGCGCCTCGATGATGCTGGTCAGATGCCGGTGCGGCAGCACAAAAGAGAGGTCGCCCGGCACGGCGGTCTTCAGCGTGGGTTCGGTGGTGGACTTGGCAAGCCGGGAGGCATCCGTCCGCCGGCCCTTCAAAAGATCGCCCAACCGCTGCACCATGATGCCGCCGCCGGTGAGCATGTTGCCCAGCTGCGCGATGTAGCGGCCGTACTCGATGGGCGAGCTGAAGGGCTTGGTGAAGCGCGTGGACACCAGCATCGCGAAGTTGGTGTTGTCGGTATGCAGCTTTTCGTCGTGGTAGCTGTGGCCGTTGACCACCGCGATGCCGCCCTCATAATGCTCCTCGCTGACCAGCCCGCCGGGGTTCATGCAGAAGGTGCGCACCTTGTTTTCAAAGGTGTCGGCATAGTAGACCATCTTGGCCTCGTAGAGGTGGCGGGTCAGGTGATCCATGATCGAATTGGGCGCCTCAACGCGAACGCCGATGTCCACTTCGTTGTTGAGCGTCTGGATGTCGTTGTCCTTTGCCACTTTGTTGAGCCACGCGGCGCCGCCGCGCCCTGGCGCGGCCACCACGTAGGGCGCGCGCACGAGGCTTGTGGCGCCGGAGGCATCCTTCAGGTACACGCCGGCAACGCGGCCGTCCTCCACCAGCACTTCCTCAGCGCTGGTGCGCTCGCGGAACTCGAAGTTGCCGGATGATTCCAGCGTCTTATACATGTTGCGAAGCACGGTAAACGAATGCTCGGTGCCCATGTGCCTGACCGGGGAGGGCACCAGCTTGATGTTGTACTTGGAGCACTCGTATTTGATCTGATCGACTTTCGGGTCGTTCAGGCCGTGCACCTTTTCCGGGGCGCCGTGCTCCAGATAGATGGAATCGGCGTAGCGGATCAGCTCCCGGACTTCCTCCCGGGGCAGGTAGTCCACCATGTTGCCGCCGACTTCCTCACTGAGCGTCAGCTTGCCGTCGGAGAACGCGCCCGCGCCGGCCCAGCCGCTCATGATGTTGCAGGGCTTGCAGCCCACGCAATGGCCCAGAGTCCTCGCCGGGCAGGTGCGCTTGTCGATGGAGGGGCCTTCGTCCACCATCAGGATGCGCGCCAGCGCGTTCAGCCGCCGGGTCTCGAGCGCCGTAAAGATCCCCGCCGGGCCCGCCCCGACGATGATCACGTCAAAATCGAACATAATAACACCTTCCTTATTGTCCGCAACCTGATAAGTGTAAGATGAAACGCCCTTTCTGTCAAGTTAGATTTCATATAGATGCCGGTCCTGCGCGCACGTCTTGCGGCATGCCTGCGGAGTGCCGCGCATCCAAACGGCAACCCGAACGATTTCATGCAAATTTCGTTGACCATCCGTCAAAAAGCATGTATAGTACTTAAGACACTACATTCGCTCGGGAGATGGTACGATTTGGAGCTTCTCAAGCAGCGCATTCTCAGGGACGGCAAGGCGCTCAGCCAGCACATCCTGCTGGTGGATTCATTTCTCAACCACCAGGTGGACGTGGAGCTGATGCGGGAAATCGGCGAGGAGTTCGCGCGGCTTTTCAAGGATTCCGGCGCGACCCGCGTGATGACGATCGAATCCTCCGGCATCGTGCCCGCCGCAATGACCGCGCTGGCGATGAAGCTTCCGCTGGTCGTGATGAAAAAGTCCACCTCCAGCATCCTGTCGGAAGACATCCTGCAGACCAACGTCTTTTCCTTCACCAAGGGCAGCAACTATCAGCTGACCCTCAAGACCAAGTTTGTGGAACGCGGCGACAGGGTGCTCTTCATCGACGACTTTCTGGCCAACGGCGCGGCGGCCTCCGGCGCGTGCAAGCTGATCGAACTGGCGGGCGCCAGCGTGGCGGGCGTGGGCATCGTGATCGAAAAGTCGTTCCAGCCGGGCCGCGCGCTGCTGGAGCAGGCCGGCTACCCCATCACCGCACTGGCCTCCGTCAAGCGGCTCGACTACGGTGAAATCGAATTTGTGGAGGAATAGAAAATGCCCACGATCGCGGACGTCAAGCTGTTCCTTCTGGATATGGACGGCACCTTTTACCTGGGCGAGAACATCCTGCCCGGTTCGCTGGACTTCATCGAAGCCGTTAAGAAAAGCGGGCGGGATTTTCTCTTCCTGACCAACAATTCCTCCCACAACGCGGACTATTACGTGAAGCGCCTCGCCCGCATGGGCCTTGACGTCGGCCCCGAGAAGATCCTGACCAGCACCCAGGCCACCGCCATCAAGGTTTGCGAACTCTACCCCGGCAAGCGCGCCTTTCTCCTTGGCAACGAGTACATGCTGGCGGAGATGTGCGAGGGGGGCGTCCCCATTGACCCGGAGAACCCGGAGATCGTGGTCATCGGCTATGACACGACGCTGGACTATAAAAAAATGACCCGTGTGTGCGATCTGGTTCGCGCGGGTCTCCCTTACGTGGCCTCCCATCCGGACTTCAATTGTCCCACCGAAACCGGCTTCGCGCCGGACATCGGCGCGATCATCGCCTTCATCGACGCCTCCACCGGCCGTCGGCCCGACCTGATCGTGGGCAAGCCGCACAAGGGCATCGTAGAGGCGGCGGTCGCCCGCACCGGCCTGATGCCCGCCGAGATGGCGATGGTGGGCGACCGGCTGTACACCGACGTCGAAACCGGCCTCAAGCACGGCATGCTGTCAATCCTCGTGCTTTCGGGCGAGACCACGCCGGAAATGGCCGCCGCTTCCCCCATCAAGCCGCACCTGACCTTTGAACGCCTGGCCGAAATGAACGGTTTGTTGTAACCCTCAAGCGCCAAGGACGAGGAGGAACGCGCCGTGCGAAAGCTTCTGATCGCGCTTCTGATCGCGCTTCTGATCGCGCTGACCCTTCTGTCCGGATGCCGCTATCAGGTGGTGGAAAACACGTCCCACGTCACGGTCAACGGGCCGTGACCCCGTCCCCCGCGCGTTGAAAACGCCCGCCGGCACCGCTGCTGCGGGCGTTTCGTCATCGAAAGAACCGGCGGAGTTCGGGTTTCCCCGGAATGCCGCCCTCCACAATTGCGACACATCCATTTTACGTGCATTTGCAGGAGGGATATGGTATAATAGGGTGTGTATTTCCATCTATGCCTTTTTCTCAAAGGAGTGAAATGTATTGGGGCGCAAACTGTCTTTGCTCGTATTTGTCGTCGTGCTGCTGGCATATACGCTCTTCCCCGGTGCGGAAGTCGTCCGTCAGTCCGCCGCCTCCGCCCAGTCCGAAGCGACCGCACCCGCGGCCACCTTTGCCTCCGAAGGCGAAGCGATTGATTTCGGAACGCCGACGACCGCCAGCGAAGCGCCTGCGGCGCAGCCCGCGCCCACGGCAAACGACGTGGTTGTGCGCTACACGGATACGCCGACCGCGCCGGAAGTGACCCCCGATCCGACTCCGACGCCGCTTCCGACCCCGGAGCCTACGCCGATGACGGAAGGCATGAGCGGCCCGTCGGTTTCGGAACTTCAGGAGAAGCTGGTGGTCTGGGGCTTCCTCTCCCAGAAGCCGGACGGCATTTTCGGTACCGCCACCGAGGACGCGATCATGGCGCTCCAGGAGTACTTGAACATGCTGACCTCCGGCACCGAGCCTGCCGCCTCCGTTACATTCGCGGACGAGAGCAGCTACGGCGACGGCATGGTGGAGGCGTTGTCCGGCGGCTCGGATTCGGCAACACCCGCTCCCACCCTCGCGCCCACCCCCACCCCCGCGCCGGCCTATCCCGTCACCGGCATCGTGGACGCCAAGACGATTCAGGCCATTTCCGATGGCTTTGACCTGTACCGCGAAACCATCACCACCGGTTCCTCCGGACTGGACACACAGCGCATCCAACGCCGCCTGATGTATATGAACTACCTCTACAAGGGCGACGACGGTGTGTTCGGCGCGAAGACCCAGGAGGGGCTCGCTTATTTCCAAAAGGTCAACGGCATCCCGGAAACAGGCATCGCCGACGAGGTGACGCAGAAGCTGCTGTTCTCTGAGAACGCGCTGCCCTCGGACAAGCCCTACCATCCCTACTTCATCAAGGTGGACGTCAGCCAGCAGCGGCTTTACGTTTACGCCTGGAGCGACAACGACAGCGGCTACACCAAGCTGGTCAAAAAGGTCAAATGTTCCACGGGCCTTCCCAAGACGCCCACGCCCACCGGCACATTCCAGGATACCACCGGTCCTGGCAAGCGCTGGCACTACTTCAAGGATTTCAACTGCTGGGCACAGTATGCGTTCTACGTGAAGGGAAACATCATGATTCATTCCGTCATCTTCCAGAAGAAGGGCGGCAGCCCCACCTCGGGTTCGGTGCAAAGCCTGGGCAGGCGCGCTTCCCACGGCTGCGTGCGCCTGCAGGTCAAGGACGCCAAGTGGGTCTGGGAAAACTGCGGCGTCGGCACGACGGTGCTCATCCAGAAATAACCGCGTCTCACAAAACCGCCCTTCCGCAGCGGAAGGGCGGTTTTCCATATGGAGAGATCCCGTCCCAGCTTTCAACCGCTCCCGGACCTGCGCAAGCCGGGAGCGGGGCAGCGCCGCCCGCGCGCAATCCAGCGGCATCCAGCCCATCATCATGCGCCCGAAGGAATTCGCCGGTTCCGGTGATCAGTGCCCCGGAATCACGTTTCTCTCATCGGCCTGCCACCGTTGGCAGAGGCAATCTCATCCGTCGGAGCGCCGCCCGGAAAACCCCTCGGTTTTCAGACGCGCAAAGGGCCTTGTCCTGCGCATCGAAATGGCCTGCGATTTTCCGATCATGAAAGGGCCGCCGCCCCGGTTGGGGCGGCGGCCCTTTCATTGCCTTTTGCTATTCCCCTCCGGCATCGCCCAGCGGATCGGAGGGCGCCATATTGGCCTCGCCCTGATCGTCCAGCGTCCTGTCAAAGCAGTCCGCCACGCCCTTCAGCATGCCGTCAATCAGCTTCTGCTGATAAGCCGGATCGCTCAGGAGCTTGTCCTCCTTCTCGTTGGTCATGTAACCCATTTCCACCAGGATGTTGGGCACCTTGGACCAGTTGAGGCCGGAGTAACTGTCACGGCGGAACACGCCGTCCTCGTTGGCGCCGGTCTCCTCGACCATGCGCTTGATGATGGTCTTTGCGTAAGCCAGCGACTCCTCCGCGCCTTCCCCGTCAATCTTGACGTAGAGGCCGATGCCGTTGGCTTTGGAATTGGAGACACCGTTGCAGTGCAGCCGGAGCACCAGATCCGCGCCCCACTCGTTCATCATCTCGGCGCGTTCGACGTTGGAGATGTCCACATCGGCGGTCTCCCGGGTCATCTTGACCTCCGCCCCCCGGGCGATCAACGCATCGCGGAATTTGAGCGCAATTTCCAGGTTGACTTCATGCTCCGGTCTGCCGGTGTAGCGCCCGGAGGTGCCGCTGGAGACCTTCGCCTTCTTTTTCTTGCTGCCCGGGGAGACGGGTTCCAGGCTGGAATTCCCATGCAGCTGATGTCCGGGGTCAATGCCGATCTTGAGGCCTGCCAGCGGCAGCGGCTTGGGCGTAGGCGTCGGCTCCGGGGTGGGCGAAGGTGTAGGAATCGGTGTCGGCTCAAGCGTCGCGGTAGGCTCCGGGGTCGGCGCCGCCGTGGGCTCAACGGTCACCGTGGGCTCCGGAGATGTCATATCTTCCGCCGTCATGCCGTTTGATCCAGCGTCCGGTTCGGCGGCCACGTCAAGGCCGTCATTCTGCGTCAAAAACGCCTCAGGGGCGCTTCCCGCGCCGTTCATGGTCCTGATCACCAGGAATACTCCCGCCGCCACGGCGACGATCAGCGCGATCGACGCGAGCAGCATCCAGGGCTTTTTCAAATCCTGTCACACTCCCTTGTCATTTTATAGACAGGACTCACCCGCGAATGGTTCCACCCTTATTGCGCGCCTGCCGGATGGCTTGCTTCCCGCCCCAGGCGCTGCGCCACCTGAGCGACCCGCTCCAGCCCCACGAGGCGCACGGAGCCATAGGGCGCGTTTAACAGGCGCTCCACGCCGCTGCGGTAGGCCCCCATCAGATCGATCAAGCCTGACAAGTCCTCCGCGGCATCTTCTTTCTCCGAAAGCGTGAGCGCAATCTCGTCGGTCAGTGCATTATCCATCAGCAGGATCAGCCGCGCCAGGTTGTCCGGATAGGCGGTATAGAAGATCTTGCTTTCGACGCCCGCATGTATGACGCGCGTGAGCAGCGGCTCGTACCGGGCGACGCGCAGCTTTTTGATCATGTCGCGCAGCTGCACACAGCCGTCCTGGTAGATGACACGGATCATCAAGCCGATGTAGTCCAAATCTCCCGCCTCAAAAAAGCCGCCTACGTCAAACAGCAGGTTGAGCTTCTCGGTGGCGTCGCCGGCGCAACCGGCCAGGGCCTGCTCCGCCCGCTCGTACCCCTCTTCGGTACGGGCCAGCGCGATCTCTTCCAGAAGGCTCAGCTTTGATTCAAAGTGGTGGTAAAACCCGCCCTTTGAGATGCCTGCCTCCATCAGCACATCCTGGATGGAGGTGTTCTCATAGCCCTTCATGTAGAAGAGCTTTTCCGCGGTGTGAAGAATATCCTGACGGCGCGCGTCACCTTTTTTCATAAAACCGACCTTCTTCCGGTTTTGTATGCTTGTAATACTTTGGTCTGTTTTATAGGATAACAGCTTGCGGGACGGTTGTCAAGCCACGCACCGCACCCCGAAGTCTCCCCCCCGTCGGCATAAAAAACGACCGCCTTTTCAGGCGGTCCTGGAGCGGTAGACGAGACTCGGACTCGCGACCTCCACCTTGGCAAGGTGGCGCTCTACCAACTGAGCTACTACCGCGCGATGGCGCCTAAATCGGCGTCAGCGGAAAACAGTATACCACAGATTCCCTGTCCTGGCAAGTACCTTCCACAAAAAAATTGGAGCGGGTGATGGGAATCGAACCCACGTATCCAGCTTGGAAGGCTGGCGCTCTGCCATTGAGTTACACCCGCGAAACACCGATTGACCGAGTATTGACCCTGGCCGCCGGTGCCGGCCATCCTCTGGTGCGGGCGAAGAGACTCGAACTCATACGTCCCTGGGACACCAGATCCTAAATCTGGCGCGTCTGCCATTCCGCCACGCCCGCGCGCAATAAACTGGTGACCCAGCGGAGACTCGAACTCCGGACCCTCTGATTAAAAGTCAGATGCTCTGCCAACTGAGCTACTGGGTCTTGATGGCTGGGGCGGCAGGATTCGAACCTGCGCATACGGGAGTCAAAGCCCCGGGCCTTAACCGCTTGGCTACACCCCATCGCCCTCGTCAGAGGCACATGCCGTTCGGTTAGAAAAAAATGGGGTGAGCGATGGGATTTGAACCCACGATTTCCAGGGCCACAACCTGGCGCTCTAACCGCTGAACTACGCCCACCACAATTCTATCCCGGCCGGTAATGGCGCGCCCGAAGGGATTCGAACCCCTGACCCACGGCTTAGAAGGCCGTTGCTCTATCCAACTGAGCTACGGGCGCATGCAATCGTTCGAAAGCTTCAGGCAGCTTCATTCCCGCTGACGATTCATGATTATACCATGCAGGCTGCTCTTTGTCCATAGCTTAACCAAAATTTCCAGACCGGTTTTTCGCGCGCTTAGACGCTCAGCAAAAACGGGCTGGGTCCGTTTTCCCGGAACTCGATAATGGCGTAGCGCCCGTTCATCAACGCGCCGGGGTTGACCAGCAGCGTGCCGCGCACCCAGTCCGCCGAGGGAATGTGGGTGTGGCCGTAGAGCGCAATAGGCGCCTCCACTTCCGTCGCTCGAAGCGACAGCCGCAGGAGCGAATGTTTGACCTTTTGCAGGTTCCCATGGGTCAGCAGCGCCCTCATGCCCGCGAACACCTCGGTGCGCTCCGCCGGATACTCCGGCAAAAGGTCGCAGTTTCCGGCCACCGCGTAAACGGGAAGCCCCGTGATTTCGCCGATGCGCCTGGCATCGCCCATGCCGTCCCCCAGGTGCGCCACCGCGTCCACGCCCGCAAGAAGCGGGCAGACCCTCTCCAGCATCGCGCCGCCGTTGTGGCTGTCGGACACCACGCCCAGCCTAAACATCCTTTTCCAGCTCCTTCAAAAGCTTCCGTATCGCCCGCGCGCGGTGGGAGACGGAATTCTTCTCCTCCATCGTAAGCTCGGCAAAGGTTCTGCCAAAATCGCGGGACAGGAACAGCGGGTCATAGCCGAAGCCGCCTTCGCCCCGGTAGGCGCGAAGGATTTCACCCTCGCAGGTTCCGCGCGTCACAATCGGCGGCTTTCCCGGGCGGCAAAGGGCCATCGCGCACACGTAGCGCCCTGTGCGGGGCTCAGGGACGTGTTCCAGCTCCTTCAGCAGCAGATGGTTGTTCGCCTCGTCGTCGCCGTGAA
Organism: Bacillota bacterium; assembly: GCA_023421395.1. Lineage (GTDB taxonomy): Bacteria > Bacillota > Clostridia > Christensenellales > Aristaeellaceae > JAEZHK01. Next base: position 68,954 of record JAEZTL010000001.1, on the reverse strand, counting down.
CGCCGGCGTAGCGGGCGGAGTACACGCCCGGGTGGCCGTTCAGCGCGTCCACCTCCAGCCCGGAGTCATCCGCGACGGCGGCGCAGCCGGAGCGCGCCGTCAGCGCCTCCGCCTTGATGAGCGCATTCTGCTCAAAGGTCTCGCCGGTCTCCTCCACATCGGCGTCAAAGCCCGTCTCCTTCATGGACATGACGTCGAACCGGCCGCCCAGGAGAATTCTCATCTCCTTGAGTTTGCCGAAGTTGCCGGTTGCGATGAGGAGCTTCGGTTTCCTGCCGATGACCTCCGCCGCCTCCCCCAACGCGGATCGCTGCAGCTCCGCCAGGCGGCGGATGCCCGCCTCTCCCAGCGCGAGAAGCGCATCCAGCCCCGCGCGGTCAAAGGGCGCGCCCTCCGCGCCGCCCTGTACCTCCACGTATCGGCCCGTCCCGTCCGGCGCGAGCGCCATCGCCAGGTTCATATCCACCTCGGCGCGGCTGTCCTCCGTGTACTCCAGGTCCAGCATCGGCGTGCCGCCGACGATGCCGGCGCTGACGGCGGCAATCTGCGCCTTGACCGGCGAATCCATCAGCTTCCCCTGATCCATCAGCTTTTTCACCGCCAGGCAAAGCGCCACGAAGCCGCCGGTAATCGCCGCGGTGCGGGTTCCGCCGTCGGCCTGCAGTACGTCGCAGTCGATGGTGACGGTGCGCTCGCCCAGGCGTGTGAGATCGCACCCGGCGCGCAGCGCGCGGCCGATCAGCCGCGAGATCTCCACCGAGCGCCCGTCCTTCTTCACGCCGTCCCGGGGCTTTCGCATCGGCGTGGCGCCGGGCAGCATCGCGTATTCCGCGGTCAGCCAGCCCTGCCCCCGTCCTCTCAAAAACGGCGGCACCCCCTCCTCCACGGAGGCGGTGCATAAAACGCGGGTTCGGCCGCATGAAATCAGCGCCGAACCCGCCGCCATTTCGGTAAAACCCGGGGCGATCTCTACATCGCGAAGTTCGTCATCCTTGCGGTCATTGGTACGCATGGGCTAATCCTCCGGTTCCAGAATGGCCTCCGACTGGGTGCGGATGGTCTCCTCCGCGATGGTGGAGGCGTCGTTGACGAATGTGGGGATCGACAGCGTCTGGCGGCCCGGGTCGTAGGGCTCGCCGTCCACCTGAAGCCTGACTTCCTTCACGCCCTCGAACTGCCGGGCGGTGAGCACCAGCGCCCGGAGCGCCGCGCGGCCGCCGTCGGAATTCTCGGCGATCTTGATGAATTCGCTGGTGAAGTTGATGGTGGCCACGCCATCCTGCACCGTGACGCCGATCAGGCCGCAGCCCGGCGGCAACGCGCCCTCCAGCGGACTCTGCGCGCTGGGACCCTTGGCCAGCTCAAGCATCGCGGTTTCAATGTCGCCCGCACCGTAGACCATCCGCGTCACCGGCACCAAGAGCGCGCTGTTTTCGCCGGGGAAATAGAGCTGCACGGTCTTGGCCTGATCCACCGGCATGCCCTCGGCGGCGCTCTCCAGGTTCAGCACGCCCCGCTCGAAGGGCTTTTCAATGGATGTGCCGTTGGCGAGCTTCGCCACCTGCTGGCCGCCCACGGTGAAAGCCACCTGCTTGACGGTGGGAAACTCCGTCAGCGTCTGCACCACGGCGGCCACCATGTTGGCCTCGGAGGCGGCGTCGGCCATCTTCATGACCTGCTTGCCAAGATCAATGCGGGCGGTGCCGTCCTTCTGAATATCCAAATCGATGGACGTGCCCTCCGGGATCACGGTGCGAAGGCCCAGGCGCGCGGCCTCCATGTCATTGTAGGCGCTCTTGACCATCATCGAAAGCGTCGCCTTGGCGATGCCCGTCTCCTCCGGCACGCTCTTGGTGACCGGCACCAGGTACCCGTAGTTGTCCTGATAGTAGACGGTGGTGCGCACGGTACCGGTGGGCGCGGGCGACTGGGTCGCCGTCAGATCGACCTCGGCGGTCGGTTCCGGTTCGGGCGCGAGCGTAGCGGCCGGCGCCCCCGCCGTCGATTGAGAGCTTCGCCATATCCCCCACGCGCCGCATAGCACAACCGTCAGCGCCAGCAGCACCACGCTGAGCACATAGGCCTTGCGCTGGTTCCCGCTGATTTTCATACCGAACCCTCCTCACGCTTGATCTCGGTCAAGCATATTCGAAGGGGGGGACAGGTAGAACGCAGGGCCGCCAGCGCTATTTTACCACAAAACAGGGCCGGCGCATTGCGTAAAACCCGGCTTTTCGATATAATTACAAAGAGCGCGCAAACGCAACCCATGCTTTTGTGCGAGAACCGAAACGTTGTTGGAGGACGCACAAAATGCCAATGGACGGCGTGACGCTGGGGTTTCAAACCCGAGAGCTGAAGGATCAACTGGTCGGCGGCCGAGTGGACAAGGCGACCCAGCCGGAGCGCGACGAGATCAACCTGACCATTCGCTGCCGCGGCGCCAACCGGACGCTGCTCATCTCCGCCAGTGCCGGGTGCGCCCGCGCGCACCTGACGACCGTCAAAAAGCCCAGCCCGCTGGAGCCTCCGATGCTTTGCATGCTGATGCGAAAGCACCTTATCGGAAACCGCGTGGCGGATGTCCGCCAGATCGGCGGCGACCGGATCCTTGAGATCGACTTCGAGGGCAGCGACGAATTGGGCGATCAGGCGACGAAGACGCTGGTCTGCGAATTCATGGGCAAGCACTCGAACGTGATGCTCCTGGGCGCAGGCGGGAAGATTCTGGAGTGCGTGCGCCGGGTGACCGAGGAAATCAGCCGCGTGCGGGAGGTGCTGCCGGGGCTTACCTACGTCCGCCCGCCGTCGCAGGGCAAGCTGCCCTACGACGCACTATCCGCCGAGTCGCTTGAGGCGCGGCTGTCGGAATGCGCCGGTCCGCTCCATAAGGCGCTCGCGGGCTGCGTATCCGGCCTGGCCGCGACCACCGCGCGGGAGATTGCGCTCCGGTGCGCGGGCGATTTGGACGCTCGGCTGGAGGATGTGGACCTGCCCGAAGTCTCCGGACGCATCGCGGGATTCCTCGCCCGCCTCCCGGAGATCGCGGAGCCGGCGATCCTCATGGCGGAGGATGGCGCGGCGCTGGAGCTGACGGCGTTCCCTTTTTTGAGCCTCGCGGCGCTTGAGCGCAGGAAATTCGCCACACTCAGCGAGGCCATGGACGCCTTCTACGAGGCGCGGGACCTGGAAGACCGCATCCGGCAAAAGTCCGCGTCCCTTCACCGGGTGCTGAAAAACAACGCGGATCGCTGTGAAAAGAAGCTGGCGCTTCAGCTGGAGGCCCTCGAGGGCAGCCAGCGCATGGAGGAATACCGGGTGATGGGCGAACTCATCACCGCCAGCGCCCACCTCATCGCGAAAGGCGCGAAGGCGGCTTCCCTCCCCAACTACTACGATCCCGGGATGGCGGAAATGACGGTTCCGCTGGACGAAAAGCTGTCCCCGTCGCAAAACGCGCGGCGCTACTTCAAGCTGTACCAGAAGGCGCGTTCCGCCCAGACGCTGGCCGCGGAGCAGATTGAAAAGACCCGGGAGGAGCTGAACTACCTCGAGGGTCAGCTGGAGAACCTGCGCAAGTGCGAAACCGAGGCCGAACTGGGCGAGATCCGCGAAGAACTCGAAAAGCTGGGTTACGTGCGCGCCAACCACAACCGCAGGCAGATGAAGAAGCTGCCGCCGTCCCAGCCGCTGCACTTTCTGTCCGGCGCGGGGATTGACCTTCTGGTGGGCAAGAACAACCTGCAAAACGACGAACTGACGGGAAGCGCCCGGCCGGGCGAAACCTGGCTGCACGCCAAAGACATCCCCGGCTCCCACGTGATCGTGGTCAGCGAGAACCCGGACGAGGGAACGCTGCGCGAAGCCGCGCTGCTGGCGGCATATTATTCCAAGTCGTCGACCTCCTCCAACGTTCCGGTGGACTTTACACTCCGGCGTTACGTCAAAAAGCCCAGCGGGGCGAAGCCGGGCTTCGTCATCTACACGCACCAGCGCACGCTCTATGTGACGCCCTCCGCCGAGTCGGTGGCGGCGATCCGAAAGATCTAGACGGTATAAAGGAGGCGCGATGAAGATTCTCTCGATCGGCGCGGGCTTTTTGCTGCTGGCCCTAGGGGCGGTGGGGGTGTTTATTCCCGTGCTGCCCACGACGCCCTTCGTACTGTTGGCCGCGGCCTGCTTCGGCAGCGCCAGCCCCAGGCTGTACCGATGGCTGGCGGGCACGCGCTTTTTCGGCCCCTTCATTGAAAACTACAAGAACAAGACCGGCGTACCTGCGCGCTCAAAGGCCGCGGCGCTGGCGTTTCTGTGGCCGCTGCTGATCCTTTCGATGGTCATGTCGAAAACGCCATGGGTGACGGCGCTCCTGATCGTCATTGGTACGGCGGTCACCGCGCATATTCTTTTCATCCGGACGAAAAAATAAAAACCGGCGCGGGAAGCGCCGGAAGGCTGAACGGGATTGATTCGCGCGTCAATGGCGGCATGGGGCTTCAACCGTACCCGGCAGCGCCGGCGCCGGGAATGCTGTGTCCGCGCCCTGTGCGTACACCAGGCGCGGATCAGCGCCGTAAGCCAGCGTGCCGCCCGGAAATTTTAGACATATTCAAGGTGTGCGCAGACGCCTCCTTCGCATCAAAAGCCCATCGGGGGGAACGGATGCAAAAAGCCCGGCGCGAACGCGCCGGGCTTTGATGTTCCTTTGCGCCGCGCCGACTTGATCAGTTCGCGGCCTCAGCCTTCGGATAGATGCTGACCTGCTTTTTGTCCTTCCCCAGGCGCTCGAACTTCACGACGCCGTCCACCTTCGCGAACAGCGTGTCGTCGTCACCGATGCCCACGTTGTGGCCCGGATGGATCTTTGTGCCGCGCTGCCGCACCAGAATGTTGCCGCCCAGCACAAACTGCCCGTCGGCGCGCTTCACGCCCAGGCGCTGCGCGTGGCTGTCGCGGCCGTTGCGCGACGAGCCCATGCCCTTTTTATGGGCGAACAGTTGAAGATTGATCTTCAGCATGATTTTCCCCTCCGCTGCATGTAGTCGATCCCGACCCAATCGGGATATTGTCCGGCAATGTTCTTGAGGCCCGCCTCCAGCGTCCGGAAGAGGATCTCGGTCCCTTCGGTGGATTCCGGGACGAAGGCGCGGAGCGCGCCCTTTTTTTCGTCTGCCGACCACTCTACCGGGGCCTTCAAAACTTCCCCCAGGCCCAAAAGCGTGCTCTGCGTCAAAGCCGATACCGCCGCGCATACGATGTCCTCGCCGCTTTCCGCGTATCCGGCGTGCCCCGAGGCTTCGAAGCCGTAGAGCCTTCCGCCCCGCTCGAGGAATCGGACGGTGGTCATCAGCCGACCTGGGTGATTTCGACCTTGGTGTAGGGCTGACGATGGCCCTGCTTGCGGCGGCTGTTCTTCTTGGAACGGAACTTGTAGACCATGACCTTCGCGCTCTTGACGTCGGCCAGCACCTTGCCCGTCACCTTCGCGGACTCGACCAGCGGCGTCCCCACGACCAGACCGTCGTCCTTGCTCAGAAGCAGAACGTCGAAATTGACCAGCGAATCCTGCGCGGCAGCGAGCTTCTCCACATAAATGACGTCGCCCTGCTGGACGCGGTACTGCTTGCCACCGGTTTGAATGACTGCGTACACGCGTTGCACCTCCCGTTTCATAGTGCTCGCCAGGCGTCAGGCACCGCGCACGGCGCGGATTTATGAAGCCTCCCCTGAGCGGCCTAAAGGCTATTATACCTGCTGAGGCATCGCTCTGTCAAGCCGCATAAACGTCTCCGGCGTAAAGAGATTGTAATCGGCCACATATAAATCGGATATTTCGCGGATCTCGGCGGCGTCCGGCTCGTTGGCCGCGTCGTCGACGGCCACCACCGCGCAGCCCGCGGCCCGGGCGCCCCGCATGGCATAGACCGCATCCTCGAACACCACGCAGTCTCCGGGCCTGAGGTTCATCCTGCCCGCGACGGCACGGAAGAATTCCGGATCGCTCTTTTTAAGGCCCGTATCGTTGCCGCAGACGACGAATTCGAACTGGTCCAGAATGCCGTTGTGGCGAAGCGCTTCCTCCGCCACGCTCTGCGGCGTGAGCGTCGCCACGCAAAGCCTCAGCCCCGCGGCCTTCAGCGCGCGAATCAGCGCCAGCGCGCCCGGCTTGGGCTTGATTACGCCGAGATAGAGCGGGCGCATATCCTCCTCCATCTCGCGGATGATCTCGTGAAAGGTCATGCCCAGATCGAATTTCTCCAGGTACAGCCTGGCGGCGGCGGCGCTGTGGGTGATCAGTTCGCGGCCCCGGATCTCCTCCGGGATTGGAAGGCCGCGCTTTTTCAGGAACTCCGCGTTGAGCGAACGCCAGCAGCCCATGGAATCGAGGATCGTGCCGTCCATGTCGAAGATTGCGCCCTTAAACCTTGATGCCATGCCATTTTCCTCCGTTGAAGCGCAGATAGACCAGCGTCAGCCGCATGATCATGTCCAGGACCGCCGCGGACCAGGCCCCCACCAGCGCGATGTCCGCCCGGCCGAAGTGATCCGTCAGCAGCCGGATCGCGAGAATCGCCAGCGCGGGCCGGATCAGCGCCACGCAGATCATCATTACGCCCGCCACATAAGCGGTGTCGCCCGCCCCCCTGAGCGCGCCGGAGATCACCACCGACGAGGTTTGAAAGGGCTGGAATATCGCAACCATGATCATCACCTTGGCGGCAAGGTCGATGACGCCCGCGTCGGTGGTGAACCAGCCCACCATCGGCACGCGGAAGGCCAGGATCAGGCCCGCCAGGGCGAACGCCGCCGTCAGCGCCAGCCGCTGGCTGGCCTTGCCGTAGAGTTTGGCCATGTCCGGCCGCCCTCGCCCCAGCGACTGCCCCACCAGCGACGTGCCGGCCACGCCGATGCCGTCGCCAAAATTAAAGGAAATGTTCAGAAATTGCATGCCGATCTGGTGCGCCGCGAAGGCCATCGTGCCCAGATCCGCCACGATGCGCGCGTAGGCGAAGAATCCGAACCGAAGCGCCAGCTGCTCCAGCATCGCGTTGCCGCCGATTTTAAAGATGCCGCGGAGCGTCCCTCCGTCCAACCGCCAGTCGTCATGCAGGCTGAGCCGCAGAAACCCGTTGTTATTCGGGTGGTCATATACCGTGACGACCGACATGAAAAAGCCCACCGCAAAGCCGATGCCCGTGGCGATGGCAGCCCCCGCGACGCCCAGACGCGGAAAACCCAGCTTGCCGCCGATCAGCAGGTAGTTGAACGCCACGTTAACCAGATTGGACACGATGTTGACGTTCATGGTGATGCGGGTATTGCCGCTGCCGCGCTGCGCGGCGCAGATCGAAAGCGTCAGCGCGTTGATTGGCAGAAAATAGGCCAGGATGTCAAAATAGGTCTTGGCATCCTCAAAGGTGTCGCTCTCGGCGCCCGCAAACAGCGTCAGCTGCCGGGAGAACAAAAGCCCCAACCCCGCCATCACAAACGCCAGCACCGTCACGAGGACCAGCGCGTTTCGCATCGTGCGGTTGGCCTCGTCCTGACGCCCCTCGCCCTTTCGGCGCGCCACGATGGCGGTGACGCCGATATTGAGCGCAAAAAAGATGGAGAGCAGGATCATGCGCGGCTGGCCCATCAGACCAACTGCGGCGATCGCCTCGGGCCCCAGCGTGCCGACCATCATGGTGTCCATTGAGCCGATCAGGCTCATCAGCACCATTTCCATGACCGACGGCAGCGCGATGTTGTAAATGTCCCTGTAAATGGCTTTGGATTCGGGGATTTCGCCCAGCGCTTCTCCGGGCTTCAGCATGCGCCCGGTCTCGTACAGCGCACCCAGCACCTTTGCCAACTCGGAACCTCCCCGCTTTGGTTATTGCCCTTCCCTGAGCATCCTCGCCGCCGCGCGTACCGCGCCGGCGCCCGGCGCGCCGCCCTGAGCGAACTCCGGTCTTCCGCCGCCTCTGCCACCCAGCGCCTTCACCGCCTCCGAAAGCAGCTTCCCCATGTGGGGTCCATCCCCCCCGGACCGCGCGAATACGATGAGGCTGGCGCCGTCCGGCTGCGCGCTCTCAAGCAGCGCGATGGTCCCTACCCGGCTGGCGAGGCTCGCGGCCATTTCCCGGAGCGCGTTCGCGTCCACCCCCTCGGAGGCGTCCTCCACGATCCGCCAGCCGCCTTCCACCGCCGCCGCGCGCCACAAATCGTCCGCGCGCGTCAGCGCCCTTTCGGTCTTCGCCTTTTCGAGGAGCGCCTTCGCCTCCCGCTCGCGGGAGAGAGCGCCCTCGGCCGCCCCGGGCAGCACGGCCACCGGAACCGAGAGGATCGCCGCCGCACGGTCCGCCGCCCTTGACCGCGCCCGCGCGTCAAGGACCGCCCGCATGCCGCAGACGAACGTCACGCGCATCTTGCCGCGGCTGGGCCGGGCGTCCAGAATCCGCACCAGGCCGATCTGCCCGGCGCTGGAAGGATGCGTGCCGCCGCAGGCGCAGCACTCGCCGCCCCTTTCATCCCCGATCAGCACAACCCGGACGTGCTCCTTGACCGAGGGCGGCTTGCGCAGCGGAAGCCCTTCGAATTCCTCCGGCGACGGGAACCAGCAGCGGATCGGAAGGTCCCGCTGAATGTCGCGGTTCACCGCGTCCTCAATTTCGTCGAGAACCTCCTCCAGGACGCGCATCTCGCCGCCGGGCAGCTCCACGTCGATGGTGGAAGCCTCCGCGCCCAGGTGCAGCCCGATCGTATACCCGCCGAGCTTTTTGTGAATCCAGCCCGCCAGCATGTGCTCGCCCGCATGCTGCTGCATGTGGTCAAAGCGGCGCGCCCAGTCGATCTCGCCGGTCACCCGGTCTCCCGGCCGGAGCGCGCCCCCCACGCGGTGCCATACCTCACCCGCCTCGTCTATGGAAACGTCCGTCACGGCCAGACCGTTCAAAAGGCCGGTGTCGAAAGGTTGGCCGCCGGAGGTCGGGTAGAAAGCCGAGCGGTCCAGCCGCACCGCGCCATCCCGGACTTCCAGCACCCGGGCCTCGAATGTTTTCAGGTAGGAATCCGCATAATACAGGCGGTCGGTCATGGTTTTTCACCTTCTTTACGACCTAGAATACCGTGGCGAGCGGCGCGGCACAAGCACTTTTGCTTTAACAAAAGTTTTACCATCTTTGATATTGACTTTCTTTTACCTTTGACTTATAATGAACTCGCAAACGGGAGATGATCCCGGAAACAAGTATCATTCTTTCAATCAAATGGAGGTATTGTTATGGCGAACCTGATTCCCTACCGTTACCGCAGGAGCTTGGCCACGCGGCCCGATTCTCTTTTGAGCGACGACTTTTTCCGCAGCTTCTTCGCCCCCTTCGCGACCGACTCGTTCTCCGGCGGCTTCAAGGTGGACGTGCGCGACATGGGTGACAAGTACCTGCTGGAAGCGGATCTGCCTGGTCTCAAGCGCGATCAGATCAAGATTGACGTGGACGACGGCATCCTGACCATCCGCGCCGAGATGGACGAGTCCAGGAATGAAGAGAAGGACAACTACGTGATGTGCGAGCGCCGCTACGGCCGCATGCAGCGTTCCTTCAACGTCAGCGGCGTCAACGAGTCCGGCATCTCCGCCGAGTTTGCCGACGGCGTGCTGAAATTGAGCCTGCCCAAGGCCACCGAGCAGCCCAAGAGCGGCCGCAGCATTGAGATTCAGTAAAGCAACCCGCGAACCTTGACATTTTGTTCCGTCATCGCCTATAATAAGCTACTGCCGTAGGCGATGACAGCCGGGCCCTCGTCCCTGCGACGGGGGCCCGGCTTCTATATTTTTCTTGGGGGGATTCGATGCTGATTACGCAGGCGCCCAAGGGCACCCAGGACGTGCTGCCCGGCGAAAGCGGACGCTGGCAGGACGTGGAAGCCAGAATGCGCGAGACCTGCCGCCTGGCCGGCTTTCGCGAGGTGCGGACGCCGGTCTTTGAGCACACGGAGCTGTTCCTTCGCTCCGTCGGCGATACCACCGACGTGGTGCAAAAAGAGATGTACACCTTCCTTGACAAGGGCGGGCGCTCCGTCACGCTGAAGCCGGAGGGCACGGCGGGCGTGGCGCGGGCGTTCCTCGAGGCGCACCTGGAGGCGGGCGCGCTGCCGATGAAGATGTACTACATCTCCTGCCCGGTGTTCCGGTACGAAAAGCCCCAGTCCGGCCGTCTGCGCGAGCATCACCAGCTGGGCATTGAGGTCTTTGGCGCGAAGGACGCAAGCTGCGACGCGGAGGGCATCCGCCTGGCGCTGGACGTGCTGGCTTCCTGCGGCATCCGGGGTCTCAAGGTCTCCATCAATTCCATCGGCTGCCCGGACTGCCGCGCGGCCTATCTGGAGCGGCTGAAGGATTACCTCAGGCCCAAACTCCCCCGCCTGTGCGACACCTGCCGGGACCGCTTTGAGCGCAACCCGCTGCGCATTCTCGACTGCAAGGTGCCCTCCTGTCAGGCGGAGCTGACGGACGCGCCGGATATGCTCGCATCGCTGGACGAGGCATGCGCGGCACACTTCGAAGCGCTCAAGGCCTCTTTGACCGCGCTGGATGTGGAATTCTCCGTCGATCCGCGCATCGTCCGCGGCCTCGACTACTACACCCGCACGGTGTTTGAGATCATCACGGAGACCGAAAACGGCCCGCTGACCGTGTGCGGCGGCGGCCGGTACGACGGGCTGGTGAAGCAGCTGGGCGGACCGGAACTGCCGGGTTTTGGCTTTGGCATGGGCGTGGAGCGCGTGCTGATGGTACAGGATATGATGGGCGTAAGGTCTGCCGAAGCACCGGTGGCGGACGTATTCCTCGCCGCGCTGCCGGGCGCGAGGCTCGAGGCCATGAAGCTTCTCCGCGCGCTGCGCGAGGCAGGCATCCCGAGCGATATGGACCATGCGGCCCGGTCCCTCAAGGCGCAGTTCAAGTATGCGGACAGGCTGGGCGCTCCGTATCTCGCCGTCGTCGGCGGCGACGAATTGGCGCGGGGCGCGCTGAAGCTTCGGGACATGCGCCTGAGCGCCGAGGAAGAAATCGCGGTTTCGGAATTTATTCCGGTGATCCTGAAAAAATTGGCGGAAAAAGAGGGAGCGGGCGTATGACGAAGCTGAGGCGAACCACCTATTGCGGCAGGGTGTCCCGGAAGGATGCCGGGCAGACCGTCGTTTTGAGCGGCTGGGTGCAGCGTACGCGCGACTTGGGCGGCGTGGTATTTGTGTGGCTCAGGGATCGCGAGGGCCTGGTGCAGCTGGTGTTCGACGAGGCCGAGTGCGGCGCGGAGAACTTCAAGCTGGGCGGCTCGCTGCGCGGCGAATACGTGGTGTCGGCGGAGGGCCTGGTGCGCATGCGCGACGCCGCCGCCGTCAACGACAAGATGCCAAACGGCGACGTGGAAGTCGTTGTCAAGGCGTGCGAGCTGATCAATAAGAGCGAAACCCCGCCGATCTACATCGACGACAACGCCAAGGAAAACGAGCTGGTGCGGCTGAAATACCGTTATCTGGATCTTCGCCGCCCGTCCATGCAGGCGACGATCAGGCTGCGCGGAAAAATCCAGTCCGCCGTGCGGTGCTACCTGGACAACGCGGGCTTCTCCGACGTGGAAACGCCCATCCTTACCAAGTCCACGCCCGAGGGCGCGCGGGACTTTCTGGTGCCCTCCCGCCTGCACCACGGCACGTTCTACGCGCTGCCCCAGTCGCCGCAGATCTATAAGCAGCTCCTGATGCTGGCGGGGTTTGACCGGTACTATCAGTTCGCGCGCTGCTTCCGCGACGAGGACAGCCGCGCCGACCGCCAGCCGGAATTCACCCAGTGCGACATCGAAATGAGTTTCGTCGAGCCGGAGGACGTGCAAAGCGTGGTGGAGGGCGCGTTTAACGCCGTGTTTGAGTCCGTCCGGGGCCGCTCGCTGACCCTTCCCCTCCCCCGCATGACCTGGCAGGACGCCATGGAACGCTACGGCTCCGACAAGCCCGACCGCCGTTTCGGCCTGGAGCTGGTCAACGTATCCGGCCTCTGCCCGGGCTCCGGCTTTTCGGTGTTCGAGGGCGCGGTGGCCGCGGGCGGCAGCGTGCGGGGCATCAACGCGAAGGGCCTGGCCCACGCGATGAGCCGCAAGGAGATCGACAGCCTGGGCGAGTTCGCCAAGACCTACCGCGCCAAGGGGTTGGCGTGGATCGTCGTAGGCGAGGAGGGCCTGCGCTCCTCCTTCTCGAAATTCCTGACGGAGCCCTTCGCCAGAGCGCTGCTGAAGCGCATGGGCGCGGAGAAGGGCGACGCGCTGTTCTTTGTGGCGGACAAGGATAGCGTGGTATTTCAGGCGCTGGGCGAACTGCGCAAGGAGATCGCGCGCCGTCACAACCTGATCGACAAGGCGGCGGACGACCTTTTCTGGGTTACCGAGTTCCCATTGCTCGAGTACGACGAGGCAGACGGCCGCTTCGTGGCGATGCACCATCCCTTCACCAGCGCCATGGATGAGGACGAGCCGCTGATGGAGACCAATCCGGGCCGCGTGCGCGCCAAGGCCTACGACCTGGTGTTCAATGGCATCGAGATGGGTTCCGGTTCCATCCGCATCCACGACCCGGCGCTGCAAAAGCGCATGTTCCGGCTGATCGGCATTTCTGAGGAGGAAGCGTACCACCGCTTCGGCTTCCTGCTGGAGGCTTTTAAGTACGGCACGCCGCCCCACGGCGGCTTCGCCTTCGGCATTGACCGGCTCACCATGATCCTGACCGGCAGCGACAGCCTGCGGGATGTGATCGCGTTCCCCAAGGCGCAGGGCGCCAACTGCCTGATGATGGAAACCCCCTGTGACGTCAAAGAGGAGCAGCTGGACGCGCTGGGCATCGCGATCATGGAGGAAGAAAAGGCGTAACCCGGGATTTTCCAGACCGCCGCGGTCGCGGCGGTTTTTTCTTTGCAAAGCGGTGCGGCTGATTCAATTCCCGCGAAGCCGGGTAATATACTACTACAGATTCACAGGGTTTTCCCGTCCGCGCGGCGGGTACACAATGGAGGAGGAATCATCAATGTCCAGTGCGCTGATCAAGACCTTTACATCCGGCGACCTTCGTGCCGACAGCCTTCCGGGCCTCACGCTGGTGGACTTCTGGGCCAGTTGGTGCGGCCCCTGCCGCATGATCGCGCCCGTCGTCGAGGAACTGGCGCAGGAAAACGCGGGCAAGGTCACCATCGGCAAGCTCAACATCGACGAGCAGCCCGAGGCGGCCATGACCTACCGGGTCATGAGCATCCCCACGCTGATCCTGTTCAAGGACGGCGTGGAACAGGAGCGCGTCGTCGGCGCCCGGAGCAAGGCGGCCTTCCAGCAGATGCTGGATAAGCACCTGGCCTGACGGGCCGGGTTTTTCCCGAAAAACAAGGTTAAACCTTCGCAAGCTGTGTCAAAAGCGTCGGAATTGTGGTATACTGCAAGCGTAGATTGCAGGAGTCAAATCAAAGGGGGCGTCTGCGGACGTCCCCTTTGCCTTTGACGCGTCGTGTGATTTATCGCGCTTGAAACATAGAACCCCTGTTACGCGCGTCGCACGTTGTCGCTCCGCAAGGGGCGCAGGTCGCGCGGCTCGGGTTCGATGGTTCCAGGATTCCTGGCAGGAGTCCTTGTTTTTGCGTACAAAAAGCAGACTGAAAAGGAGGCCAACTATGGCATCAAAGTCCAAGAGCAAGCATTTAGGGCCGAAGCTTCGAATCATCCCGCTGGGCGGGCTGGGCGAAATCGGCAAGAATCTGACCGTATTCGAATACGACGAGGACATCATCGTCGTCGACATGGGGTCGCTCTTCCCCAGAGAGGACATGCCCGGCATCGATCTGGTGATTCCGGATGTGACATACCTGGTCAAAAACGCGTCCCGTATCCGCGCGTATTTCATCACCCACGGACACGAGGACCACATCGGCGCGTCCCCCTATATCCTCAAACAGCTGCCCGCGCCGGTCTATGGCACGCGGCTTACGCTGGCGCTGATCGAGCACAAGCTCAAAGAACACCACGTCAATGACATTCAGCTCAACGTCGTCAAGCCCGGCTATGTGGTGGAGGCGGGCGCCTTCGAGGTGGAGTTCATCCACGTCAACCATTCCATCACCGACGCCTGCGCGCTGGCGATCCATACGCCCATCGGAACCGTCGTCCACACCGGCGACTTCAAGGTGGACTACACGCCCATCGACGGCCAGGTCACCGACCTGGGCCGCCTGGCAGAGCTGGGCAACGAGGGCGTGCTGGCGCTCCTCGCAGACTCCACCAACGTCGAGCGCCCGGGCTATACCATGAGCGAGCGCACCGTGGGCGAGACCTTCAATTCCCTTTTCTCCAAGGCCGACGGACGCATCATCGTGGCAATGTTCGCCAGCAACGTGCACCGCATCCAGCAGGTGGTGGATTCCGCCGTCCGCTACGGGCGCAAGGTGTGCCTGATCGGGCGCAGCATGCTCAATGTGTCGAAAGTCGCCATGCAGCTGGACGAGCTGCGCATTCCGGAGGGCAAGCTCATCCAGGCGGACGATCTGGACCGCTATGAGGACAACGAAATCGTGGTCATGACCACCGGCAGCCAGGGCGAACCCATGAGCGGCCTGGCGCGCATGGCCTTTGCCGAGCACAAGAAGCTGGAGATCAAGGGCAGCGACATGGTCATCATCTCCGCCACGCCCATCCCCGGCAACGAAAAGAGCGTGTCCCGCGTCATCAATCAACTGGTCCGCACCGGCGCCAACGTGATCTACGAGGCGCTGGCGGACGTGCATGTGTCCGGTCACGCCTGCCAGCAGGAGCTCCGGCTCATGCACGCGCTGACCAAGCCGCGCTTTTTCATGCCGGTGCACGGTGAGTACCGCCACCTGCACCACCACGCGATGCTGGCCGAATCCATGGGCATGAACCCGGACAACGTGCGCATCTCGGCGGTGGGCGATATCATCGAGCTCAGCCAGAGCCGCATGAACGTTGTGGGCACCGTTCCCTCCGGCGAGGTGCTGGTGGATGGCCTGGGCATCGGCGACGTGGGTGCCGTGGTGCTGCGCGACCGCAAGCATTTGTCCCAGGACGGCATGCTGATCGTCGTCATGGCGGTGGACCGCAACAGCGGCACCGTGATCTCCGGACCGGACGTCATCAGCCGCGGCTTCGTGTACGTGCGCGAATCGGACGAGCTGATGCAGGGCGCCCGCGAGGCCGCCAAGGCCGTATTGACGGACTTCGGCCGCATCGACCCCAGCGATTGGAACCGGGTCAAAAACGATCTGCGCGACGCGGTGTCCCGGTACGTGTACCAGAGCATCAAGAGAAGCCCGATGATCCTGCCGATCATTGTGGATACCTGACAGGGGCAATCGCTTTCGCCAATGACGCAAGCGATTGCATAAGGACGGAGGCCGGATTTCTAAAATTCCTTCGGGAATTTCCGGGCGAAATCCGGGTAGCCGGAATGGATTCCAAGCCGGGCGGGCAAGCTCGCCCTTTGTTGGAATCCCATAAGCACTGGCAAAGCCGGTGCTTATGGTTACCCTTAGAAGGCTTCGGCCCTCCAACCCCCCAAGAATTGCGCAGCGAAGGCATGATCCAACGGAATGTGAACCAATTTCCGGTCGCCTGCGTCTACTATCCAGAAGTTAGGGGTGCAAGCCATGAATGTCTATGATCAGGCGCACATCCTGGCGCGCGCCATGCGCGACAGCGAAGAGTTCAGGGAATATGAGCGGCTCCGGGAGCCGGCCTACGCCGACTCCACCAACAAGGCGCTGCTGGACGAATACAAGCGCCTGCAGTACCGCCTTCAGGCCACCATGGCCGCCGGGCAGACCATGCCCGAGGCGGACTTTCAGCGCATGCAGCAGATCGGCGCGCTGCTGCAGTACAACCAAGATGCCCGCGACTACCTGATGGCGGAATTCCGCTTCCAGAAGATGCTGGCGGACATTTACAAAATCCTGGCGGACGTGGCCGGGATTGACCTGGACATGCTGATACAGGGATAGCACGCCGCGCGCTCGCGCACATCCGGGCCCTCTGATTCTAAGTCAGATGCTCTGCGATCGTGCCCCGCGCGCTTATGTGGCGCGCACACTTTCCGCCGAAGCCGGCGGATTGAAGTTGGAGGAAAACCCATGGCTAGAGGCCGGATGTACTCGTCCCGCCGCCCGAGAAACGGCGTTTCGACGTCGTACTACAACCAAAGGACGCTGCACCGCGACCGTGAGTACGGTTTTTTCTGGTACTCATGGCTATGGCACCTCCTCCGGCCCGCGCTGGTTCTTTTGTGCAGCCTGATCGTGGTGCTGGGCATCGTAGCCAGCGGCTGGCAGTTCGTATACAGCCAGTTCTTTATGCCCGTGAACCCGAGCGATACCGTGGTGCGCGAATTTACCATCGAAAAGGGTTCCTCGATCACCACCATCGGCAACGAGCTGTATAAGCAGAAGCTGATCCGCAACAAGGGCATCTTCAAGTACATCATCCAGTTCCAGGGGCTGACCGCCAAGATCCAGTACGGCAGCTATCCGCTGTCGGCCAGCATGGACATCAACCAAATCATCTCCGCGCTGACCTCCGGCACCGAGACCACCGAGCGCACGATCACCATCATCCCCGGCTGGACGGTGGACGACATCGCGGCCTACCTGCTCCGGCAGGGCGCGCTCAAGGACAGCAAGGAGTTCCTGACGCTATGCAATAACGCCGACCTCTTCAAGGATGATTTCCGCGAGGTGCAGGAGGCGGTGGATTCCGGTACGATCTCCGGGCGCAAGTACGCGCTGGAAGGGTACCTGGCCCCCGACACCTACCGCGTCTACACGAGCAGTTCCGCCGAGAATCTGATCCGCACGCTCCTCAAGCAGACTGAAGCCGTCACCGACGGCGTATTCAACACCGAGCCCACCACAGAGGTCGTCTATGACGAAGAGGGCAACGTGATCGATCAGGTGCTCTACGAGAGCAAACTCACCCACGACCAGACGATCATCCTGGCCTCGCTGATCGAAAAGGAGGCCGGCAAGAAAGAGGACTACGCCAAGGTCTCCGCGGTGTTCCACAACCGGCTGGATAAGGGCATGCGCCTGGACAGCGACGTGTCCGTGGCCTACCCGCTGGGCATCAAGCGGATGATCCTCACAAGCGAAGAACTGGCCACGGCAAACGGCTACAACACCTATCAGCGCGACGGATTGCCGGTTGGGCCGGTGTGCAACCCCTCCAAGGCGGCGATTGTCGCCGCGCTGTATCCGGACATGGAGTACATCGCCGAGGAATACCTCTTCTTCTGTGCGGGCGACCCCGCGAAGAGCGAGATTGTGTTCGCCAAGACAAAGGACGAGCAAGACGCAAACGTCGCGAAGTACCGGCCGCTGTGGGAGGCCTACGACCGCCAGAGCGCCGCCGGCGGCTGACCGCGAACCGATTGTCGCGGTCCCCGCGCCGCAGAAACTTTTCCGGACGCCGGGGGGACAGGTACCCGGGGTGTGCAAACCGCATAGCATGATAGGGCAGTCTTTCTGATTGGAGGGACGCCCTATGATTTTCATGCTCGAGGCGCTGGCCGCGTTCTACGACAGCGCGCTGGTGTTCATACTGCACGTCTCCGACCGCCCCTCCTTCCCCAGGCCACTCAGCGCCCAGGAGGAAGCCAAGGCGGTTCAGGACATGCTTTCAGGTGACGAGGCCGCCGCCCAGAAGCTGATCCGCCACAACCTCCGGCTGGTGGCGCACATCGCCAAAAAGTACGTCCGCGCCGGACTTGAGCAGGAAGACCTGGTGTCCATCGGCTCCATCGGGCTGATCAAGGCGGTGTCTTCCTTCAGGCCCGAAGCGGGCAGGCTCACCGCCTACGCCTCCCGATGCGTGGAAAACGAGATCCTGATGGCGCTGCGGAGCAACAAGAAGAACCGGCTCACGCTGTCGCTATCGGAACCCATCGGCGCTGACCGCGAAGGCAACGAGATCATGCTGGTGGACGTGCTGGGCTGCGACGCGGACGACGTGCCGCGGAAAGCCGAGCTGCGCATTGAATCGGCCCGGGCGCTCAAACTACTCACAACTGTGCTGGACGAACGCGAGCGCCGCGTGATCCTCCTGCGCTACGGCCTGGTGGACGGCATCGCGCGGCCGCAGCACGAGGTGGCGGCCGCGCTGGGCATCTCCCGCAGTTACGTTTCGCGCATTGAAAAGCGCGCCATCGAAAAGCTCAGGGACGCGCTGAACGCGCCCCCGGAAAGGAAACCTTGATGCGGATCGGTCCCGCCGGCAACAGCCGGAGGTTTTACTCGGAAGGGTTCAAAAGAAGCGAGCAGGCGCCCGCCTGGCTGCGCGCCCAGGGCCTTGACGCCTTCGAATACCCGATGGGCCGCGGCGTGCACCTGGGCGAAGATACCGCCCGCGCCATTGGCGCGGAAGCCCTCAAAAACGACGTCCTGATGTCGGTGCATGCGCCCTACTTCATCAACTGCGCCAGCGGTGAGGCGGAAATGCGGGAGCGGAGCATCGGCTATCTGCTCGAATCCGCCCGTGCCGCCCAGTGGATGGGCGCCGAACGGATCGTGTTTCATGTGGGCTCCCCGGGCCGCCTTCCCCGCGCCGAAGCTTTTCAACTGGCGCAGGAGACGATCGCCCGCGCCCGCGAGGCGCTGGACGCCGCGGGTTTTTTCGGCATCGCGCTGTGCCCGGAGACGATGGGCCGCATAAGCCAGTTCGGTACGCTGGATGAGATCCTCTCCCTCTGCAAAACCGAGGCGCGGCTGATCCCGGCCCTTGACTTCGGCCATCTGCACGTAATTGGCCTGGGCGCGCTGAATACCGAAGGCGACTTCCGTGCGGTGCTTGAAAAACTGGTCGGCGCGCTTGGATACGACCGGGCGAATCGCTTTCACGCCCACTTCAGCCGCATCAACTTCGGCCCGAAGGGTGAAAAGCGGCACATGAATTTTTCCGATTCCGGCTACGGGCCGGATTTCCGCCTTCTCGCGCCCGCGCTTCTCGAATTGAACCTCGACCCGGTGATCATCTGCGAATCCGCCGGCGACCAGGCGGACGATGCGCTCAGCATGCTGGACGCTGTGCGCGAATTTAAAGCGCGCCGCGCCGCGGCCCGGGATTGTGAACGGGATGCGGATATGGTATGATGAACCCGGGTGAAGACACATGAGCGAAACGCGAGAAACGACGGTCCCGGTCGACCTGAACCCTGAGCACTACATCAACCGGGAACTCAGTTGGCTGGAGTTCAATCAGCGGGTGCTGGAGGAATCTCTGTCCCCGGACAATCCTCCCTTTGAAAAAATGAAATTCCTTTCGATCGTCGCCAGCAATCTGGACGAGTTTTTCATGATCCGGGTGGCGTCCATCTGGGATCAGATTGACGCGTTCTATGACCGGCCAGACGCCAGCGGCATGACGCCGCGTCAGCAGATCGCGGCCATCACCGCCCGCGTGCGGGTGATGGTCAGGCGCATGTACGAGGTGCTGCATAAGGAGATTCTGCCGGGGCTGAAGGCGGCGGGCATTCGCATGGCGGATGAAAAATCGCTGACCCGCGAACAGGAAACGTTTCTGGACGAATACTTCAAAACCGACATCTACCCGGTGCTGACGCCCATGGCGGTGGATGCCACGCGCCCATTCCCGCTGATTCTCAACCGCAGCCTCAACCTGGGCGTTTTGATCGACGAGGGCGAGGATGAAGATCCCTCCTTCGGCACCGTTCAGGTGCCCGGCGGCCTCTCCCGCGTGATCCGTCTCCCGGACAAGGACGGCATTACCCTGATCCTGCTGGAACAGGTGATCGCGCGCTACATCGGCAAGCTCTTCGCCGGACGCAGGATTCTCTCGTGCAACGCCTACCGCATCACTCGGAACGCCGACCTCAGCATCGACGAGGAGGACGCGGAAGACCTCCTGCAGGAGATTGAAAAGCTGCTCAAGCAGCGGCGCTGGGGCACCGCGGTGCGGCTTGAGATCGACCACCGGGCGGACGCGCGTCTGGTCAAGGTGCTGGAGGACGCGCTGGAGCTGGAAGGCGGCGACGCCTACCCCATCCACGGCCCCATCAACCTGGATTACCTGATGCAGCACATCTACAACCTGCCCGGTTTCGAGCATTTGAAGTACAAGCCCTTCTTCCCCCGGGCGCTGGTGCTGGAGGAAGGCGAAAGCATGTTCGACCGCATCAAGCGCGGCGACCTGATGCTCTACCATCCCTACGACAGCTTCGAGCCGGTGGTGCGCTTCGTGCGCCAGGCGGCCAGAGACCGAAACGTGCTGGCCATCAAGCAGACGCTCTACCGCGTCAGCGGCCAGTCTCCCATCATCGCGGCGCTGGCGGAGGCCGCCGACGCCGGCAAGCAGGTGACGGTGCTGCTGGAGCTCAAGGCACGCTTCGACGAGGAAAACAACATCCATTGGGGCAAGCGCCTCGAGCGCGCGGGCGCCCATGTGATCTACGGCATGGCGGGCCTCAAAACGCACTCCAAAATCACGCTGGTGGTGCGGGCCGAGGACAAAGGGATCCGGCGCTACGTGCACCTGGCCACCGGAAACTATAACGATGTGACCGCCAACATCTACACCGACCACGGGCTCTTCACCGCCAGCGAGCCCATCGGCAGCGACGCCTCCGACTTCTTCAACATGCTGACCGGGTTTTCGGAACTGCCCAGGCTCAACAAACTGGTGTCCGCGCCCCGGGATCTTCGCGCCTGCTTTCTGGAACTGATTGGGCGTGAGGAAGCCAACGCGCAGGCCGGCAAGCGCGCTGAGATCTTCGCCAAGATGAATTCGCTGGTGGACGAGGGCATCATCGCCGCGCTGTACCGGGCTTCGAGCGCGGGCGTGCGCATCCGGCTGATCGTGCGCGGCATCTGCTGCCTGAGGCCGGGGCTTCCGGGCGTCAGCGAAAACATCATCGTCCGCTCCATCGTCGGGCGTTTTCTGGAGCACAGCCGCGTTTTTCTCTTCGCCAACGACGGCCAACAGGAGGCCTTTCTCTCCAGCGCCGACTGGATGCCCCGGAACCTGGACCGGCGGGTGGAACTGCTCTTCCCGGTAGAGCAGCCGCAACTGGTCAAACAGCTCAAAGAACTGATGAAACTGCAGTGGCGCGACAACGTAAAATCCTCAGAATTGCATTCGGACGGCCACTACACCCGCGTCTTCCGGCCCGGCGAGACGCGTATCGACGCGCAGGAAGCGCTGATGCAGAAGTACCGCCAAGGAGATCTGGCATGATCCATAACGACGACGCCTTTACCACAATGCTCCTAAGCGTCCCCATCACCCCCGACAAGGAGGAGCTGGCGCGGCCGCTTTCACCGGAGGAGTTCGCGCGGCTGGACGCCCTGGCCCTCGGGACGCGGCCCGGCTCGCTGGGCGCACTGATCGACATCGATATGAGCGGGCTGATGCTGCGCTACGGCGTCCGGGAGGCGGACGCCTATCGCATATGCCTTCTGCTCTCGCGCAACCTGCCGCTGTCATTCCTGCTCGAGCGGCTGGGCGCGTCGGGCATTGATCTCGTGACGGTCTACGACGGCGCGTATCCCGGCCGCATCCGCGGCGCGTTGGGCGACAAAACGCCGCCCACGCTTTTCTTGCGCGGGCGGCCGGAGCTGTTCCGCCAAAACGCCATCGCCATCCTGGGCGCGGTGCCGCCCCGGGGCGAGGCGGAAGCCCATGTGCGCGCGCTGGTCCGGCAGGCGTCGGCGGAAGACTACGTGATCCTGACCGACGGGATGACGGGCCTTGGACGCATCGCCGAGGACGAGGCGTACCTTTCGGGCGGACGGGTGATCTCGTTTTTGCCGGGGGCGCTGATGGAGCGCATCGAAAAACCCATGCTTTCCAAGCTGATTGAAGAAAAACGCGGCGCGGCGGTTTCGCCGCTGCACCCGGAGGCGCTGCCCACAAAGCACCACGGACTGGCCCGGGCCCGCTGCCTCTACGCGCAGGCCAGCGCGGTCTTCGTGTTTGGCTGCGAGCTAAAAAAGGGCGACACCTGGGTCTCCGCCGTGGAAGCGCTTCGGGAGCGCGCCTGCCGCTACATCTACGCCTGGGAGCCCTCCCCCTACCCCGGCAACCGTGCGCTCATCGAGCGTGGCGCGCTGCCGTTTCCCGGACCGGTCAACTTTTCCCAGCTGGCCGGGGTATGGCAGGGCGCAGAGGCGCGTCAGCTGTCGTTTTTCGATTGGGAAGCGCCCGCGCCAAGGTGAGGAGTACCAACACCGCGGTCATGAAAAGTCCCGCCCACGGGCCGGCGTCCCCGCCGGTCAGCCAGGGCTTCGAAACCGGGTAGAACTCATAGAGCGCGCCCTGCTGCCAGGGCGGCACGCCCAAAACCGTCACCGTCAAAAACGAGAAAATCGCAAGAAATCCCAGGGCGGGCGCGATCCCGCCCTTTTTTTCGCGCGCAAGCCACAGAAACACCCCGAACAGCGCGCCGTTTATAAGCGCGATGGGTGTCCATCGGCCAAAGAGCAGCGCGTAAAACGCCGCGCAACCCGCCAACGCCCAGCGCCTGTGCCAGCCGGAGAGAATCCCGCCGACGAGGTCCGTAGCCAGCGCCGCGCCCAGCGCCTGCAGGAGGACGTACATCATCAGCATCGGCGTCAGCGCGGTTAGGACGGGGCTTGTCAGCGCGCGGCCAAAGCGCATCACATCCAGGAGCAGAAAAAGCCCCGGCATTGCCAGCGCCGCCGCCAGCCCCAGGAGAAGCCCTGAAACAAGGCCTTTTCCGATCTTCACGGGCACGCCCAGCGCGCGGCCGGAAAGGACGGCCGCCAGCGCGATCGCCGCGCCCTGCAAAAAGCCGTTCACGTACACCCAGCCGCCGTAAAGCGCCTGCGTCCAGCCGGGCGCGCGGGCCACGGTGTCGGCCGTCACGCCCCAGGCGGTAAACAGCCGCCCGAAAAGCCAGGTCATCCCCTGAGGCACCCCCCACGCGGCGGCGAGGATCGCGGCGAGCGCCACGAGGAGCCGGGCCCAGCGGCGAAGCGCGTTCCTTTCATCCAAAAACAGCCCTTTGACGGCCGCGCGCTTTCCGCCTTTTGAGCGCGGCGCGGCCTTTTTCTCCACGGATCGATTCTTCATGGCCCCTCCTTTGGGGGAATGTGCGCGGCCCAGGCCGCGCGTTTTTTTTCGTAGGCGAGGGTGTTGGCGGGGCTGGTGGAAGGAACGAGCGCGCATTCCACATCCTGCGGCGGCAAAAGCCGGAAAAACAGCGCCCGCGCGGTGGTTCCGTTCAAAAGCACCTTTTGGATTCCCGGGCACCTTTGAATCAGCCCCGGGATGTCGTTGGGCGCGGCTTCGCGGATGGCGCTGTCCAAAGAGCCCGGGCGCACGCAGGAGTGCGCCACATCCCACAGCGCGATCCGGTTCCGGATGAGGAGCCGCTTTTTGTCGTTGACATCCGCGGAATACGCCTCGCCCAGCAGCTCAAACATTAGCGGCCAGAAGGCGTTTCGAGGGTGCGCATAGTAGAAGCCCTGCGCAAGAGAAGCCTCGCTGGGCATGGTGCCCAGGATCAGGAGCCTCGCGTCCTCCGACCATATGGGCTCAAAGGAAAACTTCCGTTCGTTCACGGCGCACCTCCCTCGGACAGTATTATACCAGATTTGATGTTCACACGGGCGTGTTTCTCTTTTCAAACCGGGAAAAATACGCTATAATGAAGTGTGATTTACAATTGGGGCGAAAGCACAACGAATGATCGGGATGTGAGTACATGGAAAGCCTCCGCGCGAAGCAGGGTTTTATCTGCGACATGGACGGCGTCATCTACCACGGCAACATGCTGCTGCCGGGCGTGAAGAAATTTCTCGACTGGCTGGAAGAAAACCACAAAAACTACCTGTTCCTGACCAATTCCTCGGAACGGTCGCCCCGGGAACTGCAGCAGAAGCTGCTGCGCATGGGCCTGCGTGTGGATGTGAGCCACTTCTACACCAGTGCGCTGGCCACGGCCAACTTCCTGGCCTCTCAGTGCCCGGAGGGCAGCGCCTATGTAATCGGCGAGCCCGGTCTGATCACTGCGCTCTACGACGCGGGCTTCACCATGAATGACGTGAATCCGGATTACGTGGTGGTGGGCGAGACCTTCAACTACAACTACGACAAGATTTTGAAGGCGGTCCAGCTGGTTTTAAAAGGCGCCAAGCTCATCGGTACCAACCCGGACCTAACCGGTCCGGTGGAATCGGGCATCGCGCCGGCCACCCGCGCGCTGGTGTCCCCCATTGAGATGGCCACCGGAAAGCAGGCCTACTTCATCGGAAAGCCCAATCCGCTGATGATGCGCACCGCGCAGAAGCGCCTGGGCATCCACTCGGCGGACACCGTCATCGTCGGCGACCGGATGGACACCGACATCGTGGCTGGTATTGAGGCGCAGATGGAGACGGTATTGGTGCTCTCCGGCGTCACCACCCGCGAGACGATCTCGCTTTACCCCTATCGCCCTTCCTTTGTACTGGACGGCGTGGGCGACATCCCCGGTTGACAATACGCATATCGGAGGTCGGTCTTTTGTGAGAAGGATCATGATCCTCAGCTCCAACTACACCGGTCACGGACACAAGAGCATTTGCGAAGCGATTACGGAGCAGCTGGCGAAGTATCCGGACGTGGAATGCCAGGTGATCGACGGCTTTGAGCTGATCGGCAAGGCGGGCGTCAGCGCCTCCAAGATGTACGGACCCATCACCCAGAATGCCAAGACGCTCTACGACTGGTTCTTTCAGCTGTCCAACCGCTCTACCTACAACCCCATGGAAGAGTTGTTCGCGGCAATGATCTATCAGCGCTTCATCCGTCGCCTGCGCGCCTTCGCGCCAGACCTGATCCTGACGGTGCATCCGTTCTTCAACGGCAGCGTGCTGACCATTCTGGCCCGGCACAAGCTGGACGTGCCCTTCGTGGGGCTGCAGGCGGACATCATCAACATCCACAAGTCCTGGTGCGACCCTCGCGCCACGCTGACCATCTGCCCCACGCCCGAAGCCTATGAGACCTCGGTAAAGCTCCACGGCATGCCGCCGGAAAAGCTCACGACCATCGGCTTCCCCACCCGCGCCCGCTTCTGCGACTATGCCCGCACCCACGAGCACCCGGAGTACCAGACGGGAAAGCCCCTCCGGTGCCTTCTGATGTCCGGCGGCGAGGGAACCGGAAATCTCAAGAGCTTCGCCCTGCAGCTGCTCCAAAACGTGGATTGCACGCTGGACATCGTCACCGGCCGGAACGCCAAGGTGAAAAAGACGCTGGAGGAATGCCTGCTGTCCAAGTATCGGGGCCGCGTGGTGGTTCACGGCTTCGTGGAGGCGATGCAGGATCTGATGGTGAACAGCGACCTTGTCATCGCCCGGGGCAGCCCCAATACCCTGATGGAAGCCGTGGTGATGAACGTGCCCATCCTGATCACCGGGAGCCTGCCCGGGCAGGAGGCGGACAACCCCGCGGTCATGACCACACACAATTTGGCTGCGCTCTGTGAAAATCCCGCTTCCGCGCCCGCGATCATTCAGGCCCTCTTGGCGGACGACGGCAAGCGCCTGAAGGAGATCTCTCGCTCCCAACGCGAATACCGGAATCTGGACAACGCCCAAAACATCGCCAGCCGCCTCTACGAAATGGCGGAACCCGGCAGGGTTTCCTACGCACGCATCGCCCGGAGGATGCCGCCGCCGTCCATCCAGGAGGCTATGGAGAAGTTCAGGGCCTGGGCCAATAAGACATAAGCCGCCAAAAGCCAGGCCGCGTGAAGAACGCGGCCTGGCTTTGTTTGGATTCGCCGAGCGGGCCTTTATTGCAGCGCGATGTCCGGCAGCAGCGAAATATCCCGGATTTCATAGCGGGGTTTCGTGTCCTCCGGCAGCGTTTTTCCGTCCGGGTTGAGCCAGCAGCCGTCCACACCCGCATTTCTCGCGCAGCGCATGTCCGCCAGGCCGTCGCCCGTCATGAGCGCGTCGCCCGGGTCGACGCCCAGGTCCTTCAGCGCGATCTCCAGCACCCGTGGGTCCGGCTTGGCGATGCCGATCTCCTCGGAGATCACAAACCCTTTGATCAGGTGCCTGAGCGGCGAGCGGCCCATCCGGCCTCGCTGCACGCGGGAGATGCCATTGGTGACGATGGACACCGGCAGCTTCTCCGCGATTCTTTCCACCGCCTCCAGCGCGCCGGGCAGCAGGATAGACTGCTCCGACAGCGCGTCCATATAGAATTCCGCCGCCTCGGCGGGGTCTCCGGAGACGCCGTAGCGCTCCATGAGCAGCTCAAACCGCCGGACCTTCAGCTCCGCCTGGGTGGTCAGGCCCTTCTCCAGATCCCGCCACAGCGCCGCGTTGATCTCGTGATACGCTTCCAGCGAACCGCCCTCTAAAATCCCCAGGTGCTCCAGTACCCGCCCGGCCGCGATGCGCTCTCCCCGCTTAAAGTCGAACAGGGTGTCGTCCGCGTCGATGAAAATGCCTTTGTATCTCATCGCTTCCTCCGTATCATCAGTTT
This sequence comes from Bacillota bacterium, assembly GCA_023421395.1. Taxonomy (GTDB): domain Bacteria; phylum Bacillota; class Clostridia; order Christensenellales; family Aristaeellaceae; genus JAEZHK01. The sequence continues at coordinate 42,423 of JAEZTL010000001.1, read as the reverse complement.
CAGAAAGTCGATCTGCCGCGCCCGCGTGAGCTTCAGCACGGCCAGGTACACCAGGATTCCCGCGCCGCCCGCCGAGAAGAGCCGAAGCACCACCTGCAGCGTGTCGTTGCGCCCGCTCATGAAATTGCGCATCAAAAGCGTGACCGCCAGCGCGGCGGCCGAGCCGGCGGCGATCTTTGCGATCTCCCGGATAACTTCCCTCAGGCCCAGCCTGCCCAACCGCTGCCGGAGCAGCACCAGCAGGATCGCCGTGCCCATGAAGCTCGAAATCACAGTGCCCAGCGCCAGGCCGTTGACGCCGATCATGCGGGACAGGATGACGCTGATCACGGCGTTTGATGACATTACGGTCAGCGAAACCCACATGGTCAGCCGCGTTTTCTGCATTGAGTGGAACGCGCGGTTCAGAAGGTCCGACACGCAGAAGCTGACCACGCCCAGAAGATAGGACAGGAACACGCCGCTGGTGACGACCATGGCTTTCTCTCCGAAGGCCCCGCGGGTATAGGCCGCGCGGATGATGTCGTCTGAAAGCACGCCTCCGATGGCAATGATGGGCAGGAGCACCATCACCAGCACCTCAATGGATTGCTTCACGATGGCGATGATGCCCTTTTTGTCCCGGGCGGAAGACCGCTCGCTCATGCGCGAAAACATGACCGTCGTGATGGGCACCCCGATCACGCCGGTGATCACGGAGATGAGCCGGAAGGCGTAGTCCAGCGAGGATACGTCGCCCGCGTTGAGGCCCGAGCCGATCATCTGATCCACCAGATGGCTGGCTTCGGTGAGCGCCATGGACATAAGGGCCGGTCCGCCCAGCACGAGCATTCTCCGGAAGCGCGCGTCGCGCGGCCGGAGGATCACACGGTACCGGAAATCCTTCCTCAGCGCGGGAAACAGGATCAGCATCTGCAGGATTCCCGCGCCGAATACGCCCCATGCAAGCGCGTCAATGCCGTACCGCGGGGAAAACCAGACTGTCGAAACGATCATGCCGAAGCTGAGGGCAAACCCGGTGAGCTGCGCGGCGATGAAGTGGTGCGTCGCATTGAGCACCGACGCGAGCATGATGGACGTGACCACGAACACCATCGAGGGCATCATGATGCCGTTCAGGTGCACGGCCATGTCGAGACGGGCCTGGTCGTACCCAAGGTAGATCAGGTGCGTCAGCGGCCGGGCAAAGATCAGCATCAGCCCGCTCAGCGCCACCGAAATGAGCGCGAACATGTTGATGGCATTGGAGGCAAAGCGGTTGGCCTGCTTGAGCCCGCCGCCGGCGCGGGCGTCGATGTACAGCGGCACCATCGTGGAGGTTATCATGGAGGTCAGCAGCATGATTGGAATATAAAAAAGGCTGTATGCGGCGACATAGGCGTCGCTGACCACCCCTGCGCCGAAGAAATTCGCGCGGATGATTTCCCGGGCGAAGCCGACGGCCTTGCTCGCGAAGATGATGAGCGTTACATAGAGTGTGGTCTGAAATGTCCGGTCGTGTTTTTCGTGCACCGCCATACCCTCTTCGTTCAGGCTGTAATCCGATCCATTATACCACGCCTGTCAACCGCCGTAAAACGCGTACCCACCCGGGCGCTTTTCAAAAAAACATACGTCGTCCGGCAGCAGGCGCTCGCCCCGAAGCACCGTTTCCGCCAGATGCACGGATCGCGCCGACGCGGTGGAAGCCCGACGAAACTGGCGAAAGTCGTCCAGCACCGATCGCAGATCGTCCGGAAAGCGCGGATCGCGCATGCGGTTCATCGCCACCTCGCCGATCATCCGCGCCACCTCTTCCGGCTCCGCCTCCGCCATGGCGGAGATGGTGCGCGCCAGCAGCATCTTGTCCTCCGCCTCAAAGACGCCGAGGTGGGGCACCCAGCAGGCCACCAGCATCAGGATCAGAAACAGCGGATATTTTTTCATAAGAAAACTCCCATACAATCGTACGGGAGTTATATGACCCCAAAACCCGGTTTAGTACGCCTTGGCGAAGTACATCAGCTTCTTCGCGGGCTTGCCGCATAAGACGCACGCATCCGACGGCATGCCGCTCTGGTCAAAGGGCATGTTGCGGGCGGTGGCGCCGGTCATCTCCTTGATCTTATCCTCACAGGCGCGCTCACCGCACCAGGCCGCCTTGACGAAGCCATCCTGCACGCCGCGGGTCAGCGAATCCATATCGACGGCGGTGTAGGTGCGGGCCTTGCGGAACTCGTCCGCCTGGCGGTAGAGCGTCGCGTGAATGTCGTCCAGCAGCGCCTTGAGCGCGTCCTCAATGCCGTCAAGCGGCAGCGTAGACTTCTCCAGCGTATCGCGGCGCATCACGGTGGCCACGCCGTTTTCGATATCGCGGGGGCCCAGCTCAAGCCGCACCGGCACGCCCTTCATTTCCCACTCGTTGAACTTCCAGCCCGCGGAATAGGTGTCCCGGTCGTCCAGCTCGACGCGGATGCCGGCCTTTTTCAGCGCCTCCGCGAGCGCCTTCGCCCTGTCCAGCACGCCCTCCTTGTGCTGCGCGATGGGCAGGATGACCACCTGGATCGGCGCCACGCGGGGCGGCAGCCGGAGGCCGCGCTCATCGCCGTGGGTCATGATGATCGCGCCGATCATGCGGGTGGAAGTACCCCAGCTGGTTTCATGCACATACTCCAGCTGGCCATCCTTGCTGAGATACTGAATCCCGAACGCCTCGGCAAAGTTGGTCCCGAAGTTATGGGAGGTGCCCGCCTGCAGCGCCTTGCCGTCCTGCATCATGGCCTCCATCGAATAGGTGGCGCGGGCGCCGGCGAACTTCTCCTTGTCGGACTTCTGGCCCACGTAGGTGGGCAGCGCCAGCACATTTTCCGCAAATTCGCGGTAGATTTCCAGCATCTGGAGGGTTTCCTCCTGCGCCTCCTCGGCGGTGGCATGGATGGTATGGCCCTCCTGCCACAAAAACTCGCTGGTGCGCAGGAACGGACGGGTGCTCTTTTCCCAGCGGAGCACGGAACACCACTGGTTGTAGCGCATCGGCAGATCACGCCAGGACTGCACCCACTTGGCGTACATGGCGCAGAACAGCGTCTCGGACGTGGGCCGGATGACCAGCTTCTCCTGGAGCACTTCCGAGCCGCCCTGGGTGACCCATGCCACCTCCGGCGCGAAGCCCTCCACGTGCTCGGCCTCCTTGCGGAGCAGGCTCTCCGGGATCAGCATCGGGAAGTAGACGTTTTTGTGGCCGGACTCCTTGAAGCGGCGGTCCATCTCCTGCTGAATCAGCTCCCAGATGCCGTAGCCGTAGGGCTTGATGACCATGCAGCCGCGCACCGGCGCATAATCCACCAAGTCGGTCTTCAGGATGACGTCGGTATACCACTGCGAAAAATCCTCGTCACGCGGCGTAATATGCGCGACGAATTCCTGCTGCTTGTCCTTCTTGCCCATCATCGATCCCCCTTAACATATGAAAAAATTATAGGCACCTGCAGGAAAAATTGCAAGTGAAGTTTTATTATTTATGCCCGGATGACGATTTCGGGCTCAAAGGGCTAGTCCGCGAGCGGCGCGTAAGCCCCGCCGGTGAAGGCCAGAAGCGTGCCGGGGGCGATCATAATCTGTACGCCCCGGAGCCCGCCGCTGACCGAAATGGTTGCGAGTCTTTGTGCGCGATCATCCAGAAAGGTGGGAAAACGCTTTTTCATGCCAATGGGCGAACAGCCACCGCGAAGGTAGCCGGTAACGCTCGTCAGGTCTTTCAGCGGAAGGAGCTCCACGCGCTTATTGCCGCTGGCCGCGGCCGCGCGCTTCAGGTCCAGTGCCAGCGCGACGGGAATGACAAAGACCGCCGGGCCGGTTTTGTCCCCGACGGTCACGAGGGTCTTATACACCAGGTCCGGATTGAGGCCCAGCGCCCGGGCCGCATGCACGCCGCTCAGGTCCTCCAGGTCGAACTCGTATTCCCGCGTCTCGTAGGACGCCTTCGCGGCGTCCAGCAACCGCATTGCATTGGTTTTTTTCACGTTCATCCATTCCTTTCGCTCAGTACGCCCGCGATGGCGTCGGCCAGAAAGGGCATTGACGCCACGGCCTCCATCAGCGTATTCCGGTTGTGCCCCGCCTCCACCAGGATCGATAGCCCCAGATGCTGGTTGTAGCGGCCGTTTTTGACCAGCACATCCTGGCAGATGCCGGGCGAGAGTTGGTTGAGCCGATTGGTCAGCTTCTTGGCAAAAGTCAGGTTTCTGGGATAGTAGACGGGATTGTCGTCAAAGCCCTTGCCGTTGCCCACCAGGAGCATCAGCTGCGCCGCGTCCGTGCCGCCCGCCTTCACCGAAACCGACTTGTAGACCACGGGGGTGTAGGCATCCCGATGCAGGTCGATGTAGAGGTCGAACGTTTCCGCGTAACTCTCGATGGTTTTCAGTGACCTCTCGTAGGCGGTGCCCAGGTCCGGCGGCTCGTGGTTGGTCGCGTCGTGGGTCACGTCAAACCCCCGGTCTGCCAGGAGCTCGCTGAGCACCTCTCCCACCCGGACGACCGAGTGGGACTGATCCGCCGTGCGCCACGCCTCCGTCTCCTGGTAGGTGTCCCCGGGCGCCTTCATATAGGCTTCGTTGGTATGGGTATGGTAGATCAGAATCGTTCCCCTGGGCCGCAGCGTCGCGGTAGGCCGGACGGTCGCCCTCAGGACCTCCACCAGCAATCGATCGCCAAACATTACGTCCACCTGCGACGGGGCGGCGGCGGCAAACGCCGCCACCGCCCCGGAGGAATTCGCCTGTGCTTCTTGTGTGGGCGCGATGGTTGCCGCGGGCGCGGATGCCGCCGGCTCCGGCGCCAGAAGCTGACTGACGAGGATCACCGCCAGCACCACCGCCAGCAGCGTCAGTACGATGCCCATGAGCAGGCTGGACGCCCGGACGACCTTCAGGCGTATCAAACGCATCACCCCTCTTTCGCTTCGGGTGATACATCCTATTCCACTTTCGGGGGCGCTATGCCGGACGGCCGTCAATGCCGATTCCAGGCCGCATGGCGTTGAAAGCGCCGGTCTTTCCTGCTTTTTTAGAACCGGTCCGCGCCCAAAGCCGATAAAGGTGCGCCGCGGAATCCATCGGCCCCGCTATGCCAGCGCTTCGCGGATTGCCCGCGCGACGCGCTCGGTCTCCTGTTCCCTCGGTCGTGCGCCGTCAAATTCAATGGGCGCTCCCGCGGTGATGCAGCGTTTTTCACTGCGCAGCGGGATGAATAGGAGGTTTTTGCCTGTGGCGCGGTGGTAGAGCGAACCCAGCACCAGATACCCTTCGTACAGCGCGCCCATGCGATCGGAGGCATCAGAATAGTCGACGTCCGGGTAGATGATGACGCGCCGTCCAGCTTTGAGCACCTCCAGCGTCTTGCGGAAGGTGGTAACCACCCGCGCGGTGGAGCGGTAGACCGGGATCGCGCCCATGGAGCCGCACAGGCCCGGCACAACCCAGGACAGGATCCTCGCCACCGGAAACGCGAAAACTCTCGGCCAGCCGGCACGCCGGGTGAGGGTATAGTCGGCATACTGGCGGTAACAGGTTTTTCGTTCGCAGAACACGCTGAACACCCAGGGATGAACCGGCGCGCTGAGCCAGATGAGCGTGTCGATGGGGCCCCTGAGGTTCCTGTGGCGGCAAATGTAAATGGCGGGCGATGGCAGCGCCTCCGGCGGCGGCGACTGGTAGTTTCGGAAAAATATCCGGCTCCAGAACCTCAGCCGGGTAAAGAACCTGCCGTACTCCATTCCTCGGGGTTCCCCTCCCTGTTCCATGCGCTTCACCGGCCGCGAACGAGGACCTGCGCCGCGTCCAGCATATTGGCGGCGTGACGCCGCGAGCTTAACGGATCACCCGCGCCGCCTACGAGGCGCGCGATCTCTTCAATTCGGCCATCCCGGTCGAGCCTTCGGACAGTGGAGCCGGTGCGCTCCCCTTCCACGGTCTTTTCCACCAGGTAATGGGCGTCTGCCAGCGCCGCGACCTGTGCCAGATGCGTCACGCAGATTACCTGCCGCTTCCTGGCGATGGCAGCCATCTTCTCGCCCACGGCCTGCGCCATGCGACCGGAGACGCCGGTGTCCACCTCGTCAAAGATCATGGCGTTCACGCCGCCCTTGTCCGCCTGAATGGCCTTGAAAGCCATCATAATGCGGGACAGTTCGCCGCCTGAGGCGATGGCGGCAAGCGGCTTCACCGGTTCGCCGGGGTTGGGCGAGATCAGAAACTGGATTTCGTCCGCGCCACGGGCGGTCAGCGACCCGGGCAGGATCTCCACCTCAAAGCGCGTCGCGCCCATGCCCAGATCCCGAAGCTGCGAAATCAGCCGGTCGGACAGCTTTTTCGCCAGATCGCGCCGGCTCTCGGTCAAAAGGCGGCAGGCGCCTTCAAGCTGCGCTTTTGCCTCATCCCGGCGGGCCTCCGCCTCTTGGCGCAGCGCGTCGTTCTCAGTCAGAAGCGCGAGCTCCGCCTTCGCCTTTTCGTAAAAGTCCAGTACGTCCGTCAGCTCCGGCCCGTACAGCCGCTTGAGCCGCTTCAGCTCGCTCAATCGGTCCGCGGCGCGCTCCGCAGCGGCGGGGTCATAGTCCAGCGCGTCCTGAATGCGCTGAAGCTCGGTGCCCGCGTCCTGAGCGGCGTAGAAAAGCTCCTCAAGCCGGGCGCGCAGCGCCTCGAAGCGCGGATCCAGCGCCGCGATGGACGCCATCTCGTCTGCCGCGCGGGAGAGCGCGTCCTGCGCGGCGAGGGCCCGTCCCTCGCCGCGGTAAACGTAGCCGTAGGCCGCGCCCACCGCCTGCGCGATTTTCTCGCCGTGCTCGTAGAGCGCCAGCTTCCGGGCGAGCTTCTCATCCTCGCCGGGTTTGGGCTTCACCGCTCTGATCTCGTCGATCTGGCGGCTCAGTTGGTCCGCCAGGCGCACCCGCTCCCGCTCGTCCATCTGCAGCCTGCGCGCTTCCCTGGCGCTGAGGGCGTAACGCTCGTACCGCTCAGCCGCGTCGTCCATCAGCGCGCGGTGCGCCGCGTCCCCGCTGTCGTCCAGGAAGGCGGCGTGCAGCTGCGGGTTTAACAGCGCCTGATGCTCATGCTGGCCGTGCACATCCATGACGAGCGCCGTCACCTGCCTGAGAAGCGCCGTGGGTACGGCCTGGCCGTTGATCCGGCTGACGGACCGGCCGGAGGCGGACACTTCGCGGACGAGCGAGAGCACATCGTCCTCCGGCTCGACGCCCGCTTCCTCCAGAAGCGCCGCGGCACCCTCTGGCATGTCGAAGAGCGCCTGAACGACGGCCTTTTCCTCGCCGGTGCGCACCAAATCCCGCGCCGCCCGCGCGCCCAGCGCCAGATTGACCGAGTCGACCAGAATCGACTTTCCCGCGCCGGTTTCGCCGGTGAGCACGTTGAGGCCCGGTTCAAATTCGATGCGCAGCCGCTCAATCAGCGCGACGTTGCGGATCGAAAGTTCGAGTAGCAAGGGATGCCTCCTAATACCGTATCAAAGTCTTGAAACGAGCCAGTACAGGCTCCACCACGTCTTCGGACTGCACGACCACCAGGATCGTGTTGTCGCCCGCCAGCGTACCCACGATCTCCGGCCACTTCATGGAGTCGATGGCCTCGGCGGCGGCGTTGGCGGAGGCGGAAAGCGTCTTGATGACGATCAGGTTGCTGGCGCCGTTCATGGATAACACCGATTCGGAGAATATCCGGATGAAGCGGTCGCTCATGCCCTGCTCGGCGCGCTCGCTGGTGGCGTATCGGTAGCCGCCGCGCTCGCTCAGGACCTTCACAAGGCGCAGTTCCTTGATATCGCGGGACACGGTGGCCTGCGTAACGCGCACACCGTGCCGCTTGAGCTGCTCGGCCAGCTCCTCCTGGGTTTCAATGTTCTGCGATTCGATGATCTCCAGAATCATGGAGTGGCGCACCGACTTCATGGTATGTCCTCCCCTTCATTCAAGGATCGCGGGCGTCTACGGCGTCCAATCGGACAGCTTGCCCCGCAGAAGTTCGAAAAAACTGTGCGGCCTGAGCCGCACGAAGCGGATGTTGCGCTCGGCGCGGCGCACCGTCACGGCGCCGTCGTCCGGCGTGATGACGTACCGGCCGTCGACGATCACGCGCGCGCGGCGCGCGTCGCCCAGGATCGATACCGAAACCACCTGCCGGTCGCTGATGACGATGGGTCTCGCGGCCAGCGTATGGGGGCAGATGGGTGTGAGCAGCATGCAGTCAAGGCCGGGGGCGACGATGGGCCCGCCCGCCGCCATCGAATAGGCGGTGGAGCCTGTGGGCGTGGCCACAATCAGCCCGTCTCCGGAAAAGCGATCCACCATGCCGCCCTCCATCGCAATTGACAGCGACAGGATGCCCACAAACGAATCCGACCGGTTGAAGGCCACCTCGTTGAGCGCAAACGCCTTTTGGCCGGAGGCCGTGCGGACCTCCAGCAGCATGCGGGGTTCGAAGGTATACGAGCCCTGGGCGAGGAGTTCCACGTCCTGCTCGAGGCGGTCGGGCTGCATCTCGGTCAGAAAGCCGACGCGGCCCAGGTTGACGCCCAGCATCGGGATGTCCCAGGGCATCGCGGCCTCAAAGGCGCGAAGAAACGTGCCGTCTCCGCCCAATACGATGATCAAATCGCAGCCGTCCAGGTGAGCGCAGTCGGGCAGCACGCGCATGCCGCGCTCCTCCAGCGCAACACGAAGCCGGCGCGCAACCGCCTGCACGCCCGGTTTGCCGTCGTTTTGCCAAATACCCACCGTCCGGAAGGCCATGTTCTCAGCCCCTACGCGCAATATTGTATACCATGAATGCATATGCATTCAAGGAGAATCGGGCGATTTCATAAATTTGTCATATGCCGCCGAAACGACCGCGCCGATGCGCGCATCATCGATGCCCTGTGTGAGATCATTACGCCGGTCTATGCCGAGCAGAAATTCCACGTTACCTTCCGGCCCGGTGATCGGCGAGAAGTCCAGCGCCGCCGCGCGGAAACCGAGCGAGGCGACGCAAACGGCCACGCGTTCAATCACTTCGCGGTGTACCGCCGGATCGCGGACCACGCCACGGGGGCCGACCTTGTTCCTCGGCGCCTCGAACTGCGGCTTGATCAGCGCCACGAAGCGCCAGTCTCCGCCGAGCACGCGAAGCGCGGCCGGCAGCACCTGCGTCAGCGAGATGAACGACACATCGGTGGCGCCAAATTCAGGCGGCTCGGGGAACATTTCAGGCGTCAAGAACCGGGCGTTGGTGCGCTCCATGACGGTGACGCGGGGATCGCTCCTAAGCCGCCAGTCGAGGAGGCCGTACCCTACGTCCACCGCATGGACCCGCGCGGCGCCCCGGCGCAGCATCACGTCCGTAAACCCGCCGGTGGAGGAGCCTACATCCAGGCAGACCTTGCCATCGACCTCCAGGCTGAAGGCATCCAGCGCGCCCAGAAGCTTGTGGGCACCCCGGCTGACGTAGGGCCGTCCCTCGCGCACCGAAAGGCGCGCGCCGCTTTTCACGGCATCTGAAGGCTTGTCCAGCCGTTCCTCATCCTGATAGGCGCGCCCTTCCATGACAAATGCCCGCGCCACCGCAAGGGACGGCGCGAGCCCTTCGTCCACCAGCGCCTGATCGGCGCGCCTAAACGGCACGGCCGGAAGCGCCGCGGATCGCCCGGACGCGGGTCAGGATTGTTTCCACCACCTGCGGCATGGAGAGCCCGCAGTCCGCCATCTGGCCGGACGCTGTGTCCTGCTCGATGAAGCGGTCCGGGATGCCCAGCGTGACGACGGAGGTTTCGACGCTCCAGGCCGCCAGCCTTTCCAGCACCGCGGAGCCAAAGCCGCCCATCACCACGCCATCCTCCAGCGTAACCAGCAGCGGATGCCGCTGGGCAGTCTCCCGGAGCATGTCCTCGTCCATGGGCTTGATGAACCGGGCGTCGATCACGCCGCAGCGCACACCCTTGCCCACCAGCTTGATGGCCGCGTTCAGCGCGGTCTCCACCATGCGCCCGACGGCGAGGATCATCACATCCTCCCCCGCGCTCAAAAGTTCCCACCGGCCCACCTCAAGCGGCGCGTTCTCCTGCATATGGGGACCCATGTCGTCGGCCTGCTGCGCGTAACGGATGGCCATCGGGCCGTCGTGCGCAAGGCTCAGCCGAATCAGCCGCCGGAGATCCCGCACATCCCGGGGCGAACACACCACCATATTGGGCATTGAGCGCAGGTAGGCCATGTCGAAGGCGCCCTGATGGGTCGCGCCGTCAGGCCCTACGAGGCCGGCGCGGTCGATCATCAGGGTGACGGGCAGCTTCTGAAGGCACACGTCCACCAGCAGCTGGTCGTAGGCGCGCTGCAAAAACGTGGAATAAATGGCCACATAGGGCCGCATGCCGCTGACCGCGAGGCCGGCCGCCATCGTGACGGCGTGCTCTTCGGCGATGCCCACGTCGAAGAAACGGTCGGGATGGCGCTCCTTGAAGAGCGAAAGGCCCGTCCCGTCGGGCATCGCGGCCGTGATGGCCGTCACGCGGATGTCACTGTCGGCGATGGCCGAGAGCTCCGCAGCCATCGCCTGGCCGTTTTTAAGGCCCGCCTTTTTGGCAATCCGGCCGCCGTCCACATCAAAGGGCGGCACGCCGTGAAACAGGTCCGGCGATTCCTCCGCAGGCTCGTAGCCGCTGCCTTTTTTGGTCACCACATGCACCAGCACAGGCCGCTGCGCCTCTTTGGCGCGCTTCAGAACCCGGATCATGCGCTTCAGGTCGTGGCCGTCGATGGGACCCTGATACTCAAAGCCCAGCGCGCCGAAGAATTTGTCGTCGATGACCAGCGATTTCAGCGAGTCTCTCACCCGCTCCATGCCGCGCAGGATCGGTTTGCCGACGCCCGGCATCTTGTCAAGCCCCACGGAAACGGCGTGCTTGAGCTTGCGGTAGGGACTGGACTGCCTGAGCGCCGTCAGGTGCCCGGACAGCGCGCCCACGTTCTGTGAAATGGACATCTCGTTGTCGTTGAGCACCACCACCATGGCGGTCTTCGACATGCCCGCGTCGTTGAGCGCCTCATAGCACATGCCGCCGGTCAGCGCGCCGTCGCCCACCACCGCCGCGACATGGTGCTTTGCGCCCATCAGATCCCGCGCGCGGGCCATGCCCAGCGCGGCGGACAGCGCCGTGGAGGCATGCCCCGTGGTAAAGGCGTCGTAGGGACTCTCGTCGATCCTCGGAAAGCCGGCGATGCCGCCGCACTTTCTGAGCGTATCAAAGCGAGGCCCGCGCCCGGTCAAAAGCTTGTGCGCGTAGGCCTGATGCCCCACGTCAAAGACCAGCTTGTCCTCGGGGCAGTCGTAGACCACATGCAGCGCGATGGTCAGCTCCACCACGCCCAGATTGCTCGCCAGATGTCCTCCGTTGGACGAAACCGTCTGCAGAAGTTTTTCGCGAATTTCCGCCGCCAGCGCGCGCAACTCGGGAAGCTTCATGCCCTTAAGCTGTGCGGGCGAATTGATGGTATCAAGCATTCCGTTAATCTCCCGAATCCGTTACATGATGACGACCGCAATCAGAACGCCCAGAAGCGCGCCGATCATCACCTCAAAGGGCGAATGGCCGAGCAGTTCCTTCAGCGTCTCATGGGTCAGACCGTGGCCCTCTTCCGTCAGTTCCCGGACGATTTTATTGAGCAGCGCGGCCTGCTTGCCCGCCGCCCGGCGCACGCCCGCCGCGTCGGTCATGACGATGGTGGCCAGCACGAAAGCGATCGCAAACTCCGGGCTGTAAAAGCCCCGGGATACGCCCACCGCCGTCGCCAGCGCGCACACCACCGCCGAGTGGGAGCTGGGCATGCCGCCCAGCCCGAAAAAACGCGCCAAGTCCCACCGCTTTTCGAGGAAGTAATAAAACAGCACCTTCAGCGCCTGGGCGATGAACCAGGCAGCCACGCAGGTCATCAGCACCCGGTTTGCGATCACTTCATAAAAGAGCATCTCTTGCCAGCCTTTCCGGGGCGATTCGTCAGGTCTTTCTGTGCATCATATCGCAGAGCAGGTCCTGAAAAAACGCCGCGCGTTCGCCAAAGGGCAGCAGCGCGTCCATCGCGTCCTGCTGCAGCTCGATAATCAGCGACCGGGTGCCGCCGGTGCCATAGACGCCCACGCAGGTGAGCTTGCCGGAACGCTGGTCCTTGCCGGGCGTCTTGCCCAGCGCGCGCTCTTCGCCCTCCACGTCCAAGAGGTCGTCCACCGCCTGGAACATCATGCCGAAGTTGGACGCGTAGCGGGAAAGCGCCCTTCGCTCCTCCTCCGTCGCGCCGGCCAGCGCGCAGGCGGCGCGCAGCGCGCCGCGGAACATGGAGCCGGTTTTGTGCAGGTGGATGTACTTGAGCATCGTAGGCTCAGGGTCCACCGCGCCCCGCTCGCAGGAGAGGTCCATGCTCTGTCCGGCGATCATGCCCTGAACACCCGCGCCCCGGGCGATTTCCCAGGCCGCGCGGGTGCGGGGGCCGACCCTCGAAGGCTCCTCCAGCGCGTGGGAGAGCATCATCTCGTAGGCCTGATTCAAGAGCGCGTCGCCCGCCAAAATCGCCTGGCCGACGCCGAACACCATGTGGTTGGTGGGCCGCCCCCGGCGCAGGCAGTCATCGTCCATGCCGGGCAGGTCGTCGTGGATCAGCGAATAGGTGTGGATCATCTCAATGGCCGCGGCGTAGGGCAATGCCTCGTCCCGGTCGCCGCCCAGCATGTCCACCGCCGCCAGCAGCATCGCCGGGCGCAGCCGCTTTCCACCCGCCAGCGCGCTGTAGCGCATCGCCTGCCTGAGCAGCGGCGGCGCCTCGTGCCCCTCCGCCGACCAGGGCTTCTCCGCCAGCGCGCGATCCAGCGCCCCATCGGCCAGGCGCGCGTATTCTTCGAGCTTCATTCTGCGCCCTCCGCATCAAAGGGGACTTCGCCGCTCTCCGTCAGCGCGCGGATGCGCGCCTCGCCGTCGTCCAGCATCGATCCCAGTGCGTTTACCAGCTTTATACCACGCTCGTAGGCAGTGAAGCATACCTCCAGCGGCAGTGTTCCCTCTTCAAGTGATTTTACGATCTCCTCGAGGCGCGCCATGCCGTCCTCGAAGTTCAGTTCAGGTTCCATGGTGCATTTCCCCTTCCCGCACGGCGGTGACGGAGGCGTCCAGCGCTCCGCCCGCCAGCGTTATGGTGACGTCCTGCCCGGGGGCGACGCCACGAACATTTGTAATGAACTTTCCGCCTGATTCGACCAGCGCGTAGCCGCGCGACAGTACCCCTTCGGGATTCAGCCCGGAAAGCGCCCGCGCGAGCAGCGCGAGCCTGCCGCGGGCGACAACGGTTTTTCGTTCCAGCGCGATATCGGCGCGGGCGCGAAGGCGCAAAAGCGCATCCCGTCTGGGGGCGATGAGGATCGCTTCCGGCGCGCGGAAGGCCTTATCAAGCCGCGCCAGTCTCTCGCGGTTCAGGAGCAGCCGGCCCGTCAGCGCGCGCTGCATCCTGAGCGCCTGGCGGTCAAGCGCGTCCATAAGCTCCCGCCGCACCGGGGACGCCATCTCCGCCGCCATCGAGGGCGTGGCCGCCCGGGCATCGGCGACAAAGTCCGCGATGGTAAAGTCCGTCTCGTGGCCGACGCAGGAGATGACCGGAACGCGTGAGCGCGCGATGGCGCGGGCGACGGTCTCCTCGTTGAAGGCCCACAGATCCTCGATGGAGCCGCCGCCCCGGCCGCAGAGGATCACATCCACGCCGCCACGGGCGTTCAGAAGGTCCAAAGCCCTCGCGATGTCCCCAGCGGCGCCTTCCCCCTGCACCTGACAGGGTGAGAGCAGAATGTCGGCGGCGGGGTTCCTGCGCCGGAGGATACGGATCATGTCCCGTACCGCCGCCCCTGTGGGCGACGTGACCAATCCCACCCGCCGCGGCAAAAGCGGCAGCGGCTTTTTCAGCGCGGCATCAAAGAGCCCCTCTTCCAGCAGCTTTTTTTTAAGCGCCTCGAACCGCTGGTACAGCGCGCCCGCACCTTCGCGGCGCATGGCCTGGCAGTAAATCTGAAAGCCGCCTGTGGCGGCGTAGAGCGACGCGGCGCCGTCGATCACCACCATCTGCCCGTCGGCGGGTTCGAAGTCAAGCAGCTTTCTGTCCTGCGCGTTCTGGCGGAACATCACGCACTGCACCCGCGCGCCCTCGTCCTTGATCGAGAAGTACAGGTGGCCGCTGAAGTGGCGCTTGAAGCCGGTGATTTCACCGCGCACCCTGAGCGCGCGAAGCAACGGGTCCGCCGCCAGAAGGCGCCGGGCGTACTCATTCAGCTCGCTGACGGTCAGCGCCTGCTCAGTTTGCATGCCGTGCCGCCGCCTCGACGGTGTTTTCCAGCAGCATCGCGATGGTCATCGGCCCGACGCCGCCCGGCACCGGCGTGATATGGCCGGCCACTTCGCGGGCGGATTCAAAGTCCACGTCGCCGGTCAGCTTGCCGTCCGGCAGGCGATTGATGCCCACGTCGATGACCGCCGCGCCGGGCTTGATCATGTCGCCGGTGATGAAGCGCGGCCTGCCGATGGCGGCCACCAGCACGTCCGCGCGCCGGGTGACCTCCGCGAGGTTTTTTGTCCGGGAGTGGCAGATGGTGACGGTGGCGTTTTCCCGCAACAAAAGCAGCGCCATCGGCTTTCCGACCATCACGCTGCGGCCCACCACCACGGCTTCCGCGCCCTCGAGGGGCACACCCGCGCGCTTGATCAGCTCGATGCATCCGCGGGGCGTACACGGAAGCGCCGCGGGCGCGCCGCTCAAGATGAGCCCCTGGGTCATCGGGTGCAGCCCGTCCACATCCTTCTCCGGCGCGATGGCGCCAATGATCTCCGCCTCGTTCAGATGTCCGGGGAGAGGCAGCTGCACCAGAAGGCCGTGGACGCTTTCATCCCGGTTGACCTTTTCGATCTCGGAGAGCAAATCCTCCCGCGTGGTCTCCTTGGGCATGCGGATCACGCGGCCCGCCATGCCGGCCTCGAGACAGGCGCGCTCTTTGTTGCGCACGTAGACCTGAGAACCCGGATCGTCCCCCACCAGGATGACCGTCAGCGAGGGCACAACGCCCTTCTCCTTCAGGCGCTCCACCTTTTCCTTCAGTTCCTGCCGGATCGCGATGGAAATGCCCTTTCCGTCAATGATTGCGGCGCTCACGCGCATCCCTCCTTCAAGTGGTCACAGCCGATCAGCGCAACGCCGGCGGCGTTGTCGCCGGACAGCTCCGGCCTTGCCCATTGTACGCGGACAGCCTCGTTCAGCCGGCGAAGCCGCTCCGGCAAGAGCGCTCTCAACAGCCCGGAAGAGGCGACGCCGCCCGCCAGCAGCACGTCCGTCAAGCCCGTGGCGCCGGCCGCTTGGGAGACCAGCCGCGCCAGCGTCCTGGCCAGCAGCGAATAGACCTCAGCCGCCACATTTTCCGCCGCGGCGCCCGATTCGATCAGGCGCATCACCGCGGCCTCCGCCCCGGAAAAACTCGCCTGCATGCCCCGCACGCTGACCGGCAGAATCGAACGGGGCTCGCCCCTTTCCGCCAGCGCCTCAAGGCCCGGTCCGGCGGGAAAGCCAAGCCCCAGCGCGACGCCCGTCCTGTCCACCAGCTGTCCTGCGCTGATGTCCGCCGTACCGCCCAGAAGGCGAATGTCAAGCCCATCGCCCACCCGCAAAATCTCGGTGGTGCCGCCTGACAGGTGGACGGCGACGAAATCCTTTTCGAGATCCGTTCCCACCAGTGCGGCGCGCAGATGACCCTGCTGGTGGGTGGTGGCGATTTGCGGAACGTGCAGAAGCGCGGCGACGGATTTCGCAAGCGACGTACCCGCCATGAAAACCGGCATGTAGGAATCGTCGGCCGGGCGCGGCTTTTCGCTGAAGGCGACGGCATCGACGGCCCCTTGGGCGCCCGCCATCATCTCCTCCATCAGCGCCGGCAGCCGTTTGACGTGCTGAAACAGCGCGTCCGATTGCCGGAGCCCCCGCGCGCCCTCGGGTACGTCCAGGAGCCTTCCCGCCTGAGCCACGATTCCGCCCGCGTCGGCCAGCGCCAGCGACGTGCGGTAGCAGCTGGTATCGACGCCAAGCACCATCAGGCTTCCTCCGCGCGGGCCATGGCCCCCAGCACGCCGTTGACAAACGCGCCCGCCTTTTCGCTGGAGTATTTTTCCGACAGCTGAACGGCCTCCTGGATTACCGCGCCCGCGGGTTCGCGGGCCTCGGTCAGCTCGTAAACCGCTACCCGGAGAATCGCGAGATCCACCTTAGAGAGCCGGTCCAGCTTCCAGCCATGGGCAAAGCGCTCGATCTTTTCATCCAGCACGCCCCGGCCCAGGCGGACCCCCTCGAAGATCGCCTGCATGTACTCGATTTCATCCTCGTCGGGCCGGATTTCGAGCAG
This sequence comes from Bacillota bacterium, assembly GCA_023421395.1. GTDB lineage: Bacteria > Bacillota > Clostridia > Christensenellales > Aristaeellaceae > JAEZHK01. Next base: position 25,987 of record JAEZTL010000001.1, on the reverse strand, counting down.
TTCACGGCAGGTGTCATCGCCGCCGTCCCCGCCCATGTCCCATTCGTAGACCAGCTTCATCGCCGCGGCGCGGGCTTGGGTTCTGTTCATCTTTCGCACTCCTTTATCGTGGGCAAGACCGGAAAAAACGCCACGAAAAATCGCGGCGTTTGGCATGACGCCCAATTGGCCTCTCGGGCATCAGCGGCTAGTCCCAGGGGAATTTGATGCGCGCGAGGAAGTCGTATAAGCCCTGGGGGAACTGTCGCGCGCCGGACAGCCACCAGCCGATGGCGGTCAGCCCCACGATGAGCAGCGCCTTCCAAAAGCCGATGGTCAGGATGAGTATGGCGGCTACCAACCCCAGGGCGCCGCCGAGCAGGCCCTTGACCGTCTTTTTATCCATCCTCCGCCCTCCCGTATTACCAAACGTCCTTCTCGTTCACGATCTCGTCTTCTTCCGGCTGTTCGGGTTCTTTCACGCTCTCGGGATCCTCGGCATCCGCTTCCGGCTGCGCCTCTTCGGCGGGCTGCGGCGGGGTTTCCTCAACACCCTCCGGGGCCGGTTCCGGTTCCGGCTCGGGCACAGGCTCCGGCTCGCTCTCGGGCTCGCTCGTCGTGCCCTGTTCCAGCTTGGGCAACGGCGCTTCCTCCATCATCATCTTTTCGGCCTCGGGCCTCGCGGTCAGCTGAAGCGGCGGTTGGGGCGTGACCTCGATGATCTTGGAGACCATGATGGTCACCTCCCGCACCGCGATGCCGGAGAACTCTTCGATGAAGTTCTTGATGGTGCGCTGCATCATCATGGTGACGTTGGGGATATGCACGTCGGATGCCAGCGTCATATCGATGGACACGGAGATGGAGTCCTCGTGGTTGATGATGGAAGTCTTGATGTCCACGACGCCCTCGTCGTGGGCGATCGCCTGCTTGACCAGCGTGTCCATCGCGGCCACGGAGATGCGCACCGAGCCGTTTTCGGTGTTCTGCACCGAAACGCTGGAACGATCGCGCCGCGGCTCCCGCTTGAAGGCCAGCGCCAGGAGCTTCAGGCCCCAGACGAGCGCGATCAGCGCGATGACTCCGAGCACCACCGCCGGCCAGACGCCCGATTTGAGCGTGAGCCTGTAATCGCCCAGCGTCAGGCCCAGCTGATCGCCGTAGTAGGCGACTACGCCAAGCGCCGCGGCAAAAAACACGCCCAGTATGCCGGTTACCGCCAGCAACAGGCGTTCAAAGAAATTCATCTTCATGGCCGTTCCCCCTTCGCGTTTATGGTCAGGTGGCCGGATCGTCTTCCGGCGACTGACTGTCAGCGGCCTCGTCGGCGCGCTCCTGCTCCTCCAGCAACGCACGCTGCTGCATCTCGATCTCGGCGGCGGCGCGATGCTCGCGCTCGAAGCTCATGCCCTGCACGTGTACGTCGATGGCCTTGACGGTAAGCCCGCTCATGGTTTCGATGGCTTTTTTGACGTTCTCCTGGATGCCGGAGGCCACCTCCGGGATGGGGGAGCCAAACTCCACCACGATGGTGATGGCCACGGTCACGGAACCCTCCGCCACCTCCACCTTGACACCCTTGGTGAGGTTCTTGGTGGACTGGCCGCGGCGCGTCAGGATGTCCGCCAGGCCGCTGGCGCCGCCCCCCATGGAGGCCACGCCTTCGACCTCGGTGGCGGCAAGGCCCGCGATGGTGGCGATCACATCGGTGGCAAAACTGACCGAGCCGTGCTCGCCGGATTCCAACTGCACATTCGTCGGCAGATTTTCACTCATGACAAAGAGGCACCTCCTTTGGGTGTGCCCTTATTATAACAGATTTCGGCGATCTTAGCAAACACAATGGAAGATTTAATGGCCAGGACAAATTGTCGGCTCATTGCGCGTTTTCGTCCGCTTTTGCCACCGGGATGATCTTGATGTTGCCGCCTGTCTGGCCGGTTTCCCGGGCGGTCAACTCCAGGATGCGGGCGGCCTCGGCCTGGGTGAGCGAGGGCGCGCGCACCAGCACGTTGACCGAATCCGCGTGGACGGTGACCAGCGGATCGTCGTACCCGCGCGCGCGGAGCACCCCCTCCACCGTCGTCTCCTGCTCCATCCATTCCGTGAGGCGCAAAATCCGTTCCCGGGCCGCGTCCCGAATGCCCTGTCCGGCGGATTCGTCCGCGATCAGCGCGTTCAGCTGCGCGATCTCCGCGTCACGGACGCGTAAGCGCTCATCGCGAAAACGGGCGATGGAGTCCACCGGCTCGTAGACCCGCGAGGCAGGCGCGGACGCGCGCTCCACATGGGCGCCGGCCCAGATCAGCATATACAGCGACAACAGCGCGAGGATCAGCGACGCGCACAGGAACATCATCGCGCGGGGTTCCAACGCCTTCAGGCGCGCGGCCGCGCCGCGCAGGGCTTCCATCGGCTTCAAACCCATCGTATTCATTTGTCATCCTCCATTTTCAGTACCTGTATTTTGTCCGCATCCACGCCCAAAATCGCCTGCGCCGCGCCGGCGAGTTCCAGCGCCACCCTGAGATCGTCCGCGCCGTCGGCCACAATCACCACGCCCCGGGCGGCCGCCTCTGCCTGGGAAAACGCCTGAGACGCGCCGTCCTCCTCCGCCACCAACACCCGCACGCGGCCCGCACCGCGGACGGCGGAGAGCACCGCCTCCATCCTGGCCTCCAGCGCCGTTCGGTCCCCCCCGGTCCCGTCCTGGCTGGTCAAAAGTAAAATCAGCGCGGCAGCCGCCGCCAGCACGATGATCCACTCCATCCGCTTCGCGCCGCGAAGCGCCGCCCAGAAATTGCCCATGCCCCCTCCTCAAGACGGGAGCGCGCTGATCAGCGCCAGAAAAAAGTCCAGAATGGATGCGCTGACCAGAAGTCCCGCGATCAGTTTCAGACCCGGAAAGGCCGCGCTCTTTTCCGCCGCGGGCGCCAAAAGCGCGCTGAGCGCGCTGAGCGCCACCAGTCGCAGGCAAATGCCGGTCAAATGGTCCATGGGCTCTCCCTTCAGAACCGGAGCATCGCGCCCGCCACCAGCACCGTGATCAGCGCAGCCGTGGCCACCGATGCTACCATGAGGCCCAGCACCTCGGAAAACTGCGCCATCATCTTCTGGGCGCGGCCCGCCTCGATGGGTTCGGTCAGCGCCGCGGCCAGGCGCGTCAGGAACATGACCAGCGCCAGCTCGATCATCGGCCCCGCCGTCAGCGCGGCCAGGACGACAAGCCCCGTCGCGCCGACGGCCCCCTTGATCAGCGCCGCGTTGGCGCTCACCAGTTCCAGCGCGTCGCCCACATCGCCGCCGATGACCGGCAGAAGACTGTCTATCGCGTACTTTGCCGTACGGATTGACGCGCCGTCCTGCCCGCCGCCCAGAAGCCCCTGCACGCTGAGTACGCCCATCAAAACCGTGGAACTGAGCCCCAGCGCCCATTTGCACAGGCTCCCGATCAACCCCGTCATGCCGTCCAGGCGCACGTCGTCCGAGAGGTTGCCCGCCACGATCAGCGCGGCGCAAAGCCCGCAGAGCGGCAGGATCACCCGCTCGATCGCCCATCCCAGCACCCCGCCCATCAGCGCCGCCGCCGGGGAAAAGGCCGCGGCGGTGGCCGCGCGCCCGGTTGCGGCCAATACGGCCGTCAGCGCGGGAAACAGCGCGTCGCACAGCCGTATCGTCAGCGCCACCGCCCTCCGGGCCTGATCGATGGACCGGACCGCGATGCCCACCGCCACCGACGCCGCCGCCAGGTAACATACCGTGCCCGCGGCGCGGGCGGCCGCGCCGTCGCCGGTGAGCCGTTTCAGGATTGCCAGCGCGATGGACGGCAGGCACAGCGCCATCAGCCACACGCCGGCGGTGGAGAGTTTCTCGCGGGCAATGCGCCCGGCTTGCCGGAGCGCCTCGCCCGCATCCAGGCGGATCTCGCCGGAAGCCAGGCCCTTCAGCATTGCGCCCACGTCGATCTCGGCCTCGTCCGCCACTTGCTGAAGGGCCGAGGTATCCACCGCCTTCAGCGCATCGTCCAGCGACTGCGCCCGCGCCGCCGGCGCGGCCAACAGGATAATAAGCGCCAGCGCCGCCGTCAGCGCCATCCTCTTCACGGCATCAACGACGCGAGGCGCGTCACCAGCCCCGTGATCAGCGGCACGCACATCGCCGCCAGCGCCACCCGCGCGCCCAGCTCAATCCGCCCGGCCAGCGCGCTCTCGCCCGCGTCCCGGGAGATCTGCGCGCCAAACTCCGCGATCAGCGCGATGCCGGCGGCGCGCAGCATGACCAGCGTGGACTCCCCCGCCACACCCGCGCCCGACGCCAGCGTGCGCGCGGCGTCGGCCACGGCCTTGAGGTCCCCCGCCGCCATCAGAAACGCCACCGTGCCCGCCGCCATCGCCACGGCAGCCGCCATTTCGGGCCGGTCGACCCGCAGCATCGCCGCCACCAGCGCCGCCGCCACGCAGAGAAGCACCAGCCGCACGACCTCCATACGCCCTCCCGGTTCAGTAGAGGTTGAAGATGCTCTTGACGCTGGCGAAGAAGTCGCTGACCAGATTCGCAACCATCAGGAGTACGATCACGAGGCCCGTCAGCGTGGTCAGCATCGCCATGTCGTCGCGCCCGGCCCGGGACAAAACCTGTGCCAGCACGGACACCAGCACCCCGATCGCCGCGATCTTGAACACCAGGTCGACGCTCAAGCGCATCCCTCCTACAAAAGCAGTATCGCCAGCGACAGCCCGGCCAGAAACCCCAGCGTGGAATAAAGCTTGCTCTCCTCCCGCGCCTTCTTCTCCGCCTCCTGCCGAAGCTTCTCCAGCGCCTCCAGCGCGCCGGAGAGCAGGATGCGCTGCTCGCGGACACCGCTTTCACCGAGCCCTGAAAAGAGCTCGTCCAGCGCGGCGACGTCGGGCGCGGTGAGGCAGTCCAGCGCACCGCCCCGGGCGGTGAGGTCCGCCTTGATCCGCAGCCACGCTGCGGACGCGCCCCCCGGCCCCATAACCTCCGCCACCCGGCGCATCGCCGGGTGGCCGCCGCCCAGCGCCTCGCGCAGCGGCAAAAGCTTATCCAGCATGCTGAGCCGCAGTTTCTCGACGCTCTCGATCAGCGCGCGGAGCGTCCCGGCGCGGCGCCGGCAGGCATTCGCCATCGACCGGCCCGCCAGCGCGCAGGCGGCGGAGAGCACCGCCGCCGCGATGAGACGCAGCATCATGCCCATCCCCCCAGCCCGTCCGCGATGGATTCGACCCTGCCCGGCGCGCCGCCCAGCACCGCGAACACCTCAAACAGGCCGCCTTCCAAAAGCGGGGCGAGGCCGCGCCTGGCGCGGGCGGACGCGAGGCTTGCCGCGTGGGCGGAGGCCAGTACCATGACCCCGGAGGCGACCGCCTCATGAACGGCCCGCGCATCGCCCTCGCCGCCCAGTTCGTCCGTCACCACGACATCCGGTGCCATCGAGCGCACCAGCCGCTCGATCAGCTGCGCCTTGTCCGCGCCGGTCGCCACGTCGCAGCGGGGGCCCAGCGCCATCGTCGGAATGCCTGCGGCATCCGGAGCGGCCAGTTCGCCCCGCTCGTCGGCCAGCGCCACCCGGTATCCGCGCCCGGCCAGCTGCCGGGCCGCGTCTCTGAGCATCGTCGTCTTTCCCAGGCCCGGCGGCGAAAGGATCAGCGCGCTTTTCAGCCTGTCCCCGTCGAAGAGGTGCGGCATCAGCGGGTCCGCCGCCCCCGGTACCGCCCGCGCGACGCGGATGCACATCGCGAGGATGCCCGTCAGCGCCGTCACGCCGCCCCGGTCAGAGGCGTACCGGCCCGTCAGCCCCACCCGGTGCCCCTCCGGCAGTGTGAAAAACCCCTGCCGGATGCGCTCCTCGCAGGCGTAGATCGAATAGCCGGTCATCTCGAGCACCAGTTCATCCAGCTCCTCCCGGGAGACTCCCGGCCCGATCAGCCGCGCCCACCCGATGCCGCGGGCTTCCATCGGCTGCCCGGCCCGGAGGCGTACCTCGGTCAGATCGGCCTCGCCCGACAGCCTGTCCCTGAGCAGCGGGAATTCGTCAAACACAGAGGCCTCCTTGAATTTTATGCGCCCCGCGCCCGGCGCATGCCTATAAAAGGAACTGCAGCGCCACCACGAGCGCGGCCCCCGGCAGCCCCAGAAAGCCCACCGCGAGGGCCGTGAAGGGGTTGATGGCGATGTAAACGCCGGTGACGCCGCTCAGTTGGTTGATCAGCCACAGCGCGAGCGCCCCCATCAAGCCGCCCGCGATCAAACGCCAGAGGAATCGCATTGGCACCAGCAGAAGCCATCCGATCGCATACAGAAGTCCCAGTCCCAGCGCGAACGACACCACCAGCTCCCACGGGATCCTCACCGCCCTCACCCCCCTTCACGCACTATCAGCGTATGCCGGGTGGGCCGGGTTATGCCCACGAGCGTCGCCAAAGCGCGCCCGTTTGTTAGCACTCTCTTTTATTGAGTGCCAGATTTAACTTGACATACGCCGCCCTGCTTCATAAAATATGGGTAAAGACAATTCATCATCGGGAGGCAAGCGACATGTCGAAAACCGGCAACATCACCATTCACGCGCAGAACATCATGCCCATCATCAAGCGGTGGCTGTATTCGGATAAAGACATCTTCCTGCGGGAACTGGTGTCCAACGGCGCGGACGCCATCGCCAAATATAAGCTGTTGGCGCTGAAGGGCGACGTGCCCGCGGAGGAGAACCATCGCGTGGACGTGGTGGCCAGCGAGGCAGAAGGCACCCTCAGGATCATCGACAACGGCGTGGGCATGACCGACGACGAAGTCAAGCGCTTCATCGCCCAGGTGGCCTTCTCCGGCGCGGAGGAATTCCTCAAGCAATACAAATCCGAAGGCGAAGACGGCGGCATCATCGGCCACTTCGGCCTGGGCTTCTACTCGGCGTTCATGGTGTCCTCGAAGGTGGTCATCGACACGCTCTCCTGGCAGCCGGGCGCGGAGGCCGTGCGCTGGATCAGCGAGGATGGCATGAAGTACAAGATGGAGCCCTCCGACCGGACCGAGCGGGGCACGACCATCACGCTGACCATCTCCGAGGAGGAGCACGAGTTCCTGCACCTTCACAAACTGCGGGAGACGCTGGAGAAGTACTGCGCGTTCATGCCCGTGCCGATTTTCCTCCGCGAGGACAAGCCCGCCGGGGATGAGGGCCACGAGGAAGCAGACGGCCACGAGGAAGCGGACGGCCACGAGCACGACCGTGTAGAAGCCGCGGAGCAGCCCGTCAACGACGTGCACCCGCTGTGGAACGTGCGCCCCGCGGACGTGACCGACGACCAGTACAAGGAATTCTACCGCAAGGTGTTCCATGATTATGAAGAGCCGCTCTTCTGGATCCATTTGAATGCGGAATACCCCTTCAACCTGAAGGGCATCCTGTACTTCCCGCGGCTCAAAAACGAATTCTCCGCCAACGAGGGCGTCATCAAGCTCTACAACAAGCAGGTCTTCGTGGCCGACAACATCAAGGAGGTCATTCCGGAATTTCTGATGCTGCTCAAAGGCGTCGTGGACTGCCCGGACCTGCCGCTGAACGTGTCCCGCTCGTTCCTGCAAAACGACGGCTACGTCAAGAAGATGTCCGCCTACATCACCCGCAAGGTGGCCGACCGGCTGGTGGCGGAGTTCACCGGCAAGCGCGAGACCTATGAAAAGTACTGGAACGACATCCACCCCTTCGTGAAGTACGGCTGCATCCGGGACGAGAAGTTCTACGACCGCGTCAAGGACGCGATCCTCTTCAAGACCGCCGACGGCCGGTTCATGACCCTCGCGGAGTACAAGGAAAAGAACTTTACCGAAAAGGACAAGACCGTCTTCTACGCCAGCGATGAAAAACGCCAGGCGCAAATGGTGGCGCTGTACGAGGCCGCGGGCAAGGACGTGGTGCTGCTGGGCACGCTGATTGACAACAACTTCATCAGCTTCCTCGAATACAAGGTGGGCGATGGGCTCAAATTCCAGCGCGTCGACGGCGGCATGGAAGGGCTGACGGACGAGAGCGGCGACGACGGCGAACGTCAGAAGCTGGAGGCGCTGTTCCGCGCGGCGCTGTCCGAGAGTGATTTGCCGCTGAAGCTGGAATCCTTCAAAACCGAGGATCTGCCCGCCATGATCACGGTGGAAGAGCAGTCCCGCCGCTTCTCCGAAATGAGCCGCGCCTTCGGCGGCGGCTTCCAGATGCCCGAGCAGAAGACGCTGGTGCTCAACGCGCGGCACCCGCTGGTCAAGTACCTTTTGACTGCGGCGGAGGGCGAGCGCACCACGATGATCGCCCAGCAGATCATGGACCTGGCCGAGATGGCCCGCAGCCCGCTGGAGTCCGAGCGCATGGTGGCCTTCCTCAAGCGTTCCGGCCAGCTTCTGACCATGGCGGCGGATAAGGCCGAATAACGAAAGATCGGGCCAAAATCACAAGATCCGGCAGAAGGGATTTCGGTTCCTTCTGTCGAATTTTGTTGTTTCATGGATTTGGGAGGGAACGGCTTGGGCAAGTACGCATTGGGCATCGACTTTGGCACATTGTCCGCGCGGGCGCTGGTGGCCGAGATCGGCACGGGAAGGGAACTGGCCGGCGCCGCCATGGATTACCCCCACCGGGTGATGGATGTCGCCCTGCCGGACGGGACGCGCCTTCCGCCGGACTGGGCGCTGCAGCACCCGCAGGATTACGCCGACGCGCTCTGCCGCGTCATCCCGGAAGCGTTGGAGCAGGCCGGCGTGGCGGCGTCGGACATCGTCGGCGTGGGGGTGGATTTCACCGCCTGCACGATGCTGCCGGTGGACGAATCCTTTACCCCGCTGTGCCTGAAGCCGGAATGGGCGGGCAATCCCCACGCCTACGTGAAGCTGTGGAAACACCACGCCGCGCAGCGCGAGGCGGACGAGATCAATCGCGTCGCCCGGGAACGGAGCGAAGCGTTCCTCGCCCGCTACGGCGGCAAGACCTCGTCGGAGTGGATGTTCCCCAAGATATGGCAGATTCTGAACGAGGCGCCGGACGTGTACCGGGCAACGCACCGCTTCGTCGAGGCGGCGGACTGGGCGGTGTGGCTCCTGACGGGGTCCGAAGCCGTCAGCGCCTGCGCCGCCGGGTATAAGTCGCTGTGGAGCAAGCGGGACGGCTACCCCTCCCGGGACTTCTTCCGGGCGCTGGACCCCAGGCTTGAGAACGTGGTGCAGGAAAAGCTGGGGCAGTTTATCCTCCCCATCGGCGCCCGGGCCGGCGCGGTCACGCCGGAGGCCGCCGCGCGGACGGGCCTTCGCGCGGGCACACCGGTGGCGGTGGCCAACGTGGACGCCCATGTGTCGCTGCCTCCCGCGGGCCTGACGGAACCCGGAGACATGCTCATGATTCTGGGCACCTCCACGTGCCATGTGATGGTCGGCTCGGAGGAGCGCCCGGTGCCGGGCATATCCGGCGTGGTGGAGGACGGCGTCATCCCCGGCCTGATGGGCTACGAGGCCAACCAGGTCACGGGCGACCACCTGAACTGGTTTTTGGATGCCTGCGTACCGGAGCGCGACGCGCTTGAGGCCCGCGAAAGGGGCGTCAGCCTGCACCGGCTTCTGGGCGACAGGGCGGCGCGCCTCGCGCCCGGCCAATCCGGCCTCCTGGCGCTGGACTGGTGGAATGGCAACCGCTCCATACTGGTGGACGGCGGCCTGTCCGGCCTCATCGTGGGGCTTACGCTGACCACAAGGCCTGAAGAGATCTACCGGGCGCTGATCGAGGCCACTGCCTTCGGCGCGCGCACGATTCACGAGGCGTTTGAGCGCGGCGGCGTCGCCATCAAAAACCTCTACGCCTGCGGCGGCATCGCGCGCAAGGACCCTTTTTTCATGCAGATTTACGCGGACGTCACCGGCCGCGAGATTCGCGTGGCCCGGTCGGCCCAGGCGCCCGCGCTGGGCTCCGCCATGTTCGGCGCGGTGGCCGCGGGGCGCGAGGCGGGCGGGTACGGCTCGATTCGCGAAGCGGCCCGGGAGATGGGCGGCCTGACGGACGCGGTATACCGCCCGGTTCCGGAAAACCGGCGGGTATACGACCGTTTGTTCGAAGAGTATACGCGGCTGCACGACTGGTTCGGCCGCGGCGGGGACGACGTAATGAAGCGGCTCAAGACCATCAAGGAAGCGCAACAACCGAAGTAGCGGGCGGCAAGCGCCGCCCCATGGAGGCGCCATGAAAAAGTTTGTGAAGATCGTGCTCTGGGCCCTCGCGGGTGTCATCCTTTTGGCGGTGCTGGGCGTCGGCTATCTGACGATCATGGAGTATCGCCCGGCGGCGGAGGAACAGGTCGCCCTCTCCGGGCGCGCGGACGGCGTACCCGGTCCCGGCGACACGCTCTCGGCCGTCAGCTTCAACATCGGCTACTGCGGCCTGCCCGCGGAGGTCGACTTCTTCCTCGACGGCGGCAAGACCACCGGCGCGGACTCGCAGGCCATGATCGAGCGTGACTTGTCCGGGATTATCGAAGCCCTCGCGGCGCAGGAGAGCGACCTGACGCTGCTCCAGGAGGTGGACCAGAATTCCAGGCGGTCCTTCTCCGTGGACGAGGTCGCCGCGCTCTCCGGCGCCATCGGCGGCGAGGCCGCCTTCGCTCGGAACTTTCTCTGCCCCTTTGTCCCGATCCCGGTCACGAATCCCATCGGCAAGGTAGACAGCGGCATCATGACGCTTTCGAACCTGTCGATGTCAGACGCGGCGCGGCTCGGCCTGCCCTCCCCCTTCTCCTGGCCGCTCTCCACCTGCAACCTCAAACGCTGTCTGCTGGCGACGCGCATCCCCGTCGAGGGCACGGGCAAAGATCTGGTGGTGGTCAACCTGCACCTGGAGGCCTACGATACCGGCGAAGGCAAGGCGGCGCAGACAAAGGCGCTGGTGAACTATCTGACGGGCGAATACGAAAAAGGCAATTACGTGGTGGCGGGCGGCGACTTCAACCAGTGGCTGCCCGGCGTCGACCGGCAGAAGTATCCGCTCAAGGTCGCGGGCGCTTACGTGCCGGGGGATGTGGACGCGTCGATCCTGCCGGGCTGGACCTTCGCCTCGGACGACGCCACGCCCACCTGCCGCCTGAACGACAGGCCTTACGACGCGGCGGACCCGGACATGCAGACCTATGTGATCGACGGCTTCATCCTGTCGCCCAACCTTACGCTGAAGTCCGTACGTACGCTGCCGCTGGACTTTCAGTTCTCGGATCACAATCCGGTCAGAATCGAGTTCGAGCTTTCCTGAATCAATACGGCCGGCTCCCGCGTTTTTCGCGGGGGCCGGTTCAGACCATCGACAAAATCTCCGAGTGTTTCAATAGTTCCCGGCGGCGTGTACGCCGGGAACGGGATCGCGCCACCAGGTCGCAACTTGGTGGCGCGATCTAATCCTTTGGTCAGTGCGCCGCTCGGAAATCCCGCGGGATTTCAGGCGCACGCAGGGTTCCTTCCCTTGCATCAAAAAAGCCCCGGGCTTTTTTGATGCCTCGAACCTATTGGGTCACGATGCCTTCGTCATCCTGCATGATGCGCAGGATGGTCTTTTCGAGCCCGGTGGCGGTGTCCACATAGATGAGGTACTGCTCGTCATCCGAGAAAGACGCGGTGATCTCCCAGCATTGCACCTCGCCCTCATCCAGTGGGATGATGCACCGGCGCATGCGCTCGATGGTCAACGCCTGGTTGATCTTCGCGCGGGCCTCCTCCTCCGTGACCACCGGCGGCGCGATGGTGCGCGCGCGGTGGTTGGTCAGGTAATTGGCCGCCTCGATGCCCACCACCTGGCCATCCTTCATCGAGATCTGCAGCTTGACGAGATCCGGGTAGAGCAGCACGCCATCCTGCGTCGCCGCATAATTGACCGTCAGTATGCCGTCAAGCCTGCGCCAGTAGTTGACCGCCATGTTCTCGTAGCCGTGGGTGGCCAAAAAGCGCGCGCCCTGATCGATGCAGTCGCCCTCGGTGAGCACCACTTCGGAATTCGCCTGATCCGGAAGCATGTAGACCACGTGGCCGCCCGCCTTGGTGATGCCCGCAGTCAGCGTATTGCCGTCCTTCAGCGTGAGGATAAACTCATAGCAGCTGGAGAAGATGTCCGAATCTCCGGTATAACCGGCGTTCGCCACGCGCTCCGCGCCCACGAACTCGGTCAGCATACGGCCTGCCTCATCCTTGGAAATCTCCGGTCCGCTGGGCGCAATCTGCTGGTCTACGCTGGCGTCGGAGAAAGGCCCGTCGTAGAGCAGCACCGGGTAATCCACGGCGGGCTCGTTTGTCTCATCCGGCGCCTGGGTGGCGCTGAATGTCACGGAACCGTTCCCAAACACCGGCTCGCCCGCATCGTAGCGCGCCAGGAGCTCAGACAGCTGATTGTTGAGCTGGATGCTGGCGTTTCTCAGGTCGCCCAACTGCTCGTAATCCCGCCCGGTCAGCGCGCCGCCGGTGCCGATGCGCTCGGCCAGTACTCGGGCGTAGTCCGCGGTCTGGTTGACGAATTTCAGTGAGCCCTCCAGCGTGGTGTCGCCCTGGGGCATCTGGCTGAGGTTGCTGGACACGCCTTCGGCCTGCCGCGCGATGGTGGTGAGCAGCGCCTGCCGCTGCGGCGCGCTGCCTGTGACCATCAGCTTTTCCAGATTCAGCTGAATGCCGCTCATCAGCTCAATCGTCTCATAGAACGCCTTCTGATAGGCCGCGTTGACCTGCAGCGTCAGCGCCGACACGCGCTGTTGCATCACGGTGCTGGTGACGAGCAGCGCCAGCGCCAACGCGGAGAGCATCACCAGAAAGCCCTTTTTTTGAATGCGCCCCCGCCAATGAATTCTGTTTTTCATAGGCAGAAGGAGTGGTTGCCGATCACGGTCTTGACCGTTCGGCTGCGGATCCACCGGTCCGAAGTCGCTCTGGGGTTATAAAAGTACAGGCATCCGCCGGTAGGGTCCCAGCCGTTCATGGCATCGCGGGCGGCCCGGATGGCGGAGGAGTCCGGCGTTTTGTTGATGGAACCGTTGGAGACACAGGAAAAGGCGTTCTTCTGGTAGATTACGCCCGAAATGGTGTTTGGAAAGGACGATGAGCGCACCCGGTTCAAAACCACCGCCGCCACCGCCACCTGTCCCTTGTAGGGTTCGCCCCGGGCCTCCGCATAGACCAGCTTGGACAGGAGCCTGTGATCGCTGGAGACGATGGATGCGGAGGTCGAAGACGCCGTGGTCGTGCCGCCGCCGCTGGAGGTCAGCGTCACGCCCAGCGCGGCCGCGGTCGAGGGGCCTACCCGCCCATCTACGGTCAGGCCATTGCGGCGCTGGAACAGCTTCACGGCGGCCTGCGTCGAGGCCCCGTACTTGCCGTCGGCGACGCCGTCCAAATAGTCGTACTGAATCAGTCTCTTCTGCACCTTGACCACATTGCTGCCGCTGGAACCGACCGCCAACACCACCGCGGCCTGTGCGGGCAGAAACGTAAAACAGGCGACCAACGCCAGGATCAGCGCGATATACGCAAGTTTTTTCAAGAGTCATTCCCCCTCATTGCGGCGGCCCATCGCATGATCTCGGAATAGAACGCGACGGGCTCGTCCGATTTCAGCGCGTCCACAGACAGCGGATCCACGCCGCACAGATCCGGGTAGAGCACGCACCACCAGTTGCGGCCCGCGCCGCCGCCCAGCACGATGCGCACCGCGCGGTAGCGCCCTGCCGGGACCACCAGGTCGCCGTACACCCGGAGGGGGCAATCCATCTCCCGGATCTCCACCCGGGCGCCGGAGATCCGCGCCAACGCGCGCCGTTGCGCCTTCAGGCGCGCATAGGCCTCGTCCGCGTCCTTCGCGCTCCGGACGATCTCAACCGCCAGCGCACGCACGCGGTCGCGGATAAAGAGCTTCTCCCGCTGATCCTTCAGCGCGTTGCTCCGGGCGACCACCTGAAGCCGTATCAGTCCCTTCAGCGGATCGGGCGTCTCCGCCCGCGCCGGAAGCGGGCTGAGAAGCGCCGCGCACATCGCGAGTAACACAAAAAAACGAGCCATCCTTCTACTCCCATCATGCGGAATCGGATGGCTCTAGGCTGAGCGGAACCTGACGAATTTATGCAATTACGAGGGCAGCGTTTCGGTCACAATCGCGTTTTTTCCCAACTTTCCGGCAGCGGCGCGCGCGGCGGCGCCATCCTGAAATACGCCGTAAACGGTAGACCCGCTGCCCGACATCTGCGCAAAAAGCGCGCCCATGTCGTACAGCGCCTGGATTTTCTCCGGGATTTCCGGCATCAGCGACGCCGCCGGCGCCATGAGCGCATTGTGCGAAAGGCGGCGAAGCCGGTCAAAATCTCCCCTCAAGAGCGCATCCAGCGCGCCCGGAGCGTCCGCGGGCGGATAAGTCGGTGCCATGTCCCAGGCGCGGAACACCTCCGGCGTCGAAAGTCCGCCACCCAGCCGCTCCATCGCCAGATGAAGCTTGGGCCCCGGCCCGAGCCCTTCGACCCGTTCCCCGATGCCGCGTACGCGGCATAGCCCGCCCGTCAGGCAATAGGGCACATCCGCCCCCAGCGTCAGGCCCAGCGCGCCGAGGGCATCCTCTGAAATCTCCAGCCCCCAGAGCGCGGCGAGACCGCGTAGCGCGGCGGCACAGTCCGCGCTGCCACCGCCCAGGCCCGCCCGGGCCGGAATGCGCTTGACGAGCGAAATGCGCGCGCCAAAGCGCGCCCCGGTCATTTCCCGGAGCGCGCGCGCGGCGCGAATCACCAGGTTGTCGTCGTCTTCGGACGGTTCCCCGTCCACTTCGAGCGTCAGTTCATCGGCTTCTTCAAACGTCAGACGGTCCTTTAGCGCCACCGGCTGCATCAGCATGTCCATTTCGTGGTACCCGTCCGGCCGAATGCCCGTAATCCAAAGCGTCCAGTTGATCTTGGCGTTTGCCTCTTGTTCAATCTTCATGCACGGCCCTCCGCGAGGGCCATTATATCATGCCTACACCCGGAGCACAATGGGCTTTCCCGGCTCCACCGCGCCGATGCGCGCCTGCGCCACCCGGTGCCTCTCGCCGATGGACCAGGCGGTATCCCCCGCCTGCGGCCATACGATCAGGATGCCGCTATCCCCTTTTTCGCCCTCCGACGCCTCGACGTTGTCCACAATGGTCATCGGGCGGGTCTCGATGGCGGAGCCGGTCACATGCAGCGTACACTTGAGTTCCAGCCGGTCGCTCATCAGCGCGCTGGCCTCGGCGCCGGTGGCCTCCACCGTCAGTTCTCCGCTGCCCGGCAGTTCACCCTCGCAGCGGAGGGTGAAGGGCAGTTCGGACCGCGCCGCCTGCAATCGCTCGCTGCCGCCGGGCAGGTACAGTACCCCCGTCTCCAGGATGCCGGATACCGTCGTCTGTCCGTTTTCGCTGGACCATTCGCTGACCACAGGGCGCACCCGGGCGGCCAGCACCGTGCCCGCGCCGGGCGTCCCTTCCGGCAGCAGCATGGTACCGCGGAACACCTGGGCGCTGTCCAGCGCGGTTTCACCGGTGGACACCTCGATCGTCTCGCGCTGGGCTTCGATGGCCTGACCCGCGGTGGTGTACGCCCCCGCCAGTGCGGTGGCACAGTCCTCGCCGTAGGCGCGCACCGCGATGGTGAGGTTTGCCTCGAGCGTCAGCGCGGACTCCTCGCTGCCCCCCTGGTCCACGTTGGTGACGAGGTTTGTAACGGCCGCGTCCGCGCGCACATTGCCGGCGAGCCATTCGGGCAGCTCCACCAGTTCGTCAAAGGGCAGCGCCACCTTGACCAACGCCACCGGCCGCGCCGTGACGCCGGTTCCGATCAGCGTCTCGGTCAGCACCTCGCCCTTTACCCGGACGCCGCCCAGATCCGGTGCGACGCCGGTCACCCGCGCGCTGGACCAGTCGATCAGCGAAAGCCGGGCATCCAGCTGCGCCGGCAGCTGTACGCTCTCCCTGAGCACCGCCTCCGCGCCCGCCTCCGCGCTGAGTTTGGTGGAGCAGACCTCCACGAACTGCGCCTCCAGCGCGGGGATGCCAGCCGCCTGCGTGATCACATTCAGTGTGTCAAGCGTGCTGACCCGTACCGTCAGGTTGATGGACACCTGGAACACCATGCGCCCGTTTTCATAGGTCGCCTCCACATGTTCTACCTGGCCCGTCACACCGGCGATCATCCGGGGCTTGGCCCCGGGCGCTTCGATCGCCTGGTTGAACTGCGCCCGAGCGGTCAGCGCGCGGGGGCTCGTCTCCTCACCCTGCCGGTACACCGCCTGACAGCGCACCGTACCGTCCATCAGCACACGCCCGTCCTGCACCTCGACGGTGCCGATCGAAAGTGTCGCCTCCTCCATCAGCGGCTCCACCGCTTCGCGCCCCGCGCCGGAAACCGTGGCCTCCGCACGCACCAGAGCTTGCGCGCTCTCGGCGGCCACCAGGCGTTCAACTTCTATCGTTTGCCTCTCCAGCTCCACGTTCAGCCCTCCTTGTACCCATTCCAGCGCGGCCGGCAAGCCGCCCGTTCCCCCTTCATTGCTATGCGCGCCGGTCGCCGCTTATCCTGTCGCGCGGCCTTCACGTTAGGATATTTCAGCAAAAAGGAACCCAGAACCTCCGTTTTGAGCGGAGATACGGGGTTGGGCGCCTACGGCGCGCTTCAAACGCGCGGCCTTTCGCTCAGGAGGCGAAGGCGCTATCCCCCGGCGCAGCGGGATCGATGGCGTTTTGAGTCTGTCCGCTCGCCCGAAAGGAAGAAAGGAAGACCGCAGGTTTTCTTGGACGTTTGACACGTCCGCCCGGCAAAACCGCATTGTCCGGCGGCTTATCCTGCTTTGTTCCCTTCGGAGCGTGCATTGCTTTCTCATGTTTTCGTACACCGCTTTTCGGATTTCCGCTCCCGCGTTCTGATCAAAGCCGTGCTTCGCGACGCTTCTCTATTGGGTAATGGGCGGGTCTACTTTACGGTTTCAGATTTCAGGAACAACCACCGAATGAACGATATGCGCGATGCGGCCCATGCTCAAATGCGCGAGACTGGTGCCACAACCGTGATTTGGGTATATTCTCAGCATCGCCGGCTCATCCGGAAGAGGCTCTCTCAATTGACGAATGCCGTTGGGTTGCGTATAATTTCCATAGTGCGATCACAGGCATGTCATGAGGAAAGTGCGAATGGCAAGGAGGAGAAACGGGATGCGAATCGTCATCATTGGAGCGGTTGCCGCGGGCACGTCTGCCGCCGCCAAAGCCAGGAGAAACAGCGAAGATGCGGAAATCGTCATTTATGAAAAGGACAGCTTTATCTCTTACTCCGGCTGCGGCTTGCCCTATTACATTGGCGGGGAGGTCGAAAGCGCGAGCGAACTGACCCCGCGCGATCCCGCTTTCTTCAAGAGCAAATACAATGTGGACATTTTCACGCAGCATGAAGCGCTCGTCCTATCACCCGACACGAAAAGCGTGATCATCAAAAACCTGACCACGCAAGAAGTATTCACCGACCACTACGATAAGCTGGTGATCGCCACCGGAGCCAGGGCGTCCGTGCCTCCAATCAAGGGTGCGGACAAAGCGCATGTCTTCACCTTGCGCAACATCCAGGACATGAACCGGATAAAAGCCTTCATCGATGCGAATCGTCCCCGTACTGCAGCCATCATCGGCACCGGGTTCATCGGTCTTGAGGTATGCGAGAATTTCAAAAAACTCGGCTTGGAGGTCACCCTGCTGGAGAAGATGCCGCAGATCATGCCCGGACTGGACGGCGATATGTCGGTATATGTGGAGGATCATATTCTGGCGAACGGCGTAACCGCATGGACAGGCGTTTCAATTTCCGAGATCACGGAACACGGCGTCATGCTGGCGGACGGCAGAGAGATCCGCGCGGAATTGGTCCTGGTGGCCACCGGTGTGCGCCCGAACACGGAGCTTGCGGCCGCGGCGGGGATTGAACTCGGCCCCACCGGCGCGCTTCGAGTGAACACCCGGATGCAAACCAGCCTTCCGGACATCTATGCCTGCGGAGACTGCGTCGAACAATTCCATGTCGTGACGGGAAAACCGGTCTACCGGCCGCTCGGTTCCACCGCCAATAAGACCGGCAGAATCGCGGGCGACAGCATGACCGGTGGCGATCTGGAATTCAGGGGAATCCTCGGCACGGGGATTTTCAGGGTCTTTGAGCTGACCGTGGCGCAGACCGGCCTTTCCGAGCGAGAGGCGCGCGAATTGGGATACGATGTGGCTGTGTGCCACAACATCAAGCCCAACAAGCCGGAATACATGCACGGCCGGGAAATGGTCATCAAAGGAATCGCAGACAAAGCGGACGGACGGCTTCTCGGCGCGCAAATCGTGGGATACGAGGGCGTGGACAAGCGGATCGACGTGTTCGCAACGGCCATCACCTTCAAGGCGAAGGCAGAGGATTTGTTCCACCTCGATTTGGCGTATGCTCCGCCATTTTCAACAACGAAGGATCCGGTCATGTATACCGGCATGATCCTGGACAACGCCATTCGCAGAGGCAGGGAGCTTATGACGGCGGAGGGGCTGGACGCGCTGATGACGTCCGGTGAGAAATATGCGCTGATCGACACCCGAAGCGCCGCGCAATATGAAAAGGGGCATATCGAGTCGGCGGCGAATATCCCGCACGCGAAACTGCGCGCCGCGTCAGAGTCGCTCGATAAAGACGCGGTCGCCATCACCTACTGCAATAAGGGAACGACCGGGAATGCGACGCAGAACATCCTGCTCGGCAAGGGGTTCAAACGGGTCTACAATCTTTCGGGCGGACAGAAACAATACGAGGCGACGCATCGGAAAAAGGCGCCGGCAACCTAAAAGCGTCCGCGTGCAGATATCCCCCCGCCGGACGGTGGGGGGATCAATATACGGCCTGCTAATTTGTCAAAGGCGTCACATGGCGCCGGCAAGCGCCCGTGCCTTACCCCCCTCTTGCTTCATCGGATTAGCCGTCAGATTTCCACCCGCGCCAATACCCTCAAATGCCCTCAAAACTTCGGAAAATAGCCAACCAATTGCATGAAAGGTCAAGCCGGGCGAGCATAAAACTGCCCGAAAACGCTGTATCCCAGGCATTTCCGGGCTTTCCCTTTGGCGGAAGGGGTGAAAATCAAACCCTGTTGATATCCGTGTTTATTAAAGCAGCACATGACTCGATCTTCTTTTGCCCGAAATTGTTTTCAATGAAGCAGCATTTGGTATATTAATAATATCTAAGCCATTATATAAGTGAATGCCCGGAGGGAATTATGGGGTATGACGTTTTGGTCATCGGTGCAGGCATATCCGGCTTGACATGCGCCAGCCTCTTCGCAAAACGCGGCCTTCGCGTTGGCATACTTGAGAAAAGTATGACGCCGGGCGGTTCTTGCGGCATATTCAAGCGCGACGGCGCGATCTTCGACCAGGGTTCGGCAATGCTGTTCGGGTTTGGGGAGCGGGGGTTCAACGCGCACAGGTTCGTATTCAATTGTCTGGAGGAACCCATCGACATCATCCGGCACGAGCTTCTGTATACCGTCAATTTCAAAGGGCGGAAAATCTGTTTCTGGCCTGATATTGATCGGTTCGCGGAAGAACTATCAGAGGCTTTTCCAGGTGAGCGTCAGAACATATTTCGGTTTTACCGGGATATGGAGAAAATGTATCGGCACGTCATGGTGGAAAATCCCAGCTATACGACGCCGGACGAGACGCCGCCCGCAGGCGCGCTTAAGAGCCTGATTCGTCACCCGCTCTCATACATCCGGTTTCTGAGTTGCCTGAACACAAGCGCCCGCAGCCTTCTGGAACGCTATTTCACCGACCCGGAGATCTTCAAGTTCTTTGACAAACTGACGTCGACCTACTGCTATACAACCGTCGGGGAATCCCCGGCGATCCTGGCCGCCGTGATGTTTGTGGACAATCACATCGGCGGGAGCTATTATCCCGCCGGTTCGACCCTGTTCCTGCCGGGGAAACTGGAACAGGTGATTGAGGAACATGGCGGAGAGATCCTGTACGGCAAAGAGGCGGTGGGCATCACATTCGAGGATGGGAAGCCGTCCGGCGTTCTGACCGGTACCGGAGAGGAGATCCGAGCGGCGTATCTGGTCTATTCCGGGACCGTATGGAACCTCTACGGCAAGCTGATTGATCCCAAATACACGACGGCGGCAAGGGTTGAGTGGGCGACCGCTCAAAAGCCCACCTACCCCAGCGTGGTGCTGTACGCCCTTGTCGACCGCGCCGCCATTCCCGAAGGGACCCAACCCGTTGAAATGCTGGTGGGAAATCCCGACCATATTGATGAGAGCGAAGTGACCGCCTACATTCCCAGCATTGATGATGCCACGCTGTGCGGCGAAGATGCGCATGTAATTACCGCCATCGGACCGTCATTTGAGCGGTGGGAGGAACTTGATGACGCCGGGTACCGGTCGATGAAGCAGAAGGAGCAGAAGCGCCTCCTTTCTATATTGTCACGGCGATTCCCGGGCTTAGAAAACCATGTGCGGCATGCCGAGCTGGCTACGCCCAGAACGATCGAGCGGTATCTGAACAAAAACGGCGGAGCGGTCGCCGGGCCAAAGCAAATGTTGGGGCAGCACATGTTCAAGCGACTGCATACCCGAACGGAATGGGACAACCTGTTCTGCTGCGGAGAATCCACCGTGATGGGAACGGGAACTCCGACGGTGACCACCTCTGGGATCGCCGCCGCCAATGCAATATTGAAAAAGTGCGGGCTGGAACCTTTTGCCTACCGTCCGGACATGAAGAATTATGTGCGGATAGTGAAGCCGCCGGTTCACTCCGGCGACGCATATCAGCACGCGACGGAAAACGAGCGCGAATTGATGCGCCTGGCCTCCGCCTGCCAGTTCTGCGAACATCCAAGGTGTTCCGCGGGCACGGGTCTAGACATCCCGGGCATCATGCGGCGCGCGGCCGTCGGCAACGCAGTTGGCGCGCGAAAGGCGATTGGCGCAGCGCATGGCACGGTAGACTTGAAGTCTTGCGAAGCGCGATGCGTTGAAAACGCGAGAGTCGGACGGCCGGTTTGCATCCAGGAAGTCTTACAGATGCTAAAGAAACCCGAGGAGTAACGCCATGGAGATAACATATGACGCGCTGGTGGTCGGCGCGGGCATCGCGGGTCTTACAGCCGCAGCTTATCTGGCCAAGGGTGGATTTCGGGTTCTCGTTTGCGAGCGCGCAAAAGCTTCGGGCGGCTTGGTCGCGGACTTTAAATCAGACGGGTTCCATTTCGATGCGGGGCTTCGCGCGGTAGAGAATTCCGGCGTCGTCCGGCCGATGCTGCGGGAGCTTGGACTCGATCTGGAGTTTCTGACCAACCCTGTTTCGATCTCCATCGGGGATCGGGCTGTCCGGCTTGATCAAGGCGGCCTTGAAGCGTACGGTTCAATGCTGAAAGGTATCTTTCCCGGTGAGCGCGATTCCATCGACGCCATCCTCGCCGAAATTCGCCGGGTCATGGGCATCATGGACGTGCTCTATGGCATCGATAATCCGCTATTCTTAGATATGAAAAAAGATCTTCACTACCTCGTAAAAACACTTCTGCCTTGGCTGATGCGCTACCAGGTTAACATGCGGAAAATGAAGAAATACCAACAGCCGATCGACAGCCATCTCACCCGGCTCACCTCGAACCAGGCGCTCAAGGATATGATCTCGCAGCACTTTTTCCGGAACACGCCCAGCTTTTTCGCGCTGAGCTATTTCGGCATGTATCAGGACTACATGTACCCCAAGGGCGGGACCGGCGCGCTCAGCCGGGCGATGGCGGAATACGTGTGCGCGCACGGCGGCGAGATCGCGTGTCAAACCATGATCGATCGGTTCGACTGGAAAAAACGAATAGCGGAAACTCCGGATGGGCGCAGTTTCCGCTACAGAAAGCTGATCTGGGCAGCAGACATGAAGGCGCTTTACGCAGCGGCCGGAGTTTTGCCCGCGAGCAGCGTTCGCGCTGAAGCGCAGGCGGCACTGGTCGGGCGAGGGAAGGGCGGAGACTCGGTGCTCTCCGTGTACCTTGCGCTCGACATCGCGCCCGATGTGATCGAGGACGCTCTGGGCGCCCACTGCTTTTATACGCCTGAACCGAGCGGGCTCACAACCGTTGGGTATGAGAACTGGCGCAAGGCAGAAGGTCGGCAGGCGTTGGAAGATTGGCTGCGCTTGTTCTTCGAGCGGACGACGTACGAAATCTCGTGTCCGGCGGTTCGGCAGGCTGATCTTGCGCCCGAAGGGAAGTCCGGGCTGATCGTCAGCACGCTTTTCAGTGTCGACCTTGTCCGGCAGATCGAAAAGGCCGGCTGGTATCCGGGATTCAAGGCGCTCGGCATAGAGTGGATATTGAAGCAACTTGAGAAGGCGGTGCCCGGCATCGGCGGGCGCGTGCTGGATGCTTCCTGCGCGACGCCGCTCACCATAGAGCGGACGACGGGCAACACGGACGGCGCGATTACGGGATGGGCCTTTGATGGCGCTATGCCCGCGGAACACCGGTTTCAAAAGATCGCAAGCTCCGTTTTTACCCCCATCCCCAACACGTTCCAGGCCGGACAATGGACATTCAGCCCTTCCGGGCTTCCCGTATCGATCCTGACGGGGAAACTGGCCACGGATGCCGCAATCAAAGATCTCCGGAGGGAGAAACCGTGATTGCGGGCATTCTGACGGGCCTTGCGGGCATTGTGGCAAGCCGCATCCTGTTCTTCCGATTCCCAGCGCTAACGTTAGAGAAGTCTGGGCATGGGGACGCGCGGGTGTCCGTGATCATTCCGGCTCGGAATGAGGCGAAGACGCTGCCGGACCTGCTCAAGGACTTGAAGCGGCAGACGGTGCCTCCTTTTGAAGTGATCTGCGTGGACGACGATTCTTCGGACGATACCGCGGCGGTTGCCGCCGCCCACGGTGCGCGCGTGATCACCGCCCCGGAAAGGCCTGATGGCTGGCTCGGAAAGCCCTGGGCCTGCGAAACAGGCGCGCAGGCCTCGGCGGGAGAACGCCTTCTGTTCCTGGATGCCGACGTCCGCCTTGCGCCGGATGCCATCCATGCACTTTTGTCGGCACATCAGGCGGGGGATTCCGTGATCTCGGCGCAGCCGTTTCACCGGGTTCCCAGAGGGTATGAACAGTTGGCGCTTTTTTTCAACGCGCTGCAGTTCGGCGCAAATGGCGCGGCCCTTCCGCAGCCTCGCGGGGTCGGCCTGTTCGGGCCGGTGATCCTGATGGCGCGGAAGGTGTTTGACGAAATCGGAGGCTTTGTCGGCGTTCGCTCCTGCATCATTGAAGACCTGGCACTCGGGGAAAGGCTTCGGAAAGCCGGGATCGGCTTCCGGCTGATTGCGGGCGGCAACTTGATTTCGTTTCGGATGTACCAGGAGGGATTTCGCTCTCTGGTTCAAGGTTGGACAAAGAATTTTGCGGAAGGCGCCTCCAGAACCCCGCTTCCGCTTTTTGCGCTGGTCTGCGTTTGGGTCACGGGCTGCACCTCGGTTCCGCTCAGGATGGTGCTTTCCGCATGCGGGCAGGATTGGCTTGAGTTGGGGCTCCAAGCCGCGATGTATGCGCTGTGGGTAATGGAACTGCGGCGGGTTTCCCACCAGATTGGAAGCTTTCGCGCGTCGGTTGTTGTGTCGTATCCCATTCCGCTCGCAGTTTTCCTGTGGGTATTCCTGTGGTCGTGGATCAAGAAGACGTTGAATATCCCGGTATATTGGAAAGGCCGGGAGATTCGCAGGGGGAGGTAACACATGCAGATACTGTTCCTGCCCGCTTCGTGGACGATCGCAATATGCTTTGCCGGGTGGTTTTTCTTTCAGCTTGGCGCGGCGCTTATCTGCCTGAAAATCTCAGAGCATTTGCTGTCGTCAGACCGGTATCTGTTCCGTGAACGCCGTTGGGAACAGGGCGGGCGATTCTACCGGCGGATGTTTAAAGTGGATCGTTGGAAACACCTGCTGCCGGATGGCGCCGCGGTCACCAAAAGTGGTTATCGAAAAAAGCGGCTGACGGATTTCTCCAGCGAAAACTTGGAACGATTTCTTACGGAATCCTGCCGCGCGGAGTTGACGCACCTGCTGGCGATCCTGCCATTCTGGCTTTTCGGCTTGATTGGTCCGCCAAGGTTGATTTTCTATATGCTGTTCTATGCGCTGGCTGTCAACCTACCCTGCGTCATCGTTCAGCGCTACAACCGGCCAAGGATTCGTGCTTTACTGGAGAAGATGGAGTATCGGGCGCGAAGTTAAATCCGTGAGTGATGTCCGCTTTGGATGATCTTTTGAATGTGGATTTTACATCCCGCCTGTGTTATGGCAAGCTCTCACAGAGGTAATAAAATGGTACGGCGATCCTCAATGATTCAAGGGAGGGTGAACACAATGGAAACACGGACAAAGAAGCTGACGCTAAAACTCGCCGTTGCGATTGCCTTTGTCGCCATGGTCATCGTGAACTATTTGGCCCAAATGCTGCCGATCAACAGCGTTACGCCTGGACAGGTATCCGACTCGATGCCCAATCTGTTTGCCCCCGCGGGATTGACATTTTCGATCTGGGGGCTGATCTATCTTGCGCTCGCTGCTTTTTCAATCTACCAGTTCGGGTTTAGAAGGAAGAACGCGGAGCCGATTGCGCTTGACAAGGTTAGGAAAGTATTTGTCATCTCCTCTCTGGCCAATATCGCCTGGATCTTCTCGTGGCATTACGGAAGCATCCCGCTTTCCGTGGGATTGATGCTGGTACTTCTGGTCAGCTTGATCGTCATTCATTTCACGCTGGACGGAATGCAGCTTAGCAGAACTGAAAAGGTATTCTACCGGGTGCCCTTCAGCCTGTATTTCGGCTGGATCACTGTGGCGACCGTGGCGAACGTCACGGCGCTTCTGGTTCGAATCGGCTGGGATCGGTTCGGTTGGTCGGAACAGGGGTGGATGATTGTCATCCTGCTCGTTGCGATGGCCATCGGAACGGCAACCATGGTCACCCGAAAGGACGTTGCCTACGGGCTGGTGCTGATCTGGGCGTACACGGGCATTCTGATCAAGCATGTGTCCCCGGCCACATTCTCAGGCGCATACCCCGCGGTCATTGGGACGGTGATCGCGTGTCTTGTGGTCTATATCGCCTCAGAAGCGTATATTGTATGGGGCAATAAAAGTGCTGGCAAGCCGGTAACCTGATTCAACGTTATAAATCAATATCATACGTGCGTCTTGCAAAAACGGTAGGGAGAGGAGTTGGAGTGGCCGTTTTCATGCAACCATTTTGCAACGGATTCTGTCCGGGCATGTCCGGCTATGCCGATTTGCGGACCTTCCCTCCTGACTTATGCAGACATTGGCCGACATAATGAGCCCCTTCGTTCGACTTCGGGACCGAAAGGCCGCAGGTTCAAATCCTGTCCACCTCGATCCAAAGCCCTCCTGTAGTTGCTGAAAATCCAGCAAATGCAGGAGGCTGTCTTTGCACCGGGCCACGACGATGTGTTCTACAAAGCCCGAGCGCAAACACTCGAGGGCGCATAGGCAGGCGGACGCGGCCTTCGACCTCTATCGGGGGATTCTTCACGAACTCGTTGTAGGCAGCGAGATCGTAACCGGTGATGGATACCTTGATGTTCAAGGTCGGCTTGACGGTCTTGGTATTGTCGTAAGCTGTGTCTCAGCCAAAGACAACAAACAATCAAAAGGCGGTATCACAGCATGGAGATGGGCAAGCTGGCGGTGAAACTCAGGGAAGCGGTCCCGGTTGTCAGTGGCGGTGATAAAATGATAAAAAATGGCGGAGAAAAAATGTCATAAAGTGGCGGTGGGTGTTGGGCGGATGGTAGACTCTTTCTGTTACACAGGAAGGTGTGGCAGAAAGGGCTGAAGGAATGGAAGGAGCAAAATGGATGGACATCCGCAACGACCGCCAGAAGGGATTAAACTACAC
>JAEZTL010000050.1 GCA_023421395.1 Bacillota bacterium | reverse complement strand
CCACGCTGGACCGCAACGGCCTGCGCCCGGCCCGCTGGGCTTTGAGCGCCGACGGCGTCATGGTGCTTTCCAGCGAATCCGGCGTGCTGGACATGCCGCCGGAGAACACCGTGCGCAAGGGCAAGCTGGGCCCTGGTCAGATGGTGATACTAGACCTGGAGACCGGCGAGCTGCAGGAGGATTCCGCACTTAAGGCCCAGTATTGCGCCGGCCCCTACCGCCGCTGGCTCAAGGAACGGTGCATCCCCGAGGGCGTTCTGCCCCGCGGCGCTGAGCTGCCCGAGGAACCCACGGCGCTGGGCTCGCTTCAGCACATGTATGGATACACCCACGAGGACCTGATGGTCAACCTGCTGCCCATGGCCCAGACCGGCAACGACCCCGTGGGCGCCATGGGGTATGACGCGGCGCTGGCCGTGCTCAGCGACAAGCCCCAGCCGCTGTACAACTACTTCAAACAGCTGTTCGCCCAGGTCACCAACCCGCCGCTGGACGCCATCCGCGAGGCCTGCGTCACCGGTACCGACGTGCACCTGGGCCCCTCCGGCGACATCACCCACGACGAAGCCGCCAACTGCCACAAGATCCATCTGAAGTCGCCCATCCTGAGCGAAGCCACGTTCAAAGCGCTGCGCAGCGGTGTCAAGGGCTTCCGCGCAGAGGAGCTCTCTACGCTCTTCACCCGCGAGCAGGGGCTGCTTGGCGCGCTGGACGCGCTGAACGCCGAAGCCGAGCGCGTGGCCCGCGACGGCGCGCAGCTGCTGATACTGACCGACCGCGGCGCCGACGATACCCACATCCCTATGCCGGCATTTCTTGCGGCCAGCGGCGTGCACCACCACCTGATCCGCAAAGGGCTGCGCGGCAGCTTCTCCATCATCGTGGATAGCTTCGAGCCCCGCGAGGTGCACCACATGTGCTGCCTGATCGGCTATGGCGTGAAGGCTGTGTTCCCCCGAGGCGCGCTGCGCACGCTGGACGACATGTACCAGCGCGGCCTGTTGGGCAGCCTGCCGCTGGAAAAGGCCAAGGCCAACTACCTGCACGCGCTGGAGCACGGTGTCCTCAAGGTCATCTCCAAGATGGGCATCTCCTGCGTGGATGGCTACATCCGTGCGCAGATCTTCGAGGCCGTGGGCATCTCCGACGAGGTCATCGACCGCTGCTTCTCGGGCACCGTGAGCCGCGTGGGCGGCATGACCTTTGCCGATCTCGAGCGCGAGGTGTACGCCCGCCACGACCTGGCCCTGGCCAGCTGGGAGGACCCGCTGCCCTCCGGAGGACGCTACCAGGTAAAGAAGGACGGCGAGGAGCACCTGTACAACCCCCAGGTCATCCACACGATACAGACCGCCGTGCGCACCGGCGACTATGCCCTTTATAAGAAATACACGCAGCTGATTGGCGTGGAGCGCCCGGTCACGCTCCGGCATATGCTGGGCTTCAGGCAGGGCCAGGCGAAGCCTGTGCCGCTCAACGAGGTGGAACCCGTGGAGCGCATCATGCGCCGCTTCAAGACCGGCGCCATGAGCTACGGCTCCATCAGCCAGGAGGCCCACGAGTGCCTGGCCATCGCGATGAACCGCATCAACGGCAAATCCAACAGCGGAGAGGGCGGTGAGGACAGCTCGCGCTTCGGCACCGAGCGCAACAGCGCCATCAAGCAGGTGGCCTCCGGCCGCTTCGGCGTAACCGGCCCTTATCTGGCCAGCGCCCGGGAAATTCAGATCAAGATGGCCCAAGGCGCCAAGCCCGGTGAGGGCGGCCAGCTGCCCGGCAACAAGGTGTACCCCCACATCGCCCGGGTGCGCCACTCCACCGCCGGCGTGGGCCTGATCTCCCCGCCCCCCCACCACGACATCTATTCCATAGAGGACCTGGCCCAGCTGATCTACGACCTCAAGAACGCCAACCCCGACGCCGCCATCAACGTGAAGCTCGTCAGCGAAACCGGCGTGGGCACTGTGGCCGCCGGCGTGGCCAAGGGCGGCGCCAACGTGATCCTGATCAGCGGTTTCGACGGCGGCACCGGCGCTTCCCCGCGCACCAGCATGCAGCACACCGGCCTGCCCTGGGAGATCGGCCTGGCCGAAAGCCACCAGGTGCTCACCGCCAACGGCCTGCGGGGCAGGGTGCGCCTGGAGGTGGACGGAAAGCTGATGACCGGCCGCGACGTGGCCATCGCCGCGCTGCTGGGCGCTGAGGAGTTCGGATTCGCGACACTGCCGCTGGTGGCAGCCGGGTGCATCATGATGCGCGTGTGCAACGTGGACAACTGCCCCGTGGGCGTGGCTACCCAGAACCCGTTGCTGCGCTCCCGCTTCTCCGGCAAGCCGGAGTACGTCGTGAACCTGATGAAGTTCATCGCCCAGGATCTGCGGGAGATCATGGCGGAGCTGGGCTTCCGCTCCATAGACGAAATGGTGGGCCACGCCGACCGGCTGACACCGGCCCGCACCAGCAAGAAGGCCAGCGCGCTGGATCTGTCTCCGCTGTGCGAGACCCGCCTGCCCCTGCCCTGGCGCGACATTCCGGAGAACCGCGAGGAGCACAACCGTCTGTTCTATGACATGGTGCGCGGCCTCGTGGAGGGCGGCGGCGCCCGCCTGCACCGGGAGATCCGCAACACCGAGCGCGCCGCGGCCACCCGCGTGGGCGCTTTCGTGAGCCGCCAATACGGCAGTCTGCCCGACGGGTCCATCCGCTTCGTATTCGAAGGCACCGCCGGCCAGAGCTTCGGCGCCTTCATCCCCGAGGGCATGGAACTGACGCTGGTGGGCGAAGCCAACGACTATCTGGGCAAGGGCCTGTCCGGCGGGCGCATCATCGTGCGGCCCTCCCCCAAGGCCGCGTGGCCCCAGGCCGACAACCTGCTGACCGGCAACGTCGTGCTCTACGGCGCGACTTCCGGCGAGCTGTTCCTGGCAGGCCGGGCCGGCGAGCGCTTCTGCGTGCGCAACAGCGGCGCAGTGGCCGTGTGCGAGGGCGTGGGCGACCACGGCTGCGAATACATGACCGGCGGCACCGCGGTGATCCTGGGCGAGACCGGCCGCAACTTCGCGGCGGGCATGTGCGGCGGCATCGCCTACGTGCTGGACGAGAAGCACACCCTCTACCGCCGCCTGAACCGGGCGATGGTGCTGATGGAAAACGTGACCGACGCCGAGGACAAACGCATCCTGAAGCGCCTGATCGAAAAGCACGTCGAAATGACCGGTTCCCTCCGGGGCCGCGAGGTGCTGGATCACTTCGAGGAGATGCTGCCCTCGTTCAAGAAGATCATCCCGGTAGAGTACAAGCGCGTGCTGGAGAGGCGGTGAGCCAAATGGGAAAGCCAACCGGATTCATGGAGTTTGAACGGGAGAACAACCAAACCATCCCCCCTGAGGAGCGCATTAAAAACTTCGACGAGTTCCACCCGCCGATGTCGCTTCCGGACCGGCGCACCCAGGCCGCCCGCTGCATGGACTGCGGCGTGCCCTTCTGCCAGAGTGGCATGATGCTGGGCGGCATGGTCACCGGCTGCCCGCTTAACAACCTCATCCCCGAGTGGAACGACATGGTCTACCGCGGCAGCATGCCCTACGCGCTGTCCCGGCTCCTCAAGACCAACAACTTTCCGGAGTTCACCGGCCGCGTGTGCCCGGCGCCCTGCGAGGCGGCCTGCACCTGCGCGCTCAACGGCGACCCGGTCTCCATCCGCGAGAACGAGCTGGCCATCATCGAATACGCCTTCGGCAGCGGCCTCGTCCAGCCCCGTACGCCCTCCGTCCGCACCGGCAAGAAGGTGGCGGTGATCGGCTCCGGGCCCTCGGGCCTGGCGGCGGCGGACGCGCTCAACCGGCGCGGCCACTCCGTCACCGTCTACGAGCGGGAGGACCGCGTAGGCGGCCTGCTCATGTACGGCATCCCCAATATGAAGCTGGACAAGGAGATCGTGAAGCGCCGGACCGACCTGATGGCCCAAGAGGGCGTCGTCTTCGTAACGGGCGCGGACGTGGGCAATACCGTGGACGCGCGAAAGCTGCTCGAGGAAAACGACGCGGTGGTTCTCTGCTGCGGCGCCGGAAACCCCAGAGACCTTCCCGTCCCCGGCCGCGACGCCTCCGGCGTTCACTTCGCGGTGGATTTTCTGAAGGCCACCACGAAGAGCCTTTTAAACTCCAACCTGGCCGACGGCGCCTACATCTCCGCGAAAGACAAGCACGTGGTGGTGGTGGGCGGCGGCGACACCGGCAACGACTGCGTGGGCACCTCCATCCGCCACGGCGCTTTGTCCGTCACCCAGATCGAGATGATGCCCTGCCCGCCGGAGAACCGGCTCCCGAGTAACCCCTGGCCCGAATGGCCGAAGGTGCTGAAGGTGGACTACGGCCAGCAGGAAGCCATCGCGCGCTTCGGCTGCGATCCCCGCGTCTACCAGACCACCATCAAGGAGATTCTGAAAAACGAGGAGGGCGCGGTGCGCGCGGTCCGGCTGGTGCAGCTGAAGCGGGACGACAAGGGCCGCTTCGTCGAGGTGCCCGGCACCGAGCGTGAGATCGACTGCGACCTGGTCCTCATCGCCGCGGGCTTTCTGGGCAGCCAGTCCTACGTGGCCGACGCCTTCGGCGCCAAGCTGACCCCCCGCACCAACGTGGAAACCCAGCCCGGCGGTTACCAGACCGGCGTGGAGAAGCTCTTCGCCGCGGGCGATACGCGCAGGGGCCAGTCTCTGGTGGTGTGGGCCATCGCGGAGGGCCGCGGCGCGGCCCGGGAAGTGGATGAATTCCTGATGGGGTATTCCAACCTGTAGGCGCCGGGAATCCGCTTCACGCCCCTGAACCGCTAAAAATCCGCACACGCGGGCGCACATGCGCCCGCGTTAATTTCTACGCATCCCTTGACATTGGAACATTGTTTTGTTATACTCCCATCATCGAAACAATGTTCTGTTCCGAAGATTCGGAAGACGGGGGCGATTATGGAAGACTACATTTCCAAGCGGGAACTTCTCGAGGCCACCGGCATCTCCTACGGGCAGCTGTACCGGTGGAAGCGGGAGAAGCTGCTGCCTGACAGCTGGTTTGTCAAGCGGTCCTCGTTTACCGGGCAGGAGACGTTTCTGCCCCGGCGCGCGGTGGAGCGCATCCGGTTCATCCTGGAGCACAAGGACCGCTACACGCTGACGCAGCTCGTGGCCACGCTGTCGCCGGAAGCCGGCAGCCGGACGTACCGGGCGGAGGACGTGGGCATGCTGCCGGGCGCGGCGCGGCCCGCGCAGGCGCTTCGGCGGCTGGCGAATTCAGAGGAACTGGACCACGGCCAGGCGCTGTGCGCGATGATCGCGGCGGACATGCTGCGCGCGGGCGTCCGTTTGGACGACGCGGCGCTCCAGGAAGTGCTGAATGCGCTGATCGGCTGGCAGAAGCAGGGGTTCCTCGACAGCGGGGAAGGCCGTCTGACACTGCTCAGAAGCGGCGAGGCCTATCTGCCGCTGTACGTTCATCCGGACGGAACGGTACACCCGCCCGAGGGCGTGACGGTCGCGTGGGGATTGTCGCTGACGGATCTGCCGGAGAAGTGTAACCGGCCGCTGTCGAAGCTTTTGGAGGAGGAGAAGTCGTGAGCGAGAAATTTCAGGATCTGAGGGCGTCCGGTTCGGCCAGGCTGAGCGGCGGACGGTATCGCGACGTGGACGTATCGGGCAGCGCCCACATCACCGGCGACGTGGAGTGCGATAACTTCTCGGTTTCGGGCAGCGCCCGGGTGGCGGGCGGCGTCACCTGCGCGCGCTTCAAGGCCTCGGGCAGCGCCCGGGTGGAGGACGGCGTCCGCGCGGAGGAGATGCGCGTCAGTGGCTCGGCGGTGGTGGACGGCAATGTGGACGCCGGCGAGCTCCATTCCTCCGGCTCGTTCCGCACGGAGGGGGACGCCACCGTCCGCGGCGAGGTGCAGGCCAGCGGCAGCGCGGGCTTTGGCGGCGCGCTGAAGGCGCGCGCCATACGCGCCTCCGGCAACCTCAGGGTGAACCGGGGCATCGAGTGCGAAACCCTCGCCATCCAGGGCGTGTTCGACGTGGACGGCCTGATCAACGCGGGCGTTGCGGACATTGAACTGGTGGGGCAGAGCCACCTGGACGAGATCGGCGGCGAGCGCATCACCATTCGCCGCAGGGCGGGCTTCAGCGTGCTGGGTTTTCAGATTCCCTTCCTGACCGGCTCGCTGGACGCGGGCGTGATCGAAGCCACCAGCGTATATCTGGAGGCCACCCGCGCCAAGGTGGTGCGCGGCGAGGAAGTGAGCATCGGCTCCGGCTGTGAGATCGACCGGGTGGAATACTCGAAGGACCTCACGGTCGCGGAAGACTCGGTGGTCCGGGAACGCGTCCGGGTGGAATAGGCACGTCAAAAACCAACGGGGATTGCAAAGGGCGCCCGCGCGAACCGCGCGGGCGCCCTCAGATTATCGGAAAAGTCTCCCGTGAGGCTTCCACCGTTTCCGGCGTCGACGCCGGGAGCGGTTTCTTCTTCCAGCGCGCACGCCGGCGAAGAAACAAACCCGCCGGTCAGCGCGCCGCCCGGAAATCCAAGATCTTTCAGGCGTGCGCGGACCCTCTTTCACAACAGGCTTTTGTCGGTTTTTTGACGCTCAAAGAGTCCCGGACGTCACTTCGCCAGCTCGTAGATGGCCTTTACATCCTGCCACATCAGCTTTTTGAGCCCGCCCACGCCGTGCTCCGCGCCGTAGGCCGCGCCGGTGGCCTTTTTGGCCATTAATTCGAGGTGCTCTCCGTCGATGCCCAGATCGGCCAGCGTCTGCGGAAGGCCCATCCGGCGGTAGAAGCGGCGCAGCCGGTCGATGCCCTCGAGGATGATCGCCTCCTGATCGCGGAAATCGCCGCCGACCCCCATCACGTTGACGGCAAACTGCACGAACATCTCCGGGTTTTCCTTGTGGACGTAGGTCATCCAGGCGGGGGTGAGCACGGCCAATCCCGCGCCGTGGGCCACGTCGTAGATGGCGGAGAGCTCGTGCTCCATGTCATGGCAGCCCCAGTCCTGGGCACGGCCCATGCCCAGAAGGTCGTTGTGGGCCACGGTGCCGCCGAAGCCCACCTGGCACCAGGCGTCGTAATCCGCCGGGTCTTCGTACACCAGCGGCGCGTTTTTCATGATGGTTTTTAGGGTGCCCTCGCACAGCGCGTCGGTCAGGTCGGTACGGGTGGTGTTGGTAAAGTAGCGCTCGAAGATATGGCTCATCATGTCCGCCACGCCGTTGGCGATCTGGTTCCTGGGCAGCGTGAAGAACAGCTCCGGGTTGACGAAGGACACCACCGGGCGGATCTCGAGCGAATTGCAGGCCATCTTCTGGCGAAGAACCTCGTTGGTGATGACGGAGCCCACGGAGGCCTCGCTGCCCGCGGCGGGGATGGTCAGCACCGTGGCCACCGGCAGCGCCTTTTCGACGGGCTTCCCCGTGCCGTAGAAATCCCACACGTCGCCGTCGTACAGGACGCCGATGGCGATGGCCTTGGCGGAGTCGATGGCGCTGCCGCCGCCCACAGCCAGAATCAATTCCACGTTCTCGCGACGGCAGATGTTCACGCCCTCGTGAACGAGGGACAGCCGCGGGTTGGGCGCGACGCCGCCCAGCTCCAACCATTCGATGCCCGCTTCCGACAGCGACTTGACCACCCGGTCGTATAGACCGCTGCGGATAATGCTGCCGCCGCCGTAGTGCAGCAGCACTTTTTTTGCGAAGGGCCGGATGCCCTCGCCCACCTGCGCCTCCGCGCCCCTGCCGAATACCAGGCGGGTGCGGTTGGAAAAATCAAAGTTCAACATCAAAATCCCCTCCTCAATCTTCCCCGCGCGGCGCCGCACAACCGCCGCCGCGCACCAAAGCTTTCCTTAAGTATACCAGAACGCGGGCGGCCGTACAAGCCCCGCGCGGAGATGCTGTTTACATAAAATACGCATAATATACTTTTATAATTAATATCAGTTATCTTTTATCGATAACTGACTATCTATATAATGAACTTATCCTGAGGGACATGGGAAAAAGGAGGCGGGTCATGTCTACGCAGACGGTCTCGAAACAGACGTTATCGAGGTTGCCGCAGTATCTGAGTTATCTGGAATCCCTGCCGGACACGGTGCGATCGATCTCCGCCACGGGCATCGCGGCGGCGCTGAATTTGAACCAGGTGCAGGTGCGCAAGGACCTGGCGTCGGTCAGCTCGTCAGGCAAGCCCAAGGTGGGCTACATGCGGCGGGACCTGATCCGCGAGATCAAGGCGTTTCTGGGCTACGATAACGCGGACGAGGCGGTGATCGTGGGCGCCGGCAAGCTGGGCCGGGCGCTGATGGGCTACACCGGCTTCAGGGATTACGGCCTGAACATTCTGGCCGCCTTCGACGCCAGCGAGGATGTGATCGGCGAGGACGAAAACGGACGGCCGATCATGCCCATCGAGGTGCTCAAGGAAACCTGCCAGCGGTTGAATGTGCACATCGGCATCATCACGGTGCCGGCGAGCGCGGCCCAGGCGGTGTGCGACCAGCTGATTGACGCCGGGGTTCTGGCCATCTGGAACTTCGCACCGGTCAGGCTGGTGGTGCCGGAAGGCATCCTGGTTCAGCATGAGAACATGGCCAGCGCGCTGGCGATCCTGTCCAACCACCTGGCGGAAAAGATGAACGGACAGCGCTGATCCAACGCTAAAAACCAAAGCCCCCGCGCGGCGCGGCGTTAAGTGCGTAGAACCGTCACGCCAGCGTTGCTGTACCCTTTTTCCGGCTTCAGCCTCAGGATACCCCGTTCAGGGCCCATCCAAACGCCTCCGCTCCCCGAAAACGCGAACCCGGACAGTCTCATTGTATAAAGGAGTGACCCGGATGTCAACCACCAAAACCTACGAGATCGTGAACGACGTGGAAAAACTGGAAAAGGCGCTCGAGCGCGTGCGCGAAGCGCAGCGGCTGTACGCAACCTACACCCAGGAGCAGGTGGACGCGATCTTCAAGGCCGCGGCCACGGCCGCCGACATGGCTCGCATCCCGCTGGCCAAGATGGCGGTGGCGGAGACCGGCATGGGCGTGGTGGAGGACAAGGTCATCAAAAACCACTACGCCGCGGAGTACATCTACAACACCTATAAAAACGAAAAAACCGTGGGCGTGATCGAAGAGGACGCCGCCTTCGGGTTCCGGAAGATCGCGTCCCCCGTGGGCGTGATCGCGGCGGTCATTCCCACCACCAATCCCACCTCCACCGCCATCTTCAAAACGCTGCTGGCCCTCAAAACCCGCAACGGCATCGTCATCAGCCCCCACCCCCGCGCCAAAAAGTGCACCGTGGAGGCGGCGCGGATCGTGCTGGAGGCGGCGGTCGCCGCCGGCGCACCGGAGAACATCATCGCCTGGGTGGACGAACCGTCGCTGGAAATGACGAACCTGGTCATGCGGGAGGCGGACCTGATCCTGGCCACCGGCGGCCCGGGCATGGTGAAAAGCGCCTACTCCTCCGGCAAGCCCGCCATCGGCGTGGGCCCCGGCAACGTGCCCGCCATCCTCGACGAATCCGCGGACATCCTTCTGGCCGTCTCCTCCATCATCCATTCGAAGACGTTTGACAACGGCATGATCTGCGCCTCCGAGCAGTCGGTGATCGTGCCGGATAAACTGTATAAAACCGTCCGGGACGAATTTGAAAAGCGCGGCTGCCGCTTCCTGAAAAAGGACGAACTGGACAAGGTGCGCAAAACCATCCTCATCAATGGCGCATTGAACGCCAAAATTGTCGGCCAGAGTGCCGCGAAGATCGCCGCGCTCTCCGGCGTCGAGGTGCCGGAGGACGCCAAGATCCTGATCGGCGAAGTGGAATCGGTGGCGCTCAGCGAGGAGTTCGCCCACGAAAAGCTCTCCCCCGTGCTGGCCATGTACAGGGCGAAGGATTTCGACGACGCCGTGGAAAAGGCCGCGCGGCTGATCGAGGACGGCGGCCTGGGCCACACCGCCTCCATCTACGCCGACCCCGTCCGGGGCCAGGCGCACATTGACCAGTTCACCCGGCGGGTCAAGACCTGCCGCGTGATCGTCAACACCCCTTCCTCCCACGGCGGCATCGGCGACCTGTACAACTTTAAGCTGGCGCCCTCCCTGACGCTGGGCTGCGGCACCTGGGGCGGCAACTCGGTCAGTGAAAACGTGGGCGTCAAGCACCTTCTGAACATCAAGGTGGTCGCCGAGAGGAGAGAGAACATGCTCTGGTTCCGCACGCCGCCCAAGGTGTATCTGAAGCGCGGCAGCCTGCCGGTGGCGCTGGACGAACTGAAGCACGTGCTGGGCAAGAAGCGCGCCTTCGTGGTCACCGACGAATTCCTCTACAAAAACGGCTATTCGGCCCAGATTACCGGCCGCCTGGACGCGATGGGCATCGCCCACGATACCTTCTTTAACGTCGCGCCCGATCCGACCCTCGCCTGCGCCCGGGAGGGCGCGAAGGCGATGACGGCCTTCCAGCCGGACGTGATCATCGCGCTGGGCGGCGGCAGCGCCATGGACGCCGCCAAGATCATGTGGGTGCTCTACGAGCATCCGGACGCCGACTTCCAGGACATGGCGATGCGCTTCTCCGATATCCGCAAGCGCGTCTACACCTTCCCGAGGATGGGCGAAAAAGCCTTCTTCATCGCGGTGCCCACCTCGGCCGGCACCGGCAGCGAGGTGACGCCCTTCGCGGTCATCACGGACGAAACGACCGGCGTCAAGTACCCGCTGGCGGACTACGAGCTGCTGCCGAATATGGCCATCGTGGACGCGGACCTGATGATGAACATGCCCCGCGGCCTCACCGCCGCCTCCGGCATCGACGCCATGACCCACGCGCTGGAAGCCTACGGCTCCATGCTGGCCACCGACTTCACCGACGCGCTGGCGCTGAAGGCCATCCGGCTAATCTTTGATTACTTGCCCCGCGCTTACGAAAAGGGCGCCGAGGACCCGGCGGCCCGCGAGCACATGGCCAACGCTTCCACCATTGCAGGCATGGCGTTTGCCAACGCGTTCCTGGGCGTGTGCCATTCGATGGCCCACAAGCTGGGCGCGTTCCACCACCTGCCCCACGGCGTGGCCAACGCGCTGATGATCGACGAAGTGCTGCGCTTCAACGCCGCGGAAGTCCCCGCCAAGATGGGTACCTTCCCGCAGTACGACCACCCGCATACGCTCCGGCGCTACGCCGAGATCGCCGAATTCCTGGGCCTGCCCGGAAAGAGCGACGAGGCGAAGCTGGCCGCGCTGATCGGGAAGCTGGACGAGCTCAAGGCCGCCGTGGGCATCAAAAAAACCATCCGGGACTACGGAATCGACGAGGCCGCCTTCCTCGAACGGTTGGACGAGATGACCGAACAGGCCTTCGACGACCAGTGCACCGGCGCCAATCCCCGCTACCCGCTGATGCGCGAAATCCGGCAGATGTATTTAAGCGCCTATTACGGCGCGTGACGTCAAAGGAGGGAATAGACCGTGAAGCTGGAAAACGTGATCGCAGTTCGCGCCAACAAGACCGTCTACCGGGACGGCGATTTATCCATCAAGGTGTTTGACGGAAGCTTTCCCAAGTCCGACATCCTCAACGAGGCGCTCAATCAGGCGCGGGTGGAGGAGGCGGGGCTGAACGTGCCCGCGCTGGTGGAAGTGCTGAAGATCGACGGCCGCTGGGCCATCGTGTCGGAATACATCCCCGGCAAGACGCTGCAGCAGCTGATGGACCAAAACCCCGGGAAGGCGGACGAGTACCTGAACCTCTTCGTGGACATTCAGCTTGCGATGCACGCGCGCAAGGCGCCGCTGCTCAACAAGCTCCAGGACAAGATGCACCGCAAAATCAGCGCCTCGTCCTTTGACGCCACCACCCGTTACGAGCTGCACACGCGCCTCAACGCCATGCCCAAGCACGACAAGGTGTGTCACGGGGACTTCAACCCCTCCAACGTCATCCTGTCGGACAGCGGCGCGCCCTACATTCTGGACTGGTCCCACGCCACCCAGGGCAACGCGTCGGCGGACGCGGCCCGGACGTTCCTCCTGTTCCACCTGGCGGGCGACGCCCCCCTCGCGGAGCGGTATCTGGGCCTTTTCTGCCAGAAGAGCGACACCGCGCGGCAGTACGTGGAGAAGTGGATTCCCATCGTGGCCGCCTCCCAGTCGGTCAAGGGCAAGCCCGAGGAGCGGGAGTTCCTCAAAAAATGGGTGGACGTGGTGGAGTACGAGTGACGCGCGGCGCCATCCATAGGAAAACCCCGGCGGATTCGTCCGCCGGGGTTTTGTCAAGCGCCGGAGAACCGGCGGCCCGTTTGGGGATGGATCAGTCGTAGAGCAGCGGCGCGATCTTCGCGTCGTCCATGTTGGCGGCGGTGTAGAACTGGCAGCCGGTGTCGACAACCGCGTCCACCGTCTCACCGTTCATGGCCTTCACGGCCAGTTCGACGGCGTAATAGCCGATCATGTAGGGATCCTGCGTCACGGAGCCGTAGAACCAGCCGTTCTTGACGGCTTCCTTCTGGTTCTTGCCGGCGTCAAAGCCGATCACGATGACGTCCTTGAAGGCGCCGTTGGTGCGGTCCAGGTCCTGGCCGTCGGTGGTGGCGGCGAGAATGCCGGCCACAGTGGCCTCATTGGAGCAGAACACGCTGACGGGCTTCTTCTGGAGCAGGCCCTGCGCGGTGGTCTGGCAGTCGGTGATGTTGGTGGTGGCGGGCACCAGGATGTTGAGCTCAACGGAGGTCTTGCCGGACTCCGCGGCCTTGTTGTACTTGTCGTGGCCGGTGATGGCGACTTCGCCCGGCTTCACTTCGGAGATGAGCGCCCACATCTTGTCCAGGTAGCCCACGGTGCGGCCCACAACAGACGCGGAGGTGGCATCCTGGCTCATGGCGCCCAGGATGATCGGGGCTTCCGGCGTGGCGGCCTCGATGGCGGCCTTCACTTCGGGGATGGCGAACATCTGCTCGGCGGCCAGCGCGCCGGCGGCTTCGTTGTTGGTGGATGCGGTGGACGCGATGGTGCCCTCGGGCGCATTGGGCACGCCGGAGTCAAAGCCGATCACCGGGATGCCCTTCTCCTTGGCGGAGAGCAGCTGCTCGGTCACGGACTCGGTGTCAAGCGCCGCAAGGCAGATCGCCTTGGGGTTCTTGGCCAGCTCCGCGTTGAGCATGTCGATCTGCACCTGGATTTCGGATTCAGACGCCGGGCCGATGAAGTTGATATCCACGTTGTACTTCGCGGCGGCTTCCTGAGCGCCCAGGTTGACGGTCTGCCAGAACTGGTGCTGGAAGCCCTTGGAGACGATCGCGATGTAGGGTTTCGCTTCGGCCACGGCCGACGCGGTCATCGCGAACACGAGAGCCAGAGCAAGAACCAAAGCCAGGATCTTTTTCATCGTTAAGGTTCCTCCCAAATTCGTATTGTTCAAGCGGCGAATGCCGCCAAGAACCAAAGGGGTCGGGGCGTCAGGCTTTTTTGACCTTGTTGGTCTGGCTCACCCGGTACTGGTCCAGCAGCACTGCGCCCACCACGACCAGGCCGGTCATGAAGGTCTGCCACTGGCCCTGCAGGCCCATGGACATCAGGCCCGTCCGGAGAATCGACATGGTGAACACGCCGATGATCGTACCGGTGAGCGAGCCCGTACCGCCCGACATGCTGGTGCCGCCGATGACGACGCCCGCGATGGCCAGGAGCTCCAGGCCGTTGCCGGTGGAAGGGATGATGGTGGTGTACACCGCCGCGTAGAAGATGCCCGCCAGGCCGCAGAAGAAGCCGCACAGCGTGTACACCAGCGTGAGCCAGTAGCGCGTCCGGATGCCGGAGAGGCGCGCCGCCTCAAAGTTGGAGCCCATCGCGAAGGTGTAGCGGCCGAACTTGGTGCGGTTCAGAACCACCCAGGCGACGAGGAATACCACCGCCAGCCACACGATGCCGATGGGGAAGGCCCGGAAGGCGCCCAGCGTCTCCTCGTTGCCCAGTTTGTAGAAAAGGCGCTTGAAGGTCTGATCGGTATAGCGCATGGTGGTGACCTTGGTGATGATGGCGCCAAAACCCATGCCCATCATCTGCGTGCCCAGCGTGGCGATGAAGGGCGGCAGCTTCAGGTAGGCGATCATCAGGCCGTTCAGAAGCCCGATGAGGGTGCTCACCGTCACGCCCAGTGCCAGCGAGGCCCAGATGCTCCAGCCCCAGCCCTGGGCCATGCCGCCAATCAGCATGCCGCAGATCATCGTGGTGCCCAGCGACAGGTCGATGCCGCCGGTGATGATGACAAACGTCACGCCCAGCGCCATGAAGCCGATAAAGTAGGAAGCGTTGAGCACGTTGACCAGCGATTCGACGGACAGGAAGTTGGTCCCGAAAATCGCAAAGAAGATGTACAGCAGGATCATCACCAGAGGCGCGAACAGCTTTTGCAGGTCAAACCTCGGGCCCATCGCCTGACTTTGCTGCGACATTTGTTTCACTCCTAACTCTTTGCCATCGTGGCAAGCGTCATGATCTTTTCCTGGGTGGCCTCGGCGATGTCCAGCTCACCCGTGGCCCGTCCTTCGCACATCACGACCAGGCGGTCGCTCATCCGGAGCAGCTCCGGCATTTCAGAGCTGATCATGATGATCGACTTGCCCATCTTCACCAGTTCGCCCATCAGGTGGTAGATTTCGCTCTTGGCGCCCACGTCGATGCCGCGGGTGGGCTCGTCGAAGATCAGGATGTCGCAGTTCTTGATCAGCCACTTGGCGATGACCACCTTCTGCTGATTGCCGCCGGACAGGTTCTTGACCAGCTGCGCGACGCCGGGGGTCTTGATGGACAGCTTGTCCACGTATTCCCGCGTGACGTCCACGATCTTTTTGCGCTGCACAAAGCCGGCGGAGGTAAAGCTGTCCAGATTGGCCATCACGCTGTTCTCACTCACGGAGAGCCCGACGGCCAAGCCGAAGGCCTTGCGGTCCTCCGACAGATAGCCGATGCCGTGCCGCACGGCGTCCACCGGGGAGTCGATCGTCACGCTCCCGCCGTTCAGCAGGATCTCACCGCTCACTTTGGGATCCGCGCCGAAGAGCGCGCGCATGGTTTCGGTGCGCCCCGCGCCCATCAGGCCCGCAAAACCCAGGATTTCGCCCTTTTTCAGCCGGAAGCTGACGTTTTTGACGTTCTGGGCCACGAGGTTCTTGACCTCCAGGATCGTGGGCGCGCCCTCGGGCACCTCGCTCTTGCTCTTGGGCTGTTCGTAGATCACGCGGCCGACCATCATGCTGATGATCTGCTCCTTGGTCACGTCCTTGGTGAGGACCGTGTTTACGTACTGCCCGTCCCGCATCACGGTGATGCGGTCGGTGATCTGCGGCAGCTCATCCAGCCGGTGCGAGATGTAGATGATCGCATGGCCCCGGCGCTTGAGGTCCCGGATGAAGCGGAACAGCTCCTGCACCTCGTTTTCCGTCAGCGCGGCGGAGGGCTCGTCCATGACCAGAAGCTCGCTGTCGAAGGACAGCGCCTTGGCGATTTCCACCATCTGCTGCTTCGCCACCGACAGCTTGTTGCAGGGCGTGGTGGGATCGATGTCGATGGACAGCGACTGGAGGAGCTTCCGCGCGTCCTCGTTGGCTTTTTTCTTATCCAGAAAGGGACCGCGCATGGGCTCGCGCCCGATAAAGATGTTCTCCGCCACGCTCAGGTGGGGCATCAGGTTCAGCTCCTGATGGATGATGCCGATGCCCTTCGCCTGCGCCTCCTCCGGCGAACTCAGATCGATTTCCTGGCCCCTGAAGGTGATCGTGCCGCCGTCGCGTTTATAGATGCCGGTCAGTACCTTCATCATGGTGCTCTTGCCCGCGCCGTTTTCGCCCACCAGCGCGTGCACCTCGCCGCGCTTGAGCTCAAAGCGGCAGTTGTTCAGCGCGTGTACGCCGGGGAAGACCTTTTCAATGCCTTCCATGCGCAGGAGGACTTCCTGCGCGCCTGCGTTTTCCATATCTCCACCTCGATTTCGCCGTTCCGTCCATTTGGGTTAAATGTTCAGTACATGTAAAGATAACACGTGTACCCACAATTGTCAATACGACAATATGTTGAAAAGCATGCATAAACTTCCGGAATTAAACGATTGGGTGTTAATCCCCCTCCAGCGGCAGCCACTCGAGCACGCGCCGGATCTTCTCATCCCAGTACTTCCATTGGTGGTCTCCGGGGGACTCCTCGTAGGTCAGGTCGTAGCCCAGCGCCATCAGTTGCCTGCGCACGCGCGCGTTCTGGTCGTAGAGGAAATCCTCGGTGCCGCACCACATGTACACCCTGGGCCGCTTCTCCCCCGGGAGGCGCTCCGCCGCGGCGTAGAGGTCGTCGAAGGCGCCCGTCGCCCGGGCGTTGGTGCCGAAGATGCCGTTGAAAAAGGCGGTCGACGCCGGGTCGTCCGGATCTTCGTGGTCCCGCGCGATGTCCACCGCGCCGGACAGCGACGCCACATGGGAAAAGCGGCCCTCCCCGCAAAGGCCCAGCTTCAGCGCGCCGTAGCCGCCCATCGAAAGGCCGGCGGCGAAGGTGTGCGCCGGGTCCCGGCTGATCTGCGGGAAGAAGTCGTGGATCAGTTCGGGCAGTTCCCGGCTGATATAGGTCCACCACCGCTGGCCGGAGGGCTCGTCCGTATACCAATGGAGCCCCGTGGTGGGCATGACGACCGCCAGGTTGTAGTCCGCGGCGTAGCGCTCAATGCTCGTCCGGCGGCACCAGGCGTTCTGATCGTCGGACATGCCGTGCAAAAGGTACAGCGCCCGGATGGGCCCCTGCCGCCGGACGCCGAAATCCGTCATGGAGGCGCGCACCCGGTCGGGCAGGATGACGTTTGCCTCCGTGGACATCGACAGCTGGCTGGAATAGAGATGCAAATTGATCAGCGCCATGGTTCTCACCCTTTCTTTCGTATACCCGGATTATACCACGCGCGCTTTGCGATGAACACCCCCGCGGCGGTCAGCACGACCAACGCCGAAGCCAGCGCAAGCGGCGCCCGCCAGACGGAGAACTGTGCCGGAAGCTTCGGCAGCGCCATGCCCAGCTGCGCCCAGCAAAGCCCCGCCGAAATCAGCGCGTGCAGGAGCTTGCCCGTCAGGTAGTGGCCCCACTTGATCCCGGGCAGCCGCCGGATGTTCTGCGCCATGATCGCCAGCCCGCCGAAGCCGCAGCTGAGCGCCAAGAGCACCATCCGCGCGGCGCGGGGCAGCGCCAGCGCCGCGATCGCCGCCGCGCCGCCGGACACCTCCATCGCCGCCAGCACCCCCGTCTCGCAGCCCGCCGGCAGTATCTCCGCGATCACGTGGGCCGCCACCGCGAACACCACCATGTGGGCGCACACGCTGAGCATCGAAAGCGCCGCGCCCATCAGCGCGTCGCCCTTTTTCGCCTCCCCGACGTCCGGCGGCGGCAGCGTTATCCCGCCGGAAAACGCGCGCCTCAGCAGAAGCCCGCCGATGACCAGCGCGCCCAGCTGCGCGCGGAGAAGGATCGTGCCCAGCCGCGCGTCCCCCAGCATGGCCGCCCCCACGGCGCTGATCAGAAACCCGGGGCTGACCCCGGAGGCCAAGAGCGCCCCCCGGGTCAGCTCCGCGCCGGTGGCGTGCCCCCGCAGCCGCCCGGCCGCGATGGCCCCGGCGGGGCTGCCCGCCATCAGTCCGATCATCGCCGCGCCGGAGAGTTGGCCCGGACAGCCGAACAGGCATTCAAACGCCCTGCCGAAGAGCTTCGCATACAGCCGCGCCGCCTCGTCCGACGACAGCGCGGGCGTCACCGCGAAAAATGGCAAAAGCGCCGGCAGAAAGCTCCCCGCCCAGACGGCGATCGCCTGCCGCGCCGCCGCCAGCGCCTCCGAGGGGCTCGCCATGAGCAGCGCCA
Organism: Bacillota bacterium; assembly: GCA_023421395.1. Classification (GTDB taxonomy): domain Bacteria; phylum Bacillota; class Clostridia; order Christensenellales; family Aristaeellaceae; genus JAEZHK01. Next base: position 24,978 of record JAEZTL010000050.1, on the reverse strand, counting down.
CAAATACCACGGCCGCGGCCAATTGGAGCATGGCGTTCACCTCCGGCCTAAATCATATGCCCGGCAGGCTTAAATAAGGCGAAATCCCGGAGTTTTTGCGGAAAAAATAAAAGTTTTACCCGCGGGACTTGCCGAAGCCGCCGGTTTGTGCAATACTAGGGGGGCTCATATCGTTTGGGAGGCTTTGTTCGAATGCAAAATATCGCCATCGTCACCGACAGCGGATGCGACCTGCCCAAGTCCTTCGTCGAGCAATGTGAAAACCTCTATGTGCTGCCGCTGGTCGTGCGGCTTGACGACGGCGAATACCGCTCGGGCGTGGACATCGATACCGATCAGCTTCTGCTGCGCATGGAGCAGGGCGAGACCGCGAAGACGTCGCTGCCCGATCCGGGCGAGCTGGACGAGCTGCTCGTTTCGCTGAAGGAGAAGGGCGTCACGCACATCGCGTTCATTCTCATGTCCAGCGCGCTCTCCGGCACGGTCAACATGATCCGGCTGGCCTGCCAGCAGCATAAGGAATTCACCACCTTCGTGTACGACTCGAAGGTGCTTTCGATGGGTCTGGGCTACATCGTGATGGGCGCGGTGGAACACCTCGATACCGGGGCCTCCTTCGAGGCGCTGGAGGCGGCGCTGCCCGGCCTGCGTGAAGATGTCGACTGCATGTTCTACCTGCCGACGCTGGAACACCTGGTCGCCGGGGGGCGCATCGGCCGCGTGGCGGGCATGGTGGGCAAGCTTCTGAATCTCAGGCCCATCATCGGCTGCGACGAAAACGGCGTGTACTATCCCCGCGCCACCGCCGTCGGCGCGCGCCGCACCGTGCAGACGGTCAAGCGCATCATTCAGGATTTCGCCGCCGGCAAGCGGTTTGAGCTTTCGGTCGTCCATTCGGGCGCGCTGGCGGACGCGAAGAAGCTGCTGGACGAACTTCGGGAGATCCCCGGCATCATCACGGATCAGATCCTGCCTCTCGGCCCGGCGCTGGCCGCCCATGTGGGCCGCGGCATGCTGGCCGTTTGTGCCAGAAGGCAGCCCGCCCTCTGATTCCAAATACAAAAACGCCCGCCGTCCATAGCTGGCGGGCCTTTTTTATGAAACCCGCGGGATTTTTTCGCGCTTCTTATACCAAGCAAAAATAATCATTATTCCAAAGGGGCGAAGGATTTTGGATGCCGAACAAGGCGCCGAAGCGAGGAAACCCTTCGGGATACGCCTTCGGCGTGAAATGCAGCGCTATTTTGAGTGGGAGGCGACACGGGACGGGTGATTCAAATCCATTTGAATTACCCGGCCGCGAAGCAACTTGGTTTCCCCTGAGAAGAAACCAACCTTGCCCGCGCCATAAGACCCAGCCCGACGAATCCTGATTGTTTTGGATTGGCATTACAGATGCAGTTTGCCCGCCTCGACCCGAACCGAGAGGTCCACTCTGGCGCCCGCCAGGTCCGCGGGGTCGGTGGAGGCGATCAGCGTCTGCACGCCGTCGAGGCGCGTCAGCAGGAGCCGACGGCGGTCGGGGTCCAGCTCGCTCATCACGTCGTCCAGCATCAGCACCGGATACTCGCCCGTCTCGTCCTTCATGACCTCCAGCTCCGACAGCTTGAGCGAAAGCGCCAGCGTGCGCTGCTGGCCCTGGGAGCCGTAGGCGCGGGCATCCGCGCCGGCGATAAAAAACAGCAAATCGTCCCGGTGCGGGCCTACGGAGGTGGTCAGGCGGCGCTCGTCCTGAGGCCGCGCGGCCCTGAGCAGCGTCATCAGCGCGCCCTCCTCCGGCTCCGCCTTGGCGCCGGGGCGGTATTCCAGGCGCAGCTCCTCGCCGCCGGAGATGTCCCGGTGCACCGCCCGCGCGATGGCCGAGAGCTTTTCCGAAAAGGCGATGCGCGCGCGCATGATGGCCGCGCCGTACTTGGCCAGCTGTTCGTCCCAGGCGTCCAGGCATGTGAGATCACCGGTTCTGAGGAGTGTGCCCCGCTGCAAAAGCGCGCGGTTGTAGCGTTGCAACGCCTGATAGTAGGCCGGGCGCATCTGCGAAAGCTCCATGTCCACAAAGCGGCGGCGCTCCGCGGGGCCGTCCTTCACCATGCGCAGATCCTCCGGCGAAAACAGGACCCCCGTCACATGGCCCATCAGATCCCCCGAGCGGGACGCCGCGCTGCCGCCGATCAGGATCCGCTTTTTCTCGCCGGGGCGCAAAAGGATCTCCACGTCATGGCGGCCGTCCCGCCTCTCCGCCTCCACGCTTACCCGCGAAAAGCCCTGACCGGACCGGATCAGCTCCGCATCCCGGCTGGTGCGGTGGGAGCGCCCGGTGCAAGTAAGGTACAGCGCCTCGATCAGCGCCGTCTTGCCCTGGGCGTTGCCGCCGTGGAGCAGCGTCACGCCCGGCGCGGGAAGGAGTTCCGCCTTCTCATAGGGGCGGAAGTTTTCGACGGTCAGGCGCTTGACGGTCATGGCGGCGCTCCTTTCGGGGAGAGTACGCCAAAGGGCTCTGCCCTTTGGAATCCCACCAAGGGGAATGATTCCCCTTGGGACCCTCACAGAGGGAAAATTTCCGCCGGCGCGTCTATTTTCGGGTCAAGAAATGACGGGCAACAAGCGGTAAATCAGCCGTTTATGGGACGAGAGTCAGGGGATGGTTCATGACCCGCTTCCCAAAATGACCGCGCTTTGCGCGGTCATTTCTGCGGGGAATCCAGCGGGATTCAATCCCTCTGGCAGGGGGGGCCGGGGGGGGCGGAATCCCCCCGGCGTTCCCCCGTTACTTCGCCCTGCTCAGGCTCTTCTTGCGCTGCTCGGCGTTGAGTTCGCGCTTGCGCATGCGCACGGACTTGGGCGTGATCTCCACCAGCTCGTCGTCGTCGATGAACTCGAGGGCCTCCTCCAGCGTGAGGATGCGGACGGAGGTGATCTTGAGCGCCTCCTCGGCGCCGGCGGAGTTGCGGATGGAGGTCAGGTGTTTTTTCTTGCATACGTTGACGTCGATATCGCCGGGACGGGAGGAGCGGCCCACGATCATGCCGGAATAGACCTTGGTGCCCGGCAACAGGAACAGTTCGCCCCGGTCCTGCAGGTAGAACATCGCATAGCTGGTGGTCTCTCCGGTCTCAAAGGCCACCAGGGAGCCGGAGACACGGGTGGGGATGTCCCCCTTATAGGGCTCGTAGCCGTCGAACACGGCGCTCATCACACCCTCGCCGCGGGTGTCGGTGAGGAACTCCGGCCGGTAGCCGAAGAGTCCGCGGGAGGGGATGGTGAATTCCATCCGGGTGCGCTCCGCGCCCTGCATGGCGACCAGCGTACCCTTGCGGCGGCCCAGCTTTTCGATGACCGCGCCGGCGTATTCGTTGGGCACGTCGCAGACCAGCAGCTCCATCGGCTCGTGCAGCACGCCGTCAATCTCTTTATACAGCACGTGGGGCTTGGTCACTTGGAACTCGTAGCCCTGGCGGCGCATGGTTTCGATGAGGATCGACAGGTGCAGCTCGCCGCGTCCGGACACGCGGAAGGCGTCGGTGGTATCGGTATCCTCGACCCGGAGCGAAACGTCGGTCTGCATTTCCTTCAGAAGCCGCGCGCGCAGGTGGCGGGAAGTCACAAACTGGCCTTCCGTGCCGGCAAAGGGGCTGTCGTTGACGCAGAAATTCATGGACACGGTGGGCTCGGAGATCTTGAGGAACGGCAGCGGCTCCGCCTGACCCGGCGGGCAGATGGTGTCGCCGATGGACAATTCGTCAAACCCGTTGATGGCCACGATGTCGCCCATCCGCGCCTCGTCGCAGGGCACGCGCTTGAGGCCGTCGAACTGGAAGAGCCCCGCCAGCCGGGTCGGCGCGCTGACGTCTTCGGAGCCGTAGGTTGCGCGCACCGCCATCTGCGACTGCCGGATCTGTCCGCGTTCCACGCGGCCCACGCCCACGCGGCCCAGGTAATCGTTGTAGTCGATGGTGGAGATGAGCAGCTGCAGCGGCTCGTCCGGATCGCCCTCGGGCGCGGGGATGTGGGTGAGAATCTGGTCAAAGAGCGGCCGGAGGTCCTCGCCGGGCTTTTCAAAGTCCAGCGTGGCGGTGCCGTCCCGGCCGGAGGCGAAGACGACGGGGCTGTCCAGCTGCTCGTTGGAGGCGTCCAGTTCCAGCAGCAGTTCCAGCGTCTCGTCCACCACGTCGGCGCAGCGTGCGTCGGGCCTGTCCACCTTGTTGACCACCACGATCACCGGCAGATTCAGCTCCAGCGCCTTCTTGGTGACGAAACGGGTCTGCGGCATGGGGCCCTCGAAGGAGTCCACCAGCAGCAGCACGCCGTCCACCATCTTGAGCACCCGCTCCACCTCGCCGGAGAAGTCCGCGTGGCCGGGGGTGTCCACGATGTTGATCTTCACGCCCTCATAGTGCACGGCGGTGTTCTTGGCGAGAATCGTGATGCCCCGCTCGCGCTCGAGGTCGTTTGAGTCCATCACGCGCTCAGCCACCTGCTGGTTTTTGCGGAACACGCCGCCCTGCTTGAGCATTTCGTCCACCAGCGTGGTTTTGCCGTGGTCGACGTGGGCGATGATGGCGATGTTCCGAAGGTCTTCCCGAATCATTTTCAAATGCGTTTACCCCTTTTTTTCAGTCCAGCACGTCCGCTGTCAGTCTGTCGGCGGTTTCCTTCAAAACCAGCCCTTCGTTGTTTTCGGTGGCGAGGCGGATCGACCATTCGTTTTCAAACATGAGCACGTCGCGCCCGGCGCGGTCGACGGCGCGGGCGGTGGTGGAGGTCAGCCGCAGCCGGTCGATGGGTTTCGGGGTCGTCTCCACCCAGCGCACGTAGCGGAAGGGCAGCGTCTCCCGGGTCAGCTCCACGCCGTATTCGCCCTTCAGGCGGTACTCCAGCACGTCCATCTGGAGTACGCCCACCACGCCGGCGATCACTTCCTCGCGGCCGATGTCCGGGCGCTTGAAGGTCTGGATCGCGCCCTCCTGCGAAAGCTGCGAAACGCCCTTGGCGAACTGCTTGCGCTTCATGGAGTCCACCGGGCTGATCCGGCAGAAGAACTCCGGCGCGAACAGCGGAATGCCGGAATAGCGGACCGGCGCGCCCTCGCACAGCGTGTCGCCCAAGCGGAAGATCCCCGGATCAAATAGGCCGATGATGTCGCCCGGGTAGGCCGTCTCCACGCTCTCGTGCTCCTGGGCCATGAAGGTCTGGGGCTGGGCCAGCTTGATGCGGCTTCCGGAGGAGGAGTGCCACACCGTCATGCCCTTTTCAAATACGCCCGAGCACACCCGCATGAAGGCCAGCCGGTCCCGGTGGGCCGGGTTCATGTTGGCCTGAATCTTGAACACGAAGCCGGTAAAGCGGTCCTCGTCCGGCTGGATGAGGCCCTGGTCGCTCTCCCGGGGCGAGGGCGAGCGGGTGTAGCCGAGAAAGCGCGTGAGGAACGGCTCCACGCCGAAGTTGCTCATGGCGGAGCCGAAGAACATCGGCGTCAACTGGCCGGAGAGAATCTTCGAAAGGTCGAAGGGGTCTCCCGCCACGTCGAGAAGCTCCACGTCCTCCAGCAGCTTTTCGTAGTAGCTGCGCCCCAGCGCGCCGGGCAGCGCGGGGTCGTCCAGCGACAGGCGCACCTCCTCGGCGCGGCCCTGGCCGTGATCGCCGCCGCGGTAGAGGAGCACTTCCCTGCAGTCCCGCTGGTATACGCCCTTGAAGTCGCCGTGTACGCCGATGGGCCAGTTTACCGGGCAGGAGCGGATGCCCAGCACCTGCTCCAGCTCCTCCATCAGCTCGAACGGATCCTTGCCGGCGCGGTCGAGCTTGTTGACGAAGGTGAAGATGGGGATGGATCTCAGGCGGCACACCTTGAACAGCTTCACCGTCTGCTCCTCGACGCCCTTGGCGCAGTCGATCAGCATCACCGCCGAATCCGCCGCGATCAGCGTGCGGTAGGTGTCCTCGGAGAAGTCCTGGTGGCCGGGGGTGTCCAGAATGTTGATGCGGTAGCCGTCGAAGTCGAACTGCATGGCGCTGGAGGTGACGGAGATGCCGCGCTGCTTTTCGATCTCCATCCAGTCGCTGGTGGCGTGGCGGGCGGCTTTTCGCGCCTTGACGGAGCCTGCCTGGCGAATCGCGCCGCCGTAGAGCAGCAGCTTTTCCGTCAGCGTGGTCTTGCCCGCGTCGGGGTGGGATATGATGGCGAAGGTGCGCCTGCGCTTAACCTCCGATTGGAGTTCCGGATGGTCCATGAAATCTTCCTCCCGATGTTTATTGGGTCGCCGCGCCGTCTCTCACATCGGAGGAGCCTCCCCAAGTCAAAATCACGTCAGTATAGTAGTATAGAACTTTTTCAGGGCGCTTGCGCGCTGGTTTGCGTTAAATGCGAAAAGATGGTATAATTGAGGGCGGCAAATTTTCCCGCACGGAGGCAATCCATGTTCGCGCACCTGCACCTGCACACCCAGTTCAGTCTCCTGGACGGCGCCTGCCGGATCGACCGGCTGTTCGACCGGCTGGAGTCCCTCGGGCAGACGGCCTGCGCCGTCACCGACCACGGCGTGATGTACGGCGCCGTCGATTTTTATAAAGAGGCCAAAAAGCGGGGCATCCACCCCGTCATCGGCTGCGAGGTCTACGTATGCCCGGACATGGACGAAAAGCAGTCCGCCGCCCGGGAGTACAGCCATCTGGTGCTGCTCTGCGAAAATAACGAGGGCTACAAAAACCTGATCCGCCTCGTCAGCGAGGGCTTTACGAGGGGCTTTTACTACAAACCCCGGGTGGACTACCGTCTGCTGGAAAAGTATTCCGGCGGGCTGATCGCGCTTTCCGCCTGCCTTTCGGGCGACATCCCGAAGCTGCTGCTGGAAGGCCGGGAGAACGACGCCCGGTCGATGGCGGAAAAATACCGCGGCATCTTCGGCGAGGGCAATTTTTTCATCGAGATCCAGGACCACGGCCTGGCGGAAGAAAAGCAGGCGCTGCCCCGGCTGGTAAAGCTCGCCCGCGCGATGAACCTGCCCCTCGTCGCCACCAACGACTGCCACTACCTGGCCCCGGAGGACGCCGAGGCACAGGAAGTTTTGATGTGCATCCAGACGGGCAAGGCCCTCTCGGACGAAAACCGCATGCGCATGGACACCGACCAGCTCTACGTCAAGAGCGAGGCGGAGATGCTAAGCCTCTTCCCGAACCTGCCGGACGCCATCGAAAACACCATGGACATCGCAAACCGCTGCCGCGTGGACTTCGACTTCTCCTCCACCCACCTGCCCCGCTTCCCGCTCGCGGAAGGGCAGGAGGCGGTGGCGCTGCTCCGGCAACTCTGCCGCGAGGGCCTTAACGCGCGCTACGCCCCGGACCGGGCGGACGCGCGGGAGCGGCTTGATTACGAACTCGCCGTCATCGAGAAGATGGGCTATGTGGACTATTTCCTCATCGTGTGGGACTTTATCAAATACGCGCGGGACAACGGCATTCTCGTGGGCCCCGGCCGCGGCAGCGGCGCGGGCTCCATCGTGGCCTACTCGCTGGGCATCACCTCGGTGGACCCGCTGAAGTACAACCTGCTGTTCGAGCGCTTTCTGAACCCGGAGCGCGTCTCCATGCCCGACCTTGACATCGACTTCGACTACGAGCGCCGGGGCGAGGTGATCGACTACGTGGCGCGCCGCTACGGGCACGACCATGTGGCGCAGATCATCACCTTCGGCACCATGGCCGCCCGCGCGGTGATCCGCGATGTGGGCCGCGTGCTGGGCCTTTCCTACCAGCAGACAGATCAGGTGGCCAAGATGGTGCCCTTTGCCCTGGACATGACCCTCGACAAGGCGCTCTCCGCCAACCCCCAGCTTCGGGAGGCCTGCGACGCGGACGAGGCGGTTTCGCGGCTCATCGACACCGCGAAAAAGCTGGAAGGCATGCCCCGCCACGCCTCCACCCACGCGGCCGGCGTTCTGATCACCGCCAAACCCGTCTACGAGTACGTGCCGCTGCAGACCAACGACGACGTGGTCACCACCCAGTTCCCCATGGGCACGCTGGAGGCGCTGGGTCTGCTCAAGATGGACTTTCTGGGCCTTCGCACGCTCACCGTGATCGGCGACACGCTCCGCATGGTGGCGGAGGGCGGAGGGCCGAAAATGCGGCCGGAGGATATTCCGCTGGACGATCCCGCCATCTACAGCATGATCGCCTCCGGCGATACCGACGGCATCTTCCAGTTGGAATCCAGCGGCATGCGCGCGTTCCTGATGAACATGAAGCCGGAGAACTTCGAGGACATCATCGCCGCCATATCCCTCTACCGGCCGGGGCCGATGGAATCCATCCCCCGCTACATCGCCGGCAAGCTGAACCCCGCCTCCGTGCGCTATGAACATCCGATGCTCAGGCCCATCCTGGACGTGACCTACGGCTGCATGGTGTACCAGGAGCAGGTGATGCAGATCGTCCGGGATCTGGCGGGCTACTCCTACGGCCGCAGCGACCTGGTGCGCCGCGCCATGTCCAAGAAAAAGCACGACGTGATGGCCAAGGAAAAGGAGTACTTCATCCACGGCAAGCTGGCGCCGGACGGCTCCGTCGAGGTGGAGGGTGCGGTGCGCCGCGGCGTGCCGGAGTCAGTGGCAGAGCGCCTCTTCGAGGAGATGACCGCCTTCGCCTCCTACGCCTTCAACAAGTCCCATGCCGCGGCCTACGGCGTGGTGGCCGCTCAGACTGCCTGGCTCAAGGCCCACCACCCGGTGGAATTCATGGCGGCGCTGATGAATTCCGTCACCGGCAACACCGACAAGGTCGCCTTCTACATCGACACCTGCAAGCACCTGGGCATCCGCGTGCTGCCGCCGGACGTGGGCCTGTCCGGGGACGGGTTCTCGGTGGACCGGTCACAGGAAAAAGCCATCCGCTTCGGCCTGGGCGCGGTGAAAAACGTGGGGCACGGCGCGGTCATGGCCATCATCGCCGCCCGGAAGGCGCCCTTTACCGACCTCTATGATTTCATCGACCGCGCCTGCTGCGATCTGGTGAACAAAAAGGCCGTGGAAAGCCTCGTCATGGCCGGCGCGCTGGACGGCCTGCCCGGCTCCCGGAAGCAAAAGCTGGAAGCGCTGGAAAAGGCCATCGACGGCGCGGCGAAAAAGCGCAGAAACACGCTGGAAGGCCAGGTTTCCCTCTTTGGCGAAGCCGAGGCGCTGCCGCCGCCGCCGCTGCCCGGCTGCGCGCCGGAAACCCTGCGCGAAAAACTGCAGATGGAGCGGGACATGACCGGCGTATACATCTCCGGCCACCCGCTGGACGAATATAAGGAAGAGCTGGGCCGCTTCCCGGTGGACCGCGCCGCGCTGGCCGCCTTCGCCGACGAACCGGACGGCGGCCTCTCCCACGACGGCGAAATCGTCGAAATGGCGGGCATGGTGGCCGAGCGGCGGATGAAGGCCACGAAGTCCGGCGGCATGATGGCCTTTGTCCAGCTGGAGGACCTCCGCGGCGTCACCGAGGCGCTGGTGTTCCCGCGGGTGTTTGAAAAGCACCAGGCGCTCCTCGCGCCCGAGGCGCTGGTGGTGCTCCGGGGGCGGCTTTCCGTCCGCGAGGAGGAGGCCCCCAAGATCATCCCCGAGGAAGCGCGCGCGCTGTGCCACGGCGACGGCTGCCGCCCCGGCGGCGGTATAAACGGCGGCCGGTTTGCGGAAAATGGAAACGGCGTACGGCGCGCGCCCGCCGGAAACGGCGCATCCGCCCGGAACCGGGCATCCGCCGGAGGCGACGGAGATCTGCCCCCGGCGCTCCGGGAGGAGATCGCCTTCCGCGAGGGAGACGACCGGCCCGACGCGCTGAGGCTTCACCTGACGCTTCCGGGCCGCGCGGACCGGGAGAAGGCGGCGGTGCTGCTCATGCCCACGCCCGGGCTGATTCCGGTGGTGTTCCATCTCGCGGACGAGGGCCTGGAGGAGGCCGCGCCCCGCAACCTCTGGGTGCGGGAGGGCTTCGACCGGAGCGCGCTGGAGCGCGCGTTTGGCGCGAATGCCGTCGTGCTGGCGTGAGACGTGAATCTTAACCTCCACAAATCGCGCGACCTTGCGGCAAACCTTGACTTGCGACCGGTTTTTTCCTATAATAGGACTGTTGAGGGCAGACAGCTTTTTGCTGTTTTCCAAATTTTCTCCATAGGACAAAGGGGGCATACCACTTGAGTACCAAGATGACCATTGACGGCAATACCGCCGTCAGCCACGTCGCTTATGCGTTTAGCGACGTAGCCGCGATCTACCCCATTACGCCTTCCTCGCCGATGGCCGAGGTTGCGGACGAATGGGCCGCGGGCGGCCGTAAAAACCTGTTCGGACAGATGATCCGCATCGCGGAAATGCAGTCCGAAGCGGGCGCGGCGGGCGCGGTGCACGGCTCCCTGGTGGGCGGCGCGCTGACGAGCACCTTCACGGCGTCGCAGGGCCTCCTTCTGATGATCCCCAACATGTACAAGATCTCCGGCGAGCTGCTGCCCTGCGTGTTCCACGTTTCGGCCCGCGCGCTGGCCTACCACGCGCTTTCCATCTTCGGCGACCACTCCGACGTCATGGCCTGCCGTCAGACCGGCTTTGCCATGCTGGCCTCCAACTCCGTGCAGGAAGCCATGGACATGGCGCTGGTGTCGCACCTGGCGACGCTGAAGGCCCGCGTGCCTTTCCTCCACTTCTTCGACGGCTTCCGCACCAGCCACGAAGTGCAGAAGATCGAAGGCATCGATTACGACGAAATGAAGACGCTGGTGCCCTGGGACGCCGTGCGCGCCTTCCGCAGCCGCGCGCTCAACCCCAACCACCCGCACCAGTCCGGCACCGCGCAGAACCCGGACATCTACTTCCAGGGCCGCGAAGCCGCCAACAACTTCTACGAAGCCACCCCGGCCATCGTGGAAGAAGTCATGGAAGAAGTGGGCAAGCTGACGGGCCGCCCCTACAAGCTCTTTGACTACTACGGAGCGCCCGATGCCGACCGCGTCATCATGGCGATGGGCTCCGGCTGCGACGCCATCGAGGAGACCGTCGATTACCTGAATAAGCACGGCGAAAAGGTGGGCCTCATCAAGGTGCACCTGTACCGCCCGTTCTCCATGAAGCACTTCATGGCCGCCATCCCCGCCACCTGCAAGAAGATCGCCACCCTCGACCGCACCAAGGAGTCCGGCTCCCTGGGCGAGCCGCTGTACCTTGACGTATGCTCGGCGCTGCGCGAGGAAGGCCGCGGCGACATCTCCGTGGTGGGTGGCCGCTACGGCCTGGGCTCCAAGGAATTCAACCCCACGATGGTCAAGGCCGTGTTCGACAACCTGAAGAGCGGCGCGCCGAAGAACCACTTCACCGTGGGCATCGTGGACGACGTTTCGAACACCAGCCTCCAGATGGGCGATAAGATCGACGCCAGCGCGGAGGGCGCGAAGAGCTGCCTGTTCTACGGCTTCGGCTCCGACGGCACCGTGGGCGCCAACAAGAACTCCATCAAGATCATCGGCGACCACACCAGCCTCTACGCGCAGGCCTACTTCGCCTATGACTCCAAGAAGTCCGGCGGCATCACGGTCAGCCACCTGCGCTTTGGCAAGAAGCCCATCAAGTCCACCTACCTCATCGACTCCGCGGACTTCGTGGCCTGCCATAACCCGGCCTATGTCACCCGCTACGACATGCTCTCCGCCCTCAAGGAAGGCGGCGTGTTCCTGCTGAACAGCCCCTGGTCCGCCGAGGAAATGGACGAGATGCTGCCCGCCTCCATGAAGCAGGCGCTGGCCAAGAAGAAGGCCAAGTTCTACAACGTGGACGCCATTGACCTTGCGCTTAAGGTGGGCATGGGCGGCCGCATCAACACCATCATGCAGGCGGCGTTCTTCAAGCTGGCGGGCGTCATCCCCTACGAGGATGCCGACCGGTACATGAAGGAATACGTCAAGAAGAGCTACGGCAAGAAGGGCGAAGCGGTCGTCAAGCAGAACCAGGACGCCATCGACATCGCCATCACCGGCCTCAAGGAGATCCCGGTGCCCGCCGAATGGGCTTCCGCCACCTCCGGTGCCACCCCCGTCAAGGTGGAGGCCAACGAGTACTTTGACAACGTGGTGCTGCCCATCCTGGCCCAGGAGGGCGACAAGCTGCCCGTCTCCGCCTTCTCGCCCGACGGCGTCGTGCCCACCGGCACCACCAAGTTCGAGAAGCGCGGCATCGCGGTTAACGTGCCCGAGTGGCAGATCGACAACTGCATCCAGTGCGGCCAGTGCTCGCTGGTCTGCCCGCACGCGGTCATCCGCCCGTTCCTCGTCAAGGATGAGGCCCTGAAGGACGCTCCCGAGACCTTCAAGACCAAGAAGCCCATCGGCAAGGAGTACGAGGGCTATCAGTACCGCATCCAGATCTCCCCGATGGACTGCACCGGCTGCGAAAACTGCGCCAACATCTGCCCCGCGAAGGAAAAGGCGCTCATCATGAAGCCGCTGGCCACCCAGAAGGAGCAGGAGGCCAACTGGGAGTTCGCCATCAAGCAGCCCGAATTCAAGGGCGCGCTGAACACCCGCTCCATCAAGGGCTCGCAGTTCAAAAAGCCGCTCTTTGAGTTCTCCGGCGCCTGCGCCGGCTGCGGCGAGACGCCCTACGTCAAGCTGGTCACCCAGCTCTTCGGCGACCGCATGGTGGTGGCCAACGCCACCGGCTGCTCGTCCATCTACGGCGGCTCCGCGCCCACCTGCCCCTACACCGTCAATGACGACGGCTGCGGCCCGGCCTGGGCGAACAGCCTGTTCGAAGACAACGCCGAGTTCGGCTTCGGCATGAACCTCGCCAGCGTGCAGCGCCGCGAGAAGCTGGCCGACAGCGTGAAGGCGCTGATGGCCGGCGCGTGGGCCGGATATCCGGAAGGCGCGGCCGCCTGCCAGGCCTGGCTGGACGCCAAGGAAGAGGGCGAGGCCTCCAAGGCCGCGGCCGCGAAGCTGATCGAGCTGCTCGAAGGCAAAAAGGACGACGCGCTGGTGAAGGAAATCCTCGAGGATAAGGACCAGCTGGTCAAGAAGTCCGTCTGGATCGTCGGCGGCGACGGCTGGGCCTACGACATCGGCTACGGCGGACTGGACCACGTGATCGCCCAGAACATGGACGTCAACATCCTGGTATTGGATACCGAGGTGTACTCCAACACCGGCGGCCAGGCCTCCAAGGCATCGCCCACCGGCGCGGTCGCGAAGTTCGCCGCCGCCGGCAAGCGCACCCGCAAGAAGGATCTGGGCATGATGGCCATGAGCTACGGCTACGTGTACGTGGCGCAGGTCGCCATGGGCGCGGACATGAACCAGCTGATCAAGGCCATGCACGAGGCCGAGGCTTACAAGGGCCCGTCCCTCATCATCGCCTACGCGCCCTGCATCAACCACGGCATCAAGATGAACAACGCTCAGGCCGAGATCAAGAAGGCGGTCGCCGCCGGCTACTGGCCGATGTACCGCTTCAACCCGGAGGGTTCGCCGAAGCTCACCATTGACTCCAAGGCGCCCACCGGAAGCTATCAGGACTTCATCAAGGGCGAGAACCGCTACGCGTCGCTGATGCGCCAGTTCCCCGAAGCCGCTACGAAGCTCTTCGCGGAAGCCGAGCAGGACGCCGCCGAGCGCCTCGAGAACTACAAGAAGCTGGCCGCCGAGTAAGCGGCAAACCGCAGCACTCCCGCGGATACCGCGGGAGTGCTGCTCTTTGAATCCGGATACTTTCTCCTGAGGAAATTCGGGCGGCCGCCGTCTCCGAAAATTTGAGATGAAGCAATATCGATCGGAGTGGAGCCACGAAATGCGCAAAGTTTTGGAGTATGGCGAATGCTTCTGCCATGGCAAAGGCCTTTGGGAACTGACGGACGACGGCGTACTCTACGCGACGGGGTATGGCACGCTCTATTGTATTGTGAACCGGCACTATCATGACGAAACCAGGTACCATAACCCGTTCGGCTTCATTTATGATGATGACTGGGGGAGACACGAGGATCCGCGCATCGTAAAAATCGAGCTGGACGGGGTGTTCCTGCCGGACGAGATTTCTTTCCCCGAGTATCCAAACCTAAAGACCATCGTGCAAAAGACCGCCCAGGGCGAGGTCACCCGGACGATGTGACCGGTTAACCCCCGCCCATCGCGGCGCGGCCTTTTGGGCGGGGGGAATATTCTGCCGTTTGCTTATCTACCCCCGCACGCTGTCGGCGAAGGCGAAGTACACCTCGTCCGAAACGGCGGCGGGGATTTCGCAGCCGGCGCTGAGCATGAAGGGAAGCCCCTTCGCGCGGGCGATCAGCGCCCGGCCCGTGGCGGCGGCGGCCTCCGGCGCGGCGTTCAGAAGATCCCGCACCGGGTCGGCGTTGCCCTTGAAGGGCACCCGCGCCGCCCCGAACACCTGACAGGCGCGGCCGAAGTCCACCAGAGAATCGATGTTGACGAGGCTCGCCCCGCTTCGGGCCAGCATCTGAAGGCTCTGGGTGGTGTTGCCGCAGATGTGCAGCTTGGAGTATCCGCCGGCCGCGCGGATGCCCTCGGTCACGCGCCGCTCATAGGGCAGCGCGAATTCCTCAAAGAATTTCGCGGAGATCAGCGACGCGGCGGCGTCGCCGCAGCCTACAAGCGCCGCGCCGGCGGCGATCTGTGCCTTCGCGAAGTCGATCTCCAGCTCCGCGGCGAAAGAAAGCGCCTCGTGCACAAATTCCGGCTCGTCGTAGAGCATCATCATCACGTTCTCCACGCCGAACCAGTCACACACCTCGGCAAAGGGCATCTCCACCCAGCCGCATACCAGCGCCCTGCCGCCGGTGTGCTTTTTCAGCGCTTCCACCGCGTCCACCCGGTCGCGCATGCGGGAGCCGGGGCGCATGGGGTCCGGGCGCCTGAGGGCGCGAAAGTCCTCCACCGTCCTCAGCAGCGGGGTCTTCAGGTGGGGCGTCTGGTTCTCCGGAAATTCCATCTCGCCGCCCAGGTCCGCGCTGATGCGGAAGGCGTCGGAACAGGCGGTCACCGCGTCCACACGGTAGCGCTCGAACATCTCCAGCTGCGCCTCCGAAAGCGCGGAGGCGCTCGTCGCGTAGGTGCGGTACCTGAGGCCCGCGCGCCCCGCGGCGAAGAACATCAGAAGCGGAAAAAAGGGGACGCGGTCGGGTTCCTCCAGATTCAACACGGCCAGACAGCGCTCTCGGGCGGTCATGCGACACCTCCGGATGCGTTCTTCTGCCCGCATTATACCGCAGGTTCTGCGGAAAGTCCATCCGGCCCCAAACGAATAGAGAGGGTTTCCCCTCTCCAGACCATCGAAAAAAGTTCCCGTGAAGTTTTCATCGCTCCCGGCGCACTTGTCGCCGGGAGCGGTTTCTTCCAGCGCGCACACCGGGAGAAGAAGCAGTACCGAAATCAGCGCGCCGTCCGGAAAATCGTGATTATTTCAGGTGCGTGCAGGCTTCGTCCTTCGCACTCAAAACCTCGACGGGTTTTTTGATGCGTAAGAGAGGGTTTCCCCTCTCCGTATGCTTCAGGCATTCTACGGTCTTCTTTGCAGAACCCTGCGCGCTTTCGGCGTTTACCCCGCGTTGGCCATGGACACCAGCGCAAGCTGCTCCTCCAGCGCGCCGATGGAGGCGGCCAACTCGCCGCAGAAGTCGGGCAGCCGCTCGCGGCGCACGCCGTCCGTCTGGCCCAGAAACTCCTTGATGGGGCTGATGATCTCCTCCGCGGCGCCGGACAGGGCGGAGAGTGCCCGCTGCTTGTCATCCAGCGCCATGCGGTACAGGTCCAGCCGGACGCCCAGGCCGGAGCGGTTCTGGCCGGCCTCGCCGGTGGTCAGGTAGCGCGCCAGCGTCTCGCAGGCGCGGACGACCTCCGGAGAGCCGGTCCGTTCCGCGCCCTCCACCAACTGGCGGCAGGCGTCGGAGAGGGTGGTGCGGGGCCGGTGGTTGACCTCCGGCTTCTGCACGTTGACGCCCTCCGCGCGGAGTTTTTCCACAATGCGGCTCACCAGATCCGGCCGCGTTTTCAGCACCGAGCGGTATTTGTTCTGGTAGCGCAGCATCAGGCTGTGGTCGCCGTTTGAAAGCCGCGTCAGGCACGAGCGCACCGAGCGCCCCTGAGCGCGGTCGCGCAGCACCTGCTCCATCAAGAGCGCGACCTCCGGCTCCGTGAAGGGCACAAAGCGCGCGGTGCGCGCGCCGCCGCCCTCATGCTTGGCCACCTGTGCGTAGTAGTAGTTGCGGATGCTGTTGGGGCGGCGGCCGGTCTCCCGGGCGATGCGCTCAAAGACCGCCTTCAGCGGAAGGCCCTGCTGCTGTGCTTCGTCGGCCGTTTCCCAAAGTAAACGCGTTTCATCGCCCGACCAACCGGAGCGCCGCGTGTTCGTCATCTCAGAGATTCCGTCCAAATCCAATCCCCTCCTGACAGTTTATCGGATTGGTAAAGAGTATGCGCGGGGCCGGGCTGCGATATACTCATGTCCGGATAAAACAGAAATTTTGTATGCAACGCGACCGGGGACGGCGCCGCTCCGGGTCCTTCCTCAAAAAGAGAATATCGGGCCGGACGCCGGGCAGAACCAAAATCTCCCGGCTCAAAATTAATGTGATGTTCGCCCAAAACCCGTTGCAAGGAATACCGCGTCAGGATACGATAGAAGATATTTTTACGGGGAGTGGCAAACGTGGCGACAAAGTACATTTTCATCACCGGAGGCGTGGTGTCCTCGCTCGGCAAGGGCATCACGGCGGCTTCCCTGGGGAGGCTGCTGAAGGCGCGAGGGTACTCGGTGGTCATTCAGAAGTTTGACCCCTATCTCAACGTCGACCCCGGCACCATGAACCCTTACCAGCACGGCGAGGTGTTCGTCACCGAGGACGGCGCGGAAACCGACCTGGATCTGGGCCATTACGAGCGGTTCGTGGACGAAAACCTGACCCGTTTCAGCTCGGTCACCTCCGGGCAGGTCTACTTCTCGGTGCTGCGCAAGGAGCGCGACGGCGGGTACAACGGCGGTACCGTACAGGTCATCCCCCACATCACCAACGAGATCAAGGACAAGATTCACCGGGTCGCCGAGGGCAAGGACGTGGTCATCACGGAGATCGGCGGCACCGTGGGCGACATCGAAGGACAGCCGTTCCTGGAGGCCATCCGCCAATTTCAGTGGGAGGTCGAGCCGGAGGACAGGCTGTTCATCCACGTTACGCTGATCCCCTATCTGAGGACCAGTCAGGAGCTCAAGACAAAGCCCACCCAGCACTCCGTCAAGCAGCTGCAGAGCCAGGGCATCCAGCCGGGCATGCTGGTGCTGCGCAGCGACTATCCGGTGCCCGCGGACATGCGCGCAAAGCTGGCGCTCTTCTGCAACCTGCCGGCCAAGTACATCATCCAGAACCTGGACGCGGAATCCCTCTACCAGGTGCCGCTGATGCTGGAGCGCGAGCAGTTCGCCGACAAGGTGTGCGAGGCGCTGCACATGGAGATCCGGAGGCCCCAGCTGGATGACTGGATCGAGCTGGTGGAACGCTTCCAGAAGCCCGAGCAGCAGGTGACCATCGCCCTCGTGGGCAAGTACATCCAGCTTCACGACGCGTACCTGTCCGTGGTGGAGGCGCTGGCACACGGCGGCATCGCCAACCGGACCCGGGTCAAGATCAAGTGGGTGCTGGCCGACACGCTGACCGGACCCGAGGTGGACCTGGACGAGGCGCTGGGCGACGCGGACGGCATTCTGGTGCCCGGCGGTTTCGGCACCCGCGGCATCGAGGGCAAGATGGCCGCCGCCCGCTACGCCCGGGAACACAAGATCCCCTACCTGGGCCTGTGCCTGGGCATGCAGATCGCGGTGATCGAGCTGGCCCGGAACGTGGCCGGCCTCGACCGCGCCAATTCTTCCGAGTTTGACAAGGAAACGCCCTACCCCGTGATCGACATCATGGAGGACCAGCAGGGCCTGGAGCAGACCGGCGGCACCATGCGGCTGGGCCGCTATGACTGCGCGCTGACCGAGGGCTCCAAGGCCCGCCAGGTCTACGGCCGCGACATGGCCGTGGAGCGCCACCGTCACCGCTACGAATTCAACAACAAATTCCTGCCGGAGCTTACCGCCGCGGGCCTTCGCGTCGCGGGCGTCAACCCGGAGCGCAACCTGGTGGAGGTCGTGGAGCTCAAGGACCACCCGTTCTTCATCGGCGTGCAGTTCCACCCGGAACTGAAGTCCCGCCCGAACCGGCCCCATCCGCTGTTCGCCGGGCTGGTGGAAGCGGCGCTCGGCTACTCCACCCGGAAGAAGGAGGCGCTCTGATGCGGGAAAAGATCATCGTACTGGACTTCGGCGGCCAGTACAACCAGCTGATCGCCCGGCGCGTGCGCGAAATGGGCGTCTACTGCGAAATCCACCCGTTCAACGCACCCTTTGAGAAGTGGGCGGGCGAGGGCCTCAAGGGCGTGATCCTGACCGGCGGCCCGAACAGCGTCTACGCGGAGGGCGCGCCCCGGCTGGGCCGGGAGCTGCTCACCCTCGGCGTACCGGTTCTGGGCATCTGCTACGGCATGCAGGTGATCAATTTCATGTGCGGCGGCAGCGTGACCCACGCCTCCGTCAGCGAATACGGCCACACGGAGCTGAAGGTGCTGGGCGGCCGGCTGCTTTCCGGCGTCAGCCCGGAGACGACGGTGTTCATGAACCATACGGACTTCGTGTCCGCCGCGCCGGAGGGCTTTACCGTCGAGGCGACCACCGCCAACTGCCCTGTGGCCGCGTTCTCCAACGCCGAACTCAAACTCTACGCCGTGCAGTTCCACCCGGAGGTCAACCACACGCCCGAGGGACGCGCGATGCTGAAAAACTTCGTGCTGGATATCTGCGGCTGCGCGGGCGATTACCGGGCCGAGGACCAGATCGAGGAGATGCTCCAGCGCATCCGCGCCCAGGTGGGCGATGGCAAGGTGGTGGCGGGGCTTTCCGGCGGCGTGGACTCGTCGGTGGCCTGCGTGCTGGCCGACCGGGCGCTGAAAAAGGGGCAGCTGATCTGCGTGTTCGTAGACCACGGCCTGCTGCGAAAGGACGAGGCCAAGCAGGTCATGCAGACCTACCGCGACAATTTGGGCCTTGACATCGTGCATGTGGACGCCTCCGAGCGGTTCCTCTCGGCCCTGAACGGCGTGACCGACCCGGAGAAAAAGCGCAAGACCATCGGCGAGCTGTTCGTCCGCGTATTCGAGGAGGAGGCGCGAAAAACCGGCGCGAAGTTCCTCCTGCAGGGCACCATCTACCCCGACCGCATTGAGAGCGGCATGGGCGGCTCAGCCACCATCAAGAGCCACCACAACGTGGGCGGCCTGCCCAAGGATTCCCTCTTTGGCAAGGGCGCCATTGTGGAACCGCTGGACGCGCTGTTCAAAGACGAGGTGCGCGCCGTGGGCACGCGGCTGGGCATCCCCCGCGAAATGGTGTGGCGCCAGCCCTTCCCCGGCCCGGGCCTAGCGGTGCGGGTGATCGGCGAGATCACGCGGCAGAAGCTGGATACGCTGCGCGAGTGCGACGCCATCTTTCTGGATGAATTGAAGCGCGCCGGGCTCTCGGACAAAATCTGGCAGTCCTTCGCGGTGTGGACGGGCGTCAGCACCGTGGGCGTCATGGGCGACGGCCGAACCTACGCGGGCTGCGTGGCGCTTCGGGCCGTGGTGTCTGACGACGCGATGACCGTCGAAGCCGCCGAGATTCCCTTCCCGCTGCTCCGGAAGATTACGCTGCGCATCATCGGCGAGGTGCCGGGCGTCAACCGCGTCGTGTACGACGTCACCTCAAAACCCCCGGGAACCATCGAGTGGGAATGAGCCGGGGACGGGCCCGTACCCCGCGTTAAAGCCCCCGGGCGCGGATGTCTAAAGAAAACCGGGCTTCGTCATCAATCAGAGCGCCAGAAACCCTTTGTCGGGTTCCCGGCGCTTTTTAATACCAATACGAAATATTATTGCCTCCAAAGCGGCAGGGATTTTTCGATGCGGGGCAAGGAACCGGAGCGAAGCGCAGCAGCGCTGCGCGGAGCGTGACACCGCCCTGCGCGAAAGGGACCGCCGCAACGATGCAAGAACGTTTGGGATTGGTTTTCGTCCGAAACCTGCCGGCCGTTTTTTTGCGCGCCGCTATTGCCTTCCCGGCGAAGCATGATACAATAGGGTTGTTACATCAGCATTACACGCCAATGTACAAAAACCGGAGCTGATATTACAAATGCTGGAAAACTATCTGGCGATGGGGCTTTTGAACGGGCTCGCGCTGGCGACGCTTGGCTATATGGCCCATCAGAACGATGGCATCGAGTGGCGCCGGAAGCGGTTCTATCTATTGGCCATCGCCACGACTGCGGTGATGGTGCTGGCGGAAATGGGCACGGCGCTGGTGGAGGGCGGCGCGCTGTCCTCGCGCGCGCTGTACGTCGCCTGCAACGCCGTCGGCTTTACGCTGACCCCGGCAATCCCCCTCCTGCTCGCCCTAGTCTTCGAAGGCGAAGCGCCGCGGAGCCTGGGCCTGTGGCTTCTCCCCCTTTTCGTCAATGCGGCGCTGTCGCTGCTCTCCCCCGCGTTCGGATTCATTTTTTCAGTTTCGGCGGACAACGCCTACCAGCGCGGCAGCCTGTTCGCCGCCTTTGTGGTGGCCTATGGCTGCGGCGTGCTGGCGCTGGTCAAGGCAACGCTGAATACCGGCAGCCGCTACCGCTACCGGCTCCGTTCCAAATTCTTCGCACTCGTGGGCTTCGCCATCCTGGGAACCTCCGTGCAGCTGGTCGTTCCCGCGGTGCACGCCACATGGACCTGCGTCACGATGACGTTGGCGCTGCATTACGGTTTTGTCTGCGAATTCCACAATGAGCTGGATCCGCTGACAAAGCTTTACAACCGGAAATGCTATGACAGCGAGATCGCGCGGATGGCGAGGAAGAAACGCTGCGCCGTCGTGTTGATGGATGTGGACAACTTTAAAGGTGTCAACGACCGATACGGGCACCCCTATGGAGATCAGAGCCTCGCGGTTCTGGCGTCGCTGGTGCACGACAGCTTCCATCGGATTGGCGTCTGCTACAGGATCGGCGGCGACGAGTTCTGCGTATTGTGCGGCGCGGCGGACGCGGGGAAGATCTCCGCCGCGCTGGAGCGCCTGTCGAACGGAATCCAGCAGCACCGGGATCGGGACCCGCGCCTGCCGATGCTCTCCTGCGGCTGGCGGGTCTGCGATGAAGAGGGCGAGCCGGACGTCTTCCAGGCCGTGCAGGCGGCGGACCGGCAGATGTACGAAAACAAGGCGCGCAACAAGGCGTCGGGTTAGCCGGGTGCGGCGCCGTTTCCCTCGGATGCGCGCCGCCCGCGAAGCGGTGAAAAAAGGCCCCGTCCAACCGGACGGGGCCTTTTGAGGCGGGCTGCGGGCTTCTACGGCAGCGTGCTGTAGGACCTGATATAACTGTCGGCGGTAAACCTGCTGCCGTCCGCGCCTGTGGGCGAGTACTGATTGATGATCCTGATCACTTCAGCGGTGATGGTGGTGTCGAGGACCGGCAGGCCCGTATCCTTATCGACATACGCGATCGCTTCCTCCGCGGGCGCCGGCTGCCAGTTGTTGCTCTGCTTCGTGCTGTACTTCTGGGTCTTGGAATTCCACGCATAGCGCGCGTCGCTGGTGGTGCAGACCGGGTAGATGCGGATCTGGTCCACGCCGCCCTCCGACGCGGTTTCGGTGAAACTGGAGGAGATCTTGAAGTCGATCTGCACCGCGTAGGTCCACTGGCCGCCGCCGCCGCCGGTCACGAAGTTGCCGAGGTCATAGAGGATGTACTTGCCCTTGTACTTTTCAATGCCGCTGATCTCGTGGCGGTGGTGGCCGATCACCAGGTCCGCCCCCGCGTTGATGGCGCTGCGGGCGTAGGACTTCATGGTGGAGGAGACCGGGCGCACGTACTCCTTCTGGCCCGTCCAGTGGATGGTGACCACCATCATATCCAGTTTGTAGTCCCGTTTGTACTTTTTGATGCGGCTGGCCAATACCGAAGCCGGCACCTGGTTGGCCTGGACGCCGTAAAAGCCGATGCGCTTGCCGCCGACTTCCTTCACCGGCAGGTACAGGGCGCCGCTGTAGCGGTTGTAGCCGGAGGGCACCGTCACATCGCTGCTGCGGTCCCGGATACTGCTGGCCGTATTGTTGAAGCTGGCCACACCGAAATCCGACGTATGGTTGTTCGAAATGTTGCCGATGTCGATGCCCACCGCCAGCGCCTGCGCATTGTTCGGGTTCCCGCGGAACAGGAACTTGCGGTCGGTGGAGGGGTTGGAGCCACCCTTCGTGGTCAGGCAGGTTTCCACGTTGACGATGCTGAGGTTCGGATAGCCGCTGCCACCCTGGCCTGCGAAGAGCGCCGGAACCTTGGCGAAGGGATACTGCGGGTTCCCGCTGAGGCTGACCAATTTCTCATAGGCACGCTGGGTGGAGCGCGCGGTGATGCCGGAGGTGCGCGGGTCGCCGCCCAGCACGCAATCCCCCGCGGCGGTGATGGTGAGGGTGGTGGGATGCGCGTCCCGCACGTAGACGGTGCAGGTGGCGGTCTTTTTGTACTTGCCGATGTCCGCGGTGGCGGTGATGGTGGCGATGCCGGAGCCCTTGCAGGTGAAATCGCAGTCAAATCCGCTGGAGGCGCCGAGCTCGATGACGGAGGGATCGCTGCTTTGCCAGGTGACCGCCTCGTAGCTGGGGCGCACGCCGCTGACGGCGGAGGTGAGCGCGGCGGTCAGCGTGAAGGCCTCGCCTTCGTCCACGTAGGTCACGGAAGCGGGGCTTCCGTCCTTTTTGATCGACACGCTCTTGACCCGGGCGGGCTTGACGGTGAAATAGCAGTAGTCCGCGATCCGCTTCGCGGAGGCGGTGTAGGTGGCGTAGATCTTCACCTTGCCCTCGGCCTTGAAGGTGACCAGGCCGTCCGCGTCCACGGTGGCGACGCTTTCATTGTTGGACGACCACTCGTAGCTGGTCTGGTCGCCCGCCACCGCCGGGGTGAACTTGGGGTCAGCCATCTGATACTGGGCATAGGGCGCGGCCTCAGTGAAATAGACGGTTTTGGAAGAGGGGGTGACGTCGATCTTCGACACGTTGACCTTCGCGATCCTGATCACGCAGGAGGCCTTTTTGCCGCTGGGCGTCATGGCCGTGACGGTGACCGTGCCCGAAGGATAGACGGTTTCGCCAGGCAGCGCGTCGCGCACCACGATCTTCGCCTTGCGGGGATCGGTGACGCTGGGCGTGATGGATTCGATCAGGCCCGCCGGATCGTCGCTCTTGGCCCAAGTGATCAGCTTCCGGTCGGACGCGCTGGTGGGCGACGTGGTGACGGAGAGGGTGTACTCCGTGCCCCAGTCCATGGTCAGCGTGCGCCGGCTCATGGTCAGCCGCGTGGCGTTCTTCGCTTCCGCGACCGAACCGAGGCCCACCGTCAGCGCCAGGGCCAGTGCTAAAACCAGCAGCGTGCGAATGCTCTTTTTCACCGTGTTTTCCTCCATTTGCTAGCGGTTGATCGGGAAGGTGTCAAATTCGGCGGACGAGGGCGAATAGCTCCGGATCCGGGCCATGACGCGCAGGTATTCCGCGCCGCCCGCCGGGTAGGGGGTGGGCTGGGCGTTGTTGATCAGCTCCGCGTACTGCGAGGTGATGGCGCAGGGGATGATCGTGATGCCCGCGGGCTCCGCAAAGCCGTCTTCCCACACGTTGAAGGCCTGGCGGAAGATCATGCTGTCGTAATCGTACTTGCCGTACTCGTTGCTGGGTCCGAACTGGTTGATGGGGTTCGAAGCCATGGTCACGAAATTGCCGAGGTCATATACGATGTACTTGCCCTTGTAGCGCTCCATGCCGCCCACCCGGTGGGTGTGCTCGCCGGTGACCAAGTCCGCGCCGCAGTTGATGGCGTAGCGCGCCAAGTACTGCTGGCGGCCGGTGGGCTTGGCGTACTTGAATTCCGACACGTCCGTCCAGTGGAAGTGAACCACCACGATGTCGGCCTTCTTCGCGGCGGACTGGATTTCGCTGCGCATCCTGCTCATGTAGATGTTCTTGGACACATAGCCCACGAAGGCCACCTTCACGCCGTTTTTCGTGATGTAGGCCGTGGTGCCGTTGCCGTAATACTTGACGCGGATGTCGGGCTTGCTGAGCGCGCGGATAGTGCCCGCGTAGCCGTCCTTGCCCACGTCGTAGGTGTGGTTGTTGGCCAGGTTCACCACGTCGATGCCCGCGTCCTTGAGCATGCTCCGGGCGAAGTTGGGATGCCCCTGGAACACGAAGGGCTTCCGCTTGTCGCGGGTGTCCTTAAGGGTCAGCGTACCCTCCAGGTTGAGGGTGGAGATGTTGCTGTCGCCGCCGAAGAAACCCTTGACGTTGGCGAACACCTTGTCCTCCCCGCCGAGGGATGCCACCATCTTGACAAAGGCCTGGTAGGATTTGGGGTTGGCCACCACCCTGCCGCTGCGCTGGTCGCCGCCCAGCACCGCGTCGCCCGCGGCGGTGATGGTGATGGTTTTATGGGCGTCGCCCCGCACGTGTACGCGGGCGGTGGCCTTCACCCTGGGATTCGCCAGGCTCTGGCAGGTGATGGTGGCCACGCCGCTGCCGTTCGCCGTCACAAGGCCGGAGTTGACATCCACCGTCGCCACGCTTTCATCGCCTGCGCTGACGTACCACTGGACATCCCGCCTGGACGCGTAGGAGGGGTTCACGATCGCTTCCAGCTGCGCCGTCTCCAGCGTGTCCAGCACCACCGGCGCGTCGTCCGGCGTTTTGATGGACAGCGACTTGATCGCCTTCGAAGTAACCGTCACCTTGCAGCGGTTGCTGGTCTTGCCGCCGACGCTGGCCGTGACGTAGGTATACCCCGTCTTCAGCGGCGTCAGGACGCCGGTGGTCGGGTCCACCGCCGCCACTTCCGGCTTCGCACTCGCGTAGGTCA
>JAEZTL010000046.1 GCA_023421395.1 Bacillota bacterium | reverse complement strand
CAAGGCACTCCGCTCCAAGCGTTTAACTCATCAGAATCTGACTGTTCTTCTCTCTCGCTCTCGCTGTATCGTTTTCAAGAATCGCATCGCACACTTCTCGGTTTCCGTTGCCCCGTTTTTCGCGTGCTTGAACATAATATCACGAGGATTACCGTTTGTCAACCGTTTTATACACCGTGTCGAAATTTGGAGTTTGTTCGACAATTTGATCTTGTTTTGACAGAATTCTGGCATTTTCTTGATTTTTTGCTTCGGACTCGCTCGTATTATCGGACGATATCGTTATTTTCACCATTTAAAGTTCGTAATTTACGCGATTTTCCGGCTTTTTCCGCTCCGTTAAGAGTCCGAAAACTCGGAGAAGATGCCGACGAGCATAGCGCCCCGATGGCCGTCCATACAATAGCGCGGAGGTGTGGATGTGCGCAAGCTTCTATATGTTCTGGCCTGGGCGGCGCTGATCGCATTGATTGCGACCTGGCCTTTTCTAACCGAAACCCTCCCCGTGACCAACGAAGACGCCGCCGCGCGCATCAGCGGCGGCTGGTCAGGGGTTCTGCGGCTGTGGGTATGCGATGAGATGTGGACGCCGGGCGGCGGAAGCTTCGTTCCATGGCTCAACGCCTGCATCAGCCGGTTTGAACGGCGCAATCCTGGCGTGTACGTACAGGTGTCCAGCGTACCGCTGGCGGTTTTAAGGGCCTTTGACGGTGGCGATTTCAATCCGCCCGACATGCTGTTGCTGGCTCCGGGCATGCTGAGCGGCGGAAACAGCCTTCTGGCGTTTTCGCCGGATGCGGCGATCCCCGAAAATCTCCGGTACGCGGGCGAAGGGTATGCCGCGGCGGTGGCGCTGGGTGGCTACGGCTGGGCGCTGAACCGCTCATACCTGTCCGAAGTACCGGTGGACTGGACGGCGCTGGGTGAAGGACCGAAATCAAAAAAGGGGCAGCGCGCCTTCGCCTGGGTGGACGCGCCGGCGGATAGACCCTTTGTTTCCTATACATATGCATTTTTATCGCTGATAACCGGCCGGGAGATTTCCGAAGAAACCAGAGAACCCGCGAAAGCCGGCGAAGGGCTGAATTTAGGGCTTGAGCCCGCGGACGACGCCACGCCCGCGCCAACGCCCCGGCAGACCAAGCGGATAAACGCCACGCTGCCATCCTCGCTTCCAGCGGATTTTCGGACCCGTGAAAGCGTTCTTTCTGATTTCGTTTCGGGCCGGACGGCGGCCGTGCTGGCGTCGCTGCGGGACATGGGGCGGCTGGAAGCGCTGTCCGGCGCCGGCCGGGCGCCCGATTGGACGCTGGAGCCGGCGCCGTCAACGGATCAGGTGGCCTTTCTCGCCGTCGCGGACCTGCCCAGGCAGGACCTTGCGGCGCGCCAGGCGCTGTCAAAAAAACTGGTCGAGCACTTGCTAAGCGACGAATCGCAGAAGGCGCTTTCAAAGGTTCGCGCCTTCCGCGTACTGCCCGGCGAGGCCATGTACGCGTCCCGCACCGGCTTCAGCCAACTCGAGCGGGCGCTGAACGGTGGGGTTCGGGTACCGTCCGTCTTCGACGCAGCCTTTCGTGCCGAAGCCGAGCGCGCCGCGGACGACCTCATCACGCGTGGCGGCGGCACCTGACCCATTCGCCGTTGGCCAGGCACATGCGCTGGCGCCGGATCAGCACGATCTGATTGCCGCAACCGTCCTCGCACAGGACGCAGGCCTCGCAACCGCCCCAGTCCATCTCGCAGACGGGGCGGCAGCACGGGTCCGGGCAGGGTCTGAAGCTGGGGGGACAGGGCGGCGGACAGGGCTCTGGTCGGCAGCAGGGATTGGGGCGCGGCGGCGAGGGGTGGTTACAGGCATCGCACCGGCAGGCATCCGCCCAGGGCGGGCTGGGCCATAACGGCGGAGAGGGCCGGCGCGGATCGGGGCAGGGCGGCGGGCAGGCGTTTTTGCACCGCTGCCAATCAATCTGTGGGTAGAGCCACATACGCATCATCCTTTCGCCGCATGGGTCGCGGCTATGCCATCCTACGCAAATCACGCTTGACAGGTTCCGCGCCATCCTATAAAATGGGGTCAATTGAATAGAGCTGGAGGACGATTCCGGGAGAGACCGCGCGGGCGGCGCCGAAGGGGAAAGACGCAAAAACTCTCAGGCAAAAGGACCGGGGTCTGACGGCACTCTGTAAAGTCGAGCGATCGACACCGAAGAAGCAATCCCGCAAAACCCGGGAGAATCTTTCAGGTATCTGGACAGAGGCGCACCTTTTTATGGTGTGCCTTTTTTATTGTGATCGGAGGGATGAACATGGAACATAGGACGCCGCTGTACGACCTGCACGTCGCGGCAGGCGGCAGGATGGTACCCTTCGCCGGATACCTGATGCCGGTGCAGTACCCGACGGGCGTAATCCAGGAGCACATGGCGGTCCGGCAGAGGATGGGGCTTTTCGACGTCTCCCACATGGGCGAAGTGCGCTTTGAAGGCCCCGACGCGCTCAAAAATCTCAACCGCCTGATGACCAACGACTTTTCCGGCATGGCCATCGGCCAGGTGCGCTATTCGCCGATGCTGAATGAAGCGGGCGGTATCCTAGACGATTTGATTATCTACCGTCTCGCGGAGGAGAAGTATCTCGTGGTGGTTAACGCCGCCAACCGCGAAAAGGACGTCCTGTGGATGAAGGCGCACCGCTTCGGCGACTGTTCGGTTTCCGACGTGTCCGACGACATTGCGCAGCTAGCGCTGCAGGGACCGGGGGCAAAGGCGCTGATCGCGTCCCTGACCCCGGCGGAGCAGATCCCGCAGAAGTACTACTGGTTTACACAGCGCGCCAGCGTGGGCGGCATCGACTGCCTGATCTCCCGCACCGGCTACACGGGCGAATTCGGCTACGAATTGTACGTGCATCCGGAGGACGCGCCTGCGCTTTGGACGATGCTGCTGGACAAGGGCCGGGAGGCCGGGCTGATCCCCTGCGGCCTGGGCGCCCGGGACACGCTGCGGCTCGAGGCCGCGATGCCGCTCTACGGCCATGAGATGGACGAGAGCGTCTCGCCGCTGGAGACGGGCCTTGACTGGGCCGTCAAGGCAGACGCCCATGATTTCATCGGCCGCGAGGCGATGCTGCAAAAAGGTGCGCCCAGAACGCGCGTCGGCCTCAAAGCTACCGGCAAGGGCATTCTGCGGGAGCATCAGGCGGTGTTTCAGGGCGGCCGGCCCGTCGGCCAGACCACCAGCGGTACCTTCCTGCCCCATGTGGGCGCCGCCTGCGCGATGGCGCTGGTGGAAAGCGGCAGTCTGCAGCCCGGTGACGGCGTCGAGGTGGATGTCCGCGGGCGGATGGTGGCCGCGGAGATCGTGCCGCTCCCCTTCTACAACCGGGCAAAATAAATCCCATTCGGGTATTATTTTAAGGAGGTCTTGGCCATGCACACCCCCGAAAACCTGAAGTATTCCAAATCCCATGAGTGGCTCGAAATTCTTCCGGATGGCGCGGCGCGCGTCGGCATTACCGACTACGCCCAAGGCCAGCTGGGCGACATCGTGTTCGTCAACCTGCCCGCACCCGGCGACGCCGTGAACGCGGGCGAAAGGCTGGCCGATGTGGAATCGGTCAAGGCGGTTTCGGATATCTTCAGCCCGGTCTCCGGCCGCGTCCGTGAAGCGAACGCGGATCTTGAAGGCGCGCCTGAAGCCATCAACCAAAAGCCCTACGAGGCCTGGCTTTGCGTGATCGAAGACGTCGCCGAAACCGAAGAACTGCTGGACGCGGCGGCCTACGCGGCGTTTTGCGGGGAGGAAGGCTGATGGGCGGGTATCTGCCGTCGTCTCCGGACGAGCGGGCGGCGATGCTCCGCGAGATCGGGGTGGAGGACGCCTGCGACCTGTACCGCGCCGTACCGGACGCGCTTCAGATTGACCGGCTGAATCTCCCCGACGGATTGAGCGAACTGGAGGTCTCCCGCGCGCTCAGGGCGCTGGCGGCCAAGAACCGGGTCTACCGCTCGATCTTCCGCGGCGCGGGCGCCTACCACCACTACATCCCCGCCATCGTCAAATCGGTGACATCCAAAGAAGAATTCGTCACCGCCTACACCCCCTATCAGGCGGAAATCAGCCAGGGAATCCTGCAATCGATTTTTGAATACCAAACGCTCATCTGCGAACTGACGGGCCTGGACGCCGCCAACGCCTCGGTCTACGACGGCGCCACCGCCGCGGCGGAGGCCGTCGCCATGTGCTGCGACAAAAAGCGGCCCCGCGCGCTGGTGGCCGCTACCGCCAGCCCACAGGTGAAGGCCGTGCTCGCCACTTACTGCGCGGGCTACGGTTACCGGCTGGACGAGGTTCCGGCGGTGGGCGGCCGGGTGGACCTGGACGCGCTGAAGGCCCTTCTGGGCCCGGACGCCGCCTGCCTGGTGCTGCCCTCTCCCAACTACTACGGGCTGATTGAGGAAAACGCGGCGCTGGCGGAGATCGTTCATGCCGCGGGCGCGAAGCTGATCCTCTCCGTCAACCCCATCGCCTGCGCGCTGTACCGTTCGGCGGGCGAGGAGGGCGCGGACGTCGCGGTGGGCGAAGGCCAGCCGCTGGGCATGCCGCTTTCCTTCGGCGGGCCCTACCTGGGCTTCATGGCTGCGAAGGCAGAGCTGATGCGCAGGCTCCCCGGCCGCATCGTGGGCGAAACGAGCGACCATGCGGGCAACCGCGCCTTTGTGCTCACGCTTCAGGCCCGGGAGCAGCACATCCGCCGTGAAAAGGCGGGCAGCAACATCTGCTCGAATCAGGCGCTCTGCGCGATGACCGCCTCGGTGTACGCCGCCGCCATGGGCGCGGAGGGCCTCGCGGAAGCCGCCCGCCAGTGCCACGCCAAGGCCGCGTATCTGGCCGATCGGCTCTCCGAAATCGGCTATGCCCGGCGGCACGCGGGCGCGTTCTTCCACGAATTCCTGACGGAAGCCCCGGCGGGCACGGAGCGGGCGCTCTCCGCCCTGGCCGAAAAAGGCATCCTGGGCGGCCTCCCGGTCGACGGCGGCATCCTGTGGTGCGCCACGGAGATGAATTCAAAGGCCGACATCGACGAAGTGATCGACGTTTTGAAGGGGGTGCGCTGACGATGAAGCTCCTTTATGAAAAGGGCGCGCCGGGCCGCGCGCTCTCGATCCTGCCCAAGCCGGACGTGCCGGAATGCAAAATCGACGAAAGCTTGCGGCGCGAAAAGGCGCCGCGCCTTGCGCAGCTGTCCGAAACGGAGATCAGCCGCCACTACACCGAGCTCGCCGGACGTACCCACGGCGTCAACGACGGGTTCTACCCGCTGGGCTCCTGCACCATGAAGTACAACCCCAAGATCGATGACGAGATGGCCGCCCTGCCCGGCTTTGCGCTCGTCCACCCGCTGCAGCCGGAGGCGGACGTCCAGGGCTGCCTCGAAGTGCTGGATGCGCTTCGCGGCATCCTCACCGAAGTGACCGGCATGGACGACATGACCTTCCAGCCCGCGGCGGGCGCCCACGGCGAACAGACGGGGCTTCTGATGATCAAAGCCTACCACGCCGCCCGCGGCGACGCGCTCCGCACGAAGGTGATCGTGCCTGACTCCGCACACGGCACCAATCCCGCCTCCGCTTCGATGGCGGGCATGACGGTGGTTTCGATCCCTTCCACGCCGGACGGCTGCGTGGACCTGGCCGCGCTCAAAAAGGCGGTTGGCCCGGACACGGCGGGACTCATGCTGACCAACCCCAATACGCTGGGCATTTTCGACCGGAACATCCTCGAGATCACCCGCATCGTGCATGAGGCGGGCGGGCTCAACTACTACGACGGCGCGAACCTCAACGCCATCATGGGCGTGGTGCGGCCCGGGGATATGGGGTTTGACGTGGTGCACCTGAACCTGCACAAGACCTTCGCCACGCCCCACGGCGGCGGCGGACCGGGCGCGGGTGCGGTGGGCGTCAAGAAGATTCTCGCGCCCTTTCTGCCCGGGCCCCGGGTGATCCGGGACGAAGGCGTCTGCCGCTTCGCGATGCCGGAACAGTCCATCGGCGCGGTCAAGGCGTTCTACGGCAACTTTCTGGTGGTGGTGCGCGCCCTCGCCTACGCGATGACGCTGGGCGCCGATGGCATGAAGCTGGCCGCGACCACGGCGGTGCTGAACGCCAACTATATGATGCATAAGCTCCGGGACGCCTACGACATGGCCTCCGGCGATACATGCATGCACGAATTCGTCATGTCGCTGGAAACCCTCAAAAGGGAGACGGGCGTCAGCGCCCTCGACGTGGCCAAGGCCATGC
This sequence comes from Bacillota bacterium, assembly GCA_023421395.1. Taxonomy (GTDB): domain Bacteria; phylum Bacillota; class Clostridia; order Christensenellales; family Aristaeellaceae; genus JAEZHK01. The sequence continues at coordinate 19,821 of JAEZTL010000046.1, read as the reverse complement.
TGGACGAGGGGATGCACCCGCCGACGATGTACTTCCCGATGATCGTACACGAGGCGCTGATGGTAGAACCCACCGAAACCGAATCCCGCGAGACGCTGGACGAGGCCATCGGGGTGCTCCTCGCCATCCGCGACCGCGCCTACCGCGACCCCGAAGGCGTGAAGGCCTGCCCGGTCAAAGCCCCCATCGGCCGCCCGGACGAAGTGGCCGCCGCCCGGAACCCCCGCGTCCGTTACCAGTTCCCGGATTGACGCGCCATCTCCGCGGCCCCGCGAAAACGCGGGGCCGTAAATTTTTGCGGCGCTGCGCGAAGATTTCAAACAATCCTGTTATAATGACGCAGGTATCCATCAATCAGGAGCGTGTGCCTGTGAAGCTTGTGCGTCAGTTTCTCGTGATCGCGTCCGTCTCTTTCCTGGGCGAGGGGCTGAAGGCGCTTCTCCCCTTCCCCATTCCCGCCAGCGTGTACGGGCTGATCTTATTGTTCTCGGCGCTCTCGCTGGGTATCGTGAAACTCCATCAGGTGAAGGACGCCGCCCGTTTTTTGATCGAGATCATGCCGGTGATGTTCATCCCCGCGGCGGTGGGGCTGATGTCCTCGTGGGATGCGCTGCGCCCGGTTCTTCTGCCGGTGGGCGTGATCACGGTGGTCTCCACCGTGACGGTGATGGCGGTGACGGGCCGCGTGACCCAGGCCGTCATGAACCGCGCGGAAAGGGGGCCGGAAAAGTGAGCGGCTTTTTCACCGAATCCGTCTACTTCGGCGTGGTGATCAGTCTCGCGGCCTATGAAATCGGGCGACTCATCCAGATGCGGTTCCATCTGGCGGTGTTCAACCCGCTGCTCATCGCCATCGTGCTGACGCTGGGCGCGGTGGCGCTTCTGAAGGTGGACTACGAAAGCTACTATAACGGCGCAAAGTACCTTTCCTATCTTCTGACCCCCGCCACGGTCAGCCTTGCGGTGCCGCTGTACGAACAGATGGCGCTATTAAAGCGCAACATCCGGGCGCTGGCGGCGGGCATCCTGTCGGGCATTCTGGCGAGCCTCGCCTCGGTACTGATTCTTTCAAAGCTCTTTCAGCTGAGCCACGCCCAGTACGTGACGCTCTTGCCCAAGTCCATCACCACGGCCATCGGCATGGGCGTCAGCGAGGCGCTGGGCGGTACGGTGTCCATCACCGTGGCGGTGATCATCGTCACCGGCATCCTGGGGAACGTTTTGGCCGAGGGAATCTTCAAACTGTTCGGCATCCGGGAGCGGGTGGCCAAGGGGCTGGCGCTGGGCACCGCGGCCCACGCCATCGGCACCGCGCGGGCGATGGAGATCGGCGAGGTGGAGGGCGCGATGAGCTCCCTTGCCATCACCGTCTGCGGAATTCTGACCGCGGCCGCGGCCTCCTTCTTCGCGCAGCTGATGTAGTGCGCTTCCCAAAACCACACCGCGGGGGATTCCGCAACGGTTATTGCGCCCCGTTGTGCCTTTTCGATATTTTCCGCCGCCCTGCCTCGATGGATTGCACAGGCACGGCGCGGCGGTCGGGCTCCTTTATTTTCCCTTGTCTGCGTTGATTCGCGCCGGGAATTCCGGTATGATGCTGAAGGTATTCCGGCTTCGCGCAAGAAGGGGATTTCCATGGTTGCAAAGTACATCCGGGATCTTCGCAGAGAGTTTCATGGCTACAATCCGAACCGGTTGCTTCGGGACCTGATGGCGGGGCTGACGGCGGCGTCGGTGGCGCTGCCGCTGGCGCTGGCCTTCGGCGTCAGCTCCGGCGCGGACGCCGCGGCGGGGCTGGTCACCGCGATCGCCGCAGGCCTTATCATTGGGGCGCTGTCGGGCGCTTCCTACCAGATTTCCGGCCCCACCGGCGCGATGTCGGCGATTTTGATCGGCGTCAGCGCGCGCCACGGCATCGACGGGGTGCTGCTGGCGGGGCTGATTTCCGGCATCCTGCTGATCGCGATGTCGCTTTTCAACGTGGGCTCGCTGGTACAGTTCATCCCGTCGCCGGTGATTGCCGGGTTCACCTCCGGCATCGCGGTGGTGATCGCGCTGGGGCAGGTGGACAACTTCTTCGGCGTCAGCTCCCGAGGCGCGGACCTGATGGAAAAACTCATGTCCTACCGCGCTCTTGGTTTTTCGCCTGGCCTTGAGGCGGTCGCGATGGGGTGCCTGGCCGCGCTGGTGATGGCCTTCTGGCCCCGCAAGTGGCCGCTTCCCGGATCGTTGGCGGCCATCGCGGCGGCGCTGGCGCTCAACCTGATCGTCAACCCCTCCGTGCCGGCCATGCGGGAGGTGGGCGAAATTCCGCGCTCCCTGCTGGGCGCGGGCCGGCTGACGTTTTCCAGCCTGACCCTTCGGGGCCTTGCGGACGCGGCTGGTCCCGCCGTCTCAATCGCGGCGCTGGGCATGATTGAGAGCCTTTTGTGTGGCCTGAGCGCCGGGCGCATGAAGGACGAGCCGATGGACGCGCGCCGCGAGCTGATGGCCCAGGGCGTAGGCAACCTGCTGCTGCCGTTTCTGGGCGGCGTGCCCGCCACCGCCGCCATCGCCCGCACCTCGGTGGCCATCAAAGCGGGGCAGCAGACGCGGCTGACCGGCCTCGTGCACTCGCTGGCGCTGATCGGCTCAATGTTCGCGCTGAGCCCCGTGATGTCCCGGATTCCGCTTTCCGCGCTGGCGGGGGTGTTGATGGTGACCGCGTGGCGCATGAACGAGTGGGCGGCCATCCGCCAGATCTTCGCCTCGCGCATGAAGCACGCGATCATGATGTACCTGATCACCCTTGTGTGCACGGTGCTGTTCGATCTGACCCTCGCCATCGCGGCGGGCATTCTGGCGGCGGCGATCTCCTTTGTTTTCAAGAGCGCGCGGCTCACCCTTGCCGCGGAGGACGAGCCCGGCGGACGGCGTGTGATCTCGCTGAAGGGCGCGCTGTTCTTCGGGACCCAGGGTCAGATCCGCAAGATCGAGACGCTGGCCGAGGGCGCCAATGCCATCGTCATCGACCTCTCCGGCGCCCATTCCGCGGACCTGAGCGCGCTGAGCGCGCTGAACGAGCTGCGCGGCCAGCTGACCGCCCGCGGCGTAGACGTCGCCATTGCCGGCGCGCGCACGGAAGTGAACCGGGAGATGGGCCGCATCGGCATGGCAGAGTAGCGCGAAGAAAACACAAAACTCCATGCTTCAAAACCTCGCGCTTGGGGGATATATAAAGCAAACCCAAGGAGGTGCCTGACATGAAGAAAAAAACCATCGGCGTATTCGTCGGCAGTTTGCGCGAAGGCGCGTACTCAAAGTCCGTGGCGCGGTATCTGGAAAAAATCGCGCCCGAGGGACTGACTCTCACGGCCCTGGACATCGGCCATCTTCCTCTGTACAATCAGGACTACGATTCGAACCCGCCCGCGGAATATAAAAAATTCCGGGACGATGTGCGGGCGCTGGACGGTTTCCTGTTTGTGACACCGGAGCACAACCGCTCCTTCCCGGCGGCGCTAAAAAACGCGCTGGACATCGCCTCCCGCCCCTACGGGCAGAGCGCTTGGAACGGCAAGCCCGGCGGCGTCGTCAGCGTTTCGCCGGGTGCCTTGGGCGGCTTTGGCGCCAACCACCAGCTGCGGCAGGTGCTGACGTTCCTCAACGTATTCACGATGCAGCAGCCGGAAGCTTACGTGGGCCGCATCGCGGACGCGGTAGACGAGAAGGGCGAGATCGTGAATCCTGGCGTACAGGATCTGCTCAAAGGGTTTATGGGCGCTTTCGCGGCGTGGGTTGATACATTCTAAAGCAAAATATTTCGGGCCGCCCCGCAAAAACCGGGGCGGCCCTTTTGCGTTATGCCGCGGTCAGGTCAATTTCGCCGTAGGTGGAGGCCTGCTTCACCCGCACCACGCCAAGTCGCAAAAGCTCCAGCAGCGCCAGGAACACGCTGACCAGCTCGATCTTTCCCGGTACGCCGTCGAACAGCTCCGAAAACCGGGCGTTGCCCCGAACCAGCCGCTTCTGGATGCGGCTCATGCAGCCATGCATCGTAAATTCGTCCCGCCGGATCTCGTGGCTGATCTTGCGCTGCGCGTCCTCGTGGGCTTCCGCGCGCCTGAGCACCCGCTCGAACGCCTGCTGCAGCGCGGCGAGGGTCAGCCCGGTCAGTTCGTAGGTGGGGGGCGGCAGCGGATATTCCTCCGGCAACTTGGTCAGCCGGTCCACCGCCTCTTTCTCCAGCGCCTTCATCCGCTCGCCCAGTTCCTTGAAGGCCTTGTATTCGGTGAGCCTGCGGATCAGCGCCTCTTCCGGCGTCTCCTCCTCGCCCTCCGGCGCGCGGGGCGGCACCGGCAGGAGCGTCCTCGACTTGATTTCGAGAAGCGTCGCGGCCATCTGCAGAAACTCGCTGGCGGCGTCCATGTCGAGTTCGTCCACGCCCGCCATGGACTCCAGGTACTGCTCGGTGATCTCCGACAGGAAGATGTCTTTAATGTCAATCTTGGCCTTGGAAATCAGCGTGAGCAGCAGATCCAGCGGGCCGTCGAACTGGCTGAGCGATACGACGTACATAGGCCCTCCCTATATGATGTGCAGCGTGCGAAACAGCATCTCAAAGGCCGTGCCCGCGCCGGTCAGCGCGCCGCCGATCACGGCGGAGAGCACCCTGTCCAGCGCGCCGGAAAAGATCAGCGCGATTAAGACGATCTGCCCCACCATCGCCGCCCGCTGCGGCGCGAACAGCTGCCGCCTGAGCACAAGGTCATTGAGCACGTGGTAACCGTCCAGCGGCGGCACCGGGATCAGGTTGAAGACCGCCAGCACCAAATTGATGGTGGTGAAAATCGTGATCATCTCAAACAGGTAGCTGGGGATGGCGCCCAGGAACGGGCCGACCAGGTAGTCGCCCATGCTCGTGCCATAGAGGAACGCCTCGCTGATGGAGATGCCGTAGCGCACGCCGCCCACCCGCACGGCGAACGCGCCGTCCATCCAGGCGTTCGCGGGCACCTTTGACAGCGCGAAGGCGATCATGCCGAACATCAAAAGGCAGCCGATCACGAACATCATGAGGTTCGCGGTGATACCGGCCAGCGACACCTTGACATCGTCCCTGCGGTAGTGCCGGAAGTTGTTGGGGTTGACGGGCACGGGCTTTGCCCAGCCAAAGCCCACGATGAAAAGCATCGCAAACCCGATCGGGTCCACGTGGGCCAGCGGGTTCAGCGTCAATCGGCCCAGGTAGCGCGCCGTCGGATCTCCGCAGCGGTTGGCCATCCAGGCGTGGGCCGCCTCGTGGACCGACAGCGCCAGAAGAAACGGCGGGATGCTCAGCAGAAGCCGCACGATGAACTGTTGAAAATTAAAAGAAGAAAAACCGCCCTGCAACGCTTCGATCAGCATGATTGCTCTCCAATCCTCGTCGCCGCGCGGCCGCGCGGCCTTATTTCTATTATAATACACTGCGGGATCGCCTTGCAAGCGGCAGGAAAATGAGCTTTCTGTAGAGAATTAGAAAGGTCATGAACGTTTACGACTTTGACAACACCATCTTTCGCGGCGATTCCACGACGCGCTTTTTTGGGTTCTGCCTGAAGCGCCACCCATTGATCGCGCGGCGGCTTCCGGTGGTTTCGTTTGAGGCGCTGCTGCTCCTGACCGGAAAAACCGACAAGACCGGCTTCAAGGGCCGGCTGTTCGGCTTTCTTCGGGACCTCCCGGACGTGGATCAGGCGGTCGCGGCCTTCTGGGCGGAAAACGGGGACCGCATCAAACCCTGGTACCTCGCGCAGCGGCGGCCGGACGACCTGGTGATCTCCGCCGGGCCGGAATTCCTTATTCAGCCCGTCTGTTCGCGGCTGATCGCGTCCCGCGTGGATGCGAAAACCGGCCGCTACGCCGGCAAGAACTGCGACGGCGAGGAAAAGCTGCGCCGCTTCCGGGCAGAATACGGCGATGCGACCGTCGAGGCGTTCTATTCCGATTCCATGAGCGACGCGCCGATGGCGAAGGTTGCGGAACGCGCGTTTCTCGTCCGGGGCGATCAGTTGCTGCCCTGGCCCCTGTAAAAACGCGCCTCCAGTCGGAGCAGTTCCTCCTTCAGCGGCAGCCCGCCGCCGTAGCCCACCATCTTCCCGCCCGCGCCGATCACCCGGTGGCAGGGAATCAGAATGGGCAGGGGGTTTTTGTGATTGGCAGCGCCCACCGCGCGGGAGGCCTTGGGCCTTCCCACGGCGTGGGCCACGCCGCCGTAGCTCATCGTCGCCCCCGCCGGAATTTTCTCAAGCGCCGCCCAGACTTCCTTCTGAAAGGCGGTGCCCGCCGGGTTCATTTTCAGGTCAAAATCGGCGCGCTTCCCGTCAAAGTACTCCGTAAGCTGCTCGGCCGCCTCGCGCAGCAGCGGCGTCTTGCGCGGTTCGCCCTCCGGCGCGCTTTCGCCCGGCAGCCTGAGCGCCACAAGCGCCCCGTCCTCCTCCGCCAGCCAGATTTCCCCCACCGGCGTCTCCAGCCGCATGATGGACCGCATCGCGTTTCCCCTCCCGCAAGTTTAGAATGGAGGCCTTCAATGGACATACTGGACCGACTCGAAGCCCTCGCGGACTCTGATTACCGCGCGTTCAACCGGAAGATGATCCCCACGGAGAACCGGATCATCGGCGTCCGCGCGCCGCTGCTTGAGAAATTCTCCCGGGAGGTGCTCGCCGGCGACTGGCGCGCCTTCCTCGAAACTGCGCCCGACGACGTGCTGGAGGTCCTCTTCCTCAAGGCCGCGGCCGTCGGCGGCGGGCAGATGGCGCCCGACGAGCGCTTCGACCGCATCCTGGCCTTTCTGCCAAAAATCGACAACTGGGCGGTGTGCGACACGCTGATGGGCTGGCTGCGCCCCGCGCCGGAGCAGCTTGAAGCGTGGTTCGCGTTCCTGACGCCGCTTTTTACCGACGACCGCGAGTTCTTCGCCCGCTTCGCCGCGGTGATGATGATCCGCTTTTCTGATCCCGGCTGGATCGGCCGCGCCACCGCCGCGCTTGTCAGCGTGCGCCAGAGCGGTTACTACGCCCGCATGGGCGTGGCGTGGGCCCTCTCCCACCTGTACGTGGGCTTTCCGGAGGCGGTCGAGGCGCTGCTTGAAGGCGAGTCCCTTGATGTCCGGACCCACAACAAGACCATTCAGAAGATCGTCGAATCCCGCCGGGTGGCCGAAGGCGAAAAGCTTCGGCTGAAGGCGCTTCGCCGGCGGAGCCGCGGGCCGGAAACCTCCGCTTCTCCGGTCATAGTATAGCACATAATTCGCCCGTCAGCAAAACATATTAATTTTGTCGGAAATACTTGACGGCACACGCCGGCGGGCATATAATGTGCTTGAAGAAAACCCGATGAAATCAGTCAGAATTGGAGGGGGCGGATTTGAGGCTGTCGACGCGGGGCCGGTACGGCATCCATGCGATGTACGACCTGGCCGTATCGTTTAAAGGCGGGCCGCAGCCGCTCAAGGCCATTGCCGAGCGCCAGTCGATCCCGGAGGCGTACCTGGAGCAGCTGATGGCGCCGCTCCGGCGGGACGGGCTGGTCAAGAGCGTGCGCGGCGCGCAGGGTGGATATCTTTTGTCGCGATCGCCTTCCGAGATCACCATCGGTCAGGTGCTCAGGACCCTCGAAGGGGATCTGGCCATCATCGAATGCCTGATCGAGGAGGACGCCTGTGACAAGGCCGACGGCTGCCCCACCCGCAAGGTATGGAAGCAGGTTCGGGACGGGCTGAATTCCATCGTGGACGGCATCACCCTTCAGGATATGCTGGAACCAAACGCCGGAAATCTGAAAGGAAGTTTACAATGAACAGGATTTACATGGACAACGCGGCGACCACCCGCGTTTCAAAACCGGTGCTGGAGGCCATGCTGCCCTATCTGACGGAGGCCTATGGCAATCCTTCCAGCATTCACGCCTTCGGACGCGAGGCCCGCATGGCGCTTGACCACGCCCGCGAGCAGGTGGCGGCGGCATTGGGCGCGGAGCCCCAGGAGATCTACTTCACCGGCTGCGGCACGGAATCGGACAATTGGGCCATCCGCGGCGCCGCCTATGCGAAGAAGCCCAAGGGCAAGCACCTCGTCACCTCCGCCATCGAGCATCACGCCGTGCTGCACGCGATGGCGCAGCTGGAGGTAGAGGGATTTGAAATCACCTACCTGCCGGTGGACGGCGACGGCCTTGTAAATCCCGAGGACCTGGAGAAAGCGATGCGGCCGGACACCACGCTGGTCTCGGTCATGATGGCCAACAACGAGATTGGCACCATCCAGCCCATCGAGGCGCTGGCGAAGATTGCCAAGGCCCACGGCGCGCTGTTTCATACCGATGCGGTACAGGCCATCGGCTCGGTTCCCATCGACGTAAAGGCGCTGGGTGTGGACATGCTCTCGCTGTCGGGCCACAAATTCCACGCGCCCAAGGGCGTGGGCGCGCTGTACCTGAAAAAGGGTGTGCGCATCAACCCGCTGATGCAGGGCGGCGCGCAGGAGCGCAAGCAGCGCCCCGGCACGGAGAACATCGCCTCCATCGTGGGCATGGGCGTGGCCATCGAACGGGCGACGACCACCATCGAGGCGCGAAACGCTTATCTCACCCCGATGCGCGACCGGCTGATCGAGGGCATCCTCACGTCCATCCCGGAAGTGCGCCTCAACGGCCACGCCACGAAGCGCCTGCCGAACAACGCCAACGTGTCGGTGCGCTACATCGAGGGCGAGGCGCTGCTGCTGAGCCTGGACATCGCGGGCATCGCGGCTTCCTCCGGCTCGGCGTGCACGTCGGGCTCGCTGGACCCCAGCCACGTGCTGCTAGCCATCGGCCTTCCCCACGAAATCGCCCACGGCTCGCTGCGCTTTTCGCTGAGCGAGGAGAACACCCCGCAGGAAATCGAGTACGTCATCGCCGAGCTCAAGAAGATCGTCGAACGCCTGAGGGGCATGTCGCCCCTGTTCGCGGCCCGCGCCTAACGACCGGAAAAAAATGGAGGGATCACAATGTATACCCCTGAAGTCATGGATCATTTCACCAACCCCCGCAACGTGGGCGAAATTGAAAACGCCAGCGGTTCCGGCACCGTCGGAAACGCCAAGTGCGGCGACATCATGAAAATGGATATCAAGGTGGAGAACGGCGTCATCGTGGATGTGAAGTTCAAGACCTTCGGCTGCGGCGCGGCCATCGCCACGTCCAGCAAGGCCACGGAGCTCGTCAAGGGCAAAACCATCGACGAGGCGCTCACGATCACCAACAAGATGGTCATGGACAGCCTGGGCGGGCTGCCCGCCGTCAAGGTGCACTGCAGCGTACTGGCCGAGGAGGCGCTGCACGAGGCCATCTCTGATTATAAGCGCCGGTTGGAAGCGGGGGAAATCTCCGAATGATTTACGCGCCCCGTAAAGGAGTGCATACATGATCCACGGCAATGTGACGGGCATCCGCGATTCGGTGCTCGCTGAACTTGAGCGGCTCTATGACATGGAGTTCGAACGCGATCAGTTCCTCCCCGACCGGCTGCTGGGCCTCCTGGTGCGCCACACGATGACGCTGGGGCGCGAGCTGATGGTCTATATGACCCGGGAAGGATCGGTGCTGGAGGTCGCGGTCGGCTCCATCGCCAGCGTCGGCCTGCCGGAGCGCCACCTTCGGAGAAACACCGATCGGCTCTCCGGCATTCGCTGTATCCACACCCACCCGGGCGGCGACGCCCGCCTCTCCGACGTGGACGAGCAGGCGCTTCGGCTCATGCGTTTTGACGCCATGTGCGCCGTGGGCGTATCCGGCGGCGTCGCTACCGGCATTTCCGCGGCGTTTCTGGGCGAGGCGGAATACGGCAGGCTCTCCATCGCCTCCTTCGGCCCGGTCAAGCCCGGCCGCATCCCGCAGGCGCTGTGGATGCACGAGATCGATCTGGCCGAGCGCCGCGTCGAGTCCGCCATCCGCGAGATGGATCAGGTGGAGGAGGCCGAAAAGGCGCTCGTCATCTCCACCGACAGCGACACCTCGCTGGACGAACTGGCCGCGCTCGCCTCCACCGCCGGAGCCATCGTGGTGGCGCGCACGCTGCAAAAGCGCAAGCCCGACCCCGCCACCTACATCGGCAGCGGCAAGGCGGAGGCGCTGGCGCTGGACTGTCAGGCCATGGAGATCGATTTGGCCATCGTGGACGACGAACTCTCCGGCGCGCAGCAGCGCAACCTGGAGGAAGTTCTGGGCGTCCGCGTGGTCGACCGCACCCAGCTGATTCTGGACATCTTCGCCGGGCGGGCGGAAAGCCGGGAGGGCAAGCTGCAGGTGGAACTGGCGCAGCTGAAGTACCGGTTGCCGCGTCTGACGGGCCTGGGCACGTCGCTTTCGCGCCTTGGCGGCGGCATCGGCACCCGCGGCCCCGGCGAAACCCAGCTGGAGGTGGATCGCAGGCGCATCCGCCGCAGGATCGACGACCTGACCGCGGAGCTCGCCGAGCTCTCCCGCCAGCGGGATGCCCGACGGGCCCGTCGCAAAAAGACCGAGCAGACGGTGGTGGCGCTGGTGGGCTACACCAACGCCGGCAAGTCCACGCTGCTCAACGCGCTCTCGGGCGCCAACGTACTGGTGGAGGATAAGCTCTTCGCCACGCTGGATCCGGTGATGCGCAGGCTCCCGCTGCCGGAGGGCGGCGAGTGCCTGGTAGTGGACACGGTGGGCTTCATCCGAAAGCTTCCCCACGAATTGGTAGAGGCCTTCCGGTCGACCCTCGAGGAGGCGCTGTACGCGGACCTTCTGGTGGTGGTCAGCGACCTCTCCTCCCCCCAATACCATTCGCAGCGGCAGACGGTGCTGGATGTGCTCTCCTCCCTCGGCGCGGGCGACAAGCCCATGCTGGAGGCGCTCAACAAGGCGGATGTGGCGGTGGACATCGGAGAAATTGAGCCGCCGGACGCCATTCTGATCTCCGCCACCACCGGCATGGGGCTGGGTAGGCTTACGGCCGAGATCGGCCGGCGGGTGGCGAAGGTGCGCGCCCGGGTGGAGCTGATCGTGCCCTATGACAGGGGCGCGGCGCTGAATCTTTTGCACCGGGAGAGTCAGATCCTCGAGGAGGAATACCTACCTGAGGGTACGCGCATCGTGGCGATGCTGGATTCCTCGCTGCATCAACGGGCGCTGAAGATGATAAAATGACGAGCTTTTGCGGCGCGGATTCGCCTTCCGCGCGCGAGAGCGGCAAGTCGGCGCGCAGGCCTTTCGAAGCGCGCCGGAGAGGAAACCGAAGATGCAACGTGATATCCTGCGGCTGACCCTGACCGCGCCGTTCGGGGGCGTCGAGAATACCGTATATCCAACCTTGCTCCTGGACGATGAGAACGCGATCCTCATCGATTGCGGCTTTACCGGCTCGCTTCCCAGCCTTGAAAGCGAACTGCGGCTGCACGGGTTGTCCGTGCGCCGGTTGACCGGCCTCGTGCTGACCCATCACGATCACGACCACATGGGCGCGGCCGCCGCGATCAAGCGGACAAACCCGGAGATCATCGTGTATGCCTCTCCGGCGGAAGCGCCCTACATTTCCGCGCAGGAAAAACCGCTGAGGCTGCGCCAGGCGGAGCAAATGCAAGAAACGCTCCCGCCTGCGCAGCGGGACTTCGGAGAGGCCTTTTGCGCGATGCTGCGCAGGGTCGAGCCGGTGGCTGTGGACCGGTTCCTGCACGATGGCGATCGCCTGAGCTGGTGCGGCGGTTGCCGCATCGTCGCAACGCCGGGGCATACGCCCGGGCATATTTCGCTGTTTATGGAGAAAGATTCGATCGTCGTGACCGGCGACGCCATCGCTCTGGAGGACAATCAACCCGTTGTGGCAAACCCCCAGTTTACGCTGGATCCCGAACAGGCGGAACAATCCCTGGAGAAGCTGCTGTCCATGAAGGCCGCCTCTTATTATTGTTACCACGGCGGGGTGTATTCCCCCGCGCAATGACGCGAAGCGGGCGAGTCCATGCGGGAACAGGCGGCGTCTTACGCCCGTTCCCGTAAAGCAAAGGGGGCAACTCCGCATGACCGACGAGCGGACGCCGGCCGAGGCGACGGATCCCGGCCCTTTCTATCACGGCACAAAAGCTAGCCTGAAGCGGGGGGATCTGTTGGAGCCCGGCCATCGCTCAAACTATGGCGAGGGGAAGCGGGCCAACTACGTCTACCTGACCGCCACGCTGGATGCGGCCGTGTGGGGCGCAGAATTGGCGGCGGGCGACGAACCCGGCCGAATTTATCGCGTCGAGCCCACGGGCCCGATGGAGGATGATCCCAATCTGACGGACAAGAAATTCCCGGGAAACCCGACGAGGTCCTATCGCACCCGGCACGCACTGCGCGTCTTGGATGAGCTGCGGGACTGGGAAGGGCATGCGCCGGAAACGCTCCGGAATATGCTAGATCATCTCGGCGAACTGGAGCGGCTCGGCATCGAGGCGATCAACGATTGACGGCTCGATGTCCGCAGCATCCCGGCATGGCGTAAATTTCGGGGGCTCCGCGCAAAGCGCGGAGCCCCCGTTCATATTCAGACCAAGTAAAAATATTCATGATTTCAAAGAGGGAAGGATATTTGATGCGGAACAAGGCGCCAAAGCGAAGCGGCCCTTCGGGATACGCCTTCGGCGTGAAATGCAGCGCTGAGCGACAGGCGACACCGCTTCGCGCAAATAGACCCACCTCGACGAATCATTATTGTTTTGGATTGGTTTCAGTCTTCCTCCGGGTTCTTCTCCCGGGGCTCGTTCCCCAGCCGCTTCCGGTACATCAGCACCGTCAGGTACATTGGCAGCGTAAAGCCCCAGAGCACCCAGATCCAGCCGAGGTACATGAACACGTCCGGAAACACAAGCGGCAGCGCCAGAAAGAGAATCTGGACCGCAAGCGCCGCCGCCGTCCGGGGCAGCGCCGCCACCGCCATCAGAAACGAATTTTTGATGTGGGCAGGCAGCGCGTTTTCATACCGCGCGATCAGCGGGAAGAGCCACGTCGCCGCCGACAGCAGCACCGCCGCCAGCGCGATGGAGAATACGAGGAAAAATCGGTTGACGGGGCTGGCGACGTACGCCGCGTAGTAGTAGTCCCCGGCGAGAATCGCAAGGCACAATAGGAGCATCAGCCAGGCGGCCGTCGCCTGGCGGAACGTCTTGCGGAAGTCCAGAAAGAAGGGCTTCAGCGGCATACCCTGGTCCTCCCCGCGGGCGATGCGCATCAGCGACGCATAACCGGCGGCCCAGGACGCGCCCGCGGTGACCACCGGGGCGCAGCAGAGGGCCACCAGAAAATTGAGGAGGATTAGGTCCGCCGCCTTGCCGAGCGCCCGCTTCAGCCCGCCCCAAAAGATCGCAAGCTCGCCCTTCATCACTCTTTGACCGAACCCAGAGCCACGCCCGCGATGATGTACTTGGACAGGATGAAGTATACGACCAGAAGCGGGAGCACCGACATTGCCAGCGCCAGATACACGGCGCCGTACTCCGTCTTGTAAATGTCCCCCTTCAAGAGGCTGACCATGATGGGCATGGTGTATTTTTCCTTCTTGGTCAGCAGGATCATCGGCAAAAACAGGCTGTTCCAGGTGTTCACGTAGGTGAAGATGGCCTGGGTTGCCAGCGCCGGTTTCATAATGGGCAGCACGATGCGGTTGAATGTCTTGAACTCGCCCGCACCGTCAATGCGCGCGGAGGCCACGATATCCAGGCTCAACGACGGCAGCATGTATTGCCGCATGAAGAACACCGTCATAGGCGCGGCGATATTGGGCAGGATCAGCGCCAGGAGGTTGTTGGTCATCCCGATGCGGTACATGAACTGATAAAACCCGATGGAGATTACCTGGGTGGGGATCATCATGACCGCCAGGATCATCGTGAAGAAGGGCTGGCGCAGCCGCCAGTCATAGGCGATGAGCGCGTAGGCGGTGAGGGTGGAGAAGTAAACCGCGCAGACCGTTGCGCCGGTGGACACGATGAGGGAATTTAGAAAGCCGGTCGCGGGGTTGAATATCTTCCCCGTGAGCACCTTGAGGTTTCCCATCAGGTATTCGGAGGGGATCAGCGAAATCGCGTGCTGCTGGATCTGATAGGTAGACCGAGTGGCGTTGACGATCATGATCCAGAAGGGCAAAAGGCTCAGGATGGCCAGCAGGATGCACACGGCGTAGATGACGACGTTCAGCCTGCTCCTCTTTTTGGGGGCGGATGCTTTGGTGGTCATGCCATCTTCTCCTTTCCCGCCCGGCGCGCCATCCGCTTCTGGCGGCGCAGCTGCTTTCTCATGCGAACCTCATAGGGGTCGCGCATCAGGAAAAATACGAACGCCGAAAGCACTGCAATGATCACAAACATGAGCATGCTGGCGGCGGCCGCGCGGTTATACAGGTAAGCGCCGCTGAAGGCCTGCGCGTAGATGAAGACGCTGGTGGTCATCGTCTCGTTGGCGGGCCCGCCGTTCCAGATGTAAAGTTTGGGGATGTCAAACATGTTCAGGCCGCCGATGAGGCTTGTGATCAGCGTAAACAGGAGGATCGTGCGCATGCAAGGCAGCGTGATGCGGAAGAACGTCTGCGAAGGGGAGGCGCCGTCGATGGCGGCGGATTCGAACAGCTCCGGGTTGATGCCCAGCACGCCCGAAATCAGGATGATCGTGGTGTAGCCGTACCACATCCAGAACTGGATGAATGCCACCACCAGCTTCGCCGCCCAGGGACTGGTGGAAAAGTCAAAGGGGCCCTCCAGCAGGTGCAGCGACGTCAGAATATCGTTGACGGGTCCCACCGGGTAGCCAAAGATCGAGGCGTAAAGGATGGCCACCGTGGCCGCTGTGATGATATTGGGCAGATAGAACATCACTTTGAAGGCGCCCTGTCCGCGGATTGTGCGGCTGCGGCTGGTGAACCAGGCCGTGAGCAGCAGCGCCAGGCCGATCTGAGGAATAAAGTTGATGATCCAGATGATGAGCGTATTTTTCAGCGAATTTTGAAAAGTCCCGTTATTGAGCACACTCGCGAAATTCGCGAATGGATCTTTCAGAAAATGAAAGGTCTGCGTCGTGACGCCCTTAAAGTCCGTAAAGCCGATGACGGCCGTAAAAATCGTGGGGTACAGCGAAAAAAAGAGAAACGTCAGGATGAACGGTATGCTGAAGATATAGCCGTATTTGGCGTAGCTGACGCTTTTAACCCGCTTGCCGCCTCCATGCATGGCTCTCCCCCCTCAGGTGTGGTTAAGGGTCCGATCGCGCGGGCGGACGGAAATCCGTCCGCCCGCGCATGGTCAGGCTATATGGAATCAGGCGGCGTCGATGCCGAGCTGGTCGGCGACGGACTGCTTGAACGCGGCGATCGCTTCGTCGCGGCTGATGTTGCCGGCGGTGTACTGCCGGACCTGATCGCGCCAGATGTTGTTGATGGTCTCATCGTACTGGGTCAGGTTCTTGCCGTTGGCGAACTGGTTGGCCGGCACAAACACGTCAAACATGTTCTGGCCGCCCAGGAAGTCCAGCGTGCCGTTGGACATGGCCATCACGGTGCCGGAGGCGACGGTGTCCTTGGTGCCGCCCTCGCCGTTCAGGGTGCCGTTGGCCCAGTAGTACTGCAGGCCCTTGTCGTCGCACTCGAGGGTGATCCAGTCGATCAGCTTGGCGACGGCTTCCTTCTTCTCGGAATCCTTGTTGGCCAGCACCCAGGTGCCGCCCCAGAAGAAGCCCACCGGCGGATTGCAGACCGCCCAGTCGCCATAAGTGCCTTCGCCGGCCTTGGTGCCGCCGGAGTTGCCGGCCATGACGTAGTTGATCAGCCAGGCGGGGCCGAAGAAGCCAAAGACCGGCTGCGTGCCGATGCCCTTCATGTCGGCGTACCAGGCGTCGGTCCAGTCGCGGGTGTCATTGTGGTAGCCGTTGTCCTTGAGCTTTTTGGACAGGTCCAGGAACGCTTCGCGGGAGGGATCGATGGTCAGCTTGCCGTCCACGATCCAGCCCTTTTCGGAGCTGTTCTCGACCGCGTGCCAGATGTCGCCGTCTCCGGAGACGATGCCGTAGCCCTTGGCCTTCAGCGCCGCCGCCGCCTCAAAAAACTTGTCCCAGCCGGGGCCGACTTTTTCGGCGATGGTGGCCGGATCGTCGGTGCCAAAGACGTCCTTGGCGATGGAGCGGCGATAGATGAACGCGCCGCCCGTGGCCTGATAGCCCAGGCCCACCAGCTTGCCGTCTGCGGGGCGGGTGCCGATGTCGATGGTGTACTGGGCGATGTCCGCGGCCTTGGTGGCGGCCGCCACATCAATGCCCAGGTCCTCATAGGTGGCCGCGTAGCTGGACATGTCGCCCTGGGTGTACTTCAGCACGAACGCGGACTCCGCGCAGTACATGTCGGGCGCGTCCGCGCCGCCGGCCGCCAGCGCCTGGTCCAGCGCGGGCTGATACAGGCCGTCGGTGGTGGCGATGATCGTGGCGTTGATCGTGTAGCCGAAATCCGGGTTCATCGCGATGTACCGGTCGAGCATCTTGGGCACTTCATCGGTGAAGGTGTAGAGGTTGATGACGCCCTTGGATTCCGCCGAAACGGAAATGCCGCCCAGCAGCATGGTCAGGGTCATCGCAAGGCACAGGGTAAACGCCAAAGTCTTCTTCATTGATCCTTAGCACCTCCTGATTTTCCACATGATTAATAAATCATGTGAATATGCTTAAATTGTAGCCGTCGAAAACGATTTCGTCAAGTCCTTTTTTTCAGCATGCAGACGATTATTTTACGGAACTTCCGGCAGGAGCCGGGTGAGGCGCAACCCCCGATTTTTGCCTTCCGCGCCGTTATTCCCTGCTTTTCCTTCGATACGGCACCGCGCCAACCCGAGCCCGGCGCTTTTTCAGGGGATGGAAAGGGCCACCGAGCACAAAAAATGGCGCGGCGGCCCGAAAACGATTTATGGATTACTTGCGGCCGTAGAGGGGCCCGAGAACCTGGCAGGCGCGATAGTCGGCGCCTTCGCGGTCCTTGGTGCCGAAGGCGTTCCAGGTGCTGGGCCGGAAGATCTTGCCCTCTGGCACGTTGTGCATGCAGACCGGGATGCGCAGCATGGCGCACAGCGTGATCAGGTCCGCGCCGATATGGCCGTAGTTGAACGCGCCATGGTTGGCGCCCCAGTTGTTCATGACGGAGTAGACGTCGGTGAAGGCGTCGGTGCCGGTGAGCCTGGGCGCGAACCAGGTGGTGGGCCAGGTGGGGTCGGTGCGCTCATCCAGCGTCTTGTGGACGTGGGCGGGCAGCTCCACAGACCAGCCCTCGGCAATCTGCAGCACCGGGCCCAAGCCGTCCACCAGGTTCAGCCGGGTCATGGTGATGGGCATGCCGCCCTTGGTGAGCAGGTGGCTGGAGTATCCGCCGCCGCGGAAGTAGCCCAGATCCGCGTAGCAGTATTGGGTGGCGTCGAGGCACGCCGCGGCTTCCTCAGGCTTGATGTCCCACCAGGGCTTCATGGCGGGCTTGCCATCCGCGTCCTTGCACTCGCCGCTCGCGTCCAGGCACACGGCGCCGGAGTTGATCAGGTGAATGACGCCGTCCTTGGCCTGGCCGTCGGGCTTCCAACCGGTGACGCGCTCGATGGCGTCGGGGCTCCAGTAGGTACGCACATCGGCAAAGCCGGAGGCAGTGCAGGACAGCAGCTTGCCGAAAAGCATCGCCAGGCCGTTCAGGTGGTCGTTCTCGGTGGCCACCGGCAGCGGCTCGCGGATGCCGTTCCAGTCAAAACTGGAGGAGAGGATGGACTCCAGGAAGTCGCCGTTGGGGAAGTGGTCGTTCCACTGGCGCTGGCCCTGGAAGCCGGACAGGATGGCGTTGTGGCCCACGGCTTCTTCCTCAAAGCCCAGCTCGGCCAGCCGCGGGTTGCCGATCATCATATCGCGGGCGATCATGGTCATCTTGATGTTGGTATCCAGCGCCCACTCCTTGTATTCGGCGGTGTGCTGCTCGGCGGGCGGGTTCTTGTCCCAGCCCAGCGTGACGTTTTCCTTGACCCACTTTTTGGCCTTTTCAAACTCGACCGGGTCAAAGATGCCCTCTTCCCAGCGGCGGATGAATTCCGACGAGTCCACGGACTCGCTGCGCATGCCCAGCCACTTTTCGAGGAGCTCCGGGTTCACGATGGAGCCCGCGATGCCCATCGAGGTGCCGCCCATCGACAAGTAGCTCTTACCCCGCATGGAAGCCACCGCCAAGCCCGCCTTGGCAAAGCGCAACAGCTTTTCGCCCACGTCGGCGGGAATCTTGTCCGAGTCCTTGCCGTCCATCACGTCGTGGCCGTAGATGCCGAAAGCCGGCACGCCCTTCTGGGCGTGGGCGGCCAGCACCGCCGCCAGATAGACCGCGCCGGGGCGCTCGGTGCCGTTAAAGCCCCAGACGGCCTTGGGTGTAAGGGGATCCATGTCCATCGTCTCGGAACCGTAGCACCAGCAGGGCGTGACGGTGATCGATACGCCAACGTTCTCCCGGGAGAACTTGTCCGCGCACGCGGCGGCCTCGGCCACCCGGCCGATGGTGGTGTCGGCGATCACGCACTCCACCGGAAGGCCCGAGGGATGGCGGAGGTTTTTGGTCAAAAAGTCGGCGGCAGCCTTGGCCAGGGTCATGGTCTGATCCTCAAGGCTTTCGCGCACACCGCGGCGGCGGCCGTCGATGCAGGGGCGGATGCCGATCTTGGGCAGCGCGCCTACGTAGTGGTTGACCGGTTTGTTCAAAGGGAATGCGCTGGGATTCGCCATGTTTCTACCTCCTGAAAGCGCGCCAACGGCGCGTGAAATCCACCGTCTACTATTATATCCCAACCCTGCGGGTTTCGCAATCGAATAATCTTAACCGGAGTATGTAGAAACTTTTTCAACCCCGCACGGCCCGAGAACTTAACGCAAAACGCGCAAGGGACTAAACACATGTTCGGTTTCGCGCGCTTTACCACACTTTTCAGCTATGGTATAATGGCAGGGCCCAAACGCGAAAGGGGGAACGCTCATGCGGGTTCTGGTCACCGGCGGCGCGGGCTTCATCGGTTCGCACGTGTCGGAGGCGCTGCTTCGGCGTGGCGACCGCGTGCTGGCGCTGGATAGTTTCAATGATTTTTACGATCCGCTGGTCAAGCGGCAAAACGTCAAGGCGGTGTACCGCGCCTTTCCGGACGGGCGCTTCGCGGTGTGCGAAGCCGATATCCGGGACGGCGAGGCGCTCCGGCTGGCGTTTGAATCCTTCCGGCCCGAAGCGGTGATCCACCTGGCGGCCTGCGCCGGGGTGCGCCCGTCCATCGAGCATCCGGAGGAATACTTCGACGTTAACCTGATGGGCACCGTGCGGCTGATGGAGGCCATGGCCTCCTGGGGCGCAATGCGGCTGGTGTTCGCGTCCTCCTCGTCGGTTTACGGTGACAATGAAAAAGTGCCCTTTTCCGAAGCCGATCCGGTGGACCACCCGATTTCGCCCTACGCCGCCACCAAAAAGGCGGGGGAACTGGCGGCGCACACCTGGCACCACCTGAAGGGCCTTCAATGCGCCTGTCTCCGGTTCTTCACCGTCTACGGACCCAGGCAGCGGCCGGACCTGGCCATCACGAAGTTTGCAAACCTGATGATGCGCGGCGAGCCCATCCCCGTCTATGGCGACGGCACCACCCGAAGGGACTACACCTACATCGACGACATCGTGGACGGCGTTGTCCGCGCGCTGAACTGGACGGATCAGCCTGGCCGCTATGGCGTATTCAACCTGGGCGAGAGCCGCACCGTGGCACTCGGCGAGATGATCGAGACCCTGGAACG
>JAEZTL010000033.1 GCA_023421395.1 Bacillota bacterium | reverse complement strand
TGGACTACTACACCAAACTGATCAAGAGCCGCCCCGACTGGGAGTATATCACCGTCTATACGGACGAGGGGATCAGCGCGGTCAACACCAAGCGGCGCGACGGCTTCAACCAGATGGTTGAGGATGGCCTTGCGGGCAAGTTCGACCTCATCATTACGAAGAGCGTGAGCCGGTTCGCCCGCAATACCGTGGACAGCCTGACCACGGTTCGCAAGCTGAAGGAGGTGGGCTGCGAGGTCTGGTTTGAGGAGCAGAACATCTTTACCCTGGACAGCAAAGGGGAACTGCTGATTACCATCATGTCCTCTCTGGCGCAGGAGGAGAGCCGTTCCATTTCAGAGAATGTAACGTGGGGACAGCGGAAGCGGATGGCTGACGGAAAGGTGAGCCTTCCGTATAAACAGTTCCTCGGCTACGAGAAAGGCGAGGATGGTTTGCCGAAGATCGTCCCCGCCGAAGCGGAAATTGTGCGGTTCATGTTTAAGCTCTTCATGGAGGGGAAGACCTTCTCCGCCATCGCCAAGTACCTCGGCGACCACGGCATCCCATCCCCTGCGGGCAAAAAGAACTGGCAACCGGCGGTGGTTCAGTCCATCCTGACCAACGAAAAGTACAAAGGCCACGCTCTGCTGCAAAAGACCTATTGCGCCGATTTCCTCACGAAGAAGATGGTGAAAAACGACGGCAGAATCCAGCAGTTCTATGTCGAGGACAGCCATCCCGCCATCATCGAACCGGACGAGTTCGACGCCGTACAGATGGAGATCGAGCGGCGCAAGGGACTCGGCAGACCCACGAGCTGCACGAGTATCTTCGCCGCCAGAATCGTCTGTTCCGACTGTGGCGGGTGGTTTGGCAAGAAGGTGTGGGGCAGCTACAAGGAAGACAAAGCCCGCCGCCGCGAGGTCTGGCAGTGCAACGATAAGTACAAGCGACGCGGCGTTCCAGGCAATGGGTGCCAAACGCCGCACATCACCGAGGAGGACATCAAAGCTCGGTTTCTCACGGCATTCAACATTCTGATGGGCGACCGCAAAGGGCTGATTGAGGACTGCCGCATGGCGCAGACCGTCCTCTGCGACACTTCGGAGATTGACGCTGAACTCGCCAAGGTGCGAAGCGAACTTGAGATCGTATCGGAGCTATCCAGAAAGGCGATCTACGAGAACGCCCGAACCGCTATCAGCCAGAGCGAGTGGGGCGAGCGCAACAACAGCTACCTAGAGCGTCACAAGCAAGCGTCGCAACGGCTAGAGGAGTTGGAAGCGCAGAAGCGCGAACGCTTCGGCAGGGGAAAGGTGTTGGAATCCTTCATCCGCGACATTCAGAGCTACGAGCTTGCCATCACGGAGTTTGATGAGAAGCTCTGGCTAGCGGTCATTGACCAGGTAAAGGTCGGCAGGGATGGCTCGATGACGTTCAGGTTCAAAAACGCCGCGGAGGTTATAGCGTGATATTCCACCACCAATTTTCAGCTTCTAAAATGCCCATAAGCTGATTTGTAGTGCGCTAATGCTATCACAGGCAAAGGCTTCAAATCATACGGCTCGCCCCGGGGCGGGCTGTTTTTTATTGGTTTCCAGGCGGTAGTTTCGACATCGAAGGAATATGCTCGGTTATACACTCTCCGTTTATGAAATGAAAATGGATCACTCGATCAGGCGTCTCCATGGTCAAGCATTACCTGTGCCGCGGCCTGGCCGATGGATAGATCCCTCGGTGGTATTCTATTGAACCCATCAAGAAAAGCGTCAACTTCCCGGATGCGAATCGGATTCTTTTCACGGGGCAGAGCCGCGCGGACGCCCTTTTTTATCATCGTTTGAAGCGCGGGTCGCTCTGACCACAATCTCAGTACTGCCTTGCTGAAAAGGTAGCGCACAACATCGTCCGCCATCGTCGGCGCCGTTTTTTCTTACGGGATGCTATATCTGCGGCTAGAACATCAGTGGGGCGGTGATTGAACCCTGCTCGCCTGAATAAAAATCAGCCGGAGATATCGTTTCCCCATGCGCCTAATTGCGTAAGAATAGGGATTATGCTTGCGCCTTTTTCAGTAAGCTGATACTCGACGCGTAAAGGCATTTCGTTGTACTGCGTGCGAACCAGAATCCCGTCAGTCTCTAGTTCCCTCAATGAAGAGGCAAGCATTGTATTCGATATTCCTTTGATTTTTTGTTGGAGCCTATTGTAACGTGTGATACCATCGGTATACAGCGCACAAATTATTGGTATTTTCCACTTACCACCAATGATTTCAAGCGCAGCAGCAAGGGGACATTTTTCTTTGCAGGGGCATCGGTCGGCTGAACAGCCTGCTCCCAAAGTCCTCGATGCACTCATTTTTTCCTTACCTGCTTTCTCTCACATTCCTTGATGCATTTTTTCTGCGTAATTTACAGATGCCCGGTCCCGTGCTAATATTATACCAGATAGCAATTCCGTAGTAAATTGCTAAATAATACTTTAGGAGGCGCACTATGGTTATCACCGGAGATATGAGGGATATCATCGAGAAATCCGCGTTTCTTACCATCGTCACAATGTGCCCAGATGGGATGCCGCATCCCATCATCGTGGGGAAAGGGGCGGTTGACGGGGACAGTATCACGGTAGGCGTATATGCAATGGCGGTTACGCAAGAGAATCTCAAGAAAAACGACTGCGCAATGATACTGTGCGCAGAAAAGGGCGAAGCTGGCGCCAAGGGTTATCGCTTCACCGGTAACGCAAAGGTTGAAGGGAAGCAGTTTGTGTTTACCGCAGCAAAGGCTGATGCCCTGCTATAGTAGATCGGCAAACGCTGAGTGATTGGACACAGAGAATAGCAAGCGCAAACTAAGACGCCAAAGTGCCCCCAAATAGAATCGTCAAATTTTCACACCTTTGGCCAAAAAGGGTGTGCAAATTTGACGATTTTCCTTTGAAGCGGCAAGAAAACAGGGCGGGTTTAAATCCCACCGGTAGCAATGACGCCCTTGGCGCACCGGCAAAGATTGATACTGCGGAAGCCGCCGATGCCTGAAAACCTGGATTTGTTGGGTTTCCGGCATAAGAAAAACCATCTACTGAGTTTATCAATAGATGGTTTTTGATTTGGCGGAAGAGGTGGGATTCGAACCCACGGAGGCTTTCGCCTCACCTGATTTCGAGTCAGGCCCGTTATGACCACTTCGATACTCTTCCATATGCGCGATAGGCAGAAGTAAGTATAGCGGAAAAACCGCCTTTTGTCAAGACATGCGCAATATTTTCCGGTCTGAGCGACGGCGCATGGTTTCGTACCGGGGATAATGAGCCGATCAGGATGCAAGAAAGGGGGATTGGTGGGGCAGAAGGTGAAAAGAGAACCCGCGGTCACCGCAACAAGTAATCCGGGAAAGGGTTTGGGCGACTGGGAAGGCACATATGCGCGCGGCCGACGCGCCACGGCGGTCCGCGCCTGAACGCTCGGATGGGGGAAAAGGCGAAGGAGGGCCTATGCGGTGTTTCGGCGCACTCCAGCATCACAATCCGCCGCAGGGACGCGACGGACGGCACCCGACGTAGCGGGGGACGGCACAAAACGGCTTTGGCGCTGGAAAAGGCTAGAATTTTTCTTGAGATTCAAAGGCGCGTCCGTCCGGAAGGCAAAGCCGCACACACCACAGTTGCGGCCAGACGGCGCGAAGTCGCCTGTTCAGGGTTCGGTCGCCGTACTTGTCGTCGCCCAGAACCGGGCAGCCGATCAGGGCCATCTGCGCGCGGATCTGGTGGGTGCGCCCGGTGCCCAGATCGATTTCGATGAGGGAGGTTTCACCGCGGCCCTCCAGGACGCGATAGTGAAGCTCGGAACGCAGGGCGCCCGGGCGGCCCGCGGCGGTTTCGCGTACGCGGGCGGCGGACGCGTCCTTGTCCAGATGGTGGACGAGCGTTCCCTCCGGCCGCGCCGGGCGGCCATTTACCTGACAGCGATAGGTTTTTTCAATCCGGTGATCCCGGAAGAACCCGGTGATCTCGTCATAGGCCTCGGCGGTCAGCGCCAGCAGCGTCACACCGCCGGTGCCGGTATCCAGCCGGTGGCATAGGCGCGCGCCGGGATGAAGCGCGCGGGCGCGGGTGATAAGCGTATCCTCGCCGATGCCGTCGGCGTCGATGTCCACCGGCAGGCCCTGGGGCTTATCCAGCGCCAGGATGCGGCCATCGTCGTATAAAACCACCGCGGGGGCGGTCAGGTAACGCTCGTCGATGTAGACGGCCAGTTGGTCGCCGCCCGAAACGAGCGCCTCTTCGCCAACGCGTGAGCCGCCGATGCGCACGTCCCGCTTTTTCAGCGCACCCCGGAGAATATGCCCCGGGCACATGGGAAACGCACGTGAAAGATAGCGTGCGAGCGACATCGCCCGCACGCCTTCCGCTACTGTAATTTGTCTCACAGCCTGACGATCCAGCCGTGAGGATCGGGGATCCTGCCGTACTGGATGCCGGTCAGCTTGTCGTAGAAATGCTGGGTATACCTGCCGATGCTACCGTCGCCGAAGGTGACGCAATCGTTGCCATAGCACAGTGTGCCCACGGGCGATACCACCGCCGCGGTGCCGGTGCCGAAGGCCTCGGTCACGCGGCCGGATTTGGCGCCCTCCACGATCTCCTCGATGGAAACCTTGCGCTCCTCTACGGCGAGCCCTTCATCCTTCGCCAGCGTCAGAACGGAATCCCTGGTGATGCCGGAGAGGATCGAGCCGTTGAGCATGGGGGTGACGACCTTGCCGTCGATGACGAACATCATATTCATCGAACCGACTTCTTCCACGTACTTCTGCTCGATGCCGTCCAGCCACAGAACCTGCGCGTAGCCCTTTTCCTTGGCCACATCGCCCGCCCTGAGGGAGGCCGCGTAGTTGCCGCCGGTCTTCGCAAAGCCCACGCCGCCGCGCACGGCGCGCACGTACTTGTCCTCCACGTAGATGCCCACCGGCGCCAGGCCGCTGGCGTAATAGGCGCCCACCGGCGACAGAATGATGAAGAACTTGTAGTTGTGGCCGCTGCGCACACCCACATAGGGATCGGTGGCGATGATCGTCGGACGGATGTAGAGTGACGTACCGAGCAGGGAGGGCGTCCACTCCTTGTCAGTTTCGAGGAGCTTCAAAAGGCCCGCCATCACGGTCTCCACATCGAAGGCGGGGATCGCCATGCGCTCGGCGGACACGTTCATGCGGCGGAAGTTGTCGCGGGGGCGGAACAGCTGAAAGCCGTCGGCCGTGCGGTACATTTTCAGACCTTCGAAGATGGTCTGGCTGTAGTGCAGCACCATGGCGGCGGGGGAGAGCTCAAAATTGTGGAAGGGCGTTACGCGTGGGTCGTGCCAGCCCTTCTCCACCGAATAATCCATTTCAAACATGTGGTCGGTGAAAATTTTGCCGAAACCCAGTTTGGTTTCGTCGGCGGGTTTGGCTTTAAGCGAGGCGGCTGGCACAATGCGGATTTCCATGATTAGCCCCTCCATTCTGAATATTTAAAGATTAGTATACACCCGTCAGATTACGGATGCAAGGATTTTTCTACCGAAATCCGCCGGAATATCCGGGAAAAAGCCAGATTCAGGCCAACATAGCAGGGGATTGAAGCGGCGGTCAGGAGGCCCAGCGCCCTGAGCGATTCGAGGGAAAGGGGCGCCAGCTCAAAAAACGCGGGAAAGAAGACCAGCGCGATAAAGGGAATCAGCGTCGACAGCGCGAAGATCAGCGCACGCCGGGTGTTTAGCGGCCGGCAGGCGGTGAAGAGTACCGCTAGGCCCAGCGCCATCAGGTAGAGCGTCGCCAGCGTGCCCGTCTCGGCCTGAGGCAGTCCACGCGCCGCGCCGTAGGCGGACAGCATCCACGCGCCCAGCGCGATGGAAAGCCCGCCCGGCAGCGCGCGGGAGAGCACGTAGGGCATGAACCGCCCTTCCGCGCGGGCACGGTTGGGCTCGAGGGCCAGCAGGAACGACGGGATGCCCACCGCCGCGGTGGAGAACAGCGTCAGCTGAATCGGGATGAAGGGGTAGCCCGCTCCAGTCACAAGCGACAGGATGCTCAGGAGGAACGAAAACACCGTCTTGGTCAGAAACAGCGACGCCGAGCGGCGCAGGTTTCCGATGACGCGGCGGCCTTCCATGACCACCTCGGGCATCGAGGCGAAGTTGCAATCCAAGAGCACCAAGCTCGCCACGTGCCGGGCCGCGTCGCTGCCGGAGGCCATGGCGATGGAGCAATCCGCCTCCTTCAGCGCCGGGATGTCGTTGACACCGTCGCCGGTCATGGCCACGGTGTGGCCCTCCTCCTTCAGCGCGCGCACGATCATACGCTTTTGCTGAGGCGTGACGCGGCCGAACACCGCATAACGGGATGCGGCGTCCCGGAGCGCGGCCTCACCAGAGAGCGTAGAGGCGTCCACGAAGCGGTCCGCGCCCCGGACGCCCGCACGCTGCGCCACGGAGGCGACGGTCAACGCGTCATCGCCGGAGATCACCTTGATTTCGACGCCCTCGTGGGCAAAGAACGCCAGCGTTTCCCCGGCTTCCGGGCGGATTTCATCTGTCAGCACGATCAGCGCCAGCGGCGCAAGGCCCGGCGGGAGTCCCTCCTCCGGCAGCGGGCAGGAGGACGCGGCCAGCAGCAGCACCCGCATCCCATCCGATGCGAGATCGGCGATCCGCCGCTTCAGCGCCTCGGCCATCTCCGGCAGCACGAATTGCGGCGCACCGAGGATGACTGCCTCGTCATCAATCTCCGCCCCGGACCACTTGCGCGCCGACGAGAACGGCGCGGTACGGCCCGCGCGGCAGTCTGGCGCGGGGAAGCGGGGCATAAGCGCCCGGGATGTGGCGTCCGAACCGCCCACCGCGTGGAGCGCCGCGCCCAATCGGCGCGCGCACTGCGCCTCGTCTCCGCTCAGCGCCTCAAGGTGGTCAAAGGACAGGTTTCCGGAGGTGAGGGTGCCCGTCTTGTCCAGGCACAACACGTCCACCCGCGCCAGGTCTTCCATCGAGTACAGCGACTGCACCAGCGTATTGCGCCGCGCCAGGCGCACCACGCCCACCGCCAGCGCCACGCTGGTTAAAAGCACCAGCCCTTCCGGGATCATGCCCACCATGGCCGCAACGCTCCCCACCACGCTGTCCCGCAGCGGCGTGCCGCTGAACTGGAACTGCCGTATGAAGAGCGCCAGCCCAACCGGCACGATCAGAAAACTCAGAAAGCGGATCAGCGCGTTCAGCGAGCGCGTCAGTTCGGACGTGGGACGCGCGGAGACCTTCGCCTCCCGCTCGAGTTTGGCGGCGTAGGTGTCGCCGCCTACCCGCTCTGCCTGAGCGACGCATTTTCCGGAGACTGCGAAACTCCCGGAGAGCAGAAGGTCGCCGGGATTGCGCTTCACCGGCAGGCTCTCGCCGGTCAAAAGCGATTCGTCCACCTCCAGCGCGCCCTCCCGAACCACCGCGTCCACAGGAATCTGGTCGCCCGCCTCGAAGAGGATCAGATCGTCCAGCACCAGTTCATCCACCGGGATCGAACCGGGTCGGCCGCCCCGGAGAACCCGCGCCGCGGGCGCGATCACCAGCTTCAGCTTTTCCACCGTGCGCTTGGCGCGAATCTCCTGAAAGGTGCCGATGACGGCGTTCGAGACGACCACACCCATGAAGAGGGCGTTCCGGAAGGAACCCACCGCCACCACCGCCGCCGCCAGCGCGAGGTTGAGCAGGTTGAAAAGTGTCAGAAGATTGTCCCGGAGGATCCGACTCACGCTCTTTCCGGTTTTTTCGCGCGTATCGTTGCCCAGTCCCTGCCGCCGGCGGGCCTGGACTTCATCCGCGGCCAGACCGGTAGACAGCGGGGTGTAGGGCCTTTTTACGCTTCCCATGCGCGATACATCTCCTCAAACCGGACGGGCGTCACGCGGCCGTCGGTGGCGCTCACAATGCCGTCGACGAACGCCTGCTCATCCTGGCACTTGATCACAAGCATCAGCGTGACCCGATCGGTAAAACTCTTGTCCTCCAGCACCGCCGGCGCGGTCTTCAGGTGATGCTCCAGCCGGCCCAGTAGCGGGTAGTCCACATCCATCAGGTAGCGGGCGGTGGGATACATGGCGCCGATCCCGCTGGCATCCGCCGCCAGGGCCGCTCCTTGCGCGTAGGCGCGCACCAGGCCGCCCGCGCCCAGGAGAATCCCGCCGAAGTAGCGGGTGACCACCACGCAACAATCGGTGAGGCCTTTCGCGCGCAGCACCTCGAGCACTGGCATTCCCGCGGTGCCGGAGGGCTCTCCGTCGTCGCTATAGCGCATTACGCCCATATTGGGCCCAAGAATGTACGCATAGACGTTGTGGGTGGCCTCCCGGTGCTTCTGGCGGATTTCGTTCAGAAAGGCCAGCGCGTGTTCCTCGTCGGAAACCGGCGCGCCATAGCCGATGAAGCGCGACTTGCTGACGATGAATTCGTCAGCGCCGCGCTTCATCAGGGTTTTGTAGGGGGTCATCATGGATCCAGCAGCACGCGGTGGTAGCTCTTCTTGCCGCGCCGGAGGATCAGTCCGTCTGTCAGCTGTTCAAGGCTCGCGCGCTGGTCCACGTCGGTCACCTTTTCGTCGCCCAGGTACAGCCCGCCGCCCTCGATGGCCTTGCGCGCCTCGCCCTTGGACTTGGTGAGCCCCGTCAGCGCGCACAGCGCCACCAGCCGCGTATCCTCCTCAAACTGCGCAGGGGTGATGCGGGTGGTGGGGATGTCGGTCAGCGCGCCGCCGCCGCCAAAGAGCGCCTCCGCCGCGCTGCGCGCCTTTGCCGCCTCTTCCTCGCCGTGGATGAGCTTCGTGACCTCAAAGGCCAGCACCCGCTTCGCTTCGTTGATGCCGGAGCCTTCGAGGGCAGAAAGGCGCCTGACCTCGTCCATCGGCAGGAACGTGAGCAGCGACAGGCACTTCGCAACGTCCGCGTCGTCCACGTTGCGGAAGTACTGGTAGAAGTCGTAGGGGCTGGTGCGGTTCGGATCCAGCCATAGCGCGCCCTTTTCGGTCTTGCCCATCTTGCGACCGTCGTGGGTGAGCAGGAGCTTGAACGTCAGCGCGAAGGCGCTCTTGCCCTCCTTGCGGCGGATCAGGTCCGCGCCGGAGAGGATGTTGCTCCACTGGTCATCGCCGCCGGTCTGCAGCACACAGTTATGGCGGTAGAACAGTTCCAGGAAGTCGTAGCTTTGCATCAGCATGTAGTTGAATTCGAGAAACGTCAGCCCCTTTTCGAGGCGCTGCCTGTAGCACTCGGCGGTCAGCATGCGGTTGACCGAAAAGAGCGCGCCCACGTCGCGGAGGAAGTCCACGTACTTCAGGGAGCGAAGCCAGTCCGCGTTGTTGGCCATGATGGCGCGGTTGGGCGCGTCGGTTTCAAAGTCCAGAAAGTGCGCCATTTGCGCCTTGACCGCCTGGACGTTCCGGTCGATGTCCTCCACGGTCAGCATCTTGCGCATATCAGTCTTGCCGGAAGGATCGCCCACCATGGCGGTGCCGCCGCCCATCAGCGCGATGGGGCGGTGCCCGGCCTTCTGCAGGTGGCTCATGGCCATAATCGGGATGTAGTGGCCGATGTGCAGGCTGTCGGCAGTGGGGTCAAAGCCGGTGTAGAAGGTGACGGCCTCGCCCGATTCAAAGAGCTTTTCCAGCTCGTCTTCAAAGGTAACCTGCGCGACAAAGCCGCGCTCGCGCAGAACGTCCAGGGCTGACTTCATTTGGAACCCTCCGTTTTTTCAAGCGTCTTCAGAATGATGGCGTTGAGGCGCGACATGCCCTCCTCCACGTCCGAGAACTTGCCGTTTGAGAAGTTCAGGCGCATGGTGTTCATGCGGCCGCCGTCAAAGTAGAAGTGGGTGCCGGGCACGTAGGCGACGTTTTCGGCCACCGCCTCTTTCAGCATGGCCAGCGCGTCCGCGCCCTCCGGCAGGGCTGCCCAGACGAATAACCCTCCCTCGGGGCGCGTGTGGGTAACGGAGGCGGGGAGTTCGTCCAGCTTATCAAGCATCACTTGAAGCCGCGCCTTGTAGTCGGCCGAGATGCGCGCGAGATGTTCGCCCATCCGCCCGCTGCGCAGGTACGCGTCCACGATCGCCTGGCTGAGCAGAGGCGAGTGTACGTCGGTGGCCTGCTTGCCGATGACCATCTTCTTGAGCAGCGCCTCGTTGTCCACCGCCGCATAGCCCACCCGGAGGCCCGGCGCGATGGTCTTGGAGAAGCTGCCCAGATACACCACCCAGCCCTCCGGATCGAAGGATTTAATGGAAGGCAGCGGTTCTCCGGAGAAGCGCACATCGCGGTAGGGGTCGTCCTCGGCCAGCACCACGCCGTACTGGGCGGCGAGGCGCGCCAGCTTTTCGCGGCGCTCTGGCGCCAGCGTACGGCCGGTGGGGTTTTGGAAGGTGGGGATTACGTACATCAGCTTGGGGCGGTACCGCCGGATCGCCTCTTCGGCGGCGTCGACGATCACGCCGTCTTCGTCGGTTTCCAGCGCGTGGAGGTCGGCCCGGTAGGTGCGCAGCGTGTGCAGCGCGCCGAGGAATGTGGGGGACTCCACCAGCACCGCGTCGCCCGGATCGAGGAGCGCCTTGCACAATAGATCCATCGCCTGCTGGGAGCCCTGGGTGGGCAGGATCTTCGCGGGATCGGTGCGGACGCCCGCGCGTTCGGCAAAGGCGGCGACGCTTTCGCGCAGCGGGGCGAAGCCCTCCGTGGCGCCGTACTGGAGCAGCATCCAGCCGTGTTTTTCCAGCACTTCCCTGCCCAGATCGGAGATTACCTCCGGCTCCAGCGCGCTGGCCGCGGGGTTGCCGCCCGCAAAGGAGATCATGCCGGGCTTGGCCAAGAGGTGAAAGATTTCGCGAATTGCGCTGCCGCTGATGTTTTGCATCTGGCTGGCCAGCATCTCCTGGGTGAATTTCATGGATTTCCCTCCCCGATATCGAAAAACCGCCCGCCCCGTTTGGGGAAGGCGGCATTGCCGCGGTACCACTTCCGTTCGCCGTCTTTCGGCGGCCTCAAAGCGCTGTCACGGTCGCCAGCCGTAGCGGACTAATGACCCCGGCCGCGCCGGGAGGGTTCGCCCGCTCCGCTCCGGGATGTATTCCGCCTGGTCCACGCACCCCCTCGCACCGGCCGGGGGCTCTCTGAGCGCTGGATCCGCGCGTACTGGTTCCCATCCTCGCGTTTCAATTGACTATACCATTCCCGCCCGGTTTTGTCAACCGGGGCCGGGGCATTTCCGCTTTGTCAGGGGGTTCGCTGGAGCACCGTAAAGGAACTTCCGGCGGGCCACACGCGCACCGACTGCTTCACACCCGCGCGCTTGAGCGACGTGCTGGCGGCAACGCGGGCCCGGGTGTACTGGTAGAGCTCGTTCAGCGAAACGATCTTGTTGCCGTTGGCGTCGGCCTGCAGCCGCCCTGCCTCCCAGTTCGACGCGCGGACGCCGCCGCCGGTCGCCAGATGATAGGTGAAGAGCGACGCCCCTTGGTAGCTTGCGGCCGGGATGATGTAGGAGGACTCCGTGGAGGAACACGACGTCAGAATGACATATTGCCCCTTGGCGGTGACGGAGCCGGCCAGCGAAGACTTGGCGCTGAGGTTACCGTCTGAACCCTTTGAAAACGCCGAAACCACGCGGGCGGTGACCGCCTCCGGGTCGACGGAGGCCCTTTTGGGGCTTGTGCCGACGGATTTCGACCGGATGTACCAGCCGGAATAGCAGCTGTCCAGCATGACCACCACCGTGCCGGGGAGTTCGTCCAGGTAAGCGCGCACTTCGTCCACCGGCAGGGTACCGCCGTCCACGCCCACCAGCGCGCCGGGATCAAGCTCGCTTCCGTGTCCGGAGTAGTAGAAGTAGGTCACATCGTCCGCATCCACACCCCAGGAGGCCATTTTACGCAGTTCTTTCCGCAGGTCATCGGCGGTCAGGTTTTCCTTTAGCGTCACCTTCACGCTCTTTCCACCGCCGAAATCGCTGTTGAGCAGCATGCTGTTGACCAGGCTCGCGTCCACATGAGGCCCCTCCAGCGGGCCGACCGTCTCGGCGTAGGTTTCCTGGCCCACCACCAGCGCGCGGAAGATGGTGGTGAAGTAGCCCACGCGGACGAGGCACCGGGCGCGGATGGAGCCCGAGCGCGTCCTAGCGGTAATGGTGGCCCGGCCGTACTTCCGGCCGGTCACGGCGCCGCCGGAGACGGGCGCGACGGAAGGGTTGCTGCTGGTCCAGATCACGCGGGAGTCGGTGGCGTCGGCGGGGGAGACGGTGGCCGTCAGCGTGGCCGAGGCGCCGAGGTTGATCTCAAGGGACGCCTGATCGAGGGTCAGCCCCGTGGGCACTACGGGCTTCACCACCACGGTGGCGTAGGCCTTCTTTTGGGTGCCGTCCGCGGCGCGGCATTGGATGGTCGTTGTGCCGGCCTTCAGCGGCGTCACGTAGCCGGTTTCAGCGTCCACAGAGGCCACGCTCGGCCGGAAGCTGGACCAGGTGACGGTGGGATCGTCGGCGTTTGAGGGCGTGGGTTTTGAGGTGAACCGGTATCCGTCGCGGCCCGCCAGCAGCGTCACCTTTTTGCGGCTCAGCGTCAGAGCGCGCACCGGCAGCCGCTTGACGGTGACGAGGCATCGGGCGGTGACGCCATCCGCGGTGGCGCGGATGACGGCGGTGCCTTTTCGCAGGGCGGTCAGCTTGCCCGCGGCATCCACCGCGACCACGGTGGGGGCGCTGCTCTTCCAGCCCACGGCGGGCGCCGCAGAGCCGTCCGGCGTCTTGACCGTGGCAGTCAGCGTCTGGCTGTTGTTCCGTCCGGGTATCAGTCCCAGCGTGACCGAGGCGCGCAGCGTTACGCGCACCTTCGCCGCAGCCAGCGCGGGGGGCGCCTGAACCAGAACCAGCGCAAGAACCAGCGCAAGAACCAGCGCAAGAACCAGCGCGGTCAGCTTTACGGGCGCCGAACGCCCGGTGGCGGATTCATACATTTCGAAGGCTTCCTTTACACTACTGCCCGACCGAGTAGTTGGGCGCTTCCTTGGTGATGGAGATGTCGTGGGGGTGGCTTTCGATGAGGCCGGCGCTGGTGATGCGGATGAACTCCGCCTCGGTGCGCAGCGCCTGAATGTCCTTGGTGCCGCAGTAGCCCATGCCGCTGCGGAGGCCGCCCATTAGCTGGAACACCGTCTCCGACAGGAGGCCCTTATAAGGGACGCGCCCTTCAACGCCCTCGGGCACCAGCTTCTTGGCGTCCTCCTGGAAATAGCGGTCCTTGCTGCCTTCCGCCATGGCGCCCAACGAACCCATGCCGCGATACACCTTGTAGGAGCGGCCCTGGTAAATCTCGACCGCGCCCGGGCTTTCGTCGGTGCCCGCGAAGAGGCTTCCGATCATGACGGCGGAGGCGCCCGCGGCGATGGCTTTGGTCACGTCGCCGGAGTACTTGACACCGCCATCGGCAATGATGGCCTTGCCCAGCGCGTCCGCGGCCTCGGCACAGTCGGCGATGGCGGTGACCTGCGGCACACCGATGCCCGCCACTACGCGGGTGGTGCAGATGGAGCCGGGGCCGATGCCCACTTTAACCACGTCCGCGCCGGCGCTGATGAGGTCCCGCGTGGCGGCGGCGGTGGCCACGTTGCCGGCGATCAGCCGGAGGGATGGATAGAGCGAACGGATGCGCTCGACCATCTTGAGCACTCCGGCAGAGTGCCCGTGGGCGGTATCCAAAGCGATGGCGTCCACATGGGCGTCCGAGAGCGCCTTGACGCGCTCCAGCGTGTCGTGAGCCACGCCCACCGCCGCCGCGCACAGAAGCCGCCCGTCCTTATCCTTGGCGGAGAAGGGATATTTGACTGCCTTCTGGATGTCCTTGATGGTGATCAGCCCCCGGAGGTTGCCCTCGGCGTCCACCAGCGGCAGCTTCTCCACCTTGTGGCGGGCCAGAATCTGCTTGGCCTCCTCAAGGGTGGTGCCAACCGGGGCGGTGATCAGGTTCGTGCTGGTCATGTAAGTGGAAACCGGCACGTCGTACTCGGTGACGAAGCGCAGGTCGCGGTTGGTCAGGATGCCCACGAGTTTTCCGTCCTTGGTGATGGGCACGCCGGAGATGCGGTAGCGCTCCATCAGCTTCAGCGCGTCGCTGGTCAGATCGTCGGGGTGTAAAAAGAACGGATCATTGATGACGCCGTTCTCGCTTCGTTTGACCTTGTCCACCTGCATCGCCTGCTCCTGGATGGACATGTTCTTGTGGATCACGCCCAGTCCGCCCTCGCGGGCCATGGCGATGGCCAGGCGCGCGTCGGTGACGGTGTCCATCGCGGCGGACAAAAGCGGAATGTTGAGGTTCAGACCCTGGCACAGCGAGACCGACAAGTCCACGTCCTTGGGCAGCACATTGCTGCGCCGCGGCACCAGCAGCACGTCGTCAAAGGTCAGCCCCTCCCGGATTGTACCCAGCATGACGGATCCTCCAATTTTTATATTTCGGCAAGTATAACAAGCGCGCGCGGGCTTGTCAACCAGCGTTTGTTGAAGAGTTCGCGTCGGTTTGCGCCGCGGCGGCCGGACGCGCCGCGGGGGATACGGCACGCGGCTCCATCAGAACCGTCAAAAGCCAAAATAGCAGCGCACAGAGAAGCGCGCCCGAGATGAGAAACGTCATTCCCACCACCCGGCCCGCGCTGGCCTTACGGCCCGTCTGCCCCTGGGCGTCACGCTCGAAGGCGCGCAGCATCTGCCCGCAGGCGGGGGCGTCCGGGCAGGGTGTAACCAGCAGCTTCTCGCTGAGCGCCTCCAGACGCGCTTCCATTTCGCGCCGCCCGAGGCGCGTCGACCGCGTAAGGCGTGACAGCAACCTTCGCTGCGCTTCCCGAACGCCGGGTACGCTCATCGAGAGCACCTGGGCCGTTTGGGTGATCTTCATCGCGCAGCCGTAGGTCATCAGCATCAGCCGCTGGGTTCGGGGGGACTCCCGCTCCACGCGGCCGAGAAGCGTCGCTTCCTCCGGCGTCAGGCTCGCGCCGGATGGCAGAACCCAGTCCAGTTCATAGCCGCCGACGGCGCGAATGCGCTTCAGTTCCGCCAGCGCCACCGCCCGGAGCGCGTAGGCGATGCCCTCGTGGAAACTCATCCGCTCGCGCCATTCGCCCCGGCGCAGGTACGCCTCCAGCAGCGCGCTGCGCAGCACATACTCCGCCAGATCGAGGTTTCCGGTCAGCGCATAGGCGCACTGGAACAGTTCGTCGTAGGCGGGCCGCACCCGTTCTATGAAGCCGTGCGGGTCGTCGATGGATCGCTTCATTACGGCCATTCTCCCGCAATGCCGTCAAAGACCGGCTTCATCCGCTCGTAGATGCCGCTGAAGATGGCGTAGACCTTCTTGTACTTATCCGCCCAGGCGGGGTTGACCGTGTGCTGCGACCTGGCGCGCACGATGCTCGCGGCCTCTTCGTAATCCCTGAAGATGCCGATGCCCACGCCCGCCGTCATCGCCGCGCCCAGGCTCGTGCCCTCGCCCGGCGCATAATGGACGCTGGTGGGTACGCCGAAGACGCTGGCGAAGATGTCCGGCCAGAGGCCGCTGCGCGCGCCGCCGCCGGTAAGCATGATGGAGTCGATGGGCGCGCCGTTTTCCGCCATGATACGGGCTACGGTGTTGAGCGACAGCGCCACCCCTTCGTAGATCGCCCGCGCCACGTGGCGCTGGTCGTGATAGAGGGAAAAACCCACCAGGCAGCCCTTGGAGTTGGGATCCCAGTAGGGTGTGCGCTCACCCATCAGGGTGTTCAGGAACATCACGCCCTCCGCGCCCGGCTCGATCTGGCGCGCCATGTTCTCGATGCGGGAATAGTCCGCACCGGTCAGCTTCCGCCCGTCGGAGAGAAGGTTGCCCACCGCCCAGTCGTAGGCGGAGGCGGCGGTCTGCACCACGCCCAGCGAATGGTTGATCTCGCCGTCCATGTCCAGGTAATTGAAGATGCGCTGGCGGTCATCAAGGAGCGGTTCCGGCGTCAGCTGGGACACCCAGGCGCTGGAACCAATGCAGCAATAGCCCGCGCCCGGCTTGAAGAGCCCCGCCCCGCGCCCGGCGCAGGCGCCGTCGCCGCCGCCCATGGAGACCGGCGTTCCGGGCAGGAGGCCCGTCAGGCGCGCGATTTCCCGGGTGACGCGGCCGGACACGTCCGAGCCCTTCAGTATCCCGGGCATTCGGGCGGGATCAAGGCCCAGATCGGTCAGGAGTTCCGAAGCCCAGGCCTTTTTCTTAAGGTCCAGCGCGATGGTCAGCGACGCGTCGGAGTAGTCGGTGAAACCCACCCGGCCCGTGAGCCGCGCGTAGAGGTAGTCCTTGGTGTTCAGCCACCAGCGGGTTCGGCGGTAGACGTCCGGGAGGTGCTTTCGCATCCACAGGATCTTGGGCAGCGTGAAGTGATGATCCAGCCGGTTGCCGGTCATGCGGTAAAAGTCGTCCCGCGGGATCGCCTTTTCGATGGCTTGGGCCTCCCGCCACGCACGGGAGTCAGAATGGATGATGTTGGGGTAGAGCGCGCGGCCGTCCTCGGAAGTCGCGATGCAGCCGTTCATCGTGCCCGAGAGGCCCACGCAGGCGATGTCCTGAGGGCTGACCTGAGCCAGCAGCTCCCTCACCCCTTCCAGAATCGACTGGTAGAGTACGTCCGGATCCTGCTCGGCCCAATTGGGCTTGGGGTAGGAGGTCGCGTATTCCTTTTTGACGACGCAAAGCGCGACACCCTTGGGATCAAAAACCGAGCATTTGCTGCCGGTTGTGCCTGCATCGCAGGTGAGGATCAAGTTCTTTGCCATACCGCGCCTCCGGTTATTTTTTCTTGCCGTTTCGTTTTTTGTCGCGGCGGCTGGTTTCCTCACCGGCTGCCGCGCCCACGATTGAGATCAGCGCCGCCGTCAGCGGCATGCCCGCCGAGAGGGGCGGCATGCCCGCGATCAACCAATGAACCGCGGTCTGGACGACGGGCGGCAGCCAGAACGCCGCGAAACTGTTAAGGCCAAGGCGGACGGCGAAAAAAGCCGTCACCGCGCCGGAGAGCGGCACGACGCCCCACATCATCGCCTGATACGTCCCGCCCGCCGCATCCGCGCCCGAGAGCGTCAGGACCGCCAGCGCCGTCAGAAGCGAAAGAATCAGCGCCTGGCCCAGGATCAACCACGGCCAGCGCCGCAAGGTGTTTCGCATCGGTCGCTCCAGTGCTTTCGTTTTTTCTTATTATAGCATTTTTTGGCGCTCCTTATCAAGCGCGGCGGAGGTCCCGCAGGCGGGAACTTTTCGCGGCGAAACCGCGTCAATGGAATGGTTGATGAGGCGCAGGGCGGCTCGGTACAGGTCACAATACGGCAGGTGGGCGAGGGGAAATGGGCATGGACTACAAGAGCCTTGGCATGAGAATCCGCAAGCGCCGCAAGGCGATGCGGATGACGCAGGAAGAGTTGGCCCAGAAACTTGGGTTGTCGCTTTCTTTTCTCGGGCACATCGAGCGCGGAACGCGCAAAGCCAGCGTGGAAACGCTGGTGGCCATCGCCAACGAGCTCAGTCTCTCGGTCGATTATATTCTGCAGGATTCTCTGGGCGATAACGTGCTCCAGAAGACGCCCGCAAGCGGGCGGCAGCGCGTCGTGCTGGAGGAGATCCAGCGTTTGATCACGGACAAACTGGAAGAGTGGGATACCTAGACTTCGCCGGCAACGGAAAACAGCCGGAGCGTTTGTCATCTTTCAAAGAAGGTTGAGCCGGCGCAAGCGTTTGACGCTTGCGCCGGCTTGCATGATGATTGATACCAAACCCAAACCTTAATGATTCGTCGAGGTGGGCCTATTGCGCGGGACTGCGTCGCCTGTCGCTCAACGCAGCGCTGCATTTCACGCCGAAGGCGTATCCCGAAGGGCCGCCTCGCTTTGGCTCCTTGTTCCGCATCAATCATCCGTCCCTCTTTGAAATCATGAATATTCTTACTTGGTATGAAATTCAGCAGAGGGAGACCGGTTCAAAGCGCTCGTCCCCGGTTCCGAGGCGCCAGACCTCCCGGAAGCCCGCGTCCAGCAGCATCCGCTCGCACCGGTCGAAGGCGCAGTCGAGGAAATCCGCGTCATGGCAGTCTCCGCTGATGATCGCGCGGCCGCCCAGATCGCGCCAGCGTCTGAGCAGGACCGGCGAGGGGTATGGGTCGTCCCGCCAGCCCCGGGCGATCGCGCCGGTGTTGACCTCCAGCAGCGCGCCGGAGGGAGCCATCCGCTCCAGCGCCTCGAGGGCGGGGTCCACGTACCTGGGGTCGGTTTCGTCAAAGAAGCCGCCGCGCTGGTTGAGTTTCTTGACCAGATCGAAGTGGGCGATGATGTCCGGCCGGTAGGCGTTGATGTAGTCCGCATAGCGGCGGAAGTAGTCCGCCGTCATCCGGTAGGGATCACCGCCGTAGGCCGTGTCAATCAGGCGGCGCAGGTTTTCCGCCGTGCTGTCCACCGCGATGTGGCCGCCGCTAATGGGCAGGTAGTGCTGCGCGCCGATCACGTAGTCGTACTGCGCGCGGTCGCTCAGCGCGCTGGCATCCCGCTCGATGCCCAGCCAAATCCGCATGCGGCCCGCGTATTCTTCCTTCAGCCGCGTGACCTCCGTCCGGTAGGCGCCTTCGCGCAGAAGGCTCAGACCGCATTCGCAGTCAAAACTCTGCCGGCCGTGCTCGGAGAAGCCGAAGGACACGAAGCCCTTTTCAAAAGCCGCGCGGGCCATCTCCGGCGCGGTGTTTTTGCCATCCACGTACCGCGTGTGGTTGTGGGGCGACGATTTCACGCGCATCACAGGCAGCGCACCCCGTAGACGGTGTCCAGGGAGGAAATCTCCCGGCACAGTGCCGGCGAAACCGCCTCGTCCAGATCCAGCGCGGTGTAGGCGTACTTGCCGCGGGAGCGGTTGACCATACCGCCGATGTTGATGTTGCCGGCCGCGATCCGCGCGGTGATCGCGCCGACCACGCCCTGCACGTTGGCGTGTAGCACACAGATGCGGTGCCCCGCGATATCGCCCAGCTCGCAATCCGGGTAGTTGACGGAATTCTTGATCGCGCCCAGTCGCAGGTATTCGTCGATCTGGCGGCTGGCCATGACCACACAGTTGTCCTCGCTCTCCGGCGTAGACGCGCCCAGATGGGGGATGGCCACGACGCCCTTCTGGCCGATCAGCTCGTCCTCGGGGAAGTCGGTCACGTAGGCGCGCAGACGGCGGCTCTCGATGGCGGCCAGCACGTCCCGGTTGACCACCAGTTCACCGCGGGACAGGTTGATCAGCGTCGCGCCCTTTTTCATCTTGGAGAGTTGGGCGGCGTTCAGGCTGCCGCGGGTCTCGTCCATCAGCGGGATGTGGATGGACACGTAGTCGCTCTTGGCCAAGAGCTCGTCCTGGCTGGACACGCGGTGAACCGACCGGGACAGCATCCAGGCGTGCTCCACGGTGATGAACGGGTCAAAGCCGATGACGTTCATGTCCAGCCCCGCGCCCGCGTTGGCCACCAATACGCCCACGCCGCCCAGTCCGATCACGCCCAGCGTCTTACCACGGAGCTCCGGCCCCACGAACTTGCTTTTGCCCTTTTCCACCAGCTTGGGCACCTCCGCGCCCATGCCCTTGAGCGTCCGGACCCACTCGATGCCCTTGATGATCTTGCGGGAGGATAGCAGCAGCGCCGCTACGGCCAGCTCACGCACGGCGTTGGCGTTGGCGCCGGGGGTATTGAACACCACCACGCCCTTTTGCGCCAGCGCCTCCACGGGAATGTTGTTGACGCCCGCGCCGGCGCGGGCCACGGCCATGAGCGACTCCGGCAGCGCCAGCTTGTGCATGTCGGCGCTGCGCACCAAAATCGCGTCGGGGCTTTCCGCCTCGGAGCCTACGGTATAGAGGTCTGCGCTCAGGCAATCCTTATAGATCGGCGAAATCTCGTTGAGCGTCTTGATGGTATACATGCTCACGCCCTCCCGGCTTCAAAGCGCTTCATGAAGTCCACCAGCGCCTCGACGCCCTCCGCGGGCATGGCGTTATAGATGCTGGCGCGCATGCCGCCCACCGAGCGGTGTCCCTTGAGGTTGATCAGTCCGGCCTTGGCCGCCTCCTTGACGAAGGCGTCGTCCAGCGCCTCGTCGCCGCTGCGGAAGGTGACGTTCATGCGGGAGCGCCAGGGCTTTTCGGCAACGCCCTTGAACAGGCGGCTTTCATCCAGGAAGCCGTAGAACCGCTTTGCCTTTTCAATGTTGATTTTTTCCATCGCGGCGACGCCGCCCTTTTCCTTCAGCCACTTCAGGCAAAGCCCCGCCATGTAGATCGAATAAGTGGTGGGGGTATTGAGCATTGAGCCCGCGTCGGTCATTTTTTTCCAGTTCAGCACGTTCGGGGTGGTAGGCGTTTCGCGGCCCAGAAGGTCTTTTCGCACCACCACCAGCGTCACGCCGGCGGGGCCGATGTTCTTCTGCGCGCCGGCGTAGATCACGCCGAAATCGCGGACGTCGTAAACTTCCGACAGGATGTTTGAGGACATGTCGGCGACCAGCGGCACGTTTCCCGTTTCGGGGAGATGGGTGAACCGGGTGCCGTAGATGGTGTTGTTGGTGGTGATGTGCACATAATCCGCCTCGGGGTCGAGGGCGGCGGGATCGACGTCCGGCACGCGGGTATAGCCGATGTCCCGGGAGCTGGCGGCGGCGCGGGCCGCGCCGTACTTACCGGCCTCCACCATCGCGCCGTGGGCGAAGGAGCCGCTGTCCACATAGTCGGCCTTGCCGTTTTGGGTCATCAGGTTCATCGGCACTGCGGCAAACTGAGCGGTTGCGCCGCCCTGAAGCAGGAGAACTGCGTATTCGTCGGGAATCGCCATCAACTCCCGGATGAGGGCCACCGTTTCGTCGAAGATCTCCAGATACATCTTGGAGCGATGGCTCATCTCCATCACGGACACGCCCGTATTTTTATACGAGGTCATCTCGCGCGCGGCGGTCTCCAGCGCTTCAAGCGGCATCGCGGCAGGCCCGGGCGCAAAATTGAAAACGCGGTTCATCTTTGAACGCCTCCCCGAAATATTCTGTTTCCCGATACGTGCGCTTTTGCGCAGTACATCGGTATATTGCCGATGATTATACAAGAAACGCCGCCGATGCGCAAGCGCGCATGCGCGGCGGTTTCTGTTAATTTCAGCCCGGTCAAAAAGCCGGGAAATTGTGGGTGTGCAAGCGTTTTTTGAATTTCAGTCCTTCAGCAGGTAGTAAAAAGCGCGGCCCAGCACGTCCCCCACGCGCACGGCGGGCGCACCCTCGAACACCGGCAGGCTCAGCCGTCCGGTCAGCGCAGGGGAGCGTTGCGTACGCTCTTCCCGTGCCATCAGGTGGAACGCGCCGCCCCGAAGGTAGCCGGCTCCCCAGTTGTCCACCCCGTCCAGCCCGGAGAACTTGCGCGCGGCGATGCCATCTTCCAACTGGAACCGGTCCAGCGTCAATTCGTAAAAGCCGACGCCGGTCAGGAGGGAGCAATCCGCCTCGGGCGCGCCCTCGGAGGAGGGGGCGTCAAAGAGCATCTGCGCGCTCATCAGGCGCTTCCGAACCGTCTGGTGGGAAAAGGGACTCTTGTCCACGCCCACGAAGCGGCGGCCTTCCTGGCGGGCGGCCTCCAGCGTCGTGCCGGAGCCGGCGAAAAGATCCATCACCAGGTCCCCGGGGCGGGAGGCGCAACGGACGATGCGGGTCAGAAGGCTCAGCGGCTTTTGCGTGTCGTAGCCGGTGCGCTGAGGGTCTTTCTGCTGCAGGTGGCTCACGTCGTCCCACACGTCGCCGGGGTAGGCGGGATCGTCGTCGTAGTAGGTGTAGATCTTGCCGCCGGAGCGGATCGATCGGTACACGCGGCCGTCGGTGTCCACATGACGCTTCATGTGGTTGCGGCGCGCGCCTTCGCGCTCTACGGGCACGGCGGCGATGTTGAAGAAATAGCGCCGTCCCTTGCGGTAGAAAAGGATGTTGTCATGCTTGCGGCTGAAGTAGCGCCGCGCACGGCCGCCGGTCTGGTAGGCCCAGATGATTTCGTTGAGAAAGTTGGCCTCGCCGAACACCTCGTCGGCGAGAAGCCTGAGGCGCGCGCTGGTGCGGGAATCCACATGCAGAAAGATCACGCCGCTGTCTGACAGGAGTTCCCGGGCGGTTACCAGCGCGTGGCGCAGCATGGCATAGTGGGCCTCGGGCGGCAGGTCGTCGGAATAGGCGGTCTGCATCAGCGAGCCGACCCCGCTCTTCCACTCCTTTGCGCCCACCCGTGTGCGCATGGCAAAGGTGTCCCCCGTCAGAAAGGGCGGGTCCAGGTAGATCAGCTGCGCCTTGCCCGCGTATTTTTCGATCAGCGCGGGCGCGATGGAGGCGATGTCCCGGGCGTAAAATTCGCCGCGCGGCGCTTCGCCCGGCGTCAGTTCCCGTTCCACCAGCACCCGTTCCAGCCGCATGACGCCACCTCCAGCAGTTTGCCCCATTATAGCATAAGGCGGCGCGGGAAGTCACGAAAAATGTGGAAAGCGC
Organism: Bacillota bacterium; assembly: GCA_023421395.1. Lineage (GTDB taxonomy): Bacteria > Bacillota > Clostridia > Christensenellales > Aristaeellaceae > JAEZHK01. The sequence continues at coordinate 92,402 of JAEZTL010000033.1, read as the reverse complement.
GCGGCGCGAGAGACTTAACGCGGCGGTCGCTTGACGGGATGACCGGGGCGGGATACAATACTTACGCAAAAACGACAGGAAATGTGTTTTTCTTCAACAAAACGAACGATACCGTGCCGGAAACCCGCCCGAAACGATACGAAATGCAGTGCCTGTTTTCCGTTTTGAAATATTTTCTTAACGGAAGGCAATGTTTTGGGCGGGATGCCGGCTTTTCCGAAGCGCGGATCAAACGAATGGGGGAAGCTGCGATGCAGTTTGCCAAAAGATGCGTCAGTCACGTGCGGAAGTTGATCATCAGGGATCAGCGAAGGCGCCGCCGCAAGCGCAAAAGGGCGTACCAGGCGCGCATCCTGCCCGAGGCGCTGGCGCTCATCGCCTCCAAGGCGTTGGAGTTCGGGCTGAACCGGGAAGCGCGGGACCGAAAGATCACCGTGTCGCTGGCCAGCTATCCGGCCCGGTTCAACACGCTGGACGTCGTGCTCAAACGCCTTCTTGACCAGACGATGAAGCCCGACAGGCTCATCCTGTACCTGGACGACTTCACGCCCCCATCGGAGGTGCCGGAGGCCGTCCTGGACCTGACGCGCTACGGCCTTGAGATCCGCTACGTCCCTCACAACCTGAAGCCCCACAAGAAGTACTTCTTCGCGATGCAGGAATACCCGGAGGACGTGGTCATCACCGTGGACGACGACACCGTCTACCCGCGCGCGCTGGTGGAGACGCTCGTCGCCTCCTGGCGCAGGTTCCCGGGCTGCGTCAGCGCGCTCCGCGCCCACAAGATCACCTTCGGCCACGACGGGAAGATCCGCCCCTACGCCGAATGGGAATGGGAGTGCGGCGAGCGGGACCATCCCTCGATGCGCTACGTGGCCACCGGCGGCTGCGGCGTTCTGTACCCGCCGCGCTCGATCCCGCCGGCCGCCTTTGATGTGGAGGCGATCCGGGAGACCTCGCTGAACAACGACGATCTGTGGCTCAAGTTCATGGAGGTCGAAACCGGCACCCGGGTGGTCATCTGTGGAAAACAGGCGCTGATGGACTGTGTCGAACTCCAGGAAACCCAGACGACCTCCCTCAAGGAGGATAACGTCAGCCGCGGCGCCAACGACCGGTGCTTTGCAGCGCTGATGCAGCGGCAGGGCCGCTCCGCGAAGGATTTCCGCGCCTGATCACGCTCCCGAATAATGTTAAATTGCCCGATGCGCTTGATGGTATCGGGCAAATTGCCTATAATAATTGCAGTAATAAATGAAAGAGGCGTTCAAATGCTGGACATGAACCTGATCCGGTCGAACCCGGAATTCGTCAAGGCCGGGCTCGCGAAGAAGGGGTGCGACGCGGATCTCGACGCGCTCCTCGAAATGGACCAGAAGCGCCGCAGCCTGGTGGCCGAGAACGAGGCGATCAAGGCGGAGCGCAACCGCCTGAATAAGGACATTCCGGCCCTCAAAAAACGCGGTGAGGATACCACGGCGCTGATGGCGCAGCTCAAGGATATGGCCGACCGCGTCAAGGCGCTGGACGAGGCCCAGGGAGCCGTGGAGGAAGAAATCCGCGCCTTCCTATTGCGCCTGCCCAACCTGCCCGCCGAGGGTGTCGTCGCCGGTGGCAAGGAGAACAATCAGGTCGTGAAGCGTTTCGGTGAAAAGCCCTCCTGGCCCTTTGAGCCCAAGAACCATGTGGAGCTCTGCACCGAGCTGGGCCTGATCGATTACGAGCGCGGCGTCAAAATGGGCGGCAACGGCTATTGGCTCTACACCGACCTGGGCGCGCGGCTCGAGTGGGCGCTCATCAACTACTTCATTACCGAGCACATCAAGGACGGCTACACCTTCATGCTGCCGCCCCATATCCTGACCTATGAATGCGGGCTGACCGCCGGCCAGTTCCCCAAGTTTGAGGAGGACGTGTACCGTCTGGCGGAAGAGGGTTTCCATTTCCTTTTGCCCACCGCGGAGACGGCGCTGATCAACCTTTACCGCGGCGAAATCCTGGACGAGGACGACCTGCCCAGGCGCCTCTTTGCCTACACCCCCTGCTACCGCCGGGAGGCGGGCTCCTACCGCGCCAGCGAGCGCGGCATGGTGCGCGGCCACCAGTTCAACAAGGTGGAAATGTTCGGCTACACGAAGCCGGAGGATTCCGTCCGGATGCACGAGGAGCTGATCCAAAAGGCCTGCCGCCTGGTGGAGGGCCTGGGGCTGCACTATCAGCTTTCCAAGCTGGCCGCCGAGGACTGCTCCGACGCCATGGCCACTACCTTTGATATCGAGCTGTGGCTGCCCAGCATGAACGAGTACAAGGAATGCTCGTCCGTCTCCAACGCCATGGACTACCAGGCGCGGCGCGGCAACATCCGCTTCCGCAGGAAGGACACCAAGAAGATCGAGTTCGTACACACGCTGAACGGCTCCGGCCTCGCCACCAGCCGACTGATGCCCGCCATCGTGGAGCAGTTCCAGCAGGGCGACGGCAGCGTGGTGGTGCCGGAAGTGCTCCGGCCCTTCCTGGGCATGGACGTCATCAAGAAGAGGTGAGCGCATGAAGACGATCAAGGTTTCCCCGGTTTCCCACGCCGCCATCGCGCCTTACGGCGCCATGGTGGACATGCTCAATCCAGCGGGCTTTTCGCTGGACGGCGCGCTGCACCGGTTTTTCCCCGACCGGGTGATGGTCTACTCGGAGGACGACTTCGCGTTTTCGCCCCTTGAGGTGAAAAAGCCGGAGCGCATGGTCATTGACGCTATGGAAATGCACGAAATGGCCGATGAGATCATTCTGCCGCTGGACGACGACGCGGTGATCCATGTCGCGCCGACCACGCCCGGGAAGCCCGACACCTCGAAGGCGGAGGCCTTCGTCGTGCCGCGGGGGACGCTGGTCAGGCTGAACCGGGGCGTGTGGCACCTGGCGCCGCTGCCGGTTTCAAAGCCCGCCGTGCACGTCCTGATCGGCCTGCCCCAGCGCACCTACGCGCTGGACTGCGAGGTCGTGCCGCTGGAGGAGTGCGAGCAGTTCGAGATCACACTATAAATGAAGCGATGGGCCGCCGGTTTTCCGGCGGCTCTTTCATCCCGGTTCATCAAAACGCGGTGAAAAAAGAGCGCCCGATTCAACCCGGGCGGCTTTCAACATTTTTCGCGCGGCGTCCACTTTTCGCTTGACACCGCCCCAAAGCCATGTTATAATGATGCCCGTTCCGTAAGAATGCGGACCATTAGCTCAGTTGGTAGAGCACCTGACTCTTAATCAGGGTGTCCAGGGTTCGAGTCCCTGATGGTCCACCAGAACAGTCTGCCCGGTCAGGGCAGGCTGTTTGCTTTTCTGTCGGAGGCCGCTTTTGGTAGAATGGTGTAAGCGGCGCATGGAACCAACGCGCCGCGCGTGAAAGGGGGCCGCGCCATGCGCATCCGCAGGATTCTTCTGATCGCCGCGGCCGCTCTCGCCGTTCTCGCGATGCTCACGGCCCTGGTATACCGCACGGACTGGTACCAGCGGCACTACGGCATGGGGTTTTCCGACCGCATGAACATTTGGGTGTACCGGGACGGGGCGTTACTGTCGCCGAGAACTATGGGCTCAGGTATCTGGACGGCGATTCTTCGGGCGAGGGCGCGAAAACCGCCGGCGGCTATTCCATCGACAGCGATTACGGCACGTATGCGCTGATCATAACCATGAAGGGCCGTGAAATCTCCTCCTGGGTCGAGAACGCGAACAACTGGTGGCGCACCGACATCCGGTTTGACCTGACCAGCCAACCAGGCGGCGGGTTCCGCGTCAAACGGACGCTTCACATCATCAATGACGAAAAGATGTCCGTCGAAACCGAGGAATGGTCTGCCGAGTGGCGCGTCTGCGCTCCGTGTCTACGCAGCGTAGGGTGCCGCCTTCTGTCTGCCGTGTTACAATGACGGCAGGATTTCAGGAGGGATAACGATATGAGCGGTTTTGTCACGGGCGGCGCCATCCGGGCGCTTCGCGAAGGGAAAGGGTACACGCAAAAACGACTGGCCGAGATGGTGATGGTCAGCGACAAGGCGGTCTCCAAGTGGGAGACGGGCAAGGGGCTGCCGGACATCAGCCTGATCGAGCCGCTGGCGAAGGCGCTGGGCGTGTCGGTGGCGGAGCTTCTGTCCGGTGAGCGGATCGAAAACGCCAACCGCGCCGGAAACATGCGCAAGGGCTGCTTTCACGTGTGCCCGATCTGCGGCAACGCGATCTTTTCCGTCGGGCAAGGCGCCTTCAGCTGCTGCGGCGTGGCGCTGCCGGCGCTGGAGGCGGAGAGCGCGGACGACGCCCACGAGGTTCGCGTGGAAAAAATCGAAACGGATTATTACGTGACCGTACCCCATCCGATGACCCGGACGCACTATCTGTCCTTTTTCGCCTATGTGACGATGAACCGGGTGCAATTTCTCAAGCTCTATCCGGAACAGGATGCCCAGGCGCGTTTTCCCATCGCCGGGCATGGGGATATCTACGCCTACTGTAATTGGCACGGGCTGTTCAAAATCAAGGTGTGACGCGCGTCAGAAATGCTCCTCGAAGCAATAGAAATCCGGGAGAATCTGCTCGGCGATCAAATGGCTGTCTCCGTCCGGCTGCTGCCACCGCCATCCGCCGCTTTCCTGAAGCACGCCGTCGCAGCGCGTCAGAATCGCGGAAAACCGGCCTGTCTTGGCGTAGTAGAGCCGTAATACGAGGTTGCGGAACCCAGGCCCGCGCCTCCGCAGGAAAAATAGACGCAACCGCCATCCGCAGAGATGTTTCGAATGCCCCGGAGCCCCGGTTCCAGTGCCGCGTTTGCTTTACTGACGTCGTACGCCAGCACGCGCTCGCCCATCCCCCGGAGCGAGGCCTCGTTCGTTTGAACCAGCTTGAAGATATCGTTCCCGGACAGGTTGTCGGAGGTCAGCTTGACGAAGCCAAACGCCAGGGCCGGCAGAATGAAACCTGCTGCGAGCGCAGACAGGATGACGGTCAGGGCGATGCGGGAGGTCTTTTTCACGGTTCTGCGCCTTCTCGCGAAGCGCCGCCCTGCGCGATGGATCGGATCAGCCGCTCCAGCGACGCGCAATACCGCTCATCGTCCTCCGACACGCGCTTTTTCGGGCCCTTCAGGTGATGCTTTGCGCGGGCCATGCGGGCCTTCTTGTGCATGTGCCGCTCGGCAAGCAGGCCGTCGATGTTTTCGTTTGTATACCACATGCCGCTCTGGTGGATCGCCCGCGCGCCCTTGGCCAGCGCCATCGCCGCCACACCGTAGTCCTGGGTGACCACGATATCGCCTTTCCGGCAGCGGTTTACCAGCGCGAAGTCCACCGCGTCAGCGCCCGCGCCGATGACCACCACGCTGGCGTAGTCGCTGGTGAGCAGGTGGTTCGTGTCGCATAAAAGCGTCACGGGGACGCCGTGCGCCCTCGCGATTTCCACGGTCTGACGCACCACCGGGCATGCGTCGGCATCCACATGGATCGTCATGGCCTCTCCTGAATGGCGTAGCCCTCCGCGCGCAGCGCGTCAAGCGCCCTGGGGAAGTCTTCCGCCTTGATAAAAAGATAGTCGGTGTCGTAGGTGGACACCGCGAAGATTGAGACGCCCGCCGCCGCCAGCACACCCGAGAGCCGGGCCAGTACGCCCACCAGCGAAAATGCCATCGCGCCCGCGACCCGGAGGCAACGCCAGCCGTCCTCCCGCGCCTCACAGCGCCCCGGCGCTTCCTCGGTGGGGCACACCAGCGAGCACTCTCCGTCTGTCCGCGCGAGAAAATGAAAGGGCCTGTCTGCCCGGACCGCTTCCCGCGGCTTGCAGACGGTAAATCCGCCGGGCAAGGCCTCCAGCACGGGAGCATCCGCCCTCGCCGGCCTCCGGCCGAAGGCGATATGGCGGCCGTCTGGGTCCTCCAGTATGAATTCGAGGCTGCCGTCGTCCGTCTGGGTGAGCGCGCGGACGATCTTCGCGCCTTTCCCGAGAAATTCACCGTAGAGCGCAGCCGGGTCCCGGACGTTGAGGGCGGCGTCGCAGCCGGAGCCGTACAGCACCCGGTTGGGCAGCACCGCCCGGCCGCCGCCTGTCAGGATGATTTGCGCGTTTTCCAGGCACAGGCAGGCCTGGGCCTCCTGCGCGTCCGGATATCGGACGGCCCGGAAGCCCAGGCTTTCGTAGAACGAAGCCGTCCTATCGATGTCCGGGACTGGGAAGATTGGGCTTGCGCCCGCGGCGAAACGCAACGCGATCCCTCCGTTTTCACTTTAACAAAAAAACTGTCCCAACCGGGACAGCCTCTTTGATCCATCAGGATTACTGAGCGGCGGCAGCCTTATTCAGGCGCTTGGCCAGCCGCGACTTTTTGCGGTTCGCCGCGTTCTTATGGATAACGCCCTTGCTGGCGGCCTTGTCAATGGACGCGGAAGTCGCGTTGAGAAGCTGCTGGTCGGCAGAGTTCGCGGCGACCGCAACGTCAAACTTCTTGACGGACGTGCGCATGGCGGTCTTGATCATGCGATTGCGCAGGTTCTTCTTCTTGGTCACGCGGACCCGTTTGATGGCGGACTTGATGTTCGGCAATTCTGTTCACCTCCCAGCCTTTTATCGACAACCACCATTATATCACGCGGAACCCCGGAATGCAAGGCTGAGTTTGGCGGATTTGGTTAAAACTTTGAAAGAAGCGTTGACTGCGTGCGCTTCTTGGCATGCTATCCACGGGAGGCGGTCGTTTTGCAGATTCGCACGGATCTCGCGATGGAGGCCATCGGGCCGGAGGGCGCCCGGGGAAAGACGAAAATCCCCGGCGTTCAGGTATCGATCTGGGAGGAAGGCGGCATCACGATCACCGAGGTGGTGATCGACGGGGAGGCCGGCGTCCGCACGCTGGGAAAGCCCATGGGCCGCTACATTACGCTGGAGTGCGGCGCGGTGCGAACCGGCGCGCCGGAGGCCCGACGGGCGGTGTCGTCGCTGCTGGCGGAAGAGCTCGCCCGCATGCTGCCCGAGGGCGACGGCCCGGTGATGGTGGTGGGGCTGGGTAACCGCCAAGTGACACCGGATTCGTTGGGGCCGATGACCATCGACCGCACGCTGGTCACCCGCCACATTTTTGAGGAGCTGCCCGACAGCGTGGACGACCGCATGCGGCCGGTGTGCGCCGTCGCGCCGGGGGTCCTGGGCGTGACGGGCATCGAGACACTGGAGATGGTCTCCGCCCTGGCGGAGCGCGTGAAGCCCCGCGCCGTCGTCGCCATCGACAGTCTGGCCGCGCGGGATGTGGGGCGGATCGGTACGGCCATCCAGCTCACCGATACCGGCATACAGCCCGGCTCCGGCGTGGGCAATCACCGTCGGGCGCTGAGCCGCGAGGCGGTGGGCGCGAAGGTGATCGCCATCGGCGTGCCCACGGTCATCTACGCCGCCACCATCGTTCGGGACGCGCTGGAAAAACTGGGCGGGGAGCAGGAAGACCTGGATAAATTGACCGACGACATGCTGAAAAATGCCACTGGGGACATGATCGTCACCCCGCGCGAGGTGGACGACCTGGTGGAAGACGTGGCGGGCATTGTGGCGCTGGGCATCAACCAGGCGCTGCACCCGGGCCTCAGCGAATCAGAGATCGCGACGATGATGCCATAGTACCGAGCGCGCCGTGAAGGCCGCCGCATGTTTCGCCCCGCAGGGCTCGGGGCCGAAGCGTGCGGCGGCCTTGCTTTGCGCCAAAACTGTACCCGGCGTTCGGGGTTCTTCGCTTGACAGAATGCGTGTTCTATCCTATCATAAAAGTTGACGCTTTTTGGAGGGGGAACGCCGTCTTGGTGATACTGGGCATCGATCCGGGGCTGGCGACGCTGGGCTACGGCGTGATCCGCGCGGAGGGCGACCGCAGCCGTCTGGTGCAGTTCGGCACGCTGACCACAAAGGCGGGCGTGCCGCTGCCGCAGCGCCTCCGATCCATTTTTCTGGGCGTCAACCAGCTGATGGACATCTATGAGCCGGACGAGGTCGCCTTCGAGGAGCTGTTCTTCTCCAAGAATGTCACCACCGGCATGGACGTCAGCGCGGCCCGCGGCGCGGCGCTGGCGGCCGCGTCCACGAGAACCGAGAACCTGTTCGAATATACGCCCATGCAGGTCAAGCAGGCGGTCACGGGCCACGGCAAGGCGGACAAGCTGCAGGTGCAGACGATGGTGAAACTCCTTCTGGGCATGCAGGAGATCGCCCGTCCGGACGACGCGGCCGACGCCCTGGCGGTGGCGCTGACCCACGCCCAGAGCGCACGCATGCGGCAGATGTTCCGCATCAAATAGGAGGACGTCATGTACGCGCACTTTGATGGCATTCTGGCCGAAAAGAACGCGGATTCCGTCGTGATCGACTGCGGCGGCGTGGGCTATCAGCTTTTGGTCAGTTCGGCGGCGCTGAATGCCGCGCCGGCAACGGGCGCACGCTTCAAATGCTACGCGCACCTCTCCGTGCGGGAGGATGCGCAGGAGCTCTTTGGCTTTTACAGCCGCGAGGAAAAGGCGATGTTCCTCCGGCTCAACTCCGTCACGGGCATCGGCCCTAGGACGGCGCTGGGCATTTTGTCGGCGCTCAGCGTGCGGGAGCTGACCATTGCGCTGCTGACCGGCGACGCGGCCGCCCTGGCCCGGGCGCCGGGCATCGGCAAAAAGACCGCGCAGCGGCTGATCCTGGAGCTGCGGGATAAGATCGACGGTGCGGTGGAATTGACGCATGGACAGTCGGCGCCCGCCGCGCCCAACGGCGGCCCCACGGCGGAGGCCATCGAGGCGCTGATGGCGCTGGGCTACGCCTCCGGCGAGGCGGCCGCGGCGGTGGCCCGCGTGGCCGCCGAAACCGACCGGACGGATGAGCTCATCCGGCTGGCGCTGAAGGGGATGAACGGCTGATGGACGACGAACGGCTGATCGCCACCGGGTTTCACCAGGCGGAGGATGAGGCGGAGCGTACGCTGCGCCCGCTGACGCTGGCGGAATACTTCGGCCAGCACAAGCTCAAGGAGAGCCTCTCGGTGTACATGCAGGCGGCCATCGCCCGCCGCGAGCCGCTGGATCACCTCTTGCTCTACGGCCCGCCGGGCCTGGGCAAGACCACGCTGGCCGGCATCATCGCTTCCGAAATGGGTCACAACATCCGCGTGACCAGCGGCCCCGCGATTGAGCGGCCGGGTGATTTGGCGTCCATCCTCACAAACCTTGCCGCGGGGGATATCCTGTTTATCGACGAGATTCACAGGCTCTCCCATTCTGTGGAGGAAGTGCTCTACCCCGCCATGGAGGATTACGCCCTCGACATTATGATCGGCAAGGGCCCGTCGGCCCGGTCGATCCGGTTGGATCTGCCGCGGTTCACGCTGATCGGCGCGACGACCCGGGCGGGGCTTCTGACCTCGCCGCTCCGGGACCGCTTCGGCATCAGCTTCCGGCTGGAGCTCTACGATCCGGAGGACCTTTCGATCATTCTGATGCGCTCGGCGAAGATCCTTCGGATCGAGTGCGACCGGGAAGGGGCGCTGGAGATCGCGCGGCGCTCCCGCGGCACCCCCCGCATCGCCAACCGGCTGATCAAGCGCGTGCGCGACTACGCCGAGGTCAAGGCCGGCGGGCGCATCACGCAGCCGGTGGCCTGCGAGGCGCTGACGCTGATGGAGATCGACGAACTGGGCCTGGACCGCATCGACCGGGCGGTGCTCGAGACCATGATCGGAAAATTCGGCGGCGGGCCGGTGGGCCTCGATACGCTGGCCGCCTCCACCGGGGAGGACGCCTCCACCATTGAGGACGTGTACGAGCCTTACCTTCTGCAACTGGGTTTTCTGATGCGCACGCCCCGGGGCCGCGTGGCGGCTCCCGCGGCTTACGGCCATCTGGGGCTCACCGTTCCTTCGGCCCCTGCCCAGAGTGACCAGACGAAGCTGGATCTTGATGAATAAGGGTTTGCAATGAAGACGAGCGATTTTCTATACGACCTGCCGGAGGCACTCATCGCCCAGACGCCCGTGGAGCCCAGGGACCACAGCCGGCTCATGATGGTGGGCCGGGCGGACGGGGCGATCGCGCACCGGCATTTTTATGACCTTCCGGAGTACCTCCGGCCCGGGGACGTGCTGGTGGTCAACGATACGCGGGTGATGCCCGCCAGGCTCATCGGCGAGCGCGCGGGCGGCGGCGCCTGCGAGGTGCTGCTTTTGCGGCAGCTGTCGCCGGTCTCCTGGGAGACGCTGGTCAGGCCCGGGAAAAAGCTGAGAGGCGGCGCCGTGGTCTCCTTCGGCGGCGGAAGGCTGAACGCCACCATCGAATCGCCCACCGACGCGGGCGGACGCGTGGTGCGCTTTGACGTCAGGAGCGGCACGCTGGAGGCCGCGCTGGACGAATTGGGCGAAATGCCGCTGCCTCCCTACATCCACGAAAAACTGGCCGACCGGGAGCGGTATCAAACGGTCTATGCCCGGGAGACGGGCTCCGCCGCCGCGCCCACGGCCGGGTTGCACTTTACGCCGGAGCTTCTGGAGAAAATCCGTACTCTGGGCGTCGAGATTGTGCCGGTGCTCCTGCACGTAGGCCTCGGCACCTTCAGGCCCGTCAAGGCGGAGGACATTTCGGAGCACCAGATGCACAGCGAGTTCTACCGCGTCACCCCGGAGGCGGCCGAGGCGGTCAACCGCGCCAAGGCTGAGGGCCGGCGCGTGATCGCGGTGGGCACCACCAGCGTGCGCACACTGGAGTCGGCGGCTGCGGACGGACGCCTCGCGCCCGGCTCCGGCTGGACGGATATCTTCATTACGCCCGGTTACCGCTTCCAGATGGTGGACGCGCTCATCACCAACTTCCACCTGCCCGGTTCCACGCTGATTATGCTGGTATCGGCGCTGATGGGCCGGGAGCAAACCCTCGCCGCCTACGAAGAGGCCGTCCGCGAGCGGTACCGCTTTTTTTCCTTCGGCGACGCCATGTTCATCCAGTAACATTCAGGGAGGAATTCCCCTTGCCCAAGCCGTTTGAATTTGAGCTTTTGCATGTCTGCAGGCAGACCGGCGCGCGTCGGGGCCGGCTGCACACCCCTCACGGCACCATCGAGACGCCCGTCTATATGCCGGTGGGGACCCAGGCGTCGGTCAAGACGCTGTCACCGGAGGAGGTCTGGGATGTCGGCGCCCAGATCATCCTGGCCAACACCTACCATCTGCACCTTCGTCCGGGCGAGGATCTGGTGCGCGAAGCCGGCGGACTCCACAAGTTCATGCACTGGGATGGTCCGATCCTGACCGACAGCGGCGGATTTCAGGTGTTCTCGCTGGCGGGGCTGCGCAAGGTCCGGGAGGATGGCGTGTCCTTCCGCTCCCACCTGGACGGCAGCAGCCGCTTTCTGTCGCCGGAGGTGGCTGTAGCCATTCAGGAGGCGCTGGGAAGCGACATCGCGATGCAGTTTGACGAGTGCACCGCCTGGCCCTGTGACGAAAAGACCGCGGCCAGCGCGCTGGGGCGCACCATCCGCTGGCTGGACCGGTGCATTGCCGCCAAGACGCGGGAGGATCAGGCGCTTTTCGGCATCGTGCAGGGCGCGTTTTTCGAGGAACTTCGCGCGGAGAGCGCGCGGCAGGCGGCGGCGCGGGATCTTCCCGGCTATGGCATCGGCGGACTCTCGGTGGGAGAGCCCAAGGACGTCATGTACCGGATGCTGGAGGTCGTGTGCCCGATTCTGCCGGAAGGCAAGCCCCGCTACCTGATGGGCGTGGGTTCGCCGGACTGCCTGATCGAGGGCGTGCTGCGCGGTGTGGACATGTTCGACTGCGTTCTGGCCACCCGTGTGGCCAGAAACGGCACCGTATTTACCCGAAACGGACGGCTGGTGGTCCGCAATGCTTCCTGCGCGCGGGACTTTCGGCCCATTGAGGAGGACTGCGACTGCTACGCCTGCCGCAATTACTCCCGGGCCTATATCCGGCATCTTTTGAAGGCGGAGGAGATTTTGGCGCTTCGGCTGTGTTCGATCCATAACCTGCGCTTCCTCGCCCGCATGATGGAGGAAATGCGCGAGGCCATCGGGCAGGACGCCACCCGCGACTGGGCAGAGGGCTTTTACGCCACCCACGGCCGGGGCGCGTGGTGATTTGGGCGCGCATCGGTCACTAAAATTTTACAGCATTGTGCGTTCACGGAACGTTTTAAGTGTTGTGCTCCGGCTCAAACTCAAGTATAATAAATCGTATGATGATTTTTGGAGGAAATAACATGTTCACAAGTCTCGCATGGCTCCTGGATGCCACCGCCGCCGCCCCTGCCGCGACGGCCGCCGCCGCTGCCACCGCCGCTGCGGACGCCGCTACCGACGCTGCTGCTCAGAGCGGAGGCATTGTCGCCACCCTGGTTCAGCTGCTGCCGATGGTCGCCATCGTGGTGGTATTCTGGTTCGTACTGATCCGTCCCCAGCGCAAGAAGGACAAGGCCGTGAAGGACATGCTGTCCGCCCTCAAGCCGGGGGACCGCATCTGCACCATTGGCGGCATTTACGGCACCGTGACCGGCATCAAGGACGACACCGTCGCCGTCGTCATCGGCACCCAGAAGACTCCGATGGTCTTCGCCCGCTGGGCGATTCGCTCTGTGGAGGATGCGCCGCTGGAGAACGACGTGGAACCCCAGGTGTAAGGATTGCTTCAAAGCGCGCGGCGGATACATCCGCCGCGCGCTTTTGCGCATTTCCCGCGGGGACACCCCGGCTGGGAATACGCGCCGAGCGGAATGCGGCCGGCGCAAGCGCGCGACGTTCACCGGCCGTTTTTACCAGCAGGGGAGGTTTCGCATTGTCAGCATAGGGTTTGCGGGTTGCGCCGCCCGGATCGCCATCATTGGGGCGGTCTTTTTTTATGCCCGCCGTCATACGCTTGGGCGAGGAGGGGATTTGAATGGAGCGTCGGGCGACGATTTTCGCGCTGATCAAAGGGCTGGGCACGGCAGCGCTGACCACGCTGGCGGGCATGGCGATTCTGGCCGGCGTGGTGGTGCTGACCGGCGTCGGCGATGGCGCGGTACTGGCGATCAACCAGGCGCTCAAAGCGGTGAGCATTGCGCTGGGCGCCATGGCGGCGGTGGGCTTTGGCGGGCGGCGCGGGTTCGTGCTGGGGGCCGTGGTCGGCACGCTTTACATGGTGCTCGGGTACGCGCTCTACTGCGCCATCGACGGCAGGGTGGCGCCGGCGGGGCTTCTGGCCACGGAATTTCTGATGGGCGCGCTGGTGGGCGCGCTGGCCGGAGCGCTGGTGGCGAACATCCGTCCGCCGCGACGGGTCAAGCGTCGGAGCCGCGCCGCGGCCTGACGCGCCGTCGTTCCCCCGGATCAAGGCCGCCGCGAGGCGGCTTTTTTATAGGAATTCGGAACCGGCGCGCTGTGCGACCGGTTCCGAATGGAGGGAGAGGACCCCGGGATGGTGGGCTCAGGAACGTCCGTAGAGCGGCAGGCTGGTGTTGGACGAGAAGTACTGCATGTCCTGAGTCACGCTGGAGGAATTGTAGCTGTTTCGGAACTGATCCACAAAGTAGTCCGCGAAGGTGAAGACCTCGCCGAAGGTCGCGATGCCGTCGTTCGGGGAGGCGTCGCTGTAGAGCGTCGTAGCGGTGGGGTTGAAGAGATCATAGCCGCCCGCTGCCGCCAGGTAGTAGGAGGAGAGGCCCACGTAGGTGGTGACGCCGTTCACGGAGTAGCCCACGGACAGCGACGTCTCGGCCTTTCGGCATGCGGTGATCACGTGGTAGTTGCTGGTGGTCAGGCCTTTCGACGTCAGGGAGGTGAAGGCGCTCATCACCTGATCGTTGTAGCTCTCGCTGGTGGCGCTTTCGCTGCCGGCGCTCTTGCCGATGAACATACCCGAGTAGCAGGAGTCCAGGATCACGATCACCGTGCCGGGGATTTTATCCAGCGCGGACTTGAGCTCCGTCACGCTGAGCAGCCGGGAATCCACACCCACAAGGCCTGTGCCCGTCTCCGTCTGGGAAATCTGCCCGCCGTGCCCGGAGTAGTAGAACAGCGTCACATCGTCGTCGTCGATATCCTTATTCGCCAGCGCGGCGATGTCGGTGAGAATCTGAGCCTTTGTCCGGTCCTTCAGAGAAGTGATGTTGCCGGCGTACTTCTTGCCGCCGATGCTGGAGCGGCTCAGCGCGCCGTTCATGGCGATCAGGTCATTGTAGGGGCCCCTCAGCCGGGAGGAATAGGCTTCATTGCCGATCAGAAGCGCGCGATACACGGTTCCGTCGGAGGTGACGTTTTCATCCGGCGCAGGGGTTTCGATGGGCGCGGGGGTTGCCGTGGGAGCGGGCGTCGGGGTAGGCGTTGGGGTTGCGGCCGCCGTGAGCACCCGCACCCGGCAGCTGGCGCGCTTTCCACCGCTGACGCTGGTGGCGGTGATCGTCGCGACGCCGGCCTTTTTCGCGGTGACGAGGCCGCCGGAGGAAACGGTGGCAACGCGCTTGTTGCTGCTGGTCCACCGGAGCGCGCGGTTTGCGGCGGTCTCAGGCAGCGCCGAGGCTTGTAGTTGCAGCGTTTCGCCGATGACCAGATCTGCGCTGGCCTTATCCAGCGAAACGAAGGAAACCGGAACGGGCTTGATCTTGATCTTGGTATAGTCCTTGACCTTTGACCTCGCGGCGGAGTAGAATTTCACGTTCAGGCTGCCCGGCGCGCCGGAGGCCTTAAAATTGAAGTTGACCGTGATGTAGGAAGCGGACACCGTGTAACTGGCGGACTGGAAAGTCAGCGCGCCCGCCTTGTAGCAGCAACGCAGATCGCTCAGCGCTTCTTGGGTGACCGGAGAAACGCGAACCTTGACGGAGAAGTTGCTGTAGCGCTGCATGGAGGCGCTGGTGGGCGATGTGATGCGCTTGGCCGGGCTGGAGCCCTTGGGCAGCAACTCGGTCTTGGACATCAGGATCGGGCTTTCTTCCAGCAGAGAGCGCATCGAAAGGGTGGTCAGCGCCGCGGTTGTGGCTTCGGCCTGGGAAAATCCAGGCAGCAGGCACACGGTCAGCGTCAGGATCAGCGCCAGGGCCAGGGTTTTCAATGCACTTCGCTTCATGTGAACTCTCTCCTTAGACGCACCCGTGCGCAGGCTGGAATTATCTGTAAGTGCATTGTAGTGGGTATTACATAATGTGTCAATGAGTAATGAGATATGTAATAGTTTCGCGAAAACATTGGAAGCGGTCCGCTGACACATTTTGGACCGGTAAACCCTGAGCTCTGTGCAGGATGGCGTGAGAAAAGCCGCACTTTTGACATAAAAAAAGCCGCCCGGCGGGATTTTGGCCGGGCGGATTGGCGCTTGCGCACACTTTTGGGCGGGAGACGCGGCGAATTACGCCGCGAAGGGCCTCAAATATTTAACAAAACAAGACCCCAAAAACACTGGAAAATGGTTACATCTTCTGCACCGTATAGGACTGACCATAGGTCTCAGCCGTGGCCTTGCGGATGCGCTGATCCGTTACCGGGCGATCCTGCGCCCCGGTGCGGGCAGAAGCGATGGCGTCCACGGTGTCAAGGCCCTTTGTCACCTTGCCAAAGGCCGCATACTGGCCATCCAGGTGAGGCGCATCGGCGTGCATGACGAAGAACTGGCTGCCGGCGGAATCCTTCATCATCGAGCGCGCCATGGACAGCACACCGCGCGCGTGCTTGAGCGCGTTGGGAACGCCGTTGGCGGCAAATTCGCCGCGGATGTGGTAGCCGGGGCCGCCGGTGCCCGTGCCGTTGGGATCGCCGCCCTGGATCATGAAGCCGGGAATCACCCGATGAAAAATCAGCCCATCGTAAAAGCCGGACTGTACGAGGGTGACGAAGTTGGCGACGGTGTTGGGGGCGATGTCCGGATAAAGCTCAGCGGTAAAGGTGCTGCCGTTTTCCATCTCAAAAGTTACGTTCGGATTCATGGGAGTCCTCCTTGATTATTGGTTTTCTTCAACCTTGACGACGGTGTACTGGTAGCCGAATGTATCCACGGTCACGGACTTCATCCGGCAATCCACCAGCGGCCGGTCGGAAGAATCCGTGGGGGTGTTGGCAACCTTGTCCACCACGTCCATGCCGCTTGTGACCTTGCCGAAGGCCGCGTACTGGCCGTCCAGGCTCTTGGCGCGCATGTGCATGATGAAGAATTGGCTTCCGGCGGAGTCGTAGTCGTTGGCACGGGCCATGGAGATCACACCGCGGTCGTGGGAGAGGTCGTTCTGAAAGCCGTTGTCGGTAAATTCACCCTTGATGGCGTAACCGGGGCCGCCGGTGCCGGTACCGGTGGGATCGCCGCCCTGAACCATGAAGCCGGGGATCACCCGGTGAAAGATCAGCCCGTCGTAGAAGCCGGACTGGGCGAGGGTGACAAAGTTGGCCACAGTATTGGGCGCGACGCGGGGGTACAGCTCCAGTGTGACGACACTGCCATCCTCCATGGTGATGGTCACGACCGGATTGGGCACGTCTTTTGCCACCTGTGTCTCCCGACCAATCCGCTGAAAGCCGATAACCGCCAGCGCGACGGCCGCGGCCAGGATGACGATGACGACGGGAATCCACCATTTTTTCACGTTTCTTCACTCCCGAAGATCAGTTTGCGCTTGCGAGCGGCCATTTCATCCGCGCCGCGGATGTAGGCCTCGATGTTACGCACGTTGGGTGCTCGCTCGATGCGCCTTTCCCGGGGGTAAACCCACTTGGTGATCGCGCCCGCGCCCAGCGCCAGAACGCTAACCGTTTCCTCCATGTTATCGATGTTGTAGAGGCAGGCGTAGCGCGGCTTCGCGTAGCCGACGTTTTCCAGGTTGTCCGCCATATGCTTCTGCCGGTACAGGTAATAGGGCTGGTAGCCCGAGCCGGCCAGACGCGTGCGGGCCTCGTCCACCATCCATTCCGCCAGGCCCGGCTCCTCCGGGGAGAAGCCCGCCTCATGCAGCCGGCTGGCGCGCTTGACGGCCAGCGTGTGTACCGTGATCCCCTCCGGCGCGAGGGAGAGCGCCTCATCCAGCGTATGGGCGAAATCCGCGCGCGTCTCGCCGGGCAGCGCGGCGATCAGATCCATGTTGACGTTGCGGAAATCGATGGACCGGGCCAGTTCGAAGGCCTGATGGATGTCCTGGGCGGTGTGGGCCCGGCCGATGCGGCGCAGCGTCTCATCATTAAAGGTTTGCGGGTTGATGCATATGCGGTCGATCTCCAGATCCCGCAGCACGCTCAGCTTCTCGCGGGTGATGGTGTCGGGCCGCCCCGCCTCTACCGTCCACTCCAGCGCGCCGGGGAACTTCCACCGGAGGGTGGTGAGGAGTCTGTCCAGTTGCATGGCGCTGAGGGTGGTGGGCGTGCCGCCGCCCAGATATCCGGCCCGAAGTTTCAGCCCTTTTCTGGCCATCATCAGCGCGGTCAGGTCGATCTCCCGCATCAGCGCCGCCAGATAGGGTTCCACCATGCTTCGGCGGCCCACCGCCTCCGCGGGGAACGCGCAGTAGTCGCATCGGGTGGGGCAAAAGGGAATGGCGATGTAGAGGTCGTACTCGTCCGGCGCCACGGCCGGTGCCGACCGCTGCACTCGGACGATCTCCTCCAGGAGATTCGCCTTTGCGGGCGTTACGTCGAACGCCTCGGTCAGCCATTGCGACGCCTCGGCCTCGGTCTTGCCCGCCTCCAGCGCCTCGTAGAAGAGGCGTGTTGGGCGGATGCCGGTCAGCGAGCCCCAGGGCGGCCGGAAGTCGGTGGCTTCCTTCAGGAGATTATACAGGCACGTCTTGGCCGCGCGTTTGATCATGCGCTTCTGCTCAAGGACGCCGGATACCAAGGGCGCCGTGGCGCAAAGGCTCCTGCCGCCGTACGTACAGGTTTCCGTAAAGCGGCCGTCCGCCTGGGTGTGCGCGTGCTCAATCACCCGTTCGCCCTCGTCGGGGCTTACCGGTTCGTCGAAGAATACGCGCACCACGTCCGCCAGGTCCGCGAAGTAGGCCGCCGCGTTGGTCTTGAGATGGATCATTTGTACTCCTCCGCCACCTGCTTGAGAGGCGCACTTTCGCCATGGCCCGGCAGCATCAACGTGATGCCGGGCAGCGCGGTCAACCGCTTGATGGATGCGTACAGGGCGCGTACGTTGCCGCCCGGCAGGTCGTACCGCCCGAATCCCACGGTGAAGAGCGTGTCGCCGGTGTACAGCGCGCGCTGTTCCGGCAGGTAAAAGCTGACACCGCCCGGCGTGTGGCCCGGGCAGGCGATAACCTGGATCGTGAGCCCCGCCACCAGCATCGGCCCCTCGGAGAGCATCTCGTCGGCGCTGAAAGGTTCGAAGGGTATCTTGGTGGCCTCCACCATGCCCAGCATGTTGAGCGCGGGGTTGCGAAGGCAGGGCGCGTCCAACGGATGGATGTGGATGCGCGCGCCGGTGGCGTCCCGGAGCGCCTTGGCCGCCATGATGTGGTCGAAGTGGCCGTGGGTCAGCAGAATGTCCGTCAGCCGCTTGCCGGAGGATTCGATCTTTGTCATCAGCGCGTCCAGATCGTCGCCCGCGTCGATCAAAAGCGCGTCCTCCCGGGAGGGCCTGAAAAGCAGATAGCTGTTGGCGGCGTAACCGCCGCACTCGATGCGCCTTGACTTGAAGTCTTCCATGGTGCGCTCCTTCGCGGTATGAGGAATTAAAAGGTCTTTTTGCTGTCCATCAGGATGGTGACCGGACCGTCGTTGACCAGTTCCACCTGCATGTCGGCGCCAAACTCGCCTTGAGCCACGGGGATGCCGCGCGAGGCGATCTCGCAGGCCATCCGGTCGATCATCGGGGCGGCAGTCTCGGGGCGTGCGGCGTTTGAGAAGCTGGGCCGGCGGCCGTGCCGCGCGTCACCCAGCAGCGTGAACTGGGACACCAGCAGGATCGAACCGCCCGCGTCCAGGATGGACCGGTTCATCTTGCCCGCGTCGTCCTCGAACACGCGGAGGCCGACGAGCTTTTCAACGCCGTAGCGCATGTCTTCGTCGGTATCGCCCGACTCCACGCCTGCCAGCACCAGATAGCCCCGGCCGATCTCGCCGGTAACGCGGCCGTCCACCATCACCTTTGCGCGGGTCACGCGCTGCACCACCAGCCGCATCAGGCGCTCACCCGGAACACTTCGATGATGTCCGACCGCTTCTGCAGCTGCTTGATGATGGTCTCCAGCTGTTTGGTGCTCTTGAGGCTCAGGGTCACGTTGATGACGGTATTCTTGTTTTTGTCCACCCGGGCGGACAGCGCCATGATGGAAACCTCGAGCTTGGCAAAGAGCGCCGAAATCTCGGCCAGAAGGCCGAGCCTGTCATAGGCGATGATCTGGATGTCGGCGTTGTAGCCCGCCCCCTCGTCGCCTTGCCAGCTGACGTGGATCAGCCGCTCGGGCTCCCGGGCGAACTCCGCCATGTTCACACAGTCGCTGCGATGCACCGATACGCCGCGGCCCCGGGTGATGTAGCCCACGATTTCGTCGCCCGGCAGCGGCGTGCAGCACTTTGCGAAGCGCACCAGCATGCCCGGCTCGCCCTCCACCACCACGCCGTGGCTGACCGTGCGCTTTTGCGCCTCGGCGCGGGCGCGCTGCTGCGCCTCCGCCGCCAGTTTGGCCGGGTCGGGCTCCGGGAGCTTGAGAGTTTTTTTGTAGGACTCGATCAGCCGGTTGAGGATCTGGCCCGTGGACAGGCCGCCGAAGCCCACCGTCACGTACAGGTCATCCAGCGACGAGAGGGTGTAGCGCCTGTAAAGCGGTTCCAGAAACTCGCTCTTGTTGAGCTGCGGCCACTGGTAGCCGAGGCGCTTGGCCTCCTTTTCCAGCATGTCGCGGCCCTTCATCATGTTTTCGTCTTTGAACTCGTGCTTGAACCAGGCGCGAATCTTCGAGCGCGCCTCGCTGGTTTTGACGAGCTGCAGCCAGTCTCTGGACGGACCGTGGGACGAGGATGAGGTCATGATCTCCACGAAATCGCCGTTTTCAAGCTCGGTGGACAGCGGCACGATGCGGCCGTTGATCTTGGCGCCTACGCACTTGTTGCCGACGGCTGTGTGGATGGAATAGGCAAAGTCCACGGGCGTCGCGCCCCTGGGCATGGAAATCACGTCGCCCTTGGGCGTGAACACGAACACTTCGTCGGAGAAGAGGTCCACCTTCAGCGCGTCCATGAACTCGCCGGGATCGCGGGTCTCGTTTTGCCAGTCGAGGATCTGCCGGAGCCAATAGAGCTTGTCGTCCAGCGCGTCGGCCTGCTTGCCTTCCTTGTAGCGCCAGTGGGCCGCGATGCCGAACTCCGCCGTGCGGTGCATTTCCCGGGTGCGGATCTGTACCTCGAAGGGCATGCCGCCCATGCCCACCACCGTCGTGTGCAGCGACTGGTACATGTTGGGCTTGGGCATGGAAATGTAGTCCTTGAACCGGTTGGGCACCTGCGTCCACAGCGTATGCACCACGCCCAGCGCGGCGTAGCAGTCCGGAATGGTTTCGACGACCACGCGAACCGCGATCAGATCGTAGATCTGGTCGAAGGTCTTATTCTGGCTTTTCATCTTTCGGTAGATGGAGTAGAAATGCTTGGGTCGACCGTCGATTTCGGCCTTGATGCCCTGCTCGCCCAGCTTTTCGTGCAGGATATTGATGACATTTTTGATGGACTTCTCGCGCTCTTCGCGCTTCATGCCGACTTTTTCGACCAGATCGTAATACCCTTCCGGGTCGATGTAACGAAGGGACAAATCTTCCAGTTCCCACTTGATGGCGCTCATGCCCAACCGGTGGGCCAGAGGCGCGTATACATCCAGCGTTTCGCGGGCGATGCGCTGTTGGCGCTTCGGGTCCTGAAACTTCAAAGTTCGCATGTTGTGCAGCCGGTCGGCCAGTTTAATCAGCACCACGCGGATGTCCTTGGCCATGGCGAAGAACATTTTGCGCAGGCTCTCGGCCTGCTGCTCCTCGCGGGAGGCCAGATCCAGCCGGCTGAGCTTTGTGACGCCGTCCACCAGCTGCGCGACCTCCGGGCCGAACAGCTGCTCGATGGTGTGTATGTCGCAGTCCTCGCAGTCCTCCACGGTGTCGTGGAGTAGACCCGCCGCCACGGTGGTGGCGTCCAGCATCAAATCCGCCAGGATGTCGGCCACGCGGTAGGGATGGGTGAAGTAGGGCTTGCCGCTCTTTCGCTTCTGGCCTGCATGGCGCTCCTGCGCGTAATTGTAGGCGCGCTCTACCAGCGACAAATCCTCGTTGGGGTGGAAGTGGCGCATCTTGGCGATCAGCGCACTCAGCTGCGGGTCCTGTTCCTCAAGGCCCGCGCCGTCGCCCGGGGCGTCCGGTTTTGCGGCCGCCTGGGGCAGGGGACACGCCTTCGCGCCGCCCGTGGGCATGGCGGTACACGCGCCGTCCCCGGCGGACTGCGCGCTCGCCTCCGGATTCATTTTTTCCGCCGGGCCGATGTTGGCGCCGGGACGGGTTTCGTCATGTGTCAAGCGGTTCACCTCCCCATCGAGACATTCGCCGCATCCATTGAAAGGCGGGGTTATCGTTGGGATCGGCCTTGCGGGCCGGCAGCATTTCCACAAAGGGCCGCGCGTCCCGGAGGGCGATCAGGTTCATGT
Source organism: Bacillota bacterium (assembly GCA_023421395.1). GTDB lineage: Bacteria > Bacillota > Clostridia > Christensenellales > Aristaeellaceae > JAEZHK01. The sequence goes on along the minus strand of JAEZTL010000033.1, from coordinate 70,768 downwards.
CGGAAAGTATCGCGAGCGCGGCGAAGGCGGCGCCGGTCGTCAGGTTCGCTTCATCTCCAAGGTTCCTCGCCACCTCGGCAAGCGTTTTTGCCGCGCTGGGTCTGCGGGCGTAATCCCTCGCGGCGATGAACGTCCTCCGGAGACCGTCCACGTCCGGAAACGGCGCTCCGCCCGGCGGGGGAGCCTCCGGTTCCAAGACTGGGTAGCCCCAGAAGGATGCGGGGGCGTCCAGGCTGAACCGCCGGACGTATCCTTCCGGCGGCGCGCCCGGGGGCAGGAGGCAGAAGGCGTTGAAGGCGCGCTTGTCTTCCGGAAAGGCGCCCGAAAACACATCCATCCGGTCGGGCACGCGCTCTTGCGCGGCCCGGAGGAACGAAAGCGCCGCTTTTTCCGTCGCCGCCACCAGCAGCGTGCCTCGTGGCGAATCGTTCAACGCACCAAAAATTTCGTCGAATCCGCTCCAATCGCCGTCTGAGGGAGCAGAGTATGCCTTATTATAGAGCCTGTTTGTTAAGAATGTTTGGAACAGGCGGTCAAAATCCGCACCGGAGGCAAGAAATGAGCCTGCGTAGTCTATTTGCCCAATCTCCTTGACCTGACAGTCCACGTATTCCCGGCCGCCAAACGCACTGATGCGCGGCGCGTACAGCGCGCGCACGCGGACGCCTTCCGGCAGCAAAGACGCTCGCGGCCCCATCGAAAAGGCGATGCCCGGCAGGCGTTTCTCCCCCTCCCGGAGCCTGAGCCGGAGGTGCGCCCGGTCCGCGCCCACCGTTTCACGGCTTTCGATCGCGGCTTCCGTCAGAAATACCGGTGCGGGATTGCCAAACCCCGTGGGCTCGAACATTGAAAGTGAGCGGACGAAAGCTTCGTCGAGGTTCGAGAGCGGCAGGGCCATGTCGTAGCGTGCGGCCGGCACGAAGCATTCCGGGTCGGCCTCCCGGGTGATGACGCCGTTCAGCGCCTCGGCGAACGCCGGAAGGTTTTCCTCCGGCAGCGTCAGGCCCGCGGCTTGGCTGTGACCACCGAAGCGGGTCAAAAAACCGGAGACGCCGCTGAGCATTTTGAAAATGTCCACCCCCGGGATGGAGCGGCAGGAGCCATGGAGCACGCCGCCTTCCCGGCGCATCAACACGGTGGGAAGATTGTATTTTTCCACAAGCCTCGATGCCGCCAGGCCCAGCACACCCGCGTTCCAGCCCTCGCCCGCCAGCACGAGGGTGCGGTGTGACGCGAAATCGAAATCCCGTAGCTGTTCTGCCGCGCCGGCGAGGATTTCCCCTTCCAGCTGCTTGCGCTTTTGGTTTTCCTCTTCCAGATCCCGCGCCAGCGGCTCAGCCTCGGCCACCGTTTCCGCGGTCAGAAGGTTCAGCGAGCGGATCGCGTCGCCCACCCGGCCGCCGGCGTTGAGCCGGGGCGCCAGTTGGAACGCGATTTTGCCGGACGTGACCTCGCCAGGCTTGACACCGGCCTTGTCCATCAGCGCCAGGATGCCCGGCCGGGGGCGCTCGTTGATCCGGATAAGGCCAAGCGCGGTAATCGCCCGGTTCTCACCCGTCAGCGGCACCACGTCGGCCACCGTGCCAAGCGCCGCCAGGTCGATGAATTCATAAGCCGCCTCGCCATCCAGCGCCTGGCATAGCTTGAAGGCCACGCCGGCGCCGCAGAGGGAGGGGAAGGGGTAACCCAGAAGCGGGTTGATCACAGGACAGTCCGGAAGTTCGCCTTCCGGCCGGTGGTGGTCGGTTACGATGGGGTCAAGGCCCAGCGCCTTTGCCAGCTCGATCTCCGCCGCTGCGGTGACGCCGCAATCCACCGTGATGAGCAGCGGCTTTTCGTCCTCCCCGGCGATCCTGCGGATCGCGTCGGCGTTGAGGCCGTAGCCCTCGTTGTGCCGCGAGGGGATGTAGGCGCGGGCGTTTACGCCAAAATTGGTCAGGAAGCGCGTCAGAATCGCGGTGGCGGTCACGCCGTCCACGTCGTAATCGCCGTAAACCCGAATGGTGCGGCCCGCCGCGCGGGCTGCGAGAATCCGCTCCGCCGCCTCGCGGATGCCGGGCATCTGAAAGGGGTCCAGCAGCTGTGCGCGGGACGGATGCAAAAATGCGCCCGCCGCCTCCGGGTTATCAAATCCCCGGGCTTTCAGCAGACGGTCCATCAGGCTCGGCCCCTCCGGGGCCAGATCGCTTCGAGGCATCCACCTGAGCATGGCGTCCTCCGTGGCGTTTGATCCCAAAAGGCCGCCCGGCCGGCGAAGGTTCGCGGACCGAGCGGTTCCTTCAAGGGATTTATTATACAATGGAGGGTTGAATTCCGTCAACCGCGCCGGGGTTATTCCTCATCTCGCACGGAGGGACACGGGCTCAGGCATTCGATGTCGGCCTCGCCCGCGTTGGCGTCCACGCAGAAGGTGATGGGCACCGAGACACACATCATCTGCGACACGATGAACGCGCAGTGGCGGCGGTCGTGACCCGATCTGTCGCAGGCAGGATGGAACGCAGGCGCGCCGCAGCACCAGGTGGACGCTTCGCCCACGCGCACGTAGGGCGCCAGCCGGATCGGCACGCTGACGCGGGCCTGCTGGTGTGCGATGCGGGAGCAGTTTTCGTCCAGACGGCACGAGGGGCCGCACAGCGACAGCACGTTGCGCGCCACGCCGCTGCCGTAGACGCACAGCGGCTCAGGGCCGACACGAAAAGCCTGGGTCAGTTCAAAACTTACGTCCATCTCGCCATGTACCTTGTCCAGCGGGAAGTGGAACTTGAGGCCCGAGCAGCCGGTGTTGGGATCGGGCGCGTCGGGCTTCACCAGCGTGACGTTCTCGCCGAAGATGACGGGTTCCCTGAGGCCGTTGCGCGTTACGGTGATTGCCCCCAGGTGTTCGCAGTCGATGTCTTCGCACAGGCCGATCATAAAATAGGAAAGGTTCACATAGCAGAATTCTTCCGAGCCCGTGGCCCGGATGTGGTAGCCGAACCGCTGCCGCTGCCCCGGTGCCGGTTCGAGCACCGAGTCCTTAAGGTCCAGCGAAAACTCAAAAGGCAGGATGCGGCTGCCCGGCACGGTGGCGTAGTCCACGGAGATATTGCAGCTCAGCTTTTCCGCCTGCATTTGATCCGTCATGGCGCATTGTCCTTTCGGAAGTTTCTTGGAGGGCGCGCGAGGGGCCGCGTCCCCTTTCTCCCAGGCCATCCTATGCGGTGACAGGAAACTTTTGTGAAAGGAGGCGCGTCCAAACGACAGGAATTGCATTTGGAAGGAAGTGTGCGCAATGAAGCGGTTGCTGGCCGCCATGCTGGTGCTTTTCGTGTGTGCCGCGCCGGCGGCACAGGCGGGAGATGTCCGCCTGCTGAGGACGCTTTACGCGGATCGGGGGCAGACCGTCGTATCGCCCGTCAGTCTGAACCTGGCGCTCGCGATGGCCGCGGAGGGCGCGAAGGGGGAGACCCGCGCGCAACTGCTCGCCGCCGCCGGACTGACCGAGGAGGGCCTTGCCGACTTCGTGCAAAAGGCGCTGGCGCTTCAGGCGTCCGGGGTATCCATGGCGAGCGCGGCCTTCGTCAAGGCCGGGCTCAACGTGCTGCCCGGGTACGACGCGCTGCTGAAGGACCGCTATCAGGCGGAGCGCTTCGCACTCGGGGACGACGTGAACGCTGAGGTCAACGCCTGGGTGAAGGAGAAGACCGGCGGGCTGATCGATTCGCTGCTGGATCAGCCGCCCGACCCCAATCTCCAGATGATGCTGGTGAACGCGCTGGCGCTCACGGCCGACTGGGCCGGCTCCTTTGCCGCCGAGGATACCTATTCGCAGACATTCCACGCGCCGGACGGCGACGTGGACGCGGACTTCATGCACAGGGAAGCCTACATGCCCTACGTGGAGCTTGCCGGCCTACGGGCGGTCAGACTCTCCTACGATGGTTCCGCGCTGGGGCTGACCATCGTGCTGCCGGACGGCGATCTCATGGACGCGCTGGACGCGATCGCCGCGCTCTCGCCGAACTGGGACGCCTCCACGGACGCCCTGTCGAAGGTGGCCCTTGCTTTGCCCAAGCTGTCGGCCAAGGACAGTCTGTCGCTGGCGGACACCCTCAAGGCGATGGGCGTCACCGAGGCTTTCAGCGACGCGGCGGACTTCTCCGGCATCGATGGAGAAAAGGATTTGATGATCGGTTCCGTGCTACAGAAGACCCGGCTGGATATCGATGAGGAGGGCACCACCGCGGCGGCCGCCTCGTCCGTGGGCATGATTGCGAAAGCCGCGCCCATGGAAGAACCGTCGGTGGAATTCACCGTGGACCGCCCCTACATTCTGCTGCTTACCGACAGCGAGACCGGCCTGACGCTGTTCGCCGCCGCCATCGAAAAGCCGTAGCCTTTTCCTCGCGCGAGTCCTGCGGCGAAGAGCCGCGGGATTCTTTTTTTGGAAACCCCATCTTTTTTTGCGCAATGTGAAAGCGAACCGCGGCTCGGCGTGCCCAATCAGCAAAGAGGATGCGCGGAGGGCTTGGAGGGTGTGGACGACAGCCAGGATTACTGCCCGAAGGTGAGCGATGTGCGGCTTTAGCGCGGGGCATGCGGCGGAAGAAACCGGCCGCGATGCGGTTAAATCCGAAGGCTCTAATGGCGGGAAGGCGTTTTTCCCGAGAGTTTTGCCGCGGGGATCTCGCGAATCCGTATGAACACGAATGCAAGTTTCAGGGCGTCCGGAGGGCCCGAAGGGCCCGAAGGGAGTCCGCCTGCGCCGCTGTCCTCCATTGGCGGCGAGATGCATCGGAAGACATGGTGCTGAAAATTTCGGGTTGATCCCATGATCCAACAAAGGCGCCCGTCCGCAACGCTGCGGACGGGCGCCTTTATAAGCCTTTTGATGGGGATGCCAACGGGATACCATCCCTTTGGCGGGGTGCGGGACAGAGCCCGCTTCGTCCCCGGGACCTTACTCTTCTTCTTCCTCTTCGCGCTTGGCGCTCTCGATGATCTTCTTGGCGTCGCCGGCGGGCACTTCCTCATAGCGCTCAAAGCGCATCGTAAAGGAGCCGCGCGCCTGGGTCATTGAGCGGAGGTCCGTAGCGTACTTGAACATTTCGGCCACCGGCACCTCGGCCACGACCTGCTGCTGGCCGTCCACCTGATTCATGCCGGCGATGCGGCCGCGGCGCTTGTTCATGTCGCCGATGACATCGCCCATGTACTCGTCGGGCACCAGCACTTCCACGTGGTAGATGGGCTCGAGCAGCGTGGGACTCGCGTCCACCAGCTTCTTGAAGGCGATGCGCGCGGCGGTCTTAAACGCCATTTCAGAGGAGTCCACCGGGTGGTAGGAGCCGTCGTGCAGCTTGGCGGTCAGGCTCACCACCGGGAAGCCCGCCAGAACGCCCTTCTTAATGTTGTCACGCAGGCCCTTTTCGACCGCGGGGATAAAGTTCCTGGGCACCACGCCGCCGACCACCGCATCCTCAAAGATGAAGTCCGGGGAGCCGTCGTCGTTGGGGCGGAATTCGATCCACACGTCGCCGAACTGGCCGTGGCCGCCGGACTGCTTCTTGTGGCGGCCCTGCACGTCGATCTTCTTGCGAATGGTCTCGCGGTAGGGGATCTTGGGATCCTGCAGCACGGCCTCCGCGCCGAACTTGGCGGCCAGCTTCTTGGAGATGACCTCCAGGTGCAGCTCGCCCAGACCGGAGAGCAGCGACTCGGTGGTTTCGGGGTCCTTCTCGACGCGGATGGTGGGGTCTTCCTCCATCAGACGGTTGAGGCCGGAGAAGATCTTGTCTTCCTCGCCCGCCTTCTTGGCGTAGACTGCCATGGAGATGCAGGGCTTCGGGAAGTCCATATCCGCAAACTTGACGGGTTTCGCCGGATCACACAGGGTGTTGCCGGTATTGACCGTCTGAAGCTTGGCCAGCGCGCAGATGTCGCCCGCCACGACGCGGGTGGCCGGGGTCTGCTTTTTGCCGCGCTGGAAGTAGATGCCGCCGGCTTTTTCGGCCTTCTCTGCGTTGGCGTTGTACAGCTGGGTTTCCGGGGCCAGCACGCCCGATGTGACCTTCACCAGCGACAGCTTGCCCACATAGGGGTCCGCCACCGTCTTAAACACGCGGGCGGAGAAGGGCTGATCCTCGGCGCAGACGCGCTCCTCCGCCTCGCCGGTCTTGGGGCTGATGCCCGTAAGCTTGCGGCCCGCGGGGGAGGGCATGAGGTCGATGAGGTTGTCCAGGAGCTTGGCGATGCCCACGCGGGTCAGGCCCGAGCAGCACACCACCGGCACCACGGTGCCCTCGAGAATGCCCTTGCGAAGGCCCAACATCGTGTCCTCCGCGGAGAGTTCCATGTTTTCGAAGAAGCGCTCCATCAACTCCTCGTCGGCGCCGGCGGCGGCTTCCATGATGGCCTCGCGGGCGGCGGCGACTTCGTCGGCGACGGAATCCGGGATCGGGATTTCCTTGAGCGTTTTGCCCTCGCCGGTGTAGGCCTTGTTTTCCAGTACGCACACAACGCCGATGAACTGGCCTTTTTCCACGATCGGCACCTCAATGGGCGCGATATGGCTGCCGTATTTTTCGGTGATGGTGGAGAGCGCCTTGGTGAAGTTGGCGTTCTCGCGATCCATCTGGTTGATGACGATCATGCGGGAGGTATGGGCCTTGTCGCAGGCGGCCCAGGCTTTTTCGGCGCCCACGTTGAGGCCGGAAACCGCGCCCATGGTGATGATGGCGCCTTCGCACACGCTCAGGGGGCCCACCAGCTCGCCGGCGAAGTCGAAATAGCCGGGGATATCAATCAGGTTGACCTTTTTGTCCTTCCATTCGAGCGGCGCGACCGCGGCGCTGATGGAAATGCCACGGCGCACTTCTTCGGGATCATAGTCGGTGGTGGTCGAGCCGTCTTCCACGCGCCCCTGACGGTCTATGGCGCCCGTGGAGAACAGCATGGCCTCAACCAGCGTGGTCTTGCCTTCGCTGCCGTGCCCGACGACCGCGATGTTGCGAATGTTCTCGGCCTTGTAGTCCTTCATCCGGTAATTCCCCCTAGCTCAAATAGTGACCGCGCGTCAGCATACAAAAATGACCCAGCCGCGCTCGGTCATTTAATCTTGACACGCGCAAACAGCTATCCTATATCATAGCAGAAAAACGCTCGGTTGAAAAGAGTTTCTTTCAAGTAAATCGGCTCTTTCGTGCAGACACGGGCTCCGGTTTTGGCGGTTTTGCCCACCGCGTGATCAAAGTGTTTCGGCCAGACGGCGGCATACCTCGGCCACAAGGCGCTCGCACACGGTTTCGTGGGCGCCGCCGGGGGCGCGAAAGCGCGCCTGCGAGGCCGGGTCGGAAAAGTCCGCGCCGGTCAGCGCGCGGCATTCCAGGCTGGGTAAGTTTTCCTCGGCCCAGGCCAAAAGCGCCTTGCCCGCGTCGTTGGCGGGGGCCTTGTCGTCACCGGGTTCCCGCCGGCCCAACCGGAGCCCCACGGCCATCAGCGCGCCGGTCAGCGCGCCGCAAAGCCCCTGACGCCCACAGACGCCGCCGCCAAAGGCGGTGGCGATGCGCGGCGCGAAGTCGCCCGGCTCGTCGAAGAAAGCGGAGAGCGTACACAGCACGGTCTCCGCGCAGTTGAGCTTTCTCTGACGAAACAGCGCGAGATTTTCCGAGAGAATGGCCTCAAGAGAATCGTTCATGTCGGCTCCCTTCAGTCTTCCAGCGGCAGGTTGTAGAGCATGTGAAAAATCGGCAGGTATTTCTCCGGCTCACCGGAGGTCTGAAACTCCACGGAACCGGGGCCGGGCGGAGCCTCGAGGCCCTCCGCGCCGAGCACGTCCTTGAGACGCCGCGCGGTGCCCTCGTTTCCATCGTAGAGCCGGGCGCCGGGCATCGCTTTTTGGATCGCGTGGCGAAGGAATACGTAATGCGTGCAGCCCAGCACGATGGCACCCACTTCCGCGCCGGCGAAGGGCGCGAAGCGGTCCGTAAGGTATGCGTCCAAGGCGAGGGAGTCAATTTCGCCGCGCTCGGCGAACTCCATGAGGCCCGGACAGGGCAGCATCTCGGCGCTCTGGCCGTAGTGGCCCATCAGCGCCTGAAACTTTTTCTGGCGCAGCGTGGCGGGCGTCGCCATCACCAGAATCCTGCCGCCGTCACCGGACAGCGCGGCGGGCTTGAGCGCCGGTTCCATGCCGATGATGGGCAGCGGAAGCCGCTGGCGCAAGTCCTCCGCCGCTGCGCTTGTCGCGGTATTGCAGGCGATCACCAGCGCCTTGACGCTCTGATCCGTCAGTTCCTGCACGCTTTTCTGGGTCAGAAGCCGGATCTCGTGTTCCGGCCTTGTGCCGTAAGGCGCGTTGAGATTGTCACCATAGTAGATAAAGCGCTCGTGGGGCATCATGCCGCGCAGCGCGCGAAGCACGCTGATGCCGCCAACGCCGGAATCAAACACGCCGATGGGTCCGGAATGCAATGAATACGCCCCCTTGCGTGGGATCGTCTCATTATAAGACAATTCCGGATTTTACGCAAGGGGGCGCGGGGGTGGGGTGGTCAGTCGAAGGTGGTCTTGCGGCGCGCGACGTAGCCATAGCCGCCGTCGCGGTAGTAGCTGAGGTCTTTAAAGTCGCAGGCGACGGTGGAGAGAGTGGTGAAACCGCCCTGCTGGATGATCATGACGGTGGTTCTGGCGCTGTTGCCATAGTACAGGAACATCAGCGCGTGGCCGTTCTTGACCAGCACATCTCCCGGCCGCATGTTCAGAAAGCCGGCTTTATTGGACGAGCTGGCGATGGTCTTGTAGGCAGTGGACGCCTTGATCGCGTCGGAGTTCAGGTACGAATAGTTGGTGTTCAGGCCCCATTGGCTCATCGACACGAAGGAGGAGCAGTCGTTGCCGGGGTAGGTTGTGCTGGGGATGTTGGCGGTGTAGTAGGCGTTGGAGCCCGTTTGGACGAAGGCCTTCGCGTCCAGCAGCCGCTCTTTTGTGTAAGTGCGCTTGGTGGTCTTCTGAGTGTAGGGGATGCCGAAGTACACCGTATTGGCGGAGTAGGATTTGCCGTTGCTGGAGTAATAGCCGATGGATTTGGAGCTCATCCACGGGAAGCGCGCCATCATGAAGGCGTTGAGGATGATGGTCTTGCGCTCCAGCGCCTCCGATTTATCGATGACGCCGGACGTGTACAGCGCGTCCAACTCGGTGGTGGCGTAGCGCTGAATGTTGTCGATCTTGGCCAGGTTCGCGTTGATGCCCGAAACGCTGGTTTTCTGACTGGGTTCGGTGGTGACGGGGGAGGACTTCTGCACCACCACGCGCAGCGTGTCCGTCTTGTCACCGGCCTTGGCGGTGATGGTGGCGCTGCCGTCGGTCTTGCCGGTTACCGTGCCGTCGGAGGATACGGTGGCGACGGACGTGTTGTTGCTGCTCCAGCTCACGCCCTGGGGCGCGCTGGCGGGCAGAACACTGGCGTCAAGGGCCAGCTTGCTCCCGACGCGCACCACGGTACCTTCGCTTACGATGTCCACGCTGGTGACGGACTGGGCATCCGTCACGGTCAGCCTCTGGCGGGCATAGATGCTGCTCTTCGCCTTGGATCGGGCGTAGATGTAGACGTAGCCGGCCTTCTTGGCGGTGACCAGGCCGCCGGAAGAGACCGTGGCGACCGACGTACTGCTGCTCGACCAGGTGATGGACGCATTCGCGCTGGCCGGCGAAACGGTGGCGGTCAGCTGTAGGGTAGCGCCTTTTTCGAGCTGAGTGGCGGCGGATGAAAGCGTGATCTTACTGGGGTTTGCCAGCTTTTTGACCGTCACCTTGATGGTGCGGTATTTCTTGGAGGAACGGGTGGAATACGCCCGGATCAGCGCCGTGCCGACTTTCTTGGCCGTGACCAGACCGCTGGAGGAGACGGATGCCACCGAGGACTTATTGGAAGCCCAGCGGAACGTCTGCGCCGCGGTGGAAGGCAGCGCCGTGGCGGTCAGCTGATGGGTGGAGCCTACGCTCAGCGACAGGCTGGACACGTCCAGCTTGACGCTGGAGGGCATCAGGCTGTCGATGACCTTGATCGTCGCCTTCGCCCAATTCTTGTTACCGGACGGGCGCGCGCCGACCCTCGCCGTGCCGACCTTCTTGGCCGTGATCAGCCCGGCGGAGGAAATGGTGGCCACGGACTTTGTGGCGCTGTACCAGACCATCTTCTGGCTGGCGTTCGAGGGATTCACCGCGCCGGTCAGTTGCTGGGTGTTGCCCTTTGCGAGGTCGATGGTAATCAGCTTTGAGCTCAGCGTCACGCTTTTTTGTCGTACAGCCCCGAGGGCATCGACCGGGAGTGCGCAAAGGATTGCAGCCGCCAGGCAGAGGCAGAGCGCCTTACCCCGCGTTTTCATCGGTTTTGCCTCCTCGTCTTGGTTTGAGTATTTTCCAAGTATTTCATGTGTGACGATTATATTACAAAACGACTCCAAAAGCAAGTGAAAATTTGCGGAGAGATGAAACACATCTCAAATTGTGCCATTGACTGCCTTTCTGCAATCGGTTATAATAATACAAACAGCGGCATATACAGAGGAAAAGATGCTGATAGACTTCCATACCCACGCCTTTCCGGACCGGATCGCGGCGGGCGCGCTGGAAAAACTCGCGCTTGGAGCGGGTGGGCTGCACCCCTCCACAGACGGCACGGTTCGCTCGTTGACGGATGCCCTCGACCGGGCGGACGCGATGGGCGTGCTGCTTCCAGTGGCCACCAAAGCCTCGCAGCAGCGGTCGATCAACGACTGGGCGGCCCGGCAGAAGAGCGCGAGGATCATTCCGTTTGGGTCGGTGTACCCGAAGGCTGAGGATGCGGTGGACGAATTGGAGCGCATGGCTGCGCTGGGCCTTCGAGGCGTCAAGCTGCACCCCGAGTATCAGGGCTTTGATGTGGATGACCCGCGCCTCGTGCCGCTCTACCGCAAAATCGGGCAGCTTGGCATGGCCGTGGTGTTCCACGCCGGGCAGGACATGGCCTACCTTCCGCCATGCCGATGTGAGCCGCGGATGCTGCAGCGTGCGATGGAGCACCTCGCCGGCGCACAGGTGGTGGCCGCCCATTGGGGCGGGCTGCTCATGGGGGACGACGCGCTGAAGGATCTTGCGCCCGCACCCAACCTGTACCTGGATACCTCCTACAGCCACGGGCGGGTTTTGATGCCTGTGGTCCGGGCGCTGATCGAGGCCCACGGGCCGGAGCGCATCCTCTTCGGCAGTGACACACCTTGGTCGAATATCGCGGACGAGGCGCTCCTGATCCGGACGCTTTCGCTGCCCGGAGACTGGAACGAAGCCATCTTTCACCGGAATGCGCGCCGGCTATTGTCGTCCATCGGGGCGATGTGATAAGAGCAAACAAACAACTGATTTACGGAAGGGGATATCCAAATGGGTCAGGATGGGACGAGGGAGTTCGGCAGAAGAAGCGTTGTTTCGGTCATGAACTGGATTGGTACTCTGATCGTACTGGCCATTCCAGGCGTCAACATTATCATGCTGTTCGTGTGGGCGATCACCTGCAAGCGCGCCTCCAAGCGGAACTTCTGCATCGCGGTATTGGTGCTGACGTTGATCGCATTCGCGCTTTCGCTTGCGCTCATCGCGGTGTATGGCGATGTCATCGCCGCCGGGATCGAGAACCTCGACGCCAAATGGCTGCTGAACCCGGTGGCGGCCGCCACCGCCACGCCCGTCCCCACCGTGGCGCCCTGATTCGCCTCCTGCCTTCTGGCACCAAAAACCTTTCGGCGGTTTATTTGGTGCGGTGGAAGACGGCGCACGTCTGAAATCCGCATGCATTTTCAGGCGGCGCGCTGACGGATGGAATGGTTTTCGCCCCCGGCACTCACACCGGGGGCTTTGTCGACGGCATAAAGGCCGGCGGCTTATGCCGCCGGCCGAAAGTCTGCCGGTAAACCCCGCGAAGCCGCCGTCAGCGCGAAAACATGGCGAGCATCGCGCCTCTGGGAAATACCTGCACGTCCTGAAGCACGGTGGAGCGTGACAGGTACTGCCGGACTCTGCGGCGGGTATAGAGGTAGGCCTCCTCAAAGCTCACGACGCGGTTCTTGTCGAGGTCCGCGCGCATGGAGGTCTTGCGGTCCTTGATCAGGTCCCAGCCGCCCGCCTCGCACAGCGACCGGACGAACACCGTGGCCATCGCCGCTTCGCTGTCCGCGCCGTCGAAGGAGATTCGGTAGCTGTCCTGGGTGGAGCTGGAGGAGGTCATCACCCGGTACTTGCTCTTCACAAAGCCGGAGGCCGCGCCCCGGGAAAAGGCCTGGGTCACGCCCCGGTTGAAGTCATAGTGAGCGGTGGTGCTCAGAAAAGCGCCGCTTTGGCAGCAGTCGATCATCACAATCACCGTGCCGGGGATCTTTCGGAGGATCTGCTCCAGCTGGATGGCGGTGACGCGCGAGCCGTCGTGAAGCTCCAGCCACGCGCGGCCGGAGTCGAAGCCGCCGTGGCAGTTGATGTAGAACAGCGAGACGTCCGTGGGCTCCGCATCCCTGAAGGCGTCCCGGATCGCCTGAACCAGTTCCTTGCGGGTGCTGTCGAGCTTCATCGTCACCTTGTAGCCGCCGGGTGCGCCGGAGTTGGCCAGGAGATCCGCCATGCCCTGGGTGGTGTTGATCGAGCCGGTGCGAAGCCGCCCATCCACATACCGCTGTTCGCCCACGAGCAGCGCCCGGTACACCGGCTCCGCACGGGAAACGGTGACGGTCAGGCTGCTCTGATAGCCGCCGTCCGCGCTGGTCACGGTGATGATCGCCTGCCCCTCGGCCACGGCGGTGACCACGCCGCTGCCGTCCACCGTGGCTACGGATTCATCGGAGCTGGAGAAGCCCATCCGCTGGTTGCTGGCGTCCAGCGGCATCACCGCGTAATGGAGCGCGGCGGTCTGCCTGCGGGGAAGCTCCAGCGCATCCAGTTCAAAGTGCACTTCCTTGAGCGGGATTGACTGCACCGTCACCCGGCATTTCGCCTCGGCCCGCCCGCCGGAATAGGCGATGACGTCACACTCGCCGGGCGAGATGGCGATGACTTCGCCTTGCTGGGTGACTTTGGCTACCGCAAGGTCGGTGGATACCCACCGGACGAAGGCCTGTGCGCCGTCCGGCGCCGCTGCTGCGCTCAGCTGCGTCACATCGCCGGAGCGGAGCATGACGCGATCCAGGCTCATCGTCAGCGCCTCAAGGGACGGCGCGCCTTCCTCCGGCTCCAGCACCGACAGGTGATAGGCGCCGGTCATGTTTCCCTTGGCGCTGACGCGGAGCAGATAGCCCTGCCCGGCGGTCAGCCCGACTTCCATCAGAAAGTTGCGCTCGTAAGAGGAATAGGCGTCGTCCGAAGTGGCGAGCACCTGTCCGGACGCGTCCATCAGGTACCCCAGCGTGTCGATTTCGGACGACGTGGCAATCACATACGTGCCGTTTGACGGCGCGGTGAAGGCGTACCAGTGGGTGTCGTAGGGGCGGGCGATCACCTTATCGTAGCCGTCGGCCAGGTTGCCAAGCTGGATGGGCCGGTCAAAGCTGCGCCCGAGCGCGTCGCGCATGATTTCCACCTGCGCGCCCTCACCGTTTTTCACCACCAGCAGATATCGCGCTCCGGAAATAAGGCGCGCGGAAAAGTTGAAACCCTCGCCCTGAGCGATGGGAGCGGCGTCGCCATAGCGGTAGAGGATGCCCGATACACCGCCGACTTCGAAGCTTCGGAAGGTATAGAGGTTGTTGGAAGGGGCGGTGAAGGTATACCGTGCCTCGGCGGAGAATACCGAAAGCCGCTGGTTAATGAGCACGGTCTGGTCGTCCCCGGTCTCGGCCCAGACTGTTCGGACAGCGCACAAGGCGAACAAGAGCGTCAGCGCCAGCGCGCAAAATACTCCCGTTCGCCTCATGGTTCACCTCATCTCTCCGGCATGCCGCCGGCCGGATGAGTGTATTGTAATCGAATTTCGTTAACTATGCAACGGAGCGGGTTTTGTTTCCAGAATCGTTCACCGTTTGGTCACGATTCCTTCTTAATGTACGCGGTGGAAACGTAGCCCTCGATCTCCGCCGTCTTAATGTGGGCCCAGCCGCCGTCGAGGTCCTCCATCACGATCAGCCGCGCATTGTGCTCGATGATCCCCTTGATGGCCGCGCCGGTGGAGGGCTCGGCCCGCACGTTGAGGGTGGAACTCTTGGAACCCAAGACGACGCGGGCGTAGTACTCGTTCCCGGTCAGCGCGGGCAGCGGGGCCGGGGTGGGCTTGGGCGTGGGGCGCGGCCGGGCGCGGCCCAGGTTGGCGGGCAGATCCTCCAGCGCCTGAAGCGGCGCGCGCCGGTAATCCATCTCCACCAGCGACATGCCGGGGTAGTAGAAGTGAAGGATGTCCGTCCACTGGAAATCCTCTTTCCCCGCCATCTGCTGCGCGCCGCGCTGGCTCAGGCCCACGCCGTGGCCGAACCGGCGCGTCTCCACTTCGAAGGAAGCGATGCTGCCGTCGGCGAGGGCGTTTTCCACGACGCCGGTCACTTCGCAGTTGGCGGCGTTGATCTTGAGGCCGTAGTTGGGCTTGAGATCGTCGTAGATGTCGAGGCCCGCCGTCAACGGCTGATCCAGCACCACCACGTCCGCGCGGTAGGTGGCGGACGACTGGGCGGCCTCCTCCGGCGTCAGCTGGGTGAACTTTTTCGCACGCACCTGCATGGTCACATCCAGCCGGGTGAACATGCGGTTGCCATCGCCGAACTTGGGCGCGGCGGGCGTGACGGCGAGTACCTTCACGATGCCGATGTCGGCGAGTTCCTCGCTGCAGCCCAGCGCCGCCATCTGCTCCGCGAGACCGCTCTTGAGCGTCCGAATCATTCGGCTGGGCAGCGCGCCGCCGTCAGCGGGGATATTCAGCCGCTTGACCACGCTGGAAGGGTTGGCCAGGTCGTAAGGATCATCCCGGACATCCAGGTAGCCGTAGTCGCCGGAATAGCCCCAGATCTGGTTGGGCAGCACCGTCTGACCGCCGTTCGAGGCGGAGAAATAGCAGGTAGCGTAGGTGTCTTTATAGAAGCCCACCACGCCGCGGGTGGCGTCCACGGCGGCGATGGCGTTTTCGGTGTCCGGGTCCAGACCGCGAAACACCTGATCGGCGGTGGTGTCCACCACGTCGTAGGCGCGGGCCCCCGCGCCGGACTTGCGGCTCATCGCGTAGGTACGGGCCGCCACCGCCTGGGCCTTCAACGCCTCGATGGGGAAGGAATCGCTCATTTCGTAGGGCACGACGCCATAGAGGTAGTCCTCAATGTCGAGGGTGACCACCGGTTGGATCGCGCCGCCGTCGATGGTCAGCGTCAGGTCTCCGCAGTAGACGTTCTCGCGCCCGGTCTCGTGGAGAATCAGTCCGGTGTGGGGGGCGTCCGAGGCGGCGCGGGTCAGCGTCAGACTGGTGCCCATGTTGAGGGTCAGTCCGCCGCAGGCGAGGTACAGGTTGCCGCCGTCCACGGCGACAGAGAGGTCGGTATTGGCGGCGAAGCGAAATCCGCTGTCGTTTTCAATCGAATAAGGCCCGGTCAGCGTGATGCCCAGCGCCACCGGCGACTCCAACGACTTGAGAAATACCCGAAGCAGAGCCGTCTCGTCCGTCGAGCGCGGCTCGACCGGGGCCGGCGTGGGGGAAGGTGCGATCGTGGGCTCGGGCGTATCCTGGGCGAAGACTTCTTCCGACGGCTGGCTCCAGGGCCAGGAAAACGCGCGGCCCGTGGAAGAAATGCCCAAAAGCAGAAGAAGGGACAGCGCCACCGCCAGCGGCCTTCGAGGGTTCCAATGTTTCATCATCAACCTCCAAAGCGCATGGAATCAGTTTTTCGACGTTTTCGTGTGTCGAACTGTTCCATTTGTGGAAAAGTATGAGCGAACCATGGGGCCTCCATGCGGTTTTTCCATGAATTGGCAGGAAAAATGTGGCATGGCTGCATCAAAAAGCACAGGGCGGCGCGGACCGCCCTGTGCCTTGAAGTACCAATAAATACGGTGTGTTTTTTGATGCGAAAGGAGAATGCCCGCGCTCCCCGGATTCTTCAGCGTCTCCGGTCGACGCGCTGGCTTATGGGCTGCTTCTTCCCGCCGGTTTACGCACTGGGGGAAGAAACGCGATTCCGGCGTTCATGCCGCCGGAATCGATTGAAAGTATGTCTCACATTATGGATGGCGGGCGGCCGCGCCCTTGGGGCCTGAGGCAATTTTCGGGTTCCTCCTGCGTATCGCGCCGCTTACGCCCCCGCAAGCCGCGCAATGGCGCGGGCCATGATCCGGACCGCCAGCATGAACTTGTCGATTTCCACGTACTCGTCGGGCATGTGACAGGTTTCCGTATCGCCGGGGAAGGTGATGCCGAAGGCGACGGTATTGGGCATCGTGCGGGAATAGGTGCCGCCGCCGATGGCGATGGGGTAGGCCGGGAGGCCCGTGGCCTCATGATAGACCTCGAGGAGGCCGCGGACGACCTCGCTGTCCGCAGGCACGTGCAGCGGCGGATGACTGCGAAGGATGGCCGCTTCCACGCCCCAGGGCGCCATGGCGCGGGCAGCGGCGGCGAGCATCGCCGGCTCGTCGGCGGAGATCGGGTAGCGGTTGTCCAGCTCGGCGGAGAGCTTCTGTCCGTCATAGCGCAGAATACCGAGGTTCGAGGTCAGCGCGCCGGACGCCTCGTCCGAGATGGCGATGCCCAGCCCTGCGCCGTCGTGGGTCAGACCGACCACCGCGGCCAGCCCCTCAATGGCCCGGCGGATCGCGCCGCCCGCGCCGATTTCGTTGAGCGCCACCAGCAGCATGCCCGCGGCGTTGACGCCCAGGTGCGGCATCGACGCGTGGGCGGAAATGCCGGTGGCGGTGATCTTCGCGCGGGCGCCGCCCGCGTCCCCGGCGGAAAGGGCAAAGCCGGGGTGCGTCCGGACGACCGATGCGAGCGCCTCGCGAAGCTGCGCCAGCGGTATGCGCTCCGTGCCCACCACGGCGGTGGCGACGCCCGGCACCACGTTCACGCGAACGCCCGCTTCCATAGAGTACAGCGGGATATTCGCGCCGGCTGCGCCGTCCGCCTCGGCGGTCAGCATTAGGTTCAGCCCGCCCTTTTCGATGTTGATGAGAGGGTATTCCGCGTCGGGAGAGAAGCCGTAGTCCGGCAGGTCAGAATGTGCCCGGTAGTAGGCCATGTCGGTCATGCCGGTTTCCTCGTCGCAGCCGGCGATCAAGCGCACCCGGTGCTTCAACGGAATGCCCGCCTCGCGCACCGCGCGCATGGCGTAGAGCGCACCCAGCGCCGGTCCCTTGTCGTCGGAGACGCCGCGGCCGTAGACGCGCCCGTCCTCGATTTCGCCTCCGGTGGGATTGTACACCCAGCCGTCACCCAGCGGCACCACGTCGAGGTGTGCCAGAATGCCCATGGTCTTCGTCCCCTCGCCCATCTCGGCGTGGGCGCAATAGCCGTCAAAATCCCGAACGTCAAAGCCCATGGCCCGCGCGTCCGCCAGGAAAAGGTCCAGCATGCGGCGCACTTCGGGCCCGAAGGGCGCGTTGTCGGCGCACCTAGGCGCCTGAACGCTGGGGATGGAAATCCAATGCTTCAGCTTTTCCAGCAGTTCTTCCCGATAGGACGTGACGATGGCGTCCAGCTTCTCATAACCCATGTTTTTCTCCGCCTTTCTCAGGATGAAAATGGTCGTAGATGATTTTTGCCAGCGCGGGGCCGACGCCCTCCGCGCCGCACAGCGCTTCCTCGGAGGCGTTTTTCAGCGCCTCGACGGTGCGAAAATGCGTCAGCAGCGCCTTTTTCTTCTTCGCGCCCACGCCGGGGATGCCGTCCAGCGACGACGTGGCGGACTTTTTGGCGCGCAGCTTCCGGTGGTGGGTGATGCCGAAGCGGTGCGCTTCGTCCCGAAGCCGTTGGATCAGGTGCAGCGCCGGGCTGTGACGGTCCAGCAGCAGCGATTCCTCCGCCTCCGGCAATACGATCTCCTCGATGCGCTTGGCCAGACCGAACATGCGCACATTCGCGCCCGCCTCGTGCATCGCCTTCATCGCCTCGTTCAGCTGCCCGCGTCCGCCGTCGATCAGCACCAGGTCCGGCAGATCGGAGAACTTGCCGCCCAGCGCGGGCAGCCCCTGGGTCTCGCGCTCGGCCCTTTCCGTCAGGCCGTGGGTGAAACGGCGCAGGATGACTTCGTGCATCGACTGGAAATCGTTTGGGCCTTCCACCGTCCTGATGCGGAAATGGCGGTACTCCTTGGGCGCGGCCGCACCGTCGAGCATGACCACCATCGAGCCCACGGATTGGTCGCCCTGGGTGTTGGAGATGTCGTAGCCCTCGATGCGCCGGGGCGGGGCGGGGAGTTCAAGGACCTCCGCCAGTTCCTTCAGCGCGCCGAAGGTGCGCTCGTAGCTCTTTTGCAGTTTGAGTTCCCGCAGCGCGGCCTCTTCCAGGTTGTTGCGCACCGCCATCTCCACGAGCCGCCGCTTCTCGCCCCGCTCCGGCGCGTTGACGGCGACCTTCACGCCCTTGAGGCCTGTCAGATACTGGGCCACGGCCTCCCAGTCCGCGGGCAGTTCCGGCAGCAGCACGGCGCGCGGGATGGCGGCGGCGTCCTGGTAGTGCTGCAGCATAAACTGGGCCAGCACCACGTCCGCCTCCTCGTCGCCCGCCCGGGGGAGCGTATAGTGCTCCGCGCCGATGAGCTTGCCGCCCCGCATGGACAAAACCGATACCAGCGCGTCCGACCCCTGCGGACAGCAGGCGATCACGTCCTGATCCACATCCCGGACGGTGGTGGCTTTCTGCTTTTGCATCACCTGCTCGACGGCATAGATCCGGTCGCGGTAGATGGCCGCGCGCTCGTAGTTCATGCCGGCGGCGGCTTCCTTCATGCGGGCGCGGAGGTCTTCCAGCACCTCCTGGTACTTGCCGGAGAGGAATGCGATGACCTTTTCGATCAGCGCGTGGTAGTCCGCGCTGGAGACGAGGCTTGCGCAAGGCGCCAGGCACTGACCGATCTCGTGGTGCACGCAGGGGCGCAGGCGCATGCCTTCGGTGAGCTGCAGCTTGCAGGTGCGGATGGGGAAGATCTGCCTGACCGCGTCCAGCATCTCCCGTACGATGGTCGCGCCCAGATAAGGCCCGAAGTAGCGAGCGCCGTCCGCTTTACGCTCCCGCCGGACGACGACCTCGGGGTAGGGCTCCCGGAGGTCGATGGCCAGATACGGGTACTGCTTGTCGTCCTTCAGCAGGATGTTGTAGTAGGGCCGGTGCAGCTTGATGAGGTTGCACTCCAGCATCAGCGCCTCGACTTCGCCGTCCACCAGCACCGTGTCCAGGTCGTCGATCTTTTCGACCATCGCGCGCACCTTGGGGGAGTGGTTTTTGGCGCTCTGAAAATACTGGCGCACGCGGTTTTTCAGGTTTTTCGCCTTGCCGACGTAGATGATCTGGCCTTCGGACTTCATCAGGTAGCAACCGGGGGAATCCGGCAGGTTTTCCAGCTTGACCTTGAGCGATTCCGTCATCCGTGCGCCTCCCTTCCGGGTGTGATGAAAGCCGCCCGCGGCGAAACGCACCGCGGGCGGTCCCGACCATTATACCACGACGTTGACCAGACTGCCCGGCACGAAGATCAGCTTGCGGATCGCCTTGCCTTCGATCAGCTTTTGGAACGCCTCGTTCTCCGAGAAGTAGCTTTGCGCGCCGTCACGGGTCAAGTCCGCGGGCACGTCGATCCGGCCGCGCACCTTGCCGTTGACCTGGAACGCGATCTCGACGCTGGACCTGATCAGCTTCTTCGGGTCGTAGACCGGCCAGGGCTTTCGGAAGAGCTCCCCGCCCAGACCCAGAAGCTCGTTCAGCTCCTCGGAAATGTGGGGCGCGACCGGGTTCAGAAGCTGCAAAAGCACCTGGGCCTCGCCCCGGGTGACGGAGCCCTTCTGGGAGAGGGCGTTCACCAGCGTCATCATCTGGGCAATGGCGGTATTGAACTTCATCCGCTCGTAGTCCTCGGTGACCTTCTTGATCGTGGAATGCACGTCATAGGCCATATCCTCGGAGATGCCGGGCGCGTCCGTCATGTTTTCCATCAGCCGCCACAGCCGGTCCAGGAAACGGCGGCAGCCGCGGGCGCCGTCGGTGGACCAGGGAATCGCCTGATCGAAAGCGCCCATGAACATCTCATAGAGACGGAAGGCGTCTGCGCCCAGTTCGTCCACCACTTCGTCCGGATTGACCACGTTGCCACGGGACTTACTCATCTTTTCGCCGTTGGTGCCCAGGATCATGCCGTGGGAGGTGCGCTTTTTGTAGGGCTCGGGCGTGGGCACCAGGCCGATGTCGTAAAGGAAGCGGTGCCAGAACCGGCTGTACAGAAGGTGCAGCGTGGTGTGCTCCATGCCGCCGTTGTACCAGTCCACCGGCAGCCAGTATTTGAGCTCGTCCATCGACGCGAATTCGCGGTCGTTGTGCGGGTCGATGTAGCGCAGGAAGTACCAGCTGGAGCCCGCCCACTGGGGCATGGTGTCGGTCTCACGCCTGGCGGGGCCGCCGCACTTGGGGCAGGCGGTGTTCACCCAGTCGGTGATGGCGGCCAGTGGAGACTCGCCGTCGTCGGTGGGTTCGTAGTGGGCCACCTCCGGGAGCTTAAGGGGCAGCTGATCGTAGGGCAGCGGTACCCAGCCGCACTTTTCGCACTTCACCAGCGGGATCGGTTCACCCCAGTAGCGCTGGCGTGAGAACACCCAGTCCCGGAGCTTGAAGTTGACCTTGCGCTCGCCCAACCCCTTTTCCACGAGCCACTCGATGATGGTCTTCTTGGCCTCCGCGACCGAAAGACCGTCGAGGAAGCCGGAATTGATCATCACACCGTCCTCGATGTCGGAATAGGCGGCCTCGTCCACGTTGCCGCCGGCCACCACCTCGATGATCGGGAGATTGAACTTCTTGGCAAACGCCCAGTCGCGCTCGTCGTGGCCCGGCACGGCCATGATGGCGCCGGTTCCGTAGCCCATCAGCACGTAGTCCGATACCCACACCGGAATCTCGCTTCCGGTTACGGGGTTGACGGCGGAGATGCCGCGGATGGCGACGCCGGTCTTATCTTTGGCGAGTTCGGTGCGCTCGAAGTCGGACTTTTTGGAAGCGGCCTCGCGGTAGGCGGCGACTTCCTCAAAGTTGCCGATTTCGGCCTTGTGGGCCTCGATCAGCGGGTGCTCCGGCGAGAGCACCATGTAAGTGGCGCCGAAGAGCGTATCCGGCCGGGTGGTGTAGACCCGCAGGGCTTCGCCGGTGGTGAGGCGGAAGTCCACCTCCGCCCCCTCGCTTCGGCCGATCCAGTTGCGCTGCTGCAGCTTGACCTTTTCGATGAAGTCCACGTCGTCCAGGCCATCCAGGAGTTTTTGGGCGTAGGCTGTGATCTTCAGCATCCATTGGCTCTTGACCTTTCGGATGACCTCCGAGCCGCAGCGCTCACAAACGCCGCCGACGACCTCCTCGTTGGCCAGGCCCACTTTGCAACTGGTGCACCAGTTGATGGGCATTTCGGTTTTGTAGGCCAGGCCGTGCTCGTAGAGCTTCAGAAAGATGAACTGCGTCCATTTATAATAGGAAGGGTCGGTGGTGTTGACCTCGCGGGCGTAGTCGAAGGAAAAGCCCAGCCGCTTCAGCTGGCTGCGAAAGCGGTCCACGTTGTTTCGCGTCACCACCGCGGGGTGAATGTGGTTTTTGATCGCGAAATTCTCCGTCGGCAGGCCGAAGGCGTCATAGCCGATGGGGAAGAGCACGTTGAAGCCCTCCATGCGCCGCTTGCGGGCGATGATGTCCATGGCCGTATTGGAGCGCGGATGCCCCACGTGCAGGCCCGCGCCGGAAGGGTACGGAAACTCAATCAGCGGATAAAACTTGGGCTTATCGTGGCTGGCCTCGGCGCAGAAGGCGTGGGTATCCTCCCAATGCGCCTGCCATTTGGCCTCGATGGCCGCCGGATCGTAGACAGGAAACTCCTTCATAAAGACGCCTCCAAAAATAATCGCCTTCCCGCTCCGAGGAGAGGAAGGCGAATGATCCTTTCGCGGAAACGGACCGGTTTATGCCGCGGGGGACGCGGCGGGGGCCTCGGTCGCTAGCGCGGGGGCTTCGGTCACAGCGGGTGCGACGGTGGCCGCGGGCGCTTCCGCAGCGGCTGCGGTTTCAGCGGGCGCTTCCGTGGCGGAGGCTTCGGCTGCGGCGGTTTCAGCGGGCGCGGCGGCCTCGGCGCTGGCTTCCGGAACGGCCGTCTCGGCCGCAACGGTCTCGGCGGGCGTCGGCACGGTAACGGTATTCGAGGTAGTGCCGTAGCGGTTATAGGTGGCCGCCAGCACGATGACCAGCACGGTGAACACGGCCGCGGAGATCTTGGTGATCATTTCCAGCTTGCCCTCGTAAGTCTTGGCCTTGGATTTCCCAAAGAACGTTTCCGCGCCGCCGCTGATGGCGCCAAGGCCGGAGGCGTTGCCCTGCTGCATCAGGACCGAAATGATCAGAACGATTGCCACGAGAATGATGACAATGTTAATGATCAACATGAAAGCTGCCATGAAGAACCCTCCTTAGCGATGTGACGCGGCATACCATGCGTAAGCCAAACTAGTATAGCACAGCGTGCGCGGCTTGACAACACAAATTTTGTGAAAAACAAGGTTTTTGAGCGCATTTTGCGGAAAAAATCACGGAAGCAGCGGGCGTCCGGCCAGTGCCGCGAAGTCCATGAGGCCTTCGCAGGCGGCGATGTCGGCGGCGCGGGGCAGCGCCGATGTGACCTCCGCGGCGGTCAGTTCCGGCGCAACCCTGGAAGCCGTTCCGGCGACCGCGCTGCCCTGTGGCAGACGCTCGAGCACCTGACGGAGCGCGCTCCGGCGGGCCGTCAGCGCGGCCCGCGCGCCGGCGTCTCCGCCCGCTTCGGCCGCGCCCTCCGGGTCGTAATTTCGGTAGGCGTCAAGAAGCTCCGGCACGGCGGCGAAGAGCGCCTCGTCATAGCGCGCGCCGCCCTGCGCCGCCCGGCGGGCCATGCGCTGCGCCGCGCTGGTCACGGGACGCGCGCCGCCCGATACGAAGGCCGCGACGCCGGCCATGAGCAGCGATTCCGCCATCCTGCGCGCGCCTTCCTCGCCGCGCGCGGCGATCAGGTCCGCGGCGGCAAAAGCGCGCTCGGCTGCTTCCACCGCCATATCCGCGCAAAGCGGGCAGTAGGCGTCGCCTCGGATCAGCCCCATGGAGGCCCAGTCTGCCCGCGCCAGGTGGCAGGCGGCAAGGTCCAGAAGGCCTTGGGCGTAGGCTTCCGGCGGTGCCTCCGCCAGCGCGTTCAGGTCGAAGGCGACGACTTCCGGCGCGACAGCGGGCAGCGTCATCGGCTCGCCCCGAAACAGCATGCGCGCCTCCTGGGACAGGTAGTCGCAGCCATCGGGCTGCGTGGCGACGAGGGCCGAGGGGCGTTCGGTCTGGGCTGCGGCGGCGCGGGTGACAGCGGCCACCGCCGCCGCGCCGACGCCGATGAAGAATTCCGTGTCCATGCGCATGGTGAGCATCACTTCGCCCAGCGCGCGTTCATCCGCCAGCGGATGGGTCAAAAGGGCCAGCGTGACCTCGAAACCCTCCTTGCGCAGCGCATCCAGCGTGCGCTTTCCCGCCGCATCATAGCCCGCCTGATCGCTGACCAGCACGGCCTTCTGGCCCAACTCGCGCTTTTTGAGGTAGCGGGGAAGCTTTCTGGCCATATCCAAACCGATGTACAGGTCCTGCGTCGGCGCGTGATGCGCGGCGCCGCAGGCGCATTTAAGCCCGGAGAAGAGGAGTCGATCGCCCTTCATGGCGAGGGATACCGGCATGCGCAACCCTCCATTTCGAGTACCAAAGGCTATTTTACCCCAAGGACGCACCAGCGCGCAACCATTATTTTACCCGGAATGAGGCAGGAAAGACGCACAGCCGGAAAGAAAGCCTTATCGTTTTCGCAAACGAGGAGGCGTGTCGGATGGAAGTAACCGCCGGGATGTACTGGATTGTGCTGCCGCTGGCGTTTCTGGCGGCGACGATGGACGCCATTGCCGGGGGCGGCGGAGTCATCTCCCTGCCGGCTTACCTGAAAGCGGGTTTGCCGCCGGTTCTGGCATCCGGCAGCAACAAATTTTCTGCGATGTTCGGATCTCTGCTGGCGACGATCCGGTTTATCAAAAGCGGCCGCATGCCCTACGCGCCGGCGCTCCTGGCCGCCGCGGGTGCGCTTCCGGGCTCCTATCTCGGGGCCGAAGTGCTGCGCCACGTCAGCGACCAGTGGATGCGCGCGTTTTTGCTGGTTGCGTTGCCTGCGGCGGGCCTGTTGCTGATCTTCGGGCGCATCGGGGACGGAGAATCCCAGCCGATGACGCGGAAAAAACTGGCGCTCTGCCCCGCGATCGGCCTGATCGTCGGTTTTTACGACGGGTTCTTCGGCCCGGGCACCGGCACGATTTTGATTCTGCTGTTTACCTGGCTTTTGAAGATGGACGCGGTGAGCGCGTCGGGCGCGGCGAAGCTGACGAACCTCGCTTCCAACGTGGCGGCGATGGTTTCGCTGGTGATCAGCGGTAATGTGCTGTTTCAGCTGGCGGTGCCCGCGATGCTGTGCTCGGCGGCGGGCGGCTACCTGGGCGCAAAGCTGGCGCTGGTGGTGGGTGCGAAGCTGATCCGATGGGTGATGGTGGTCGTTATGGGGCTCATCCTGGCCAGCCTGGCGCTGGAGTATTTCGGAATCCGCCTGTAATGCAAGAAAAAGCCGGCGCAATTTGCGCCGGCGGCAGCCCATCCACATAGTCCCCATGGAGCTTCAATCATTCCCGGCGGCATGTACGCCGGGAATGCATTTCTTCCATCAGTGCGCGCACTGATGGAAGAAATCATACCATAAGTCAGCACGCCGCCCGAAAATCCGTGAGGATTTTAGGCAGACGGATGGCTAGATCGCGCGGTGGCCGACGGCCACCGCCATTTCGTTGAGGTGCAGTAGGCCGATGCCGAAGAAGACCGCCACCGATACGTTGTTGCCGGAGCGGGCGATGCCGATTTTGCCGCCGATGTTGAGGCCGGTAGCCTTGGTGCTCACCTGCATCAGCGCCTCGTGGGCCGCGCCGGCCACGGAGCCTTCCTCATGGTACTGGCTGGAAGAGATCACACCCTCGCGCTTGGCGGCCACCACCGCCCGCTCGACGATCTTCATGATGGAGGGGATAAACTCTCCGCCGTAGTCCACAGCGGCGGCGCGCACATCCTCCGCGGCCAGCTGCGCCTTGAGCGAGCGCTCCTCGTCGCGGGAGCGGGTCAGGCAGATCAGAATCGCTGCCCGCGCCGTGGTGCGGCTGCCGGATATATTTTCGCTGGGGCTGCCAAAGCCCTGGTTTTCCATGATCTTCCTCCGCCTTTCAGTCGGTTGCGCCCAGCGCGGCGGCGCTCATACCGGCCAGCGCGCCGGTGGAGAATGCGATTTGCAAATTAAAGCCGCCGGTCAACGCGTCCACATCCAGCACTTCGCCCGCGAAGAAAAGCCCTTCGATCAGCCGGGACTGCATTGTGGATGGGCTGACCTGCTTGACGTCCACGCCGCCCCGGGTGATCACCGCCTCACCAAAGCCGCGAAGACCGCGGACGGTCAGCGGCATGCCCTTGAGCACCGTGATCAGCGCCCGGCGCTCGGCCTGCGTGACCGAGTGGATGGGCTTGGCGGGCGACAGCCCCGCCAGTTCCGCCACCACCAGCGCCAGGTTGTGGGGCGCCAGGCCGTCCAGCGCCGAGATCAGTCCCTTGCGGGGCGACTGGCTGAAATCCCGGAGAAGCCGCGCGTCCAGTGTACTCTCGTCCAGCGCGGGCTTGAGGTCGATCAGAAGGCGCGTGCCCGCGGACTCGTCCGGCAAAAGGCTCGACAGCGTCAGCGCCAGCGGGCCGGAAAGGCCGAAGTGGGTCAGCATCAGCTCGCCCTGCTCGGCAAAGATTTTCTTGCCCCTGACCAGCGCGGTCAGCCGCACGTTTTTAAGGGAGATGCCCATCGCGGCGCGGGGCCAGGCTTCCTCCGTTTCGATGGGGACCAGCGCAGGCGTCGGGCGATGGATCGCGTGGCCCGCGCTCTCCGCGAAGCGCAGACCGTCGCCCGTGGAGCCGGTGGAGGGGTAGGATAGGCCGCCGGTGGCCACCACCACTGCCCCGGCTTCCAGAAAGCGCCCGTCGTCCAGCGTCACGCCCGCCACCCGGCCGTCCCGGACGAGGAGCTCCGCCGCGCCGGTTTCCATCAGGATTCGGACACCGGCCCGCCTCAATTCCGATTCAAGCGCCTTCGTCACGTCGCTGGCGTGGTCGGAAACGGGAAAAACGCGGCCGCCCCGCTCGATTTTGAGCGGCGTGCCCGCATTTTCGATCAGCCCCATCAGCCTGTCGTTGTCCAGCGCATCCAGCGCCGAATACAAAAAGCGCGGGTTACGCACAATATTGCGCATAAAAAGATCAGGCGGCGCGGAGTTGGTCAGGTTGCAGCGGCCCTTGCCGGTGATGTAGAGCTTCTTGCCCAGCTTATCGTTTCGCTCCAGCAGCGTGACGTCCGCGCCGTTTCGCGCGGCGAAGAGCGCCGCCATCATACCGGCGGGGCCGCCGCCGATCACGACGACCCGCGGGCGGCTCATTCGCCGTTCTTGCTCAGGTAGACGTTGTACTGAGCCCATATCTCCTCCAGCTGGTTGAAGTTGGCGGCCACTTGCTGGCGCTTGCGCTGGCTGAGCGCGACGATCAGCGCGTTGATGAGAGACAACGGCGCGGCCAGGGAGTCCACGAAGGAGGCCATGTCGCTCTTGGCGGTCAGGCACAGGTCGCTGGTGGCGTGCAGCGGGGACAGCGGACCGTCGGTAATGGCCACCAGGGTCGCGCCTTTTTTGCGGGCCAGTTCCATCGCCTCGATGGTGCGGCTGGTATAGCGCGGGAAGCTGATGCCCACCAGCACGTCCCCCTCCGCGATATGCGCCAACTGCTCGAAGATGTCGCTGATGCCGGAGGTCACCACGTACACCGTGGGGAAAATGTAGCTCAGGTAATGCCCCAAAAACTGCGCCAGCGGCGCGCTGGCCCGAAGCCCCAGCACGTAAATTGTTCGGGCGGAGAGCAGCTGCTCCACGACCTCTTCAAACACGCTGATGTTGAGCTCGTCCAGCGTGGCGCGGATGTTTTGGATGTCCGCCTTCAGCACCTTCGAAAGCACCTGCGCGTGATCCATATCGCCGGTCATCTCAAAGCGCTGCGATGCGGTCAGCCGGTGGCGGATCAGCTCCTGCAGCGCCTTTTGCAGCTGCGGGTAGCCTTCATAGCCCAAGGCCGCGGCGAAGCGGACCACAGTGGACTCGCTGACGCCCACGTATTCTCCCAGCCTGGACGCAGTCATGAACGCGGCTTTGTCATAGTGGCTAACGATGCACTCGGCGATACGCCGGTGGCTTTTGGAGAGCTTTTTGCCGCTGTGGTTGAGGCGCGCGATCAGTTCCTGTGCGTTGTCCATCCCTGTATCCTCCCGGAAGGTAATGCGGATCATACGTGGAATTATATCCTAACCAAAAGAAAAATGCAAGTCAGGAAGCCCGTTTGCGCAGATTTCACGAAAAAATTGCCAAAATGCTTCCGAAAATGGATGTAGGAAATGCGCAAATTGAATTTGGCAACCCGAGGGACATGTGATATAATGAAATGAAGGCTTGCTTGCAGCGCGGACGGTGCCCGCTTTCGCTCCTCTTCGGGGAGGAAGGCTGCCATCCGCGGGGCGCAAATGTCGGAGGTAGGGAGCAATGACGTTCTCCGTGGCGATCGACGGACCCTCGGGCGCCGGGAAATCCACCATCGCGCGTGCGGTGGCGAGACGGACTGGCGCGCTGTATCTGGACACCGGCGCGATGTACCGCGCGGTGGGCCTTTTCGTGTTGGAGCGCGGGCTGGACCCGTCGGACGCCGCGGCCGTGGCCCGCGTCGCGCGGGAGGCCGACGTGCGCGTGGGATACGAGAGCGGATTGCAGAAGGTGTATCTCGCCGGGCGCGACGTGTCCGACGAGATCCGTCGGCCGGAGGTGTCCGCCGCCGCGTCAAAGGTGTCCGCGGTGCCGGAGGTGCGCCGCCGCATGGTGGAAATGCAACGCGGCATCGCTCAGGGGCATTCGGTGGTGATGGACGGGCGTGACATCGGCACCTGCGTATTGCCCCATGCGACGCTCAAGATCTTTCTCGTGGCGGACCCGGCCGTGCGCGCCGCCCGCCGCTTTCGCGAGCTGCGCGCCGTCGGCGCGAAGGACACCTATCAGGAGGTGCTGGAGGCGATTTTGAAACGCGACCATGACGACAGCACCCGCGCGTCTTCTCCCCTTCGCAAGGCGGAGGACGCCGTCGAAGTGGACGCCAGCGCACTGACCGCTGACGAAGCGGTGTGCGCGGTTTTGAAGCTGCTTGGAGAAAAGGCCGGAGCGCCCGGAGCGGATGGAGGGGACTGCCGGTGAAGCCATGGTTCTACGCCTTTGCCAAGGGGCTCATGCGCGCTTTTTTCCTGCTATTTTATCCGCTGACCGCGTTTGGCGCGGAGAACCTGCCGGGAAGCGGCGCTGCCATCCTGTGCGGCAACCATCTGTCGCTTCTGGATCCGCTGGCGGCGGGCGTCACGGTGAGACGCCCCATCCGCTTCATGGGCAAGGTGGAGCTTTTCCGGGTGCCGGTTCTGAGATGGATCATCCGGTCGCTGGGCGCGTTCTCGGTGAACCGGGGCAACGCCGACATGGCCGCCGTGCGTACCGCGCTCTCCGTCCTCAAGGAGGGGGAGGTGCTTGGCATTTTTCCCCAGGGCGGTCGGGATTTGACCGGCAGCCGCGCCATGGAAACCGGCGTGGCGCTGATCGCCCTCAAGTCGGGCGCGCCGGTGGTGCCCATGCGCATCCTGAAACCCTTCAAGCCCTTCCGGCGCAACACGCTGGTGATCGGAGCGCCGGTGGATCTATCGGCCTATTCCCTTCGCGGCGGCAGCGAGGCGCTGCGCGGCGCGACGGAGGCGATCGAGCGCGCGGTGACCGCGCTGTCGGTGACGGATAAAAAGTAATTTTTTTGTAAATAATGGTCGCCCGGCAGGAGATGCCCGGTATTCCAACGAAATACTAAGGCTATCTATGAGAATCTGCCATAGGAAGGCTTGAATCGTTCAATGCGCGTCATCGTGGCTCAAAATGCCGGTTTCTGCTTCGGGGTTCGCCGTGCGGTGGAACTTGCCGAGCAGCGCGCGGCGCTGGGCCCGGTGGCGACGTTGGGGCCGGTGATCCACAATCCCCGGGTGGTCGAAGCGCTGCGCGCGCTGGGCGCCTGCCCGGTGGATAGCCCGGAGGACGTGGAGGAGGGCGGCCATGTGGTCGTCCGTTCCCACGGAGTGGGCCGGGACGAAATGGAGCGACTCAAGGCGCGCGCCACCGTGTGGGACGCCACCTGTCCGTTCGTCCAGCGCATCCACGATATGGTCTTTCGTGCCGCCGCCGACGGGCGAGACGTGATCGTGGTGGGCGAC
This sequence comes from Bacillota bacterium, assembly GCA_023421395.1. GTDB lineage: Bacteria > Bacillota > Clostridia > Christensenellales > Aristaeellaceae > JAEZHK01. The sequence goes on along the minus strand of JAEZTL010000033.1, from coordinate 41,171 downwards.
GGCGCGCATCCTGAAGTCCGGGGCATTCTGGGCTGGGCGCTGGGCCGGGGCCGCGCGGTGCTGGAGGAGGTTCCCGAAGGTTTGCTGAACCGTCCGCTGGTGGTTTCGCAGACCACGCTCCCGCGGGAGCGGTTTGAGCGCGCCGCACGGCGCATCCTTGAGGCGTCGCCGGACGCCGAGATTAAAGACACCATCTGCCCCGCAACCTCCCTCCGGCAGGCGGAGGCGGCGGAGCTTGCCGCCCGGTCGGATGTGATGTTGGTGGTGGGCGCGCGGGACAGCGCCAACACCCGCAAGCTCTACGAACTGTGCCGGGGTTTGTGCGCGAGGACCTATTTCATCGAGGATGCCTCTGCGCTTGACGAGATTGATTTCATACCCGGAGACCGGGTTGGAGTGACAGCCGGCGCCTCCACGCCGGATTGTACATTGAAGGAGGTTGTGACACGAATGGACGACATCGAGAAGAAGGATCAGGTGACCGAGCCCGAAGCCCCCAAAACCACTGAGGCCGCGCCGCAAGAAACCATGGAGCCCGCCGAAGGCGATTTTCTGGCCGACGTTGAAAAAACGCTGGTTCAGTTGCGCCCCGGTCAGACCGTTACCGGCACCGTGGTTCAGATCAGCGACGACGAAATTTGTGTTAATGTGGGCTATAAGGCGGACGGTCTGGTCAAAAAGGCGGACCTCTCCTCGACCGATGTCAAAATTGGCGACGAAATCGAGGTTGAAGTGGTCAAAGTCAACGATGGCGAGGGCAATGTGCTTTTGTCCCAACGCAACATCGTGAACCGCAAGAACTGGGATGAGATCGTCGCCAAGCACGAAGCGGGTGAGTTCGTTACCGGCGTGGGCAAGGAAGCCGTCAAGGGCGGCCTGATCTGTGACGTCGCGGGCGTGCGTGCCTTTGTGCCTGCCTCCCAGCTGTCCCAGCGATTTGTCGAGCGCATCGAGGACTTCGTCGGCAAGGAGCTCACGCTCAAGATCATCGAAGTCGACAAGACCAAGAAGCGCATCGTAGCCTCCCGCAAGGCCGTGCTGCAGGCGGAAGAAGCCGAAAAGAAGAAGGAAATCTGGTCCACCCTGACCGTGGGCGAAGTGGTTAAGGGTACCGTGCGCCGACTGACCGACTTCGGCGCGTTCGTCGACATCGGCGGCGTGGACGGCCTGGTGCATGTGACCGACCTCAGTTGGGGCCGCGTGCGGCATCCCTCCGACGTGGTCTCGGTCAATCAGCAGATCGACGTGAAGATCCTCAGCCTCGACCCGGCCAAGGAGCGCATTTCGCTGTCCTACAAGCAGACGCAGCCCCGTCCCTGGGAAGTGGCCTCCGATAAGTATCCTGTGGGCTCCATCGTGGAGGGCAAGGTCGTCCGTATCACCACCTTCGGCGCCTTTGTCGAGCTGGAGCCGGGTCTCGACGGCCTGGTGCACATCTCCCAGTGCGCGCTGACCCGCATCGCCAAGGTGGAAGACGCCGTCAATGTGGGCGACGTGATCCGCGTCAAGGTGCTGGATGTCAACCCCGAAGCCCGCCGTATCAGCCTGTCCATCCGCGCCGTGCTGGAGGAAGAGGCCTTTGATGGCCTGAGCGCTTCCGCGCCCGACGAGGAGTTCGCCATCGCCGCGACCACCATCCCCGCCGTGCCCACCGAGGAGCAGCCGGAGGAAGGCGAGAACGCGTAACGCGGTCGGCATCCGTTTTCGCAAGGCGCCCGGAAAACCGGGCGCCTTTCAGCATCAAAAAAACCTGCGGATTTTGCGATGCGCCGGGTAAGCACTGCGCGCACCTGAAATCCTCACGGGTTTCCGGGCGGCGCGCTGACCCAAGGGGCCGTTTCCGCCGCCGGTATCCGTACTGGCGGAAGAAACGCGATCTCGGCGTGCATGCCGCCGGAATCGATGGAATTCTGCCAGGGATTCTGCGGAGGGTCTGAGCGCCCGGAAGACCGGGCGCCTCATTTTACGCCCATGCCGGAAGCGGCTGAAAAAGGGCGTTTTGCTACGATCTTTGGGTTTTTTCCTGCGAATGCGCGCCGCCCTCGGTTGTGCCGCCGCGCGCCGTATGGTATAATCAGAAAGCATGCAAAGGGGACGAAAGGAGCAATTTCTATGGAAAACATCCCGGTTGTCAAACTCGGTATCGTCGCCGTCAGCCGCGACTGCTTCCCCATCGATCTTTCTCAGCAGCGCCGCGCCGCGGTGGTGGAAGCCTACCGCAAGATGGGCGGCGAGATCGTCGAGATCCAGACCACCGTCGAAAACGAGATGGACGCGCTTCATGCGCTGGACGAAATCAAGCACAGCGGCGTCGACGCGCTGGTGGTGTTCCTCGGCAACTTTGGACCGGAAGGCCCGGAGACGCTGCTGGCGAAGGAATTCCCCGGCCCGACGATGTTCGCCGCCGCCGCCGAGGAGAACATTCCCGTGCTGTCCGGCCGCCGAGGGGACGCCTACTGCGGCATGCTCAACGCCAGCTACAACCTGAAGCTGCGCGGCGTGACCAGCTACATCCCCGAGTACCCGGTGGGCGACGCTCGGGACGTGGCGAAGATGATCGCCGATTTCCTGCCCGTGGCCCGCGCCATCATTGGCGTGAAGAACCTGAAGATCATCACCTTCGGGCCGCGTCCCTACGACTTCCTCGCCTGCAACGCGCCCATCGCGCCGCTCTACAAGTTGGGCGTCACCGTGCAGGAGAATTCCGAACTGGACCTCCTGGTGGCCTTTGAAAAACACGCGGGCGACCCGCGCATCGCCTCCGTCGCAAAGGATATGGCCGAGGAACTGGGTGCCGGCAACAAGATGCCCTCGCTGCTGCCCAAGCTGGCGCAGTTTGAAATCACCCTTCTCGACTGGGCGAAGGACAACCTGGGCGCCTCGAAGTACGTGGCGTTTGCCAACAAGTGCTGGCCGGCGTTTGAGGCCAAGTTCGGCTTCGTGCCCTGCTACGTCAATTCCCGCCTGACCGCCCAGGGCATCCCGGTGGCCTGCGAGGTGGACATCTACGGCGCGCTCAGCGAGTACATCGGCACCTGCGTCACCGGCGCGCCGGTAACCCTTCTGGACATCAACAACACCGTGCCCGCAGACATGTACAAGGCTGAGATCGACAAGAAGACGGCCTATTCCAGCCAGGAGGTCTTCATGGGCTTCCACTGCGGCAATACCCCGATCTGCCGGCTGACCAAGGGCGAGATGAAGTACCAGCTGATCATGAACCGCGGCATGGAGGGCGGCGCGGAGCCGGATATCACCCGCGGCACGCTGGAGGGCGACATCATCCCCGGCGCGATCACCTTCTACCGGCTACAGGGCAATAAGGACAGCGTGCTCACCAGCTATATCGCTCAGGGCGAGGTGCTGCCGGTGGCCACCCAGTCCTTCGGCGGCATCGGCGTGTTCGCCATTCCGGAGATGGACCGCTTCTACCGCCATGTGCTGATCGCCGACGGCTATCCGCATCACGGCGCGGTGGCGTTCGGCCACGCGGGCAAGGCGCTGCACTCGGTGATGACGCTCCTGGGCATTGACAAAATCAGCTTCAACCAGCCCAAGGGCATGCTCTATCCCACGGAGAATCCGTTCGCATAACCCATCAAGGCAAAAAGGGGCGTCGGGTTTTGACTTACAGGCACACGCTGCAGGCAAGCTATCTGGGCTACGTTACGCAGGCGATCGTCAACAACCTGCCGCCCCTTCTTTTCATTGTATTCAGCCGGGATTTCGGCATATCGCTGGAGAAAATCGGCCTTCTCATCTCGCTCAATTTCGGGGTGCAGATTGCCACCGATCTGGCCTGCGCCCATCTTACGGACAAGATCGGCTACCGGATCTCGGCGGTCGTCGCCCATGCGCTGAGCGCGCTGGGCCTTGTGTTGATGGGCTTTTTGCCGCATGTCATGGACCCGTACGCGGGCCTCGTGATCGCGATGGTGGTGAACGCCGTCGGCGGCGGCATGATCGAGGTGCTGATCAGCCCCATCGTCGAGTCGCTCCCCGGCGATAAAAAAGCCGCGTCGATGAGCCTTCTTCACTCGTTTTACTGCTGGGGACAGACGGCGGTGGTGCTTTTTTCCACCCTCTTCTTTGTGGCCTTCGGGCTCGCCTCCTGGCGGTGGGTGACGGCGCTTTGGGCGCTGGTGCCGTTTTTCAACATGTTCTTTTTCATGAGGGTGCCACTATGCGCTCTGGTGGAGGAAGGACAGGGGATGGGCCTTCGGGCGCTTTTTCGAAAAGGCGCGTTCTGGCTTTTGCTCCTCATGATGGTGTGCGCCGGCGCATCGGAGCAGGCGATGGCCCAATGGGCCAGCCTCTTTGCTGAGTTGGGGCTGGGTGTCTCCAAGACGGTGGGGGACCTTCTGGGCCCCTGCGCGTTCGCGGTATTGATGGGTCTGGCGCGGGTCTACTTCGGATCAAAGGGCGCGCACCTGCCGCTGACGCGCGTTCTGGCGCTCTCCGCGCTTCTCTGTGTGGGCAGCTATTTCGTCGCGGTATTTTCGCCGCTGCCGCTTCTGTCGCTGGCGGGTTGCGCGCTGTGCGGCCTCAGCGTGGGCGCCATGTGGCCGGCGACGATCTCGCTCTCCAGCCGGCGCTTTCCCCAGGGCGGCACCGCGATGTTTGCGATGCTGGCGCTGGCGGGAGACTTGGGCTGCTCCGGCGGCCCGGGCCTGGTGGGGCTTGTTTCCAGCCGTGCGGAGCAGGGCCTCGCCTGGGTGCGGACGCTGTTTCAGGGTGGTGAGCAGGCGGCGCTCAAGGCCGGAATTCTGCTGGCCGTCGCGTTCCCCGTGTTGATGGTGCTGGCCGTGGGCATTGCCAGAGCGGCCGGACGAAAGGAAGCTGCTTCTTGAATCACAATACGCAAGGCAGGCTGGGCAAACTGGCGCTCTACGGGGCTGCGATCATCTGGGGTACGGCATTTTTCATGATCAAAAACCAGATGGACGTATTCCCGCCGGATTCCCTCCTGGCGCTGCGCTACGCCATCGCGACGCCTTTGTTGGCGCTGGTTTTCTGGAAGAAGGTCCGTTCATCCACGCTGGATGATGTGTGGCGTTCCTTGGTGCTGGGGGTGATCCTCGCCGCCGCGATGCTGGTGCAGAGCTACGGCATCACCGACACCACGCCGGGCAAGAACGCATTTTTGACCGCGATCTACTGCGTACTGGTGCCCTTCATATTTTGGGGAGTCAAGAGGACGCGGCCGGAAGCCAAGAGCTTTGCCGCCGCGTTTGTGGGGCTGATCGGCATCGGGCTGATTTCGCTGACGGAAAACCTCAGCATCGGCTGGGGCGACGGCATGACGCTTGTGGGCGGCGTACTGTTTGCGGTGCACATCGTGGGCATCGCGACCATGGGGCGCAATATCGACCCGGTGCGTTCGGTGGTGTTCCAGTTTGCCGCCTGCACGGCCATCTTCTGGATCGCGGACTGGCTGACGCCCTCGGGGCCGCTGGCCATCGGGCCGATGGATTGGCTGACGGTGCTGTATCTGTCCGTGTTCCCCACGGCGCTGGGCTTTCTTTTGCAGCTGGTGGGCCAAAAGTATGCGCCGCCTGCCGGGGCTTCGCTGATCCTGAGCCTCGAGTCGGTGTTCGGCGTACTTTTCTCGGTGCTCTTCTATGGTGAAGTGGTGCCGCCCCGCGTGTTCGCGGGCTTTGCGGTGGTGTTTGCGGCGATCTTCATCTCGGAGTCGGACCTGAAATATGCGCGGCGCCGGGTGGAACAGGTGGCGGCGGAAGAGAAATCATAAAAAGCAAAAGCGCGCCCGGCACATGCCGAGCGCGCTCTTTAAGGGTTATTTGAAGTAGCGCTTGAGCAGGCCTTCGAAGCCCTTGCCGTGGCGGGCCTCGTCCCGGGCCATCTCGTGCACGGTGTCATGCACCGCGTCATAGCCCAGCTCCTTGGCGAGCTTGGCCAGATCAGTCTTACCCATGGTCGCGCCGTGCTCGGCCTCGGCGCGCAGCTCAAGGTTCTTTTTGGTGCTGCTGGTCACCACTTCACCCAGAAGCTCCGCGAACTTCGCCGCATGCTCGGCTTCTTCCAGAGCGTAACGCTTGTAGGCCTCGGCAATTTCCGGATACCCCTCGCGGTCGGCGACGCGGCTCATGGCCAGGTACATGCCCACCTCGGAGCACTCGCCGTTGAAGTTGGCCCGGAGGCCCTCCACCACGCGCTCGTCCAAACCCTTGGCCACGCCGACCTTGTGCTCGGAAGCCCAGGTCTTCTCCTGCTCAACCTTGTTGAATTTTGAAGCGGGCGCCTTGCAAAGGGGGCAGAATTCGGGCGGGGTGTCGCCTTCATGCACATAACCGCAGACGGAGCAAATCCATTTCATAGCCGGTATCCTCCTCAAAAACACTGTTTTTCATTTGGGAACGCAACGATTGTTTACATAAACCCGTCCGCCGGGGATCAAACAGGGTTTTTCGAAATGGCGCATTTTTGCGCCGTCTGTGTTATAATGATTCCAATGGAGGGAGAACATGACCAGACTTTGGATGCGCATCATCAAAAAGCATCGGATCGACAGGCAGTATATCGGCTCCTGCGCGCCGGGCGGGGAGAAGGAGACGCTGGTCGCGCTTTGCCGCGAGGCGGACCTACCCGTGCCCATGTGGCTGGACAAGCACGAGCGGGAATTCGAGCGCTTTCGGCGCACGGCGTTCTTGCCCGACCACTTCATCGAGGAGGTGCGCTTTGAGCGCATGGAAATCGAATTGATCGAGGACGACCAACGCAGCCACGTCAGCCGCGACCCGCGAAACGAGTTCTGACGGCGTCCGGGAGCCGTCGCGCCAAGGCTGGAGGGGCACGGCTGCTCCGTGTTCCGGCCGACTCGTGCGGCCGCCTGGCCTCTCTGCGCTGGAGGGCGCGGCTTCGAACTTCGCTCCGGCAGAACGGCCCCGCCTCCCGTGGCGGAGGCCGCTGTTTTTCTAATCGAAAAGGCTCTGGAAACCGTGCGCGGCCGCTTCCCGGAGGCGCGGCCCGCGTTCCTCTTTTCCGGCTCGAATGGGGCGTATAAAAAAAACGCGTAAAAATGCATTTTTACTCTTGATTTTTGCGCCCGAATGATGTATCATATCCCTTGCGTTCGTCTTGAAAGGCGCGCTGATGTAGCTCAGGCGGTAGAGCACATCCTTGGTAAGGATGAGGTCATGGGTTCGAGTCCCATCATCAGCTCCACGATGAAGCCCTTGAAAACATTGGTTTTCAGGGGTTTTTCTTTGCTCCAAAGAGTATGCAATACCGAAAACGGTGAAAAGTACCGTCCAACCGTGCCAAGATGCAAGCCCATGCGCAAGTCCATCGCCTCGCGTTCTTCGAGCGGCGGAGGATTTTCATATCGGTTCCTCTTGTCATGGTCCCGGAATTTCAGGCTTCTTCAGTATCTTGAGCGCATCCCTGATCAGCATCGGGAATCTGATGCCGGTCAACACCGCTTTTTCGAGGATGCTCAGGCCCTCGCTGGGGGGATATAGCATGCTGCCGCCGTCTGGAACACCGCCTACCGGTGCGCAAGAACCGGTCGGGCAGCACGTGCCACAGGCTTGAGCTTTTTCGGTCGGGGCGTCGCAATCGAACGCCGGGTTTATGCCGCCGCTCCTGGATTTCGAGGGAGCGTCCCGCGCCGAAAGGCCACCTTCACGGCCGGGTATGTGGGGCGACGTGGTGCAATCCGTTGAAAGTGGGGCGATTACGGCCCAATCTGGCGGAGTATAAGCTTATATTAATCCAAACCATTAATGATTCGTTGAAGTGGGGCTATTTGCGCGGAACTGTGTTGGCTGTCGCTCAGCGCAGCGCTGCATTTCACGCCGAAGGCGTATCCCGAAGGGCCGCCTCGCTTTGGCTCCCTGTTCCGCATCAAATATCCTTCCCTCTTTGAAATCATGAATTTTTTTACTTGGTATGAGACCAGCGAAAAACGCGGGTGCTCCGGCGAAGCGGGACAAACGCAAGGGGTAAAACGAACGAATGCCGAAAGAATCAAGGGGTCGCGGGCCGCGGATTTTTAATTCTGGGCGCGCAGGATGCCGGTGGCCGGACTGTGTTGCGTTTTCGGAAAGCCTTTAATCCTCTATGGCAAAACGGCGTGGATGGGATTATAATAAATAGGTCGGCAATATATCAAGGATATGGGGAAGCGCATGGCATCGTTTTTTTTGCGGAAGGATACGGACATGACTGTGGGCGGCATCGCGGGGCATTTGGTCTCGTTCGCGATGCCGCTTCTGATCGGCAACATTTTTCAACAGATGTACAATACCGTGGACTCCATCGTCGTGGGCAATTTCGTCGGCAAGGAAGCGCTGGCGGCGGTGGGCAGCGTTTCTCCGATCATCAATACGCTCATCGGCTTCTTTCTGGGACTGGCAACCGGCGGCAGCGTGGTGATCTCCCAGTACTACGGCGCGCGGGACGAAAAGGGCGTGCACGAGGCGGTGCATACGACGCTGGCGATGACGTTCATCCTGTGCGCCGTATTTACGGCGGCGGGGGCGGCGGTGGCACCGTACATGCTCCGGATGATGTCCACCCCCGGGGACGTATTCGCCGCGGCGGAGGAATACCTGCGCATTTACTTCTACGGCGCCACGGGACTTCTGATCTACAACATGGGCTCGGGCATCCTCCGTGCGGTGGGAGATTCCAGGCGGCCGCTGTATTTTCTGGTCTTCTCGGCGCTGACCAACACGGTGCTGGACCTGGTGTTCGTGGTCAACTTCGGCTGGGGCGTCGCGGGCGTCGCGATTGCCACGGTGATCGCCCAGGCGCTGTCGGCGGTGCTGGTACTGATCGTTTTGACACGCTCACAGAGCATCTACCGCGTCGAATGGAGGCGGGTGCGGCTGCACGGCCGGATGCTGCGCACCATCTGCGCCATCGGCATGCCGCCCGCGCTGCAGCAGGCGGTCACGTCGTTTTCCAACGTGTTTGTGCAGGCGTACATCAACCAGTTCGGCTCCGCCTGCATGGCGGGCTGGACTTCCTATGGGAAGATTGACCAGTTTGCGCTCTTGCCCTCCCAGGCGATCGCGCTGTCGACGACCACCTTCGTGGGGCAGAACCTGGGCGCGGGCAACGTGAAGCGGGCGAAGACGGGCCTTGCCCGCGCGATGACCATTGCGTTCATCGCCACGGCAATCCTCATCACGCCGCTGATGATCTTCCCGCGGCAGCTGATTTCCATGTTCAATACCGATCCGGACGTGCTGCGCTACGGGGAGCTGTTCATCCGGGTCATATCGCCCTTCTACCTTTTGTGCGCGGTCAACCAGAACTACTCCGGCGCACTCAGCGGCGCGGGAGATACGCTGGCGCCGATGGTCATCATGCTGGGCTCCTTTGTAGTGTTCCGGCAGATTTACCTGTTTGTGACCACCCGGCTGATCGGAACCCTTCTCCCCGTGGCGCTGGGGTATCCCGTGGGCTGGGTGCTGTGCAGCATCGCGATTGTGCTGTACTACCACAGCGGCCGCTGGGAAAAGCGGCGGGTGGTTGTGCGCGGGCATGCGCAGGCGGGCAGCTCCTGCTGATGCGGTGATAGGTGCGTAAAGGGGCGGGGCGCGGCGGACGCGCCCCGCTCCTTTACGCTTCAATCCGTTCCAGCGTGAGAACGCGCCATTCCTCGACCGGGAGCTTTGTGGAGGCGGGGATGACCGTTTCCTCCAGCTTTTCGCAGTTCCAGGCATCGTAGCGGGTGAGCTTGTAGCGGATGCCGTTCAGCACGTTCGCCCTGTCGCCCAGCCACAGGTGCTTGACGGGCATCGCCCGGCGCATAAAGATCAGGTAAAAGTCATAGTCCTTGCGCAGCGCGTAGCAATTGCAGGCGTCGGTGTTGGCAAGATCCCGCTCCATCTCTTCAAAGGGGCACTTCTCGACGATCTCCTTGAGAAATTTCAGCCGTTTTGCGCTTTCTCCGGTCATGTCGCCGCCGTAAGCCCAGAAAATGTCCCTATTGTTCTCCCGGATGAAGGCTTCGCCGTGGGTGGCGTAGCCGCCGGCCATGACGCTGCGCCAATGGCGCTCCAGCGTGAGTTCCGCGGAGGAATTGCCCCAGTCGTCGGGGGTGTTGCCCTCGTACTGGTACTCGTCGTCGATGACCGGCTTGCCGCAGCGCGCCCGGAGCTCGATCATCTGGGTATAGGTGTCCGGATGCTGGTAGCTGACGTGGCTCATCCACGGCCGGTCGGGGTAGATGCGGCCGAAGGTGATGTTGTGGCAGGAAATGGGATGGCCGGACGGATCCCGCGCCTTTACGAATTCGCCAATCACGTCCCAGTCCCGGACATGAAGGCCCACCGTCAGCGTCTTTTTGTCGGACAGAAGCTTGATGTCGTACTCATTGGCCAGGCTCCACCACACGTTTCTGAAGGCGGCGATGCGCGCCACGAGGTATTTGACATAGAAGAGCGCCTCGTCCTCGTCCATGCCGGCGTCGATGTTCCAATGGCCGTAGTCGTAGGGGTGGAAGAGGATCGTGTCCGCGATGATGCCCCGCGCGTCCAGTTCCCGCAGCCGGTCCTCATACTCGCGGAAATAGGTGGGATTCGGGCGGCTGAAGTCGAAGGAGCCGGGTCTGCCCTCGAAGGGGTAGCATGGAGGCTCGTAACTGACGTCGATGGCGCCGAAGTTTCCAGTGTAGTGCTTGGGGAAGAACAGCATGCGGATCTTGTTGAAGCCGTACCTCGAGAAGCTCGCAAGCGTTCTTTCGCGGATTTCCGCCGGGCGGTGATGCCACACATAGGCGGTGGTGCCCATCACGAAAAAGCGCGCGCCGTCGGCGTGGCGGAAGTGAATGCCGTCCACGCCCACGGGGCCGTGATCGCCCGCTGGGGCGGGGAGCGCGGTGAACGAGGCCGCAAGGCCATGAAGCGCCGGATGGTTCGACTGGGTTTCCAGCGCGTACTCGCCCTCGGCTTTGGGCATAAAGCGAAGGCGGAACGTGTTACCGCCGTCATAAAAGCCGTCCAGCCGCGCTTCGCCTTCCGGCCCGGTGACGACGGCCTTCAGCGAAACCTGCGCGAAGGGGTTTTCGACGCCGGATACGTCGGCGGTCAGCGTCCACTCGAAAATCTCATACTTTCTGACGGTGGTCAAGGGCGTTCCCTCCCGTGTCGTTCATTGCCGGGGATGCTCCGGCGCGCGGGCCGGGTGCCGGTTTCATCGTATCGCGCCGCGCCGCGTCCGTCAAGGGGCAGATGGCCGCGGCGGCGAAAGCCGGCCACCGTGCCGGTTGACGGGCGCGGGGGAAAAGGGCTATAATGGGAGGCGCGGCCGCGGCGGCGGCTTGTACGATATCACTATGGGGATTCCTAAAGGAAAGAGGGTTTCTTGCATGCTTCAGGCGAAGGACGTGGTCCGGCGCGCGCTGGACAAACACACGGTGATCCCGGCGTTCAACATTCCCTACCTGCCGATGGTGAAGCCGGTGGTCCAGGCAGTGGTGGACAAAAACAGCCTCGCGATGGTGCAGGTGGCTCGGGTCGAGTGGGAGAAGTTTGGCTCGGTCAGCCTGGAGGCGGTGGCGGAGGAATACGCCAAATTCAAAAACGATCGCCATACGCTTTTACACCTGGACCACACGCCGGTCATCGACGAGGATATGAAGCAGGTGGACTACCTGCCCATCATCCGGCGCGCGATTGCGGCGGGCTATCAGTCGGTGATGGTGGACGCGTCGCGGCTGGATTTCGCGGGGAATGTGGCGGCCACAAAAGCGGTGGCGGCGCTGGCTCACGAGGCGGGGATTCCCTGCGAGAGCGAACTGGGCGCGGTGATGGGCCACGAGAGTGGGCCCATGATGCCCTATGAGGAAATCTTCGCCACGAAGAAGGGCTTTACCGACGTGGAAGAGGCGCGTTCGTTCGCCCGGGAGAGCGGCTGTGACTGGCTTTCCGTGGCGGTGGGCAGCATCCACGGGGCGGTGGCGGAGAGCACGCGCCACCAGAAAAAGCCCAACGCGCGGCTGGATGTGGAGCACATCGCGGCGCTCCGCGAGGCGACAGGCCTGCCGCTGGTACTGCACGGCGGTTCCGGCATCCTGAAGGACTACATCATGCGGGGCGTTCGCGCGGGCATCGCCAAGATCAACGTGGGCACGGAGATCCGCCAGGCCTACGAGCAGGCGCTGGCTGCAAGCGATGGCGACATCCCCGCGGCTCAGGCGGCGGTGTACGACAAGGTGTGCCAGGTGATCACGGACATGCTCGAGATTGAAAATACCCGGACGCTGCTGTTCGGCGACTGATCTGCTCTTTTGGCGTCCCCGGAAGCCGCGCGGCTTCCGGGGGCATTTTTTCGCCTGGGGGCATTGGAAACGCGGAAGGGATATGCTATAATAAATTGCCGTCCTCTCAAAGGGCGTCCCCGGGAGGACCAAGGCGCATTACGCGACAAGAAAGGTGATTGTTTCATGGACCCTGTTCCTGAACGAAGGAGCAACCACAAAACATCATAGCGCTGCGCCTGGGCTCATTCTTCTGCGCCCGGTCTGCGCGCGCGGAAGGAGAAGGCCTATGACGACCATTTTCAAGACCTTGGACAATGCCATTCACGAAATTGAAGCGCCGGAGAAGGACTGCTGGATTTCCCTTGTCCATCCCGACGACGCGGAGCTGCAGAGCATCGCCGACCGCTACGACATCGACATCGACGACCTGCGCGCCGCACTGGACGAGGAGGAGCGCTCCCGCATCGAGGCGGAGCCGAATTACACGCTGGTGCTGGTGGATATCCCCAAGGTGGAAAAGCGGGATGACAAGGAGCGGTACATGACGCAGCCGCTGGGCATCCTGCTGGCCAAGGACGCCATCATCACCGTGTGCCTTGAGGATACCCCGATCCTCAACGCCATCGGCAACAAGCGCACCCGTGAATTCCGCACCCATATGAAAACCCGCTTCGTGCTGCAGATCCTCTACCGCAACGCCTCACTGTTTTTACAGTACCTGCGCTCGATCGACCGCCAGAGCGAGATGGTGGAGCGCCAACTGCACGGCTCCACCCGCAACCGGGAACTGATTGAGCTGCTCGAGCTGGAGAAGAGCCTGGTATACTTTACCACGTCGCTCCGCTCCAATGAGGTGGTGCTGGAAAAGCTTCTGAAAAACGAAAACATCAAGAAGTACCCGGAGGATACCGACCTGCTGGAGGACGTCATCGTCGAAAACCGGCAGGCCATCGAGATGGCGAACATCTACAGCGGCATCCTGAGCGGCATGATGGACGCCTTCGCGTCGGTCATCTCCAACAACCTGAACATCGTGATGAAGTTCCTGGCGGTGGTGACCATCGTTCTATCTGTGCCCACGATGATCTTCAGCGCTTTCGGCATGAACATCTCCTTTGACGGCGTGCCGTTTACCGCCTCGCCTTACGGGTTCGCGCTGATCATCCTGATTTCGATCCTGCTGAGCGTGGTCGTGGCCATCTTCTTCTCCAAGAAAAACATGTATTAAGCGCCCCTTCATATGACCGCGGCCCCGCCGGGAAACCGGCGGGGCCGCGGGGTATACGGGGCGGAACGATGGGGCGGGATGAGATGAAACTCCTGATCTGGCTGAAAAAGTACCTGTCCGCCGGCCCGGCGTTTTTAAGCGTGTTCGTGGGCGGGCTGGCTTTTTTGCTGTCGGCGCGCTTCGCGGGCTGGCGGCTCGCGCTGATCTACTCGCTGCTCATGGCGGCGGGGCTGATGCTCGTCCTTCCGTTCGTGCTGTGGATTGAGGACCGGAAGTACCGGGACGTCCGGGAGCGCATGGGTGCGGCCGCCCGGTTCGTCCTGAACGCCAACATCTCGGTGGGCGGACGCCCGCGCAACGGGTATCTCATTTTGATGGACGACGCGCTGTTTGTCTTCTGCAGGGACAAGCGGCCGCGCCTCGAATGGAAGGTCGACCGGGACGACGCCGTCAGGGTCACGCTGGAGGACGCCGTCCACCTGCGCGTCGGGGAGAGCAACACACAGACAGGCTTCGTCGTCATCGCGTCCGCATGCGGCGCGCTTTTCAACCACATGCGCGAGGCCGGCTGGAACTGCCCAAGCGGCTGATTGCGTCCATGCGCGCCAAGCGCCGGGAAGGTTTCACGCTCCGCCCGCGTCCGGCGATACGCGTTCGCCGTTTTTCAGGATCTCAAAGCCGCCATCCTTGAAATGAGCGTGCAGTTCGGCGGTTTCACCGCCGTTTTTCCAAATCAAGGCCAATTCGCCCGGACCGCCGGCGGCCACGCTGAATTCACCGTCAAAGGCCTGGCAGGTGTTCCGGAAGCGCAAAAGCGCCAGCAGCCTTTTTACCACCGGCCTTTCGACTTCCCGCGCCACCTCGTCCAGCGAATAATGGTGACGGTTGATGTCCCGGCCGGTCTTCGTCTTTTCCAGAAGCGCCAAATCGTTCCGGCCCGCCAGCAGTCCTACATAGTAGATCTGCGGAATGCCCGGCGCGAACACCTGCACCGCCCGGGCCAGCAGGTATTTTTCGTCGTCCTCGCCCAGTGCGGAGTAGTAGGTGCAGTTGACCTGGTAGATATCGAGGTTATTGTAGGCGGCGGTGTTATACACCCGCTTCACATTCGCGCCGAAGTCAAACAGATGGTCCTTGGTGCGGTCGATCTCCCCGTCCGGCATCAGCCCCCGCACGTCCACCACGCCGATGCCGTCGTGGGTGTCGAGCGTAGTGTACTGCCGACGGGGGCAGATGGCGAGCCAGTTGGCGAGATAGCGGGCGTCCCCGAAGTAGATGGCGTTCAGAAGCAGCATCGGCAGCGCGAAGTCGTACACCGGGTAGCCTTTGACCGTGAGCTTCTGCTGGATGGTGTAGTGCTCGTGAATCTCCGGCAAAATCTCGGTCCCCCAGGGCGCGAGGATTTCCCGGCACTCATTCAACAGGTTCCACACGCCCGGCTCCTCGAAAAAGCAGCTGCCGCCCGCGCGCTTGACCGCGTAGGCGAAGGCGTCCAGCCGGATCATGGACACGCCCTGCTCCGCCAGAAAGCGCAGACTATCCCGGATAAAGCGCCGGCCGCCCTCGCTTTTGCAGTCAATGTCGATCTGCTCGTCGGAGAAGGTGCACCATACCTTCTCCTGCGTCCCGTCCCTGAAATTTGCCATAACGTAGGGCGCGCGGGGTTTGCGCTTGTAGATGGCGTCCACCTGGGCCGGGGTGGGCTCGCCGCCGGGCCAGAAGTCACGGTAGCGGATGAACATATCCCGATAGGGGGAAGCGTCCTTCTTGTCAAGAAAATCCAGATACCAGGGGCTTTGGGCGGAGATATGGTTGACCATGAAGTCCAGCACCAGCGGATAGTCCCGCGCGATGGCCTTCATATCTTCCCAGTCGCCGAAGGCCGGGTCTATTTCGCAATAGATCTTGGGGGCGAACCCTCGGTCGGCGCTGGAGGGGAAGGGCGGCAGGATGTGAACGCCCGATACCGCGCCGGAAAAATGTGCGTCCAGCGCCGCCTTGAGGCCTTTCAGGTTCCGGCCCAGGCTGTCGGGGTAGGTGATCAGCATCGCCTGATTCCTCATCGCGTCTCGCCCTCCTGTGTCGTGATTCGGCGGCCGGTATTCCTCCCGGCGCGCTCATTCTAACATCCCGCCCGGCGGCCGTCAAGGTTCGGGAGCCATGCGCGTGTTTCAGGCCTTTCCGGGCGAGCACGGAAGGAAAAACGGATGGTTATGCGCTCCGCTCGCGTCGGCTGTACAGGCGCGTAGATGAATAGGCGCGTTCCACTCTCCGTCAAGCGCGCCAGGATGTTCCGGAATGTGCCGGGTTTTTTACTTCATTAACTTATATGCGCAATATATGCAGAATTGGCAGGGTGAGTCGGGGCACCGGTTTGAAGCCCGGGGCTTCGATAAAATCATCCGAAACACCGAAACTGTCTTGACAGCGGTGGTGGCACTACGGTATCATGTATTTTGTATCATTTTGGACGATCCAAATTGAAACAACAGGAATAGGGGAGGGACAATGATGCATTCAGTCAAGAAGATCCTGGCGCTCGCGCTTGCCCTGGCCCTCGCGCTGTCCGTCGGCAGTTTTGCCGCCGCGGAGAGCAGCGGGAAGGTTCTGAAGGTTCACATCGAGACCGAGGTGGCCTCGCTGGATCCGCAGGTCGCCACGGACGGCACGTCCTTTGAAGTCATCGCGGACTTTACCGACGGCCTTTACCAGATGGATGCCAACGGCGCTCCGGTGCCCGCGCTGGCCGCCGACACCCAGGTGAGCGACGACGGCCTTGTCTACACCTTTAAGATCCGCGACGACGCCTTCTGGTCCAACGGCGACCCGGTGACGGCCGATGACTTCGTCTACGGCTGGCAGCGTGCCTGCGACCCGGCTTTCGCCAGCGAGTACGCCTTCATGATCTATGAAGTCGCGCTGATCAAAAACGGCGTGGCCGTCAACAAGGGCGAGATGCCTGTCGAGGAACTGGGCGTCAAGGCTGTGGATGAAAAGACGCTGGAAGTGACGCTGGAGAGCCCCGTCAGCTTCTTCACCAGCGTTCTGTACTTCCCGACCTTCTACCCGGTCAACCGCGCCTTCTGCGAGGCGGCCGGTGATACCTATGCCACCAGCCCGGAGACCGTGCTCTCCAACGGCGCCTTCGTGCTGACCAGCTACGAGCCCGCCGCCACCAGCTTCACGCTGGCGAAGAACGAGAAGTACTACGACGCGGCCCGCGTCCAGCTGGACGGCCTGAACTACCAGGTCATCAAGGACAGCCAGACCGCGCTGCTCAGCTACCAGAATGGCGACCTGGACGTCGTCACCCTGTCGGGCGACCAGGTGGAACTGGTGCAGGACGATCCGGAGTTCATCCCGGTCAACGCCGGCTACCTCTGGTACGTGACCGTCAACCAGGCCCAGTATCCGGAGCTGGCCAACGTCAACTTCCGCAAGGCGCTTGCCGCAGCCTATGACCGCGACGCCATCGCCGCCGCCATCGTCAAGGACGGCTCCACCCCCGCCACCTTCGCGGTGCCCGCCGGCTTCGCCTACGGCCCGGATGGCAAGGACTTCCGCGAGACCGGCTACACCTACGAGGGCTTCGACAAGGAATCTGCGAAGAAGTTCTACGAGGCCGCCTGTGCCGAGCTGGGCGTCTCCAGCTTTAGCCTGACGCTGCTGGTGGAAGACGACGCCACCGCCCAGAACGTGGCTGCGTTCATTCAGAACGAGTGGATGAGCACCTTGCCCGGCGTCAATGTCGAGCTGAAGGTGGAAACCAAGAAGCAGCGTGTGCAGGATATTCAGGACGGCAACTACAACGTGTGCCTCACCCGCTGGGGCCCGGACTACGCCGACCCGATGACCTACCTCAACATGTGGATCACCGACAATTCCAACAACTACGGCCTGTGGTCCAACGCCGAGTATGACGAGATCATCAAGAGCAGCATCTCCGGCGAGCTGGCGCTGGACAAGACCGCCCGCTGGCAGGCCCTCAAGGACGCCGAGAAGATCATCATGGACAATATGGTGATCCTGCCGGTCTACCAGAAGGCCAACGCGATGATGATCAAGACCGGCGTGACCGGCATCGAGTGCCACGCCATCGCGCTCAACCGCGTGTTCAAGAACACCGTCAAGGAATAATGTTCCCTTGAACCCGACCAGCCGCGCAGCGATTCCTGTCGTTGCGCGGCTGGACTGTTGGCGGGGCTCGCCCCGCGGGCGCGGGCGTAAGCCCGCCCGCCTTTCGCCCGGCGCGGCGATTTCATTCTGTCTTTAAGGGGAGCTCAAGGATGCGAAAGTACATCGGCAAACGGCTCCTGATCTCGGTCGGCACGCTGCTCACCGTGATCCTGATCCTGTTTTCGCTTTTACAGCTGATGCCCGGATCGCCGTTCAACGACGAAAAGCTGAACGCCGACCAGCGCGCGCAGCTCTATTTGAAGTACGGGCTGGATCAGCCGATCTACGTGCAGTTTTTCAGGTATGTCGCCAACATGGCGCGGGGCGATTTCGGCGTCAGCTATACCATCAGCAAGAATACGCCCATTTCGCAGCTTTTGCAGTCGCGCCTCCCGATCAGCCTCAGGATCGGCGGCCAGGCGGTGCTTCTGGGCGCGCTGATCGGCCTGATTCTGGGCATCATCGCGGCCATCCGCCACAACACCATCTGGGATACGCTCACCACGGTCATCTCCGTCATCGGCGTCAGCGTACCGTCTTATGTGTTCGCGCTGGCGCTCGCGTACCTTTTCGGCTACCAGCTGAGCTGGCTGCCGCTCCTATACAGCCCGGACCTTCCCTTTGAATCCTCCGTGCTGCCTTCCATCGCCCTGTGCATGTTCACCATCGCCTCCATTGCGCGCTTTACGCGCAGCGAAATGCTGGAAGTGCTGGGCAGCGATTACCTGCTGCTGGCCGAGAGCAAGGGCGTGTATGGGTTCAAGCTGATTTGGCGGCACGTTCTGCGTAACGCACTGATCCCGGTGATCACGGTACTGGCGCCGCTGATCGTCGGGCTTATGACCGGCAGCCTGGTGGTGGAAAAGATCTTTTCCATCCCCGGTATCGGGAGCCTGCTGGTCACCGCCATACAGTCCAACGACTACAACGTGGTCATCGTGCTCAGCTTCATCTACAGTGCCATGTACATCGGCATCATGCTGATTGTGGACATCCTCTACGGCGTGATCGATCCGCGCATCCGCCTGAGCAAGGAGGCCGCCCATGAATAAAGAAAGCGCCGCGGTCGAGTTTTTGCCAAATGATTTTGAGCTCAAGGGTGCGGAAAATACCCGCATCGATGCGAACTTCGCCAGTCAGAGCTTCTGGAAGGACGCGCTGGCGCGCTTTCGCGCCAACCGGGGCGCGGTGTTTTCGCTGATCGTGATCCTTTTGATCGTGCTGCTGGCCCTCCTGGGACCTGTTGTCAGTCCCTACACCTACCAGGAGCAGAACATCAAGGCCACCAACCTCGCCCCCCGCGTACCGGGCATTGAAAACCTGGGCATCCTGGACGGTAGCGAGACCATCAAGACCTCCACCGGCTACAAGGAGAAGAACGCCTACGTCGACAAGATCACCGGTGTCAAGAGCGATACCTACTACTGGTTCGGCTCCGACGCGCTGGGCCGCGACATCTGGACGCGCACCTGGACGGGAACCCGCGTGAGCCTCTACATCGCGCTGGTGGCGGTTCTGATCGACATGCTGCTGGGCATGGGCTACGGCCTGATCTCCGGCTACTTCGGCGGCAAGGTGGACTCGGCGATGCAGCGATTCACCGAAATCGTCAACTCCATCCCCACGCTGGTCATCGTGACGCTTCTGATGCTGGTCCTGAAGCCGGGCCTTGCCACCATCACGCTGGCGCTGATGATCACCGGCTGGATCGGCATGAGCCGAATCGCCCGGGCGCAGATGCTCAAGCTCAAGGAGCAGGAATTCGTGCTGGCCAGCCACACGCTGGGCGCCACCAATTTCCGCGTGATCTTCAGCGAGATCCTGCCCAACATCATCGGGCAGCTCATCACCAACACCATGTTCTCCATCCCCAACGCGATCTTCACCGAGGCGTTTTTGAGCTTTGTGGGCCTGGGCATCCCGGAGCCGATGTGCTCGCTGGGCTCTCTGATCTCTTACGCGTTCAAGAATTTTACCACGCATCCGTTCCAAATCGTGCCGCCGGTGATCGTCCTGGCGCTGCTCATGCTGTGCTTCAACATGCTGGCGGACGGCCTTCGGGACGCGTTCGACCCCAAGATGAAGGAAATGTGAGGTGGCGGCGATGGATAGTAAGAGAGAGCGCATTCTGTCGATCCGGAACCTTGACGTCTCCTTCCGCACCACCGCCGGCTCGGTGCACGCGCTGCGCGGCGTGGACTTGGACCTGTACCGGGGCGAGACCGTCGCGGTGGTGGGCGAGTCCGGCTCCGGCAAGTCCGTCACCATGAAGGCGGTCATGGGCATTTTGGACCGCAACGGTACCGTGGATTCCGGCGAGATTCTGTTCTCGTATGAGGACGGCGGCCGGAACAAGAGCGTGGACATCCTCAAGCTGACGAAAAAGCAGATCCGCCGCACCATCAACGGCCAGCACATCGCGATGGTGTTCCAGGATCCGATGACTTCCCTCGATCCCACCATGGCCATCGGCAAGCAGATCATGGAGGGCATGCTGCTGCACAAGCGGATGACTAGGCAGGAGGCATGGGACCGGGCGGTGGAGCTGCTCAGCATCGCCGGCATTCCGGAGCCGGAAAAGCGCATGAAAAATTACCCTCATCAACTGTCCGGCGGCATGCGGCAGCGAGTGGTAATCGCCATCGCGCTGGCGCTGAACCCGGACGTGCTGATCTGCGATGAGCCGACCACCGCGCTGGACGTGACGATCCAGGCCAAGATATTGGAGCTGATCCGCGACATCCAGCGGCGCACCGGGGTTTCGGTCCTCTACATCACCCATGATCTGGGTGTGGTGGCCAAAGTGGCCGACTACGTGAACGTGATGTACGCCGGCAGGATCGTGGAGAAGGGCAGCATCGACGATATCTTCTACGATCCGCGCCACCCCTATACCTGGGGTCTGCTTTCCGCGATGCCGGATTTGGATACGCGCGATGACCGCCTCTACGCCATCCCGGGAAGCCCACCCAACCTCATGCACGAACGGCCGGGCGATGCCTTCGCGGCCCGGAACATCTTCGCGCTCAACATCGACGACCGCGTGGCGCCGCCGTTTTTCAAGGTGTCCGATACCCACTACGCGGCCACTTGGCTCCTGGACGAGCGCGCGCCGAAGGTGGAAATGCCCGCGGAACTGCGCGCGCGCATCGAACGCATGAAGAAGGAGGCGGGAAAATGAAGGCGCCGCTTCTGAAAGTCGAAAATCTCAAGCAACACTTTGAAATATCGAAAAAGTTCACCGTCAAGGCGGTGGACGGCGTCAGCTTTGAAATCTATCCTGGCGAGGTATTCGGGCTGGTGGGGGAATCCGGCTCCGGCAAGTCCACCATCGGCCGCAGCGTCATCCGGCTCTACGAGCCCACGGCGGGCAGAATCACCTTTGACGGCATGGACGTGAGCGGCAAGCTGAGCCACGAAACCAACAAGCGCCTGCGTACCGGCATGCAGATGATCTTTCAGGACCCGATGGCCTGCCTCAACCCCCGCAAGAAGGTTTCGGATATCATCGCCCAGGGCCTTGACATCCACCACCTGTACCGGAGTAAAAAAGAACGGGACGAAAAAGTGGCCCACATTCTGGAAGAAGTGGGCCTCGCGCCGGAACACGCGTCCCGCTACCCGCACCAGTTCTCCGGCGGACAGCGGCAGCGAATCGGCATCGCCCGGGCGCTGATCATGAACCCCAGGCTGATCATCGCGGACGAGTGCATCTCGGCGCTGGACGTGTCTATTCAGGCCCAGGTGGTGAACCTGATGAAGGACATTCAGCAGAATACCGGCTGCGCATACCTCTTCATCGCCCACGATCTTTCAATGGTCAAGTACATCTCCGACCGCATCGGCGTACTGCACCTGGGCCACATGGTGGAGACCGGTACCCGGGAGGAGATCTTCTCCCGGCCGGTACACCCATACACCCGGAGCCTGCTCTCCGCCATCCCGCATCCGAACCCGGTGGTGGAGAAAAAGCGCGTGGCCATGACCTACAACTACAAGGAATACGGCGTAGACTACCTGAAGGGCGCGGATCACCTGGTAGAGGGCACCCACCATGTGCTGGCCACGGACGAGGAATTTGCAAAGTGGACGGGGGAGACGGCGGAACGCCATCTGCCTGTCTGAAAGGGTTTGGATTACGAAGGCGTCCCCGCCGGGTACTCGGCGGGGACGCCTTCTTTATGGGTTATTTCCAGTGTCCCTCCGCGCGGGCGAGCAGCGTCTCCGCGTCGCGCATGGACATATCCGGAAAGATAAAATAGAGGCGCTCCTTGCCGTAGCGCTCCATCAGCCGCTCCGCACCCTTGATCCAATCTTCCACGCCCCCGTCGTAGAGCTGGATCCACAGGCTCTTGCCGGCGGCGGCCACCTGATCGTAGATCACGTCCCACCGGGGGCAGGCGCCGTCCGGCTGGCCCGCGCCGCAGGTCCACTGCAGCGCGTCGAGTCTTTCCAGCTCCATGATCGCCGGTACGTGGCGGATGGCGTCCTTGCCGTCCAGGTGGTACAGCGAGTGGTCCAGCCGCCTCGTTTGCTTTTCCAGCGAGGGCAGCACGAACCGGCGGAACTGGGCGGGGGACAGCATGGCCGAGAAATCGCACTGGATCTTGGCCACGCGTCCCACGCCGCGGATGTGGAAGCAGGTGTAACTCTGGGTGCCGTCTGGCTCCGCGATCAGGTTCCGGAAGGCGTCGTAATAGTGGAAGTAGGCGTCGTCAATCTGGGAAATCCGCTCCTCGACCAGTTCGGGATCGTCCATCAGGTCGTAGAGGGCCTCCTCGGTGCCGCGCATGGCGGCGTAGATGTCGATGTTTTCGATGATGTCCGGCATGTCCACCAGGCAGTCGCCGCCGAGCGATTCCTTCATCTTCCCGACCAGCGCGTAGTGCATCTTCCACCAGCGGTTTTCCGGGTCGAAGGCCAGCGGGGGATGGTTTTCGAGGTCCGCGATGGACTTATCGTACCACACGGTGTCCCAGGCGAAGCGGGGCTCCGTGCCAAGGTACAGCGCGAGGGATCCCGGCCCCAGGTCCGCCGCGATGGACGGATAGGCGTCGGCCAGATACTTTCTGTGCGACATTTCGCCGCGCATCCGCGCGATCAGGTAGTCCGCGTCGGTCCAGAATTTTTCCGGAGTCCCCGGATGCGGGACGCGGGGCGCGTTTTCCTCCGCCGCCACCACGTACATCAGCGGCAGTCCCTCGTTTTTGCCCCGCCACCAGGCTTCAAAGCGATCATTTGGCTTCATGTTCCGTCTCCTCTCGTGCTGTGAAGGGTTGTGATGGGATTCCTATCAAAAGCGCCATTCCATTTCCGGCGGGTCTTCCGGCCGGATATGGATGCTCCGCCCGTTGACTTGAATGGAAAGTGCGCGTTTATCCTGGCGCTTCAGGCGGGCCCGCGTCACGCGGCTGTCCGCAAAGTCGAAATCCACCAGCGCGCCCGGCGCGCGCAGGCCGCGCACCTTGCCCTCCCGCCAGGCGCCGGGACACGCGGGTAAAAGCGCGATCTCGCCGCCTCGCGCGCTCAGCAGCATTTCAATGATCCCGGCGCAGGCACCGAAGTTGCCGTCGATCTGAAAGGGCGGATGGGCGTCCAGGAGGCTGATGTAGCTCCCGCCGTCCGTCAGGTTCATCCCGGAGCCCGGTTCCACCAGCTTCAGCTGCCGCCTAAGCAGTTGAAGCGCGCGATCGCCGTCCCCGAGCCGCGCCCAGAAACAGATTTTCCAGCCCAGGCTCCAGCCGGTGCCGCCAAAGCCCCGCGCGGTCAGCGTTTTCCGGCAGGCGTCCGCCAGCGCCCCCTCCGGCGGAATCGCCTCGCCGGGATACAGTCCGTACAGGTGTGAAACATGGCGGTGCTGCGGCTCGTTCTCCTCGTATTCCCGGTCCCATTCAAGGAGCCGCCCGGAGGGGGCGATTTCGGGGTTGGGGATTTGTGGCAGCGCCGCGCGGACTTCCGCCGCCATCGCCTCGTCGAGCCCCAGATCCGCCAGCGCCGAGAGGTAATCCTCCAACACCTCGCGGACGATCTGGTCGCTCATCGATGCGCGGGCGGCCACCTTGCAGACGCGGCCTTCGTAGACGAAGGTGTTTTCCGGCGACGTGGCGGGGGAGAGGAAGCGCATTTGGCCCGCCTCCGCCATCGCGTCCAGGTAAAACCTGGCGGCCAGCCGCAGCGCCGGAAGCGCGCGGTCTTTCAGAAATTCCCGGTCGCCGCCGTAACGGTAGTGCCGCGTCAGGTGCTGGCACAGCCAGCCGTAGCCCATCGGCCAGAAGGCACAGCCGGCAAAGCCCTGGTAGCGCTCGCCCACGGGGTTCGCGAGCCCCCAGAGGTCGGTGTTGTGGTGGGCCACTGCGCCCCGCGCGCCGTAGTGCAGCCGCGCGGCCGTCTGGCCGGTGGCGGACAGACGGTCGATCAGGTCGAAAAGCGGCATGTGCAGTTCCGGAAGGTTAGACGCCTCGGCGGGCCAGTAGTTCATCTGGGTGTTGATGTTGATGGTGTAGTTGCAGCTCCAGACGGCGCGTTTGTCCTGACTCCAGATGCCCTGCAGGTTCATCGGCTGGGTACCGGGGCGGGAGGCGGCGATCATCAGGTAGCGCGCGTAGTCGAACACGCAGGCGATGAGATCACAGTCATCCGGGTGCTCCGGCAGCGTCCGAAGCCGCTCGTCCGTGGGGAGGGCGGCGTATCTGTCCCTCCCCAGCGAGAGGGAGGCGCGGCTGAACAGCGCCCGGTGGTCTGCGACGTGGGCATGCCGGGCGTCTTCGTAGCGGATGCCGGAGAGCGCGGCCAGGTCGGCCTCGCACAGCGCGATCTCGTCCGCGCCGTCAAGGTATGGGTGGCGGTCATGGCCGCGGAAGCTGGTGCGGGCGGTCAGGACGACCACCGCCTCCGACGCGCCCCGAACGCGGAGCGCGCCATCCCCGGCGGCCGCCGATCCGTCGCAGGCGGCGAGGTACGCGGTCGCGCGGCAGCGCATGCCGCGCCTTTCCGGTTCGTCAAAATAGCGGACCGGATCCTGACAGTCAAGATAGGAGGGCACCACGTCCGACGGGGCGAGGACGTCCATGTCGATTCGCCGTCCCCGCGCCATCGCGCCGTGGCGCAGCGGGCTGGTCAGCCGGAGTGAAAAAGCCAGCGCGCCGAGCGCGTCCGCCGTGAGGCGCAGAAAAAACGCCTGAGCCGGGTGGGAGGCGAAGCACTCCATTTCGTACTGGACGCCGCCGCGGGCAAACCGCGTGACGTGCGTGGCGTCAGCCAGGCTCAGCGCCCGCCGGTAGTCCTCGGCGGGGGAGGCGTCTTCGAAATCGATGATCAGGTCGCCCAGCGGCATATAGGACTGGGTGAAGCCGCCCAGCATCCCGTCTTCGATCAGGCGCTGCGCTTCATGCAGCCGCCCGGCGAGCGCAAGGCGCCGCGCCTCGGGGTACCGCGCGGCGGCCTCCGGGTTGTTTCGATCCTCGGGGTAGCCGGACCACAGCGTGTCCTCGTTGAGCGCGATGCGCTCGCGCACCGGGTTTCCGAACACCATTGCGCCCAGGCGGCCGTTTCCCAGCGGCAGCGCCTCCTCCCAATGGGCGGCGCACCGGTTGTACCAGAGCGTTCGTTTGGGCATGTACATCCCTCTTTTCAGGCCGGAGGCTGGCCGTTCATCAGAAAACCGCAGGATTCGCGGACGATCAGCGTGGGTGCGAAGTACTGCTCGAAGCCGTCCAGGTTGGCGGTCTGGGCGCTCACCAGCAGACTCATCGCCAAGCGGCTGGTCTCCTCGACGCGCAGGTCCAGCGTGGTCAGGGGCGGGTTTGTATAGGGGGCGAAGAACTGGTTGTCGCAGCCCACCAGCGCAATGTCCTCCGGCACCTTCAGGCCGATGCGCTTAAGCTGCCGGAGCGCCCCCAGCGCCACCAGATCGTTGA
Source organism: Bacillota bacterium (assembly GCA_023421395.1). GTDB lineage: Bacteria > Bacillota > Clostridia > Christensenellales > Aristaeellaceae > JAEZHK01. The sequence continues at coordinate 15,616 of JAEZTL010000033.1, read as the reverse complement.
AGGCCACCAGTGCGGTGGGCCGTTCCCGCCCATTGAGCTGCGCCAGAAGGCTGGTGACGCAGGCTTCGCCCTCCACGGCGGATTCCCCCAAGGTCATCGGATAGGGGACGCCGCCCAGCTTTTCCATCTCGTCCAGATACCCCTGCTCGCGGGTGTTGGGGAGCTGCGCCGAGCCCATACCCCCGATCAGCGCGATGCGCCGGTGCCCCAGCTTTGTCAGATGGCGGATGGCCAGCCTGGAACAGGCCGCCAGATCCAGCATCAGGCAGGGCAGCTCCTGGCAGGCGTCCCTGAGGTTGATGGCCACCAGCGGCATCTGCCGCCTCAGTTGCAGCATGCTGTCCACCGCGGCGTCGCTGGAGGTGTCGTCGGTCACGTCGCCGGAGAAGATCACCCCATCCAGCCGCCGCGCGATCAGCTGGTCAATGAAGTCCTGGGCGAGTATGGTGCCGCGGGGAACCTGAAACAGCAGCGTCGAATAGTTGAGCCGCTGAGCTTCCAGCTGCAGCGCCACGCACGTCTTTGAATAAAAAGGGTTCTCAATCAGCGGAATGATGATGCCCATTGTATGGGTCTTCTTGCGGGAAAGGCCTGTGGCGACCAGGCTGGGCCGGAAATTGTATTTGTCGACCACGGCCATGACCCGCTCGCGCGTCTCGGCGCGGACCGGCGCGCTGCCGCTGATCACGCGGGAAACCGTGGCGATGGAGAAGCCTGCCTCCCGCGCGATGTCGAAAATGGTGGTGTGCTCGTTCATGAGGGTTCCTCCCGCGGCCTGCATCCGGAGTATAGTATATAGTATACCGCTGAATGAAAAGGTTTACAAGAAGGGGTGTTTCGGGAAATCTGCATTTCGCCAAAAATTGACTGGGGCTAGATGGGCTGAATGAACGGACAATTCACCATTTCTACATTTAAATGTTTCGAAAATATTGAATGCGCGTTGACAGCCTTTCGGCGCGCATGATATAATCCTGATGAAAAAGTAAAGGTTTACATTTCCTGCCGTGCACCGTACGGGCGTCCGCCTGTACGAAATAAGCTATTGCGAGGGGTAATCTAGAAAAAGATGGCGGTGCTTCTGTGCGCGCTGCCCACCATCGCGACCTTATTCTCGCTGCAGAGGTTCTTTGCCGAAGGGATCGCCGGGTCCGTAAAATAAATGGAGGTGCCCTGTTTTTATGAAGGGAAAAAACCCCACCCTGGACTGGCTTTACGATCCGCGCGTCTATGCCGTAAACCGGCTGAGCGCCCACTCGGACCACGCCGTGTATCAAAGCCCGGAGGAGGCCGACCACCGGAGCAGCGGCCTTGTGAAATCCCTGGACGGCGACTGGAAACTTCACTACGCGCACGGGACGGACGGGATGACCGAAGGCTTCGAGCACCCTTCCTTCGACGTTTCCGGCTGGCGGGAAACGCGGGTGCCCGGCTGCCTGGAGCTTTCCGGCTGCGCCGCGCCGCAATACCTCAACATTCAGTATCCCTGGGACGGGTGGGAGCCGATCCGACCGCCGCAGGTTCCCGAAAAAAACCCGGTGGCGGAATACGTCGCCGATTTTCTGCTGCCGGACGATTTTTTGGACAGGCGGGTGGCGCTCACCTTCGACGGCGCGGTGACCGCGCTCTACGCGTGGATCAACGGGACGTTTATCGGTTATGCCGAGGACGGCTTTACACCCTCCCACTTTGATGTGACGGAGGCGCTGAAGCCGGGCAAAAACCGTCTCGCCGTCCGGCTCTTCCGGCACTCCGCCGCCTCGTGGCTGGAGGACCAGGATTTTTGGCGCTTTTCCGGGCTGATCCGCTCCGTGCGCCTGACCGCCCAGCCCCGGGCGCATGTCGAGGACCTGTTCGCCAAGGCGCTTCTGAACGATGATTTCAAGGACGGTTCGCTGGATTTGAGCATGCGCCTTGTGCTGCCCAAAGCCGAGGCGGTTGTCGCCAAGATTGAGCTGACGGGCGATTCCGGACAGGAGGCGCTCTGCGTCGAGCTGCCCGCAAAGCCCCTTACCCAAATCACCCTCCCCGTGGCCTCGCCCCGGAAGTGGAGCGCGGAGGAGCCCAATCTCTACCGGCTGCGAATTACGCTGGCCGGGCCTGGCGTCGTGTACGAGGCCGCAGAGACGATGGTCGGCTTCCGCCGCTTCGAACTGAAGGGCAAGCTGATGCTGCTCAACGGCAAGCGCGTGGAGCTGCGCGGCGTGAATCGTCATGAGTTCAGCGCCGTGGGCGGACGTACGCTGACAGAAGCGGAGATGCTCTCGGACATCTTCGAAATGAAGCGCAGCAACATCAACGCGCTGCGCACCTGCCACTATCCCAACGAAAGCCGCCTCTACGAACTGTGCGACCGGTACGGCATCTACGTCGTCGATGAGGCGAATCTGGAGACCCACGGCTCCTGGTCGATGCCACGCGGCCGCAGCGCGGAGAAGGCGGTGCCGGGCGACGACCCCGCCTGGCAGGACGCCGTCAACGACCGGGCCCGCTCGATGATCGAGCGCGACAAGAACCACCCGTCGATCCTCATCTGGTCCTGCGGCAACGAGAGCTATGGCGGCGAAGTGATTTACAATATGTCAAACCTCATGCGCGAGATGGACGACACGCGGCTGGTACATTATGAGGGCGTGTCCTTCGACCGCCGCTATAACGATACCTCGGACATCGAAAGCCGCATGTACACCCGGCCCTGGGAAGTGGAAAAATACCTGACGGAAGCTCCGGATAAGCCCTATATTCTGTGCGAATACGCCCACGCCATGGGCAACTCCGTGGGCAACCTGTTCAAATACACCGACCTCATGGAGAAGTACCCGATGTTCCAGGGGGGGTTCATCTGGGACTACATCGATCAGGCGCTGCTCACCACCGCGCCGAGCGGCGCCGCGCGCTACGCCTACGGCGGAGACTTCTTCGACCGCCCCAACGACCGCAGCTTCTGCGCCAACGGCATCCTGTTCGCCGATCGAACGCCCTCACCCAAGATGCAAGAGGTCAAATACCTGTACCAGCCGGTCAAGATTCTGCCGGAAGCGGGCGGCGTGCGCCTGGTCAACCGCAACCTCTTCACCGGGACGGAGGAGTATGTGCTGCGCTATTCTCTTTTGAAGGACGGGAAAGAGATCGCCTCGGGCCACGCGTTTCCCCGGGTGGCGGCGGGCGAGGAAGCTTTTCTGCCGCTGGACCTGCCCGAGTGCGGTGAAGCCGGCGAATACGCCGTTGGCTGCTCGCTGTGCCTGGGCGAGGACGCGCCCTGGGCCCCAAAGGGCTACGAGCAGATGCACGGCCAGTGCGTATTCCGGGTAAGCGGGGCGACGGAAACGCTCAAGGGGGACGTGCGGATCGTGCCGGGCGACTGGAATGTGGGCGCTTTCGCCGGCGGCGTCAGCGCGCTGATCTCGCTGCCGGAGGGCGGCCTGACTTCCTACAGAAAAGACGGCGGGCCGGAGCTGATCGTCACGCCCTTCCAGCTAAGCTTGTTCCGCGCCCCGACCGATACCGACCGCGGAGGCGGTTTCGACCGGGACATGGCGTTCTGGCGCGCGGCCACCGAGTGCTCAAAGCTGGCGGACGTCAGGCCTTCGCTGCCCGGCGAGCCGCCGAAGATCACCTTCCGCTACGCGCTGCCCATCGTGAAGGACGCCTTCGCCGACATCGCCTACCAGATGCTGCCGGACGGCGCCGTGCGCGTCTTGCTGGATCTGCCCGGCGTTCCCGGCATGGGGCCGGTACCCGCCGTGGGCCTTTCGGTGCGGCTGCCCAGCCGATTCTGCACAGCGCGCTATTACGGCCTGGGGCCGGAGGAGAATTACATCGACCGTCTCGCCGGCGCGCGGCTGGGCGTATATGCCATGGGCGCGGCGCAAAACCTCACCCGCTACGTGGTGCCGCAGGAGTGCGGCAACCGCGCCGGCGTGCGCTGGCTGGAAGTGACCGATGAGGGCGGCGCGGGTCTTCGCGTGGAGATGGACGGCGCGCCGCTGGAAATCTCCGTGCTGCCGTACACCGCCGGAGAGCTGGCGAGCGCGCTGCATCCGGACGAGTTGCCGCCGATCACCTATACGGTACTGGATGTCGCGATGAAGCGCATGGGCGTCGGGGGCGACGACGGCTGGGGCTCCCGCACTCACCCGGAATTTTTGATCGACGGCGAGTCGCCCCATTCCTTCTCGTTTATGATCCGGCCCGTCTGACCCGCAAAAAGCCCGCCCCCGGCCCGCTTTGGACCGGGGGCGAGCTTTTTTGCGGGGATCAGTAGGCCTCGTCCGTACCTTCGCCCCTGGCAATGGCCGCGGCGGAGGAAAAGCCGATACCCAAACGCTGGGCGCCCATGTCCACGTACATCTTCGCGGTGGCGTAGTCGCGGATGCCGCCGGAGGGCTTCACCCTGGCGCGGCCCGCCGCCGTTTCCAGCATCGCCCGCACGGCTTCCTTCGTGGCTCCCGCGCCGTTGAAGCCGGTGGAGGTCTTGACGAAATCCGCGCCCGCCCTGATGGCCGTCTCCGTCGCGGTCCGGATCTGGTCCAGCGTCAGTTGGCTGGTCTCAAAGATCACCTTCACCAGCGCGCCCGCCGCGTGGGCTTCCTCGCACACGCCGCGGATTTCCTCCTCGACCACGTCCCAGTCGCCGCCGCGGGCGTAGCCGTAGTTCATTACCATGTCCAGTTCCTTCGCGCCCTGCTGGCAGTAGACCTTTGCCAGCGCGCGCTTGCCTGCCGCGCCGCCGTATCCGTAGGGGAAGTCCAGCACACAGCTGACGAGGGTGTTCGTGCCGCGGCACATCTCCACGGCCATGGGGATGTCGCAGCCCCGCACGCAGACCGAGTAGCTGTCCGCCTCGATGGACTGGCGGATGGCGTCCTTCGCCTCCTCGCGGGTCATCTCCGGTTTCAAAACCGCGGCGTCAAAGTACCGGCTGATCTTCATATCTCTTCCTCCAGGGGCATGCGCCCGTTTTTCTCTATTATACCGCAACTTCCCGGATTGTGAAAGCGCAATACGCCCGGCTGGTAATTTGCCGGAAATTGTGCTATCCTATTGGGGCAAATCAATGGGAGGGCGAAATGAACGACGAAGCGTTGATGAAAATCGCGCTGGAGGAGGCGCGGCGCGCGCTGGCGGAAGGCGAGCTTCCCGTGGGCGCGGTGGTGGCGCGAAACGGCGAAATTGTGGCCACCGGCCGGAACCGGCGGGAATCGGCGGCGGACCCCACCGCCCACGCGGAAATTGAGGCGATTCGCGCGGCGGCCCGGGCGTTGGGGGGCTGGCGGTTGACTGGCTGCACGCTCTATGTGACGCTGGAGCCCTGCGCAATGTGCGCCGGGGCCATCGTCGCCGCGCGGCTGGAGCGGGTGGTCTTCGGCGCGGCCGACCCAGCCGCCGGGTGCTGCGGCAGCGTCTACCGCATCACCGAGGACCCCGCCTTCACCCACTTCGCCCGTGCCGACGGCGGCGTACTGGCCGAATCGTGCCAGGCGCTGCTTTCGGATTTTTTTGCCGAACACAGAAAGAGAGAGGAACCATGAGCGTGCATCAGGCCGATATGGACCGCATCCGGCGCTGGATCGGGGAAAACATCGAATCGGTGGTGGAGGATCTCCAGGACTTCGCGCGGATCGAAAGCGTCAGCCGTGCGGATCTGGCCGCCCCCGGCGCGCCCTTCGGGCCCGACGTGAAGCGCATGCTGGACTACGCCCGCGCCCGCGCGGAGGCGTACGGCTTTATAACGGAGGATCACGAGGGCTACTGCGCCAGCGCCTGGTGGGGTGACCGGGAAAACTGCTTGGGCATTTTCGGCCATTTGGACGTGGTGCCGGTGGGCGAGGGCTGGCTGTACCCGCCCTTTAGCGCGACGCGCGTGGACGACTGGCTGATCGGTCGGGGCGTCCACGACAACAAGATGGCCTGTGCCATGGGGCTGGGGCTGATGCGCATGTTCCGGGAATTGGGATTGCCGCTTCGCCACGGAATCCGCCTCGTGATGGGCGGCGCGGAGGAGACCGGCATGCGGGACATGGCCTATTTCGCCGGCACTCAGAAGATGCCCGCCGCCTCCATCGTGCCGGATTCCGCGTTCCCGGCCAACTTCGCGCAGAAGGGCATGCTGAACGCGACGCTGACCATCGTCGAGCCGGACGGCGCGCTGGTGGAATTCTCCGGTGGGGCCGTCTCCAACATGGTCCCCCCCACGGCCCGGGCGGTGCTTTCGTGCCCGCTGGAAGCGGCGAGGCGCGCGTTGGCCGGTGCGGAGGACATTGCGGTAACGGGCGAGGACGGACGGGTTGAAGTCTCCGCCCAGGGCAGAGCCGCGCACGCGGCGCGGCCCTGGTACGGCGTCAGCGCGATTGAAAGGCTCGCCTCGGCGCTGGCCGATTCCGGACTGATGCCAGGCGCGAAATCGCTGGCGGCCGTCGCCCTTCTCTCCGGCGATACTTACGGCAAGGTCACGGGCATCGCCATGGAAGATACGGAAACCGGAAAAACCACCCAGGTGGTGGGGCTCGTGGGCTTCGAGGCGGGGCGGATCCGCCTGACGGTGGACTGCCGGCTGTCCATTGCCACTGATCTTGAAGACTGCCGCGGAACTTTTGCCGCTTGGGCGGCGGGGAACGGCTTCCGCGTGGAAACCCTCGAGATCAAGAAACCCTTTTACATGCCCAAGGACGACCCGCGCATCCGGGCGCTGCAGGCGGTGTATCAAGCGGTCACCGGGCGGGACGACGCGCCCTACGCCACCGGCGGCGGCACCTACTCCCGTGAACTGAAAAACGCGGTCACCTTCGGCCCCGGCTACCCTGACGCCGGGCGACCGGATTTTTTGCCGGAGGGGCACGGCCGGGCCCACGAGCCGGACGAGGCGCAGTCGGTTTCCGAACTTGAAATCACGATGGCCGTCTACGCCGCGGCGCTGATCGCGCTGGACGACGTGGCGGGTGAAGGGGGAGAGACTCCATGAGCAGGATGGGCGAAACCATACAAAAGGCCCGGCTGGCCGCCGGCATGACCGAAAAGGCGCTGGGCAAGAAGTGCGGCCTGGCGGAGAGCGTCATAAAGGATATCGAATCCGGCCGCAGGGTGGCCAGCGACGACCAGGCGCAGCGGATGCTGAAGGTGCTGGGCGTGAAAAACCCGGTATCCACGGAGTTGGAGGTGGCGGCGGAGCCGGAGGTGAAGCTGCGGCCCAAGCCCCGGCCCTATGTACTGCCGGCGGAGCCGCTCAGGGAGGAAGCTGTGACCGCCGCCTCGGCCGCATCCGAGGAGCCGGGCGGCGCGTGGCTGGACGCGCTGGGCGGCGTGATCAAGCGGGTGCCGGTGTGCGACGAGAAGGGTCTGGTGATGGACCATGCGCTGGAGCCGGTGATCGGCGGACGCATCGAGGGCGGCCCGCCCGACAAGGTGTTCTACTTCCGCTGTCCGGACGACGCGCTGGCGGGCTACCGCATCCACGCGGGCGACCTGCTTTTGACCGTGCCGGAAAAGGCGCCGCTGGACGAGGCGGTGATGATCGTGGAGCGCGGCGGAATCCGTATGGCCCGAAAGATCAAAAAGCTTGAGGGCGGAAAGCTGCTCATGCAGTCTTTCGACCGGGAGTTCCGGGCGGAAACCGCGGATGTGAAGGCTGTCATGATCCTGGGCCGCTGCGTAAAGCTCATCCGCAGTCTGTAAGCCTTCGGGGCCGAGATGCATAGATATACGCAATTATTCACAATAAACCGCTTGATTGTCGGCGCGGGACGGGGTATAATCGGAGAATCATTCAAGATGTGCGGGAGGAGACGTTTCCTATGAAGCTGTTTTCAAGAATCCTTCTGGTCGCGCTGGTTCTGGCGCTGACGCTGGCGATCCCCGGCATGGCCGAGAGCGCTCCGCTGGTGGTGGGCACCAACGCCGAGTTCGCTCCCTTTGAATTCATCGGCGACGACGGCAACCCCACCGGCATCGACATCGACCTGATCAATGCCATCGGCGAGAAGATCGGCGTCGCGATCCAGATCGAGAACATGAGTTTTGACGCGCTGATTCCGGCGCTCACTAGCGGCAAAATCGGCGCCACCATTTCCGGCATGACCATCACCGAGGAACGCAAAAAGAGCGTGCTGTTCTCGGATCCCTACTATGCGGCGTCCCAGAAGATCATCGTTAAGGACGGCTCGGCCGTCGCCTCCGAGGCGGATCTGGCCGGCAAGACCATCGGCGTGCAGCTGGGCACCACCGGCGATCTGTACGTGACCGACACCATCAAGGACGCCACCGTTCAGCGCTACGACAAGGGCATCGATGCGGTGCAGGATCTGATCAACGGCAAGCTGGACGCCGTCGTCATCGACGAGGAGCCCGCCAATGTGTTTCTGTCCCAGACCCAGGGCCTGGTGGTGCTGGCCGACCGCCTGAGCGATGAGCAGTACGGCATCGCGCTGCCCATGGGCCAGGATGAACTGCTGGCCAAGATCAACGGTGCGCTGGCGGATCTCAAGGCCGACGGCACGCTGGACACCATCTACGCCAAGTACAAGACCGCGGAATAACCGGTTTGAACCGTGAAATGCGCAACCGCCGCGGGCGGCTGCGCATTTCATGTTGTTTTTGAAAGGAGCGTGGCCCCGTGGAAGCGCTGAACGCCTGGGCCCAGTCGTTCTGGCAGCAGTTCGACTTCAACCTGATCCAGGGCGACCGCTATAAGATGCTGCTCAGCGGCCTGGGAGTCACCATCGAAATCGCGCTGGCGGCGGCGGTTCTGGGTGTGATTCTGGGCAGCCTCATTGCGCTGATGCGGCTTTCGAACGCGCGCATCGGACGGTGCTACTGGCTCCGGGGCATTGCCCGCGTTTACGTGGACACAATCCGCGGCACGCCGGTGATGGTGCAGCTTTTGATCATGTACTACATCATCCTGGCCACCTACAACGGCCCCAAGGTGCTGGTGGCGATCCTCTCCTTCGGCCTCAACAGCGCCGCCTACGTGTCGGAGATGGTGCGCGGCGGCATCCTGTCGGTGGACAAGGGGCAGACAGAGGCCGGGCGCTCGCTGGGGCTCTCCAGCACCGCCACGCTGATGCTGGTGGTGATGCCCCAGGCCATCAAAAACACGCTGCCTGCGTTGTTCAACGAGTTCATCATGCTGCTCAAGGAAACGTCCATCGTGGGCTATATCGCGCTGATGGACCTGACCAAGGCGGGCGACTTCATCCGGAGCCGCACGTTCTCAGCGTTCTTCCCGCTGCTCACGGTGGCGGCGATCTATCTGGTGCTGGTACTGGGGCTTTCCGCCATCTTCGGGCGCGTCGAAAGGAGGGTGCGGCAGGGTGATCACCGTTAAAGGCCTTCACAAGGAGTTCGAGGGGCTGAAGGTGCTGCGCGGCATCGATCAGCACGTGGAAAAGGGCGAAAAGCTGGTGGTGATCGGGCCTTCCGGCTCCGGCAAATCCACCTTCCTGAGATGCCTGAATCTACTGGAGGAGCCCACGGCCGGCTCCATCGTGTTCGACGGGGAAGAAATCACCGCCCGGGGCGTAGACATCAACCGCGTGCGCCGCAAAATGGGCATGGTGTTCCAGCAGTTCAATCTCTTCCCCCATAAGACGGTGCTGGACAACATCACGCTCGCGCCGGTACACCTCAAAATTATGACGCGGGACGAGGCCGCCCAGCGAGCGACGGCGCTTCTCGAGCGCGTCGGCCTTCGCGACAAGGCGTCCGCCTACCCGGCGCAGCTGTCTGGCGGGCAGAAGCAGCGGGTGGCGATCGTCCGGGCACTGGCGATGGATCCGGAGGTCATGCTCTTTGACGAGCCCACCTCGGCCCTCGATCCGGAGATGGTCGGTGAGGTGCTGGATGTGATGAAGAGCCTGGCCGAGATGGGAATGACGATGGTGGTCGTCACCCATGAGATGGGCTTCGCCCGGGAGGTGGGCGACCGGGTTCTGTTCATGGATGAAGGCGTTATCGCCGAAGAGGGCGCCCCCGCCCAGGTGTTCGGCGCGCCCAGGGAAAAACGTACCCAGGACTTTTTGAGCAAACTCCTGTAGGCGCAAGGATTCTGCCCGCGCAGGGCGCGCTGGTTCATTGGCCCCCTCCGGTGGTATAATAAGATGACTACCCCGGAGGGAGTTTTTTGCCGTGAAGGAATCCTTTGATGTAACCGGCATGACCTGCGCCGCCTGCTCCGCCCATGTGGAGAAATCCGTCGCCAAGGTGAAGGGCGTTTCGAACGTCGCGGTCAGCCTGATGACCAACCACATGACCGTGGACTTTGATCCCGGCGCGGCAGACCCGGCCGCCATTATCCGCGCCGTCGAGGACGCGGGTTACGGCGCGTCGGAGCGCTCGGAAGGCGTTGCCGCGCCCACAAAGCCCGCCGCCGCGCCGGCGGACGAATCCAGGGGCGTCAGGGTGCGGCTGATCGTGTCGTTTCTATGCCTGATCCCGCTGATGTACCTTTCGATGGGCCACATGCTGGGCCTTCCCGGCATCCACGGCATGGCCGGCGCGCTGACCCAGTTTCTGCTGGTGCTTCCCATCGCCTACGTCAACCGGGTTTATTACGAGCGTGGCTTCAGGGCCCTCGTCAAGCGTTCCCCCAACATGGACTCGCTGATCGCCATCGGCTCCTCGGCGGCGCTGATCCAGGGCGTGTGGGCGCTCTATCAGATGGCCGGCGGCATGGAGATGGGCGGAATGGACCTGTACTTTGAGTCCGCCGGAACCATCCTGACGCTGATCACGCTGGGCAAGTACCTGGAGGCTCGCTCAAAGGCGCGTACGTCCCATGCGCTGTCAATGCTGATTGACCTCGCGCCCAAAACCGCGCGCGTGGAGCGGGACGGCACGGAAACCGAGATCCCCGTGGACCAGGTGGCCCTGGACGACATCGCGGTGGTCCGGCCCGGCGAGCGCATCCCGGTGGACGGCACGGTGCTCTTCGGGGAATCCGGCGTGGACCAGTCGGCGCTGACCGGCGAGAGCATGCCCTTCGACGTGTCCGTCGGCAGTCCCGTCCGCGCCGGCACCATCAACCTGACGGGCTTTCTGCGCGTTCGGGTGGAGCGGAGGAGCGGAGATACGACGCTTTCCCAGATTGTACGCCTCGTAGAGGAAGCCGCGGCCTCGAAAGCCCCCATCGGGCGCCTGGCGGACAGGATTTCCGCGATCTTCGTGCCGGTGGTCATCGCCGTTGCGCTGATCGCCACATTCGGCTGGCTCATCGCCGGAAAGGACGCCTCCTTCGCGCTGTCCATCGGCGTGGCGGTACTGGTCATCTCCTGTCCCTGCGCGCTGGGGCTGGCGACGCCGGTGGCCATCATGGCGGGCACCGGAAAGGGCGCGAGTCTGGGCATCCTCTTTAAAAACGCCGAGGCGCTGGAGCGCGCTCACGATATCCGGGCGGCCGTGGTCGACAAAACCGGCACCCTCACCAGCGGCAAACCCGCCGTGACCCGCATCCTGGCGGCGCCGGGCGTGGATGAAAAGCGGCTGATGCGTCTGGCGGCATCGGCGGAAAACCCCAGCCGTCATCCGCTGGCGGCGGCGGTGATGGCGCGCGCCGAGGCGGAGAAGGTCCTTGCCGCGGAAGTGGAGGGCTTTGAGGAGCGGCCGGGTCGCGGCGTCACGGCGCGGCTGAACGGCGAGATTCTGCTGGCCGGCAGCGAAAAGCTGCTCACCGAGGGCGGTGTCGATGTCTCCCCGCTGTCTGAGCAGGCCCGGGCGCTGTCAGACCGGGGCGAAACGCTGATCTGGATCGCGCTGGACGGCGCGCTTTCAGGCGTGATCGCCCTTTCCGACACCGTCAAACCCACCAGCCGCGAGGCCGTCGCCGCGCTGAACGCGATGGGCGTCGAGACCGTCATGCTCACCGGCGACAACCGCCGGGCCGCTCAGGCGGTGGCCCGGGCGCTGGGCATCCAGCGCGTTGAGGCCGAAGTACTGCCAGGGGACAAGGCGCGCGTGGTACAGGAGATCCAGAAGGAGGGCAAAAAGGTCGCGATGATCGGCGACGGCATCAACGATGCGCCGGCGCTGACGGTGGCGGACGTGGGCATCGCCATCGGCGCGGGCAGCGATATCGCCATTGAATCTGCGGGCGTGGTCCTGATGAAGGGCGACCTGATGGACGCGGTCAACGCCGTCTCCCTCTCCCGCGCGGTGCTCCGCAACATCAAGGAGAACCTGTTCTGGGCATTCTTCTATAACGCGCTGGGGATCCCGCTGGCGGCGGGGCTTTTCTATCCGCTGACCGGCTGGACGCTGAACCCCATGTTCGCCGCGGCGGCGATGAGCCTGAGCAGCGTCTGCGTGGTGCTGAACGCGCTGCGGCTGACCCGATTCAGGCCCCGTTCCGCAAAGCCGGGAGAAGGCGCGCAGGCTGTTCCGGACGAAGCGCCGGAGGCGGCTGAACCCGTCGAAGTACGGCCGGAAGAACCGGCTGAAATCAAGGAGGAAACGACCATGATGAAGACCATACACGTGGAAGGCATGAGCTGCGGGCACTGCGCCATGCGGGTGGAAAAGGCGCTCTCGGGCATCGGCCTGACCGCCAAGGTGGATCTGGAGAAGAAGATCGCCGCCGTTTCGGCGGGGGAAGCGCCCGACGAGGCCATCAAAAAGGCCGTGGAGGACGCGGGCTACGAAGTGACCGGAATCGAATGACGGCCATGCGGCCAGATATGGAACAAATATGCGCGGCGCTCTCGGCGCTGCGCATTCCTGTGGCCCCGGAGGAGCGCCAGCTGCACGAGATGATCGCGGCGGCGCTCCGGGGGGCCGGCATTGACGCGCGGCACGAGGCGATGATCGCCCCGCGCTGCCGCATCGATTTTTTGGCCGGAGACGTGGGCATTGAGGTCAAGCGCGGGCGGCTGAACAGCGCGCGGCTTAAAGCGCAGGCGGCGCGCTATCTGGCCTCACCGCACCTCGCCGCGCTGATCTTGGTGACGACGGACAGGGCGCTCCTGCCCGGCGAAATTCTGGGCAAGCCCGTGGTGGTCTTCGGGCTCAACCGGCTGTGGGGGGTATCGCTGCCGTGAACTATCCGTCCTATCTTCGGGAGGTCGGCGCGCCGCCCCATTACTACGGCACGCTGGGGTTTAACCGCAAGGCGAAATGCTGGGTCATCAAGGGCGAACCCTGCGTGACGGAGTTGGCCAAGCGCCTTTTTCCCGGCTGTGAGGGCCGGGGCAGGGGAGAGGCCCGCTTTACAGCCCACCGCCGGATCATCGGCGAGCTCAACTGGCTGATGCTGCGCTACCCCCTCGAGGTCCGCGCCGCCGATCAGGAGCGTTGGGAGGAGGCGCTGTCCGAAGCGCGGGAGTACGCCGCCTGGCGCGAGGCGCGGCTGACGATGAGCGAATCCGTCACGCCGCCGACGGAGCGCTTTGCCGGCGAATTGATGCCCTTTCAGAAGCAGGGCCTGGCGTTTCTCTTGGGCAGCCGCCGGGCGTTGCTGGCCGATGAAATGGGCCTGGGCAAGACCGTTCAGGCGCTTTCGTACCTGGCCACCACCGCCCAGTTCCCGGCGCTCATCGTGGTGCCGCCACATCTGGTGCGCAACTGGCAGCGGGAGACCGAACGGTTTCTCCTGCTGTCCGGCGGCGTCCGCGTACATGTGATCCGGGGGCTCACGCCCTACGAGCTGCCGGAGGCGGACGTCTACATCATCCACTACCTGCTGCTGCGCGGCTGGAAAAAAGCGCTGCCGGAATGCGGCTTTCAGACCGTGATCTTCGACGAAATTCAGGAACTGCGCCACGCCGGCACGGAAAAGTACTCTTCCGCCAGCCTCGTGGCCTCCGGTACGGAGAGCGTGGTGGGCCTCTCCGGCACGCCGATTTACAACCACGGCGGCGAGATCTGGAATGTGATCAACATTCTGGATTTCCATTTTCTGGGCAGCTGGGAGAGCTTTTCCCGCGAGTGGTGCTATGGCTACAACAGCTACATCGTGGCCAAACCCGACCTTCTGGGCGAGCATCTCCGGCGCGAGGGGCTGATGATGCGGCGCACCAAGGCAGAGGTGCTGCCCCAACTGCCCCCCAAACGACGGCTGGTGCAGGAGATCGACTGGGACGACAAGACCTACCAGGCGCTGATGCGCCCGGTGATGGATAAGGTGCGCGCGCTTACGGGCATCACGGACGCTTCCCGCCGCGCGCTGGCGGAGGACGATATCTGCCAGCAGCAGCGGCAGGCCACCGGCATCGCGAAGGCGCCCTACGTGGCGGCCTTCGTGCGGGCGCTTCTGGACGAGGGGGAGCGTGTGCTTCTCTTCGCCCATCACCACGCGGTGATGGATACCTACAAAACCGAGCTCAAGGCCTGCCGTCCGGCTTTTATCACCGGCCGGGAGTCCGAGGGCGAAAAGGACGCCGCCGCCGAGGCGTTCATGGAGGGGAGGACCGACCTTTGCTGCGTGTCGCTGCGCTCCGCTTCCGGGCTCAACCTGCAGCGCGCCAGCTGCGTGGTGTTCGGGGAACTGGACTGGTCGCCCGCGGTGCACGCCCAGGCGGAGGACCGCGCCCACCGCATCGGCCACGAGGATTCGCTGCTTTGCTATTATCTGGTCAGCCCACGGGGCTCCGATCAGGACATGCAGGAGGCGCTGGGCCTCAAGGTCAGCCAGTTCGTCAGCCTCATGGGCGACAGTTCGCCGTCCCAGGAGCAGAGGCTGCTGCTCGAAACCGAAGCGCGCGAACGCATCCGGCGGCTGGTGGAGCGTCTGCGGCAGGAGGCGGAGGTCTGACCGGGCCGCGCTTCGGCGCGAAAGGAGCGTTTGTCAGGTCCGGACCGGCGGCTTCTGATCCCGGCTGGATCCCTTTTTATCCTCCGCCTCCGCGATTTTGGCGAAGGACACTTCGTAGGCGCCCATGGCGGCCAGCGCCACCAAAATGGCGTTGACGGTGATGAGCGGTACGTCCCGCCAGGCGAGGCCGGCCGTATAAGCTCTTGCGCCGGTCATGAGGGCGAATGCGATGAAGAGCGCCAGAAAGCGGGTCGGGATGTGGCGCCAGCGGTCCAGCGGGGCTTTTAAAAACTGCACGACCAGAAGTGTCGCGCTGGTCGCGCCGCCGATGGTCGCCAGGGAATCCCAGGTGTAGGGCTGGAGCGCCTCCGCGCCCTCCGCCTGGGCGAAAGCCGCCGCCGGCAGCATAAGGCCCAGCCAAACAAGGCCCACGGTTTTCCGCATGGTCCATCCTTCCTTTCCGTGTCCGGCCGCGGCTACTCGTCCTCCTTTTTGCCGGCGTGCTCCAGCCAAAGGTGGTCATCCAGCCGCTTTCCAAGCGTCCGGCAGCACGCCTCCAGTTCCGCCAGTCTCTCCGCGTGTTTGTCCACGCCGTCGATGCGCTGCTTGATATATTCTATGTCGACCTGCATCTTGGTCAGCACCGCGGCTCGTTCGCTTCCACGCCCCCGGATGGTGCCCGCGGCGACCGCCATCGCCAGGATCACCGAAACCGTTTGAAGCAGTTGCAGCATCACCTCGACACTCATAAGGCCCTCCCGCCCGCCGCGCCGGCGGTTTCTTTCGGCCCCGCGGCATGTGGCCGCGGGGCGCTCATGACCAGGCCGCGCGCCCCCCCCCCCCCGCCGCCCGCCGCCCGGGTGTATAAATGCCCCCGCA